>NZ_JAKUMO010000001.1:0-549259 GCF_037026475.1 Ensifer sp. MJa1 | reverse complement strand
CATGGCGTAAGCCAAGGCCCCCTTCTTTCTCTCCGACAAAACAGCCCGAACAAAAATGCCTGCCACAAAAACAAAAACCCGCCGAAAATATCGACGGGTTTGTCAGCGGTCTGAGGCCGCTCGACGCGGCCTTTTTTCTTTTGTCACCCTTCGGCTCGCCGCGCGTCTCGCGTCGCGTCGAGTGCCCGGTCCATGTACATGTCGCGCTCATAGACGTCGTTGAAATATTCGACCACGCCGTCCTTGTTCGGCCAGGCGGTGAAATAGGCGACGTAGACCGGCACCTTCACCGGAACCTGCAGCGCCTTGTTGCGACCGCCGGCAATCTCCTTGCCGACATCCTCGACGCTCGTACCGAGCACGGCCGCAGCCATCCGGCGCGGATCGGCAAGCCGGACGCATCCGTGGCTGAGCGCCCGGTTGTCGCGCTTGAAGAAGCTCTTCGACGGCGTGTCGTGCATGTAGATCGCATGCGCGTTCGGGAACAGGATCTTCAGCTCCCCGAGCGCGTTGTCGCTGCTTGGCGGCTGGCGAACGGCAACCGACGCGGTCGAACCGTTCCAGTTGACCGAAGACGACGGCACGGGACGCCCGCCGACCTCGACCTGGTAGCCCATGCGATCGAGATAGTTCGGATCGCTCCTGAGTTTCGGCAGCATCTCATTGACGATGATCGACTGCGGAACGCCCCAGTAGGGATTGACCTCGACGGTCTGGATCTCGTCCTGGAAGAAATAGGTCTGGTTCGTCTTCGAACCGACGACCACCCGCATGGAGAACTGCTCGGCGCCCTTGTCGGTATAGGTCGCGGTGAAGGCCGGCTGGTTGATGAAGACGTAGCGATCACCCAGTCCGTCAGGCAGCCAGCGCGCCTGCTCCATGGCGATCTCGAGCTTGTCGATCTTGTTCGAAACCGTGTCGCCACCGGTCAGGATGCGCAGCGACGCCTGGCCGACAACGCCATCTGCCTTCAGGCCATGTTCCTTCTGGAAGGCCTCGACGACAGCGACAAGTTCCGGCGTGTATTCCGGTGCTCCCTGGTAGGCGGCAAGCACGGCCGCGTGCTCGGTCTTCAACGTCTCCGAGCCCTTGAGGCGGATACCGGCGATGATGTTGGCAAGTTCGGGGTTGCTCTGGCCGGGCTTCAGAAGCGTGTCGGGCGCAATCTCGACCCGCTGCTCAACGCTCTTGTCGGCCCTCAGCTTCTCCAGCTCGACCGAAAGAGCTGCGAACTGTGCGCTCTTGGGGTTCTGATCGTTGAGCAGCGTCGCAACGTCGCCGCTTGCCGACATCTTGTCGAGCATCGGCAGAAGGTCGACGGACTTGCGCTTGAAATCGTGGTAGCCGGAAATCTTGTTCGGATCGATGCGGCCGCGCACCGTGTCCTGTACATAGGTAAGCGTTGCAGCCGAAAGCGAGATCTCGAACTGCAGCAGTTCCTTCTCGCGAGCGATCATGTCGCCGCGATCGAACGTATCGGCCGGCACGCTGACGGCATAGTCCTGCGGATCGAGGCCTACCTTGGCCGCATCGGCGAGAACCGCCACCGCAGCCTTCGCCTTGGAATTGACGCCTTCGGCGCCGATCCAGATGTAGTCCATGCGGGCGCCGTAGTGCGCCTCGACCGCCTTGGCGACGTCGCCGGTGGCACGCACGCTGATCTCGGGCAGGAACTGCCGCGCATCGGCAAGCGGCGTGCGCAGCATCGGCGGCAGCGCATCGTTGCGCACGGAACCCGTGACAACAGGATCAAGCAGCTTATCGGTGGAGATCCGGCGCAGCGGCTCCGCCTTGTAGGTGTAGTACTTGGGGCCCGTGACCTTCGGCAGCGGCTTGGCCCCCATGTTCTGCTGGGGATCGATCATCCCGCCCACGCCGGGCAGCACCTGATTCGGTTGGACCTGCTGGGCATCCGGCTTCTTTCGACCTGCCCGGATAAAATCCCCAAGCGTGAATGCCGCTGCCGGCCTGACATCCATGGTCGCAATCGCACAGCTGCCCATGAGCGCTACGACCGCTGCCGTCTTGATAATTCTCATATGAAACTACGTCCCCGTATCGCGTTGTCGCCGAATTCGGCTGAAGCCAGATTCTCGCCACGCCCTCGTGCACCGAAAGTTATAGAAAAGGATGGTGAATGAAAAGGAAACGCGCCGGCCTGCATCCGCTGCTGATCTCCTTTCAAAGCTCCGAGAACGCCTCATTTCAAAGACGTTCCAGCAGCCATAAAAATTTGATCCGAATGGATTTTATGTTTGGGAACTGTGTTTGGTCCCGCCGCGGCGCGTCATTGCCGCCACAAAAGAAGCCGGCGGCTGTGACTGAAACATCACAACCGCGCAAGGGCGCTTCGACCAGCCGAATCAGCTTCTTCCTGGCATCGATGCGCGCCGCGATCTTTCAAACGATTGTAGCATAGCCAGCCCCGCCACGCCCCTTTACAAGCTCCGGCCGGCGGGGCAGAGAGATGCCCGGCACCCTGGGAAGGCCCGCCGCTCGGCGCCCCTCGCCCAGGCTTCATGAACCGCATGATCAAGGCAGGTATCACGATGACATCGACGCGCACGGAAACAGATACGTTCGGCCCCATCGAAGTGGCAAACGACCGCTATTGGGGCGCCCAGGCCCAGCGCTCGCTCGGCAACTTCAAGATCGGTTGGGAAAAGCAGCCGGCTTCGATCGTCCGGGCGCTCGGCATCGTCAAGCAGGCAGCCGCCCGCACCAACCAGGCGCTCGGCCGGCTGGACTCCAACATCGCCGATGCGATCGTCAAGGCATCACAGGAAGTGATCGACGGCAAGCTCAACGATCATTTCCCGCTCGTCGTCTGGCAGACCGGCTCCGGCACCCAGTCGAACATGAACGCCAACGAGGTGATCTCGAACCGCGCCATTGAACTGCTTGGCGGCGTCATGGGCTCGAAGAAGCCCGTGCATCCGAACGACCACGTCAACATGAGCCAGTCGTCGAACGACACCTATCCGACGGCGATGCACATCGCTTGCGCCGAGCGCGTCATCCATGACCTGCTGCCGGCGCTCAAGCACCTGCACAAGGCGCTCGAGGCCAAGGTCAAGGCATTCGACCACATCATCAAGATCGGCCGCACCCACACGCAGGACGCAACGCCGCTGACGCTCGGCCAGGAATTCTCCGGATATGCCGCCCAGGTCGCCTCCTCGATCAAGCGCATCGAAATGACGCTCCCCGGCCTTTGCGAACTCGCCCAGGGCGGCACGGCCGTCGGTACCGGCCTCAACGCTCCGGTCGGCTTTGCCGAAAAGGTCGCCGAAGAAATCGCCAAGATCACCGGCATCGCCTTTACCTCGGCGCCGAACAAGTTCGAGGCGCTCGCCGCCCACGATTCCATGGTCTTCAGCCATGGCGCGATCAACGCGACGGCCGCCGCCCTCTTCAAGATTGCCAACGACATCCGCTTCCTCGGCTCCGGCCCGCGCTCGGGCCTCGGCGAACTGTCGCTGCCGGAAAACGAGCCCGGCTCGTCGATCATGCCCGGCAAGGTCAACCCGACCCAGTGCGAAGCCCTGACCCAGGTCTGCGTCCAGGTCTTCGGCAACCACGCGGCGCTCACCTTTGCCGGCAGCCAGGGTCATTTCGAGCTCAACGTCTTCAACCCGCTGATGGCCTACAACTTCCTGCAGTCGGTGCAGTTGCTCGCCGATGCGGCCGTGTCCTTCACCGACAACTGCGTCGTCGGCATCGAGGCGCGCGAAGACAACATCAAGGCGGCGCTTGACCGCTCGCTGATGCTGGTGACGGCCCTTGCCCCGAAGATCGGCTACGACAACGCTGCCAAGATCGCCAAGACTGCGCACAAGAACGGCACCACGCTGCGTGAAGAAGCGGTCGGCGGCGGTTACGTGACGAACGAAGAGTTCGACGCCGTCGTCCGCCCGGAAACGATGATCAGCCCGGCCTGATCCATTCTGATACACCGCGGCGCCATGGTGGCGCCGCGGTCTGAAGTCGCAATTCCGCAACAAACCGGCCAAAAAAGCCGCAAACGATCAAGCGGCGGCACGCGACGGCGGCAAATATTAAGACTTCGCAAATCATTTGCCCCTAAAAATCATAACCCGTAAGCACTGATTAATATTAGGGGGTTTGCACATGCAAACGGCAAACTCGGGCAAATCGCAGACGCCCGATATCGCAGCGCAAGTGACCCATGCCATGCGCATGATGGGTGTCGCGCCAATCCCCCGCAATTACGAGCTCTATTACGAAGCCTATCTCGGCTCCAACCCGCAGTTGTCGAAAGAGCTTGCAGCACTCGGCAGCCGCGCGACTCAGGAAGAGCTGGACGCAATCGGCGCCCAGTATTTCAGCCATATCCACCGTTCAAACGGTATCGAGCGCGCTCACACAACGCTTGCCGCCAAGCTTGCCGAACTCGTCACCTTGCTGAAGGACGAGCAATTCGCACTCGAGAACTACAACAAGGTTCTCGACGAGGCCTATGTCAACATCGTCAGCAAGAGCGCGTCCAGCGCCGACCTGTTGCGCCATGCCATCGGCATCCTGACCGAGGCGACCGCCGAGACGATGAGCCAGGGCAAGGAGCGCGTGCAGACGGTCGTGCAGAAGTCCTTCGAGATGGAAGTCATCCGACAGGAACTCGACGAGTACAAGCGGATCGCCAACACCGACTCGTTGACCCGGCTGGCCAACCGCCGCGCCTTCGACGACAGCCTGGCTGCCGTCTATAACAACGATCACCTGAAGAACTTCACCGGCCTTCTCGTGGCCGACATCGACCACTTCAAGAAGGTCAACGACACCTTCGGTCACCCGGTCGGTGACAAGATTCTTGCGACCGTCGGCGGCGTGCTGCGCGCCAACCTGCGTCGCGAGGCCTTCGTCGCCCGCACCGGCGGCGAGGAATTTGCCATCATCCTTGGTGACAGCACCCAGGAAGAATGCCTGCAGATCGCCGATCGCATCCGCACGGTGCTCGCCGCAACGCCCTTCCGCAATTCCAAGACCGGCGTCAACTACGGCCCGATCACGCTGTCGGTTGGCGTCTGCATGGCAACCGCCGCCGAGGATCCGGTCGATCTCTACAACAAGGCGGACATTGCGCTCTATTCGGCCAAGAACGCCGGCCGCAACAAGACCGTTCTCTTCGAAGACGGCATGCGCAAGGAATCCGGCCGCAACTGGCTGATCTACCGGCGCTGAGCGGCCCCATTGGCATCGGCAACGTAGACCAGGCGCCCTCCCGGGCGCCTTTTCGCGTTCGGGCCCCAGTCGTCTCTGCGGTCAATCCACGACCGCCCGCCTGTTATTGGCGGCAAGCGTTCGCGCCAGTGGCCTGCGCAATCGCGATCAGTTCCGGCCGGTACTCGAAATGCATGGTGTCGAAGTGATACCAGCGGCCACCCCAGATGAAACCATGGCGCTCGAAGATCTCGACGATCTCCAGCGGATAGCGGTTGCGATAGGCGGATGTTCCCGCCTTGGCTTTGGCGTTGGCCTTCCCCGCCCAGCGCCAGTAATCGGCAAAATCGGTGTTGATATCGATGGCTGCGCCAAAACTGTGAACGGACAACGTTGCCGTGCCGGCAATCGGGCGCCAGTTGAAGGTGCCCGCACTGGGCACGACAAAGCGCTTGAGTTCCGGGCGTCGAGCAAGCTCGGCCTCGACCGCCTGCAGAGACTTCGCAGCACCGTGCCGCCTGGTCACCAGCAGCCGTCTGCCGAACCAATCGACGCCGACCAGATCGCGCTTCACCGCAGCAGCGCTGCCGCCGTAAAGCCGTTTCATGAGTGCCTCGCTGCGGATGCGCCCCGGGTCGAAGTTGACCGGCGGCGGTTCCGCACAGCGGCCGAGCGGGTAGATCTGCGACAGGCTGTCTTCGATATCGGCAGCGGCAAGTTTCTCCGCGTGGCTCTTGCGCTTGCCGTCGTCGATGACGAGCGCTGGTCCGCCGTCGCGCAGCATCAGCGCATTACCGTCCATGCGTTCGATCGCATCCGGATAGGCCTTGGCGAGCAGAGCCAGTCTGTTCGCGAGCGCCGGTTCGGCCGACGCCTTGCCGACCACGGCCAAAAACAGGAAAAGGATCGTGCAGGCACCTGCCAGACCTTGCCGCCGCACCCGCACCTCCACGCCTGCGCACCGCTGAACCGGGCAGCAGAACCTGCAGCCCTGCGCGAGCTTACCACATCGTCTTGGAAGCGCGCTCCGGCCATTCGCGGTCATAGGTCTCGCGATCGAAATCGGCCTTGGCCGCCTTCAGCAAGGTGCCCGGCGTTGGCAGCGATGCAGGATCGAGGAAGCGTTCGGGGTTCCAGAGCTGCGCGCGCATGACGGCGCGGGCGCACTGGAAATAGACCTCGCCGATCGTCACGACAATCACGCTGCGGGGATGTTTGCCGTCGACCTCGAAGCTCCCCGTCAATTCCGGATCGACGCTGAGGACCGCCGTGCCGTTGATGCGCATCGTCGTGTTCGAACCCGGTATCAGGAACATCAGCGCCACCCGCGGATCGCGAACGATGTTGGCCAGCGAATCCACGCGGTTGTTGCCGCGCCAGTCGGGCAAGAGCACCGTCTCGTCGTCGGCGATCCGGACGACGCAATCGTCATCGCCGCGCGGCGAACAGTCGAGCCCCTCCGGCCCGACGGTTGCAAGCGCGCAGAAGGGCGAGGCCTCGATCATCTGCCGGTATTCCGCCGTCAGCGCCCTGGTGACCTTGGCCACCGATGCCTCGGTAACACCGCCATAGAGCGCGTTCAGTTGTTCCACCGATGTGATGATCGACATGCCGTCCTCCAATGCTGCCTGATGCCCGGAATCTGCGGGTCGATCCAAGGCTCGAGCGAGCCTTCGACCGATAGCATGACAGTCTGATGACGGCAGCAACGAAAAATGGTCAGGCGGCGGCTTTTTGACCTTCCGCGTGTATGAAGGCATTGATCCGATCGATCACGGGTGCTGCCGAAACGATGCGCCGATGCCCGAAGCCGTTTGCCCAGTACATTTCGACATTCGGCCCGGCCGCCGCGTAACGGCGCGCGTGTTCGGCGTCGACTTCCTTGTCGTCTTCGGCATGGACGATCAGTGTCGGTACCGCGAGCATGCCAACGATCTGCGCTGCGTCGAAAGCATCCAAGCGCCGGCCGGAAAGCCGTTCGACGACGCCTTCGAAGGCATCCTGCGTCTTCGGTGCAAGACGAAGAACCTTTCCGAACCCTTTGAAAAGCCACGTCATCTCGCTTGGTGCGCCGATCAGCACCAGCTTTTTCGCCACGTGGCTGCGCACATCACAGACGATACCGCCGGCCGCGCAGGCAAGGCTCCCGCCGCCGAAGGAATGGCCGACGCTGACGTCGAAATTGCCAAAATGGCGCCAGGCGGCGTCGATCGCCCTGACAGCCGCAGGCATTGTCAGCGTGCGCCCCGGCGAGCCGCCATGGCCCGGCCAGTCGAGCGTCACCACCTCGGCGCCACCCTTGACGAGACCTTCGATCATCGCGGCGAGATAGTCGCTGCTTGATCCCCAGCCGTGCACCAGGAGAACACGCTTTGCATTGGCGGCATGGCGCGGCGCCGCGAACCGGCGGGCCAGCACCCAGCCGCCAGCATAGGAAAGCGTCACCGGTTGCCCTTGGGCAATGACAGGCGCCGCTGCCGCGAGCGCCGCCCTTTCCTTGGCATTTTTCGGCTTGCGACCGGGCGTGACGCTGAAGAGCCTGAAGGCGAGCCTTCCGGCCGCCTCGGGGGAAAACACCGCAACGCCCCTTAGAGCGTTACGGATGACCTTGATCGCAAAGGATGCCATAGTGGGAATCTCTTCATATGTTCAATGCTGAACATAATTGTACAACGATGAACAAAAATCAAGTGACGACAGAACACCATTTTCCCTGGGACCATCCCCGCTTCCGCAGCTGGATCGCCGTCGCTCGCGCCTGCCAGCTCATGCAGCAGACGGTGACTCGCGAGATCGCCCATCTCGACATCAAGCCGCCGCATCTCGACATCCTCATCAATCTCTACCGCTTCGACGGCATTTCGCAGCAGGAACTGGCGCGAAAGCTGCTGGTTGGCCGTTCCAACATGAGTATGCTGCTGCCGCAGCTGGAGAAGCGCGGACTGATCCTGCGACGCGGCGACGAGAAGGATAAACGGGTGCTCAGGCTGTCCCTGACGACCGAAGGCCGCAGCCTGACCGAGGCTGCCATGGAGATCCACACAGCGCTGATCGAGAGATTGCTGGACGACGAGTCGCTGGAAGACTGCATGGTGGTCACCCGCTCCATGGAGCGGCTGATCGGGATGTTGCTAAAGGACGAGGACGAACTGGCCTGACGCCGCGCCGACGTTAGCGCGGCTTTTCCGTCTTGTCGCGTGACATGCCCTTTTCGGCGAGTTCCTGCTCGTACGCGGCAAACAGCTCTGCACCCTTTTCGCCAAGTTCGTGCAGATAGCTCCAGGTGAAGATTCCGGTATCATGGAGATCATCGAAGCCGATGCGCACGGCGTAGTTGCCGGTCGGCTGCACCGAGACGATCTGCACGTTGCGCTTGCCGGGCACCGTCACCCGCTGGCCCGGCCCGTGCCCCTGCACCTCGGCGGACGGCGAGAGCACGCGCAGCATTTCGGCCGAGAGATCGAAGGATGCGCCATCGTTGAAGGTGACGACAAGCCGGTGGCGGTCCTTCGACACACGCAGCTCCGTCGGCCAGAAATCACTCATCTCACCTGCTCCTGTTTGCCGATCGCGGGGCGCCGCAGCGTCCGCGGCCCTTTGAGACATGGCGACATCTTTATTTGCCATGTTCTATCCCTCGATCAGCTCTGATATAGCGACACTCCATGCAGTAGCGCAGAAATCGCCCGACGAGAATTACCCGTCTTTTCCGATCAACACTTTGCGACAGTATGCGCCTTGACGCGGCCATCCTCAGTGACGACATTGAAAGGGCTGGGAGAAAGACGTTTTGAACACAGCCGCAATTGACAGGATTGGCGCTCTGCCGCTTCAGCAGAAGACAGCCCCGATGATCGACCCCTTCGGCCGAGCAATCACCTATCTGCGCGTGTCCGTCACCGATCGCTGTGATTTCCGTTGTACCTATTGCATGGCCGAGCACATGACCTTCCTGCCAAAGAAGGATCTGCTGACGCTCGAGGAACTGCAGCGGCTCTGTTCCGCCTTCATCGGCAAGGGTGTCCGCAAGCTCAGGCTCACCGGCGGCGAACCGCTGGTGCGCCGCAACATCATGTTTCTGGTGCGTGAACTCGGCCGGGAGATCGAAGCCGGGCGCCTCGATGAACTGACGCTGACCACCAACGGCTCGCAGCTCGCCAAGCACGCGGCCGAACTTGCCGATTGCGGCGTCAAGCGCATCAACGTCTCGCTCGATACGCTCGACCCGGCCAAGTTTCACCAGATCACCCGCTGGGGCGATCTCGGCAAGGTGATGGAAGGCATCGACGCTGCCCAGGCCGCCGGCCTGAAGATCAAGATCAATGCGGTTGCGCTCAAGGGCTTCAACGATCAGGAAATCCCGAACCTGATGCGCTGGGCGCACGGCCGCGGCATGGACCTGACCCTCATCGAAACCATGCCGATGGGCGAGATCGAGGAAGACCGTACCGATCATTACATGCCGCTCTCGGAGATGCGGCAACGGCTTGAAGAGACTTTCACCTTCGCCGACATTCCCTACCGCACCGGCGGCCCCGCCCGCTATGTCGAGGTCGCCGAGACTGGCGGCAGGCTGGGCCTCATCACGCCGATGACGCATAATTTCTGCGAAAGCTGCAATCGGGTGCGCCTGACCTGCACCGGCACGCTCTATATGTGCCTCGGCCAGAACGACGCCGCCGACCTGCGCACGGCACTCAGGGCCTCCGATGACGACGCCTACCTCAGCCAGGTGATCGACGAGGCAATCGGCCGCAAGCCGAAGGGCCACGACTTCATCATCGACCGCGACCACAACCGTCCCGCCGTCGCCCGCCACATGAGCGTCACCGGCGGCTGATCGCTCAGCAATACCAGATCTGGAAAAACAACCGGCAGGCGGCCCCTCAACCGCCTGCCGGCACCTTCTCCCTCGGCAAGCGGGGAGAAGGGATGTGGGGCACACGATCGTGTCCCCACGTACCTCCGCGTGGATGTTGCGGCGATTTGGGCTTTGCGGCTATCGCGTAATGCATGTCAAACCGCGGGGCGCGTTCCCTCTCCCCGCCAGCCGGGAGAGGGTTGGAGCAAGGGGCGACGTCAAAGGCGACAGGGGGCGGAGAACATGCCCCCCATCACAGTTCGTTCCTCAGGCCGCGTAGCCGACGCGGCCGTGCCCGTGTGCACCGATACCGTCAGTTCCGGTCCGGAACCGTTCGATCTTCTCGTTAAGCGCCTCCACCTGGCGACGCAGCCCGTGGATCTCGGCGGTGTTCTCCTCGACCATGGCGGCGTTCTGCTGGGTGATCAGCTCGACCTCGTGGACGGCCGAATTGACCTCGTTGAGGCCGGTATACTGGTCGGCCGCCGAAGCCTCGATATTGCTGACGAGGTCGTGGATCGTGGTGATGTGGCTGTTGATGACGGTGAGCGCATTGCCGGTCTCCTGCACCAGCGCGACACCGCTTCTGACCTGGGCCGAGCTTTCGGAGATCAGGCCCTTGATCTCGCGCGCAGCACCGGCGCAGCGCTGGGCGAGTTCGCGAACTTCCTGCGCCACCACGGCAAAGCCGCGTCCAGCCTCGCCTGCCCGCGCCGCCTCGACGCCGGCGTTCAGCGCCAGAAGGTTGGTCTGGAAGGCGATCTCGTCGATGACACCGATGATCGTGCCGATCTTTTCCGAGGAGCGGTTGATCTCGGCCATGGCGTCGATCGCCTTGGCAACAACCTGCCCGGAATGCTGGGCATAGGAATTGGTCTCGCCGACCGAAACCGTGGTCTTGCGCGCACTTTCGGCCGTCGCGCGGACGATGTCCGTCAACTGCCTGAGCGCACGCGAGCTTTCCTCAAGGGCGGCCGCCTGCTGCTCGGTGCGGCGCGCGAGATCGTCGGCGGACGCCGCAAGATTGCCCGTGCCGCCGGTGATTTCGCCGGTGACGACACGCACGTCGGCAAGCGTTGCTCGAAGCGCCTCGACGGCATTGTTGTAGGTGCGGGCCATGATCACGTAGTCGGCCGGCAGGTCCTCGGCCATGCCTTCCTCGAGATTGCCGTCGGCAAGCGCCGCGAGGACGTCAGACAGCGCGTTCAGCGCGTGCATCTGCTCGGCCTCGATCCGGGCGCGCTCGGCGGCGCGGCGCGCCTCCTCTTCGGCCGAAAGCGCCCGTGCGGCTTCGGCCTCGCGGCCCAGGCGCACATTCTCGACGGCATTGTCGCGGAAGACGGCGACCGAGCGCACCATGTCGCCGATCTCGTCGCCGCGATTGCGGCCCTCGATTGCGACGTCGAGATCGCCATTGGCAAGGCGCGTCATCGTCTCGGTGACACGCTTCAGCGGACCGCGCAGCGTCTCCACCAGCATCAGGCCGCCGATGATCGCAAGCAGCGTACCGGCAACCATGGCGACGATCGAAACATCGGCGGAACGCTGGCTGTCGGCCTTGCCGGCTTCCTGCGCGCTGCTGACGAAGCTCTCAAGCGTCGTGCTGGCACCGGCGACCAGGGCCGAAGCTTCCGCCTTGGCTGCTTGCCAGCGCGCACCGACATCGATCAATGCCGCCGTGCCCTTGTCGATGTTGTCGAGCGAAGGTCCGAGCTTGGCGGGCAGGTCGCGAAGGGCGGCATTCTTGCCACCGAGCTCGCCGAGCTTGCCCGACGTCTCGCGAACCGCCTTGAGATCGGCCTGGACGAGCTCGCGGTTCTCCTCGTCAAGCTTGCGGTGCAGTTCGCTGATGTGCAGCCGCGTGCTGTCGAGCCCCTTGAAGGTATCGCCCATCAGAGCGATCAGCGCCTTCAGTTGCGAAATCTCGGCATCCATGCCGACGAAACGCTTGGCCGCCGTGTCCGAATTGGCTGCCGCCTGCTTGGCGAAGTCCGCCTCGTACTTGGAGAACTTGCTGAGGATCGGAACAAGCGCATTCTTCTTCGCTTCGTTTTCCTCGGATCCGGCAAGGATAGCCTGCACCTTCAGCGCCTGTTCCTTCACCTCTGCAATGGGCTTCTGCACCTTCTCCGAGGCGATCTTCTCGGCCTCGCCGATCTGCTTCAGGAGATGCGGCAGCAGCTTGCCGGCCTGATCGACCTTGGCATCGGGATTGACCGCCATCGTCACCGGCAGGCGGAACTTCTTGATGCGCTCGGCCAGCCCCTGATAGGCGGCGGCATCAAACAGCAGCGCCTTGGCGAAGGCTTCCTTCTCGCCGGATTCCTTGCGGATGATGTCGATCTGCTTGTAGGCGCCATTGCCCTGTTCGGTCATGTCGGCGAGCGCTGCCTCAAGCGAGGTCGTCACCTGGTCCTGCTCCACCTTGGTGGCCCAGAGCTTGTCCGTCTGCGCACGCATCGCCTCGCCGAGCGCGAGCACTGACGCGATCTCCGCCTTGTCCTGATCACGCGTCAAAAGACCGTCGAGCGCCTTCACGCCGCCTTCCTGCTCGTCGATCTGGCTCGACAGGCTGGCGCGCGTATCCTCGCTCGGCGCATCGGCAAAGGCCTGCAGCGCGCTGCGCAAAGCCTGGAAATCCGAGAGGTTATTGATGGTTTCGCGCGTCACGGTCATGTGGCCGTTGAGCGTGCGGGCCGTGAAAAAGCCAATGAGACCAATGCCGGCAATCAGCGCCACGAGCGGAACCACGAACAGCAGAACCTTTGTGACGATGCGCAGGCGTTGCAGCAGGCGATCGATGAAAGACATTGCGCACCCCGAACTATTCTTATGGGAAACAGGCCCGCGCGGCGGCTTCGCTTTGTGGAAGCAGCGGTCTATGTGCGCCGTAGCCTCTCCCTGGCTTCGGCAAGCACCTCCGGAATGGCCACCCTGCAAGGGTTCAACCCGGCCACCCCGCCGATCGCGTCATGCGAATGGATGCGGAATTGAGGCGACGATAGGCAGCGAAACTTAAGATTCCGCGAATAAACTCAAGTGCGTGAGCGGTCGTTTTACCCGCAGGCGGTAGTTTTTTCGGGCGTTGGTTTCAGTGTCGCCGGATCGCTCTACTTGAAACGCAAGAAAACCACCCGCCGCATGCGTTCCCATTTGCACAAACCGGCGGCCAATGCTTAAACATTGAGCGAGATCCACCCCGGATTCGCCTCCCCATTCGTCGGCAGGCCAAGGCCCTTGCCCGGCGCCGCAGGACAGCACGCATGCAATCCTCCACCAATTTTCGCGGCATTATGTTCATGTGCCTGGCGATGATCACGTTTTCCTGCAACGACGCCCTGGTCAAATCGGTGACCGGCGCCATGAATGTCGGGCAGATCATTTTCGTGCGCGGCCTGCTGACCACGCTGATGGTGGTCCTGGTCGCCCTCTATTTCCGCGCCTTCCGGCCGCTCGGCACCTTGATGAAGCCGGTCATCCTGCTGCGCATCGCCATGGAGGCGCTGGCCTCGATCACCTATATCTCCGCGCTTGGCCAGATCCCGCTCGCCAATGCGTCAGCGATCATGCAGGCGCTGCCGCTCGCCGTCACGCTCGGCGCCGCCCTGTTTCTCGGTGAACCGGTTGGCTGGCGGCGCTGGACGGCGATCGTCGTCGGCTTTATCGGCGTGCTGATCGTTCTG
Organism: Ensifer sp. MJa1; assembly: GCF_037026475.1. Classification (NCBI taxonomy): domain Bacteria; kingdom Pseudomonadati; phylum Pseudomonadota; class Alphaproteobacteria; order Hyphomicrobiales; family Rhizobiaceae; genus Ensifer; species Ensifer sp. MJa1. The sequence continues at coordinate 535,534 of NZ_JAKUMO010000001.1, read as the reverse complement.
CGGCCCGGCCCGGAAGGGTTCACCCCGGCAGCGCTGACCGTGGTCGCCTGCGTTTTCGTCACCGCCACCCGCGACCTCTGTACCCGCCGCATCGGCCATGACGTCCCGTCGCTTTATATCACCGTGTCGACTTCGCTTGTGACCACGCTCGTCGGCGCCGTGCTGATCGTGCCGATGGGCGGCTGGCAACCGATGTCGACGACGACACTCAGCCACATCGCCGCCGCCAGCGTTCTCCTGATGCTCGGCTACCAGACGATCGTGCTGGCAATGCGCGCCGGCGATATCTCGGTCATCGCGCCTTTCCGGTATACCAGCCTGATCTGGTCGATCGCGATCGGCATTTTCTTCTTTGCCGAATTGCCGGATGCATGGATGCTTGTCGGGGTTGCGGTCATCATCGGCTCGGGTCTCTATACGTTCTATCGCGAGACCCGGCGCGGCCGGAAGGCCGTCGCCCAGCGATCGTTGACCGGCCCGCTGGAATAGGAACCCTCGATGATCGATGCCCCCACTACCCTGCCAATCGGCATGCCCCTGCCCGCCGTCGTCCTGGCCGGCGGATTGTCGCGTCGCATGGGAAGCCCGAAATCGTTCCTCACGCTTGGCGGCCGTCCCATGCTGTCGCGGGTCGTCGAACGGCTTCAGCCGCAGGTCACAGGCATCGCCGTCAACCTCAATGCTGAACCGGGCGATAGCGTGCCAGCCGGGCTGCCGGTCATTGCCGATACGGTTGCAGGCTATCTCGGGCCGCTCGCCGGTGTGCTCACGGCCATGCGCCATGTGGCCGCAACGTCACCCGAGTCATCTCATGTCCTGGTCGTTCCAACCGACACGCCGTTTTTCCCGACCGATCTCGTGGCCCGCCTTGCCGGGGCAATGACGCTGCGTCAGCAGATTGCCGTTGCGGCATCCAATGGCCAGATGCACCCGCTGTTTGCCCTCTGGCCGCTGGCACTGGCGGACGATCTGGAGACCTTTCTGACCAGCGATCCGAAGCGTCGCGTTCGCGCCTTCATCGAGCGCCACCCCTCGGTAACCGTCGACTTTCCGCTTGTCGCGACGGCAAAGGGCGCATTCGATCCGTTCTTCAACGTCAACACGCCGGATGATCTGAAAGACGCAGAAACATGGCTGAGCCATTTCAAGGACGACAACGCATGACCGCCATGAAGATCTTTGGCATCGCCGGCTGGAAGAACTCTGGGAAAACCGGGCTGATGGTCCGCCTCGTCAGCGAGTTCACGCGGCGTGGTTTTGTCGTCTCCACCGTCAAGCACGCGCACCATGATTTCGACATCGACAAGGTCGGTGCAGACAGCTACCGCCACCGCGAGGCCGGCGCGCATGAGGTGACGATCGTCTCCAACAACCGGTTCGCGATCATGCATGAGCTGCGCGGTGGGCCGGAGCCGAGCTTCGAGGATATCCTCGCCCGGCTCGCCCCGTGCGATCTCGTTCTCGTCGAGGGCTATAAACGCGAGCCGATCCCGAAGATCGAGGCCCGTCGCCTGGAATCGGCAAACCGCGAACCGCTGGCTCCCGGCGATCCCTACATCTGCGCGATCGCCGCCGACCACCCGGTTGCCGACAGCGCGCTTCCGATCTTCGACCTGGATGACACCGTGGCGATTGCCGATTTCGTCGAGAAGGTCACTGGATTGCAGCGCAAGGAAGGCGCTCGCTGAACGCGGCGCGGAATCGCGGTCACTCCTTCGGCAGCGCATCGAGCGCTTGGCGCGCCTGCGCAAACCCTTGCGCGGCCGCCTTTTCATACCATTGCTTCGCCAAAGCGAGGTCCTTCTTCACGATCCCACCGGCAGCATAGGCGTACCCATGGTGAACTGAGCCTGGGCATAGCCTTGCTCAGCCGCCCTCCCGAGGCAAACCGTTCAACCGGAACGCTAAGCAACGAAAGGTTGATTCGCCATCGGGTTCCGATGTGGCGACGCGAGCGCGCGCCCCGGTCGAGCGAAGCGCGTCCGGAAATGGCCAGATGTTTTACCGCTCAGCCGCCGTTCGCGGTCAATTCGTCGCGCCGACGGTCATTTCGTCCGGAATGTCGTTCAGGCGCACGAAGCTGTAGCCCTTCGCCTTGAGGTCGAGAATGCCGCGGGCGACGCCGGCGCCGGCGGAATGGGTCGGCTGGTTGATATGGGCGATGATGACGTCGCCGTCCCTGGCGTTGCGGATGCGCTTTTCTGCGACGGCAGCGCCAAGCAGCGAGCCGCCGTCGCCATTCACCGAGTAGCCGGCGATGCGATAGCCCATGGCACGGATCTCTCTCATCGACGAATGGGTGTATTTGGCAGTCGCGCGGCGAAACCAGCGTGGTGCCGGCAGGCCCTGCGCCTTGATCGCCGTTGCGCCACCCTCGACTTCGGCGGCAACCGCCGCTTGCGAACCGGCCGCCGCAAGACCGTAGACCGAGACCTGCACGTCGATCGGCGGCACGTGCATGGCACCATGATCCTCGATTTCGAAGAGATCAGGATGCGCCTTCATCACCTCGACCACGAGACCATTGCGCTTCAGCCACCGCGCAGTCACGAAGATCGTCGCCGGAATGTGGTTGTCGACCAGCGTACTGAGGATGCGCATGTCCGTCGCACCGCTGCAGGCATCAAGCGTCAGCGCGACGCGCGGCGCGCTGCCTTTGCCACCCGGATTGGCCGGCAACCGCAGGTCGGGCTCCACAAGTCCGGGTGCGGCGACGGCCTGCTGGGCTAGGAGGACAACGGCGAGAAACGGCAGGGCAAAGGCTTTCATGGCAATCCGGGGAGTGAAATGAGGGAGGAGCTTCTACAAACGACAGAAACCCGCCTTTTGCGAGGCGGGTTTCCAGGATTGAGGCGGGCAGCCCTGCCCGAAGCTGGATCAGCCCCGGGCGACTTTTGAGCCCTGCGCGACTTCTTTACCGCTGCGCGAAGTTCTTAGCGCTGCGCGACCGGGCGGACCAGCGGCGTGACGCGGCGAATGGTGACGCGGCGGTTCTGCTGCTCGGCGTCCTCGGTGCGAACCTTGAGGAAGCGTTCGCCGTAGCCCTGGGTCACCAGGTTTTCGGCGGGAATGCCGTAAACCTCGGTCAGCAGGGAGGCAACCGATTCAGCGCGCTGGTCAGACAGGACCAGGTTCGAGCGATCGGAACCGACGGCATCCGTATGACCTTCGATGAAGAAGGTTTCACCCGGATCCTTGGCCAGCACCTTTTCCATGGCGGCTGCAACCTTGCGCATGGTCTTGGCCTGCGACATCGACACTTCCGCACTGCCGGTCGGGAAGGTGATCGTGTCGAGGTCGATACGACGAACCTTGTCGCGCAGGCGGGCGGAGTGGCGCACCTCGTCGATGGAGTAGACGCGCTCGACCTGCTCCACCGGCGGTTCGGCGAGGAACTCGTAGTAGTCGCGGTCCGGATCGTCGGAAACGTCGGCGATGTAGTCACGCACGGGGATGCGCAGGCGCATCGGCGGCAGTTCGTAGCCGACGTCGATGATGGCAGGACGCGGACCTTCGTCACGCTCGGGCGCGTAGATCATCAGGTACTCGTTGCCGTCACGATCGACCCGCGAGCGCTGAAGGATGTCGCCATAACGATTGTAGACGGTGACGATCCGGTAGCCGCCCGGACGCAGGATGGTTTCGCGGGTACGACCGCGCGGAAGCTGGTCGTAGTAGGTCTCTTCAGCATCGTGACGCAGGCGCGGACGATCGTCGCCACGCACGAAGATCTGGTCGCCGACGCCGAGGATGACGCGGTTGTCGACCTGTTCAACGACCTTCACTTCGGTCACGTTGTTGGTGATGTTGTTGACCGTCGTGTTGTTGTTGATCACCGTGTTGTTGATGACGGTGTTGTTGACGATATTGGTCGTCTCCGGAACCGCAAAGACCGGCACTTCCTCGACACGGGTGCCCTTCTCGTTGAGGTTCGCTTCGATCTTCTGCGGCAGGTCGGCGGGGATTTCCGCTGCAATCGCAGCCTGGGCTGCGGCATCGTCGGCCGGCGGCGCCACATCTTCTTCCTGCGCACGCAATTCTTCGCGCAGTTTCTGGCGCTCCTCGCGTGCCTGATTGCCGCCGGTGTTGTCCGCGTCCTTGTCGCTGTCGAGCACGGCTGCACCGTTTTCGATCGGCAGGACTACGGTCTCGTCGGTGGCGGCCGGATCTTCGGCGATCTTCACCTTTTCTTCTTCGGTGCGCGTGTCGACGACTTCCGGAACCGGCTGCTGTACTTGGGGCTGCTGTTCGGTGGGCTGCTGCTCGGCCGTTGCCGGCTGCTCCGTACCCGGCACGGGCTGGCCTTCGCCGGTCTGCGGCTGCTCGGCGCCGGGCACCGGCTCACCTTCGCCGGTCTGCGGCTGGGGCTCTACGGCAGGCGCTGTTTGGTCACCGGCCTTTTGCTCCTCGGTGGTCACTGGCTGTTCGGCCGTGCTGCCACCTTGTGGCGGGCAAGCGATCGATGCATCCTGACCTTCCGGAACGACGCAGCCGTCGGGCTGGGCCTGCTCGGCAGCCTTCTGTTCTTCGGCAGCCTTCTGCTCTTCAGCAGCCTTCTGCTCTTCAGCCGCCTTCTGTTCTTCGGCAGCCTTCTGCTCTTCGGCAGCCTTCTGCTCTTCGGCGGCCTTCTGCTCTTCAGCGGCCTTCTGCTCTTCAGCGGCCTTCTGCTCTTCAGCAGCCTTCTGCTCTTCAGCAGCCTTCTGCTCTTCGGCAGCCTTCTGCTCTTCGGCAGCCTTCTGCTCTTCAGCGGCCTTCTGCTCTTCGGCAGCCTTCTGCTCTTCGGCAGCCTTCTGTTCTTCAGCAGCCTTCTGTTCTTCAGCAGCCTTCTGCTGTTCGGCCGCCTGGCGGGCAGCTTCCTCTTCAGCGGCCTTCTGCTGCTCGGCAGCCTGGCGGGCGGCTTCTTCTTCAGCGGCCTTCTGTTGTTCGGCAGCCTGGCGGGCGGCTTCTTCTTCAGCGGCCTTCTGCTGTTCGGCAGCCTGGCGGGCAGCTTCCTCTTCGGCAGCCTTCTGCTGTTCAGCCGCCTGACGCGCAGCTTCCTCCTCGGCAGCCTTCTGCTGCTCGGCGGCCTGACGGGCGGCCTCTTCCTCGGCCTCGCGCTGCTTTTGCAGCAGCAGCTCTTCGTCGGACTGACCGCCGCCTTCCTGCGCAATCTCGAACGGCTTCATCAGGCTGTCGGCAACGGCGGGTGGCACCGCAACGGACACCGACAGCACTGGCAGCGCGACGGTCGCAAAAAGTTTGGATCGAATCGACATTAGTCTTCCTTCCTCTTCCTGGGAGGTCCTGGTCCGCATCCTGTCTCCGGCAGATGAGACGCCGAGGAATCGAACGCGAACGCGAATTCGCAAGGGCCTTGATGCAAGGTTCCGGCTTTTTTGTGTTGACCGCAAAACGCGTCACCGACGCAACGCCGGACTGCAGCATCAGTTCCCGCATAACGGCTAGCCAAACCAAGATTAACCGCCGCTGAACGCGCCATTCATGTTCGATCGGCCGGGAAATGCACAATCATCGGTGGAATCGCGCTTCCCGGTGGGCACCTTCGCTTTCCTGTTGATTTTTACAGGAAAAGAGTACGAATATCGCCGCAACCGGCGGCAAACGCCCCGGCCGAAATTGGCATCCGTGAAGAAAAAAACACCGGATGTCGACCAACAGAGAGGACTATCATGCGTATTTCCAAGCGGCTGGCAGCCGCCGCATCGGCTGCCGTTTTCGTGCTCATGGCAGGCTCGGCCATGGCCGACGGCGAAAAGGTCGTTATCGGTACCGAAGGCGCCTACCCGCCCTTCAACAACCTTGAGGCGGACGGCACGCTGACGGGCTTCGACATCGACATCGCCAAGGCATTGTGCGCGGAAATGAAGGCCGAGTGCACCTTCGTCACGCAGGACTGGGACGGCATCATTCCGGCGCTGATCGCCAAGAAGTTCGACGCCATCATCGCATCCATGTCGATCACCGCCGAGCGCAAGGAAAAGGTCGACTTCACCAACAAGTACTACAACACCCCGCCGGCAATCGTCGTGCCGAAGGATTCGCCGATCACCGAGGCGACGGCAGCCGCTCTTGAAGGCAAGGCTCTCGGCGCTCAAGGGTCCACCACCCACTCCAACTATGCCGAAGCGCATATGAAGGGTGCAGAAATCAAGCTCTATCCGACCGCTGACGAGTACAAGCTCGACATCGCCAACGGCCGCATCGACGCCGTCATCGACGACGTCGTCGTTCTCTCCGAATGGCTGAAGACCGCTGACGGCGCCTGCTGCAAGCTGCTCGGCACCCTGCCGATCGACCCGGTCATCAATGGCGATGGCGCCGGCATTGCTGTTCGCAAGGGCGACGACGCGCTGCGCGAAAAGTTCAACAAGGCGATCGAGGCGATCCGCGCCAACGGCAAGTACAAGGAAATCAACGAAAAGTACTTCCCGTTTGACGTTTACGGGAGCTGATTGACCGGTTCCGGCGCGATTTCCTAGTGAATCATGCCGGAAAAACGTCGGTTGATGCGAAAAATGCAACGGCGGACGGCTTGCCCTTCCGCCGTTTTTGTTTGACAAGAACCTAAAACAAAAGCGCGATCGATACGCATAAAAACAGCGCAAAGGGGAAATCTCTGACATGAGCGGGTTGTTTGCCGGCTTCTATTCCATCCTCTCCTGGATCGGATCAATCATCGATCCATTCTGCGGCCCGGTCGGGGTCTTTCGCTGGTTCGCCTCCGGCACATTGCTGGCCTGCGGCGACACCGGATGGGGCGATGACATCGCCCACGGCTTCGTCGTTACCGCGAGCCTTGCCATCGCCACGCTGCCCGTCGGCCTGCTGATCGGCTTCTTCATTGCGCTCGGCAAGCAATCCGAGGAGCGCACCGTCCGGCTCGCCTCCAACATCTACACCACGATCTTCCGCGGCCTGCCCGAGCTGCTGACGCTCTTCATCGTCTATTACGGCCTGCAGATCCTGGTGCAGCAGTTGCTGGCAACGCTTGGCTATGAAGGCCCTGTCGAGATCAATGCCTTCTTTGCCGGCATGATCGCGCTTGGTGTCGTCTTCTCCGCCTATTGCTCGGAAGTGCTGCTTTCCGCGTTCAAGGCCATTCCGCACGGACAATACGAGGCCGGCGACGCCCTCGGTCTGCACCGGGGCCGGACCATGCGCCTCGTCATCCTGCCGCAGCTCGTGCGCATCGCGCTCCCCGGTCTCGGCAATCTGTGGATGGCGCTGCTCAAGGATACCGCGCTAGTCTCGGTCGTCGGCCTGACCGACATCCTCCGTCAGACCGGCGTGGCTGCCCGTGTCACCAAGCAAGCCTTCGAATTTTACGGCGTGGCCTGCGTGCTCTTCCTGATCCTCGCGATGCTCTCGTCGATCGTGTTCTCCTATATCGAACGCCGAACCAAACGTGCGGAGATGGGCCGATGAGCGCCGTTGCAACGATGATCCCGCCCCAGGCGCCGCCACCGGTTCCGCCGAAACCCTATACGCTCACTCGCTTCGTCGGCAGCGTCGCGCTTGGCATCTGGCTGGCGCTCGGCGTCGGCATCTTCCTGACCGTCGTCGGCGGCTGGGATCCGGAGAAGTTTGCCAGGTACGGACCGCGCTTCCTCAACGGTCTCGGCGTCACGCTGACGCTGGTGGGCCTGTCGATCGTCATGGGCGCCATCCTGTCCTTGCCGATTGCGTTCGCGCGCATGTCGAAAAACAAGGTCCTGTCGTGGCTTGCCTATGCCTACGTCTACTTTTTCCGCGGCACGCCACTGCTGGCGCAGCTGTTCCTGATCTATTACGGCCTCGGCAGCTTCCGTCCGCAGCTTGAAGCGGTCGGCCTGTGGTGGTTTTTCAGGGAAGCCTGGAACTGCGCGATCTTCGCCTTCACGCTCAACACCGCGGCCTACCAGGCGGAAATCCTGCGCGGCGCGATCGAGAGCGTCCCGCGCGGCCAGCGCGAAGGTGCGGCCGCCCTCGGCCTGCCCGAGCGTGTCGCCTTCTGGAAGATCATCCTGCCGCAGGCGATGATCGTGGCGCTGCGCCCCTATGGCAACGAGATCATCCTGATGATCAAGGGCTCGGCGATTGTCGCGATCGTCACCGTCTTCGACCTCATGGGCGAAACCCGCTATGCCTTCTCGCGCACCTTCGATTTCCAGATGTATATCTGGGCAGCCATTCTCTACCTGATCATGGTCGAGATCCTGCGTAACATCTGGAACTTGCTCGAAGCGAGGCTGACCCGCCACCTGAAGCGGTAACCCCAAGCGCTCAACTGAAGAGGCTTAGCAGCACTCCCGCAACAGTGCTGCTAAGCCTCTGTTATTTCACACAAAAGTTTCATTTCGAATTAATATTAGCACTTGATTAATAAATCAAGCGTTTCATCATAGAGACCACCTTTGCGAGAAGTGAGGTCCAGATGACGAACGAAATGGAACTTCAGCTTAAGGGCTACGGCCTGACGACGGCCCAGATCCTCTACCACATGCCGGATCACCCGACCTTCCTGCAGACCTATATCTGGCAGCACTACGACCTGGCGCCGGACTTCCCGGAGATGCGCAGCTTCCTGAAATTCTGGGAAGAGAAACTCGATGGCCCGCTGCACTCGGTGCGCTATGTGCACCGCAAGCTGATCTCGGCCACCGAATGGCGGGCGCTGAAGGGCGAGTTCATTCTGCATTGAACGCGGCAGCCCGACGTTGACGACGTCGAAAGGACGCTCATTAGGCGGCGTGTAGCGATGGCCTCAAGCGTTTGATTGCCATTTGCTTGGATGCGAAGAAATCTGGCCCCAGCGCCAAAACCGTCAAACATGCACCTCCCCGTGCGCCAGTTCCCCTTCCTTCGGCTCCCTGTGCAGTGAACCATAGGCCACCAGCCCATAGAACAGCGCGACAGCAACGATCACCGGCCAGCCTGGGACGGGACCGAGGCTTGCATGCTGGGCGACGTCGGCCCAGGACCGAACATGGCCGAAGGGCTCGCCGTTGGTGGAAATCTTCGGCGAAGAGATCTTCAGCGCCCAGGCCAGCAAAAGGATCAGGTACATCCAGCAATAATTGCGCTGCAGCCGCCGGCAGAGCGCTTCGCGGTAGCTCATCAGGAAGGCTGGCTTGCGCAGGCTCTTGGCGATCGATGCGGCCCAGTTGAGGTTCGCCGCACCGTCGGGTGCGAGAATCTGGGCGAAGTAGCCGCGTTCGAGCTGGCGCACACGGGCGCGGTAGACATCGAAGAAGCGGTAGCGCCGGGCCTCGATCAGGAGCAGCAGCGTGATCAGCAGCATGGCGAAAAGCAGCACGCCGTGATGCGACGATGGCGTCGACAGCGATACCGAAAGCAGGGCCGCAACGACGGTGATCGCCCAGTTTGAAGTCCGGTCGATGCGGTCGCGCCACCCGGCCATGCGCCCCATCTCGCCGCGATAGTAGTGAACGATCGCATTGATCTGTTCTTGTGACGACTGCGGCAAGGGCGGGCCTTTCGCCTCCTTGATCTCCGCGCTGATGATCAACGGACCGAGTTCGGCGGACATCGGCATTCCTCCCGTCTTTTCTTATGCTTGGATGATGACTCCTTTCCTCCTGCCGATAAATCCCGACGGCGTCGCAGGACGGCGTTTTTCGCTCAACGGGCGCATGAAATCCTGGCTCTTTTCCGGATATCGATGGATATCCGGCGGCAAAGGAACACCGACGACGATTGCCAAAGCCAGGCTTCGGACGTAAGAAGCGCGCATGACCCAGAAGAGCACGAAAATCGACGAGGAAGCGCTGGCGGAAGCCTATAACCGCGCTCTTTCGCTAGAAAAGTCCGGAAACTTCGACGCGGCTGCCGACGCCTATCAGGAAGTGCTGGCGCTCGACCCGGAGGACCATGGCGGCGCCGCCGTGCGGCTCGCGTCGATGGGACGCGGCGAAACGCCGGTGAAAGCGCCCGATGCCTATGTCGCCACCCTCTTCGACCAACACGCCGAGGTGTTCGACAACGTGCTTGTCGACCAGCTCGGCTATTGCGTACCGCTGCTCGTGCGCCAGCGCCTGCAGGCACTCGAGCTCGGTCCCTTTGACCGCGTGCTCGATCTTGGCTGCGGCACGGGCCTGACCGGCGGCGCGCTGCGTGACATGGCCGACGACATTACCGGCGTCGACCTGTCGGAAAACATGGTCGAGATCGCCCATGAAAAAGACCTCTACGAGACGCTCTATGTCGCCGAAGCAGTCGACTATCTCGACGACAATGACGACGAGCCCTTCGACCTGATCGTCGCCACCGACGTGCTTCCCTATATGGGCGCGCTGGAGGCGCTGTTCTTTGGCGCCGTCGACAACCTGGTGCCCGGTGGACTGCTGATCTTTTCCAGCGAAACGCTGCCTGCAGAAACCTTTGCCGGCCGCGACTTCATGGTCGGCCCGCATCAGCGCTTCGCCCATGCCGAGAGCTACCTGCGCAACCGCCTGGCCGCCACCGGCTTCGAGATCGTCGAAGTCGGCGACATCACCGTGCGCATGGAAGAAGGCGAACCGATCGCCGGCCATCTGGTGGTCGCGCGCTTCAAGCCCTGATCTATCGCAGGCGCCTCCCGCGTCTCCGATGCCAGGAAACGAGCAGGCGATCCGGCACTGAAGATGGAGAGCGCATCCTGCGTTGCGCCCTTCCGCATCGGGCAGTAACGGCGAGTGGTTGCCGGGCGACTACTGATGCGCCAGTGCCGTCCTGCGCAACTCCACCTGCTGTCCGTAAAAAATGCGGACGGACAGCACGACCCCGGCAATGAGGATTGCGATCCCTGCCGATTCCATCGCGGTCGGCCATCGAGCATGGACGATGAGGCCGCCAATGACCCCAAAGGCCGTTTCCGACACGATCAATTGCGCGGCCAATGCGACGGGCAAGCTCCGTGAGGCGACATTCCAGGCCCACACTCCGCATACCGTTGCCAGCAGCGCGAAGGACGCGCCCCAGAGGTAGAGGGAGCCGGCGGCATGCCACCCGAAACCGAGTTTTGGGAGCTGGAAGAAGCCCATCGCTGCACCGGCCGGGTAGAAGCCCAGCATCAAGACACCTCCGCCGATAAGTATCAGAGCGGACCAGACATGAGAGGGCATGTCAGGTCGGGCGGCCAGTGCCGTCTGGTTTGCAATCGCAAACCAGACCCACAACGCCACCGCTGCGAGCGCCAGCGGAACACCGATCCAGAAAGAACGGACACTTTCCAATCCCTCTGCCGTGAACGCTGTGCCGTTGACGAAGACAAGGCCGGTCAGAACCAACAGGAGCGGCACGATCAGGGACTGCCATGGCACCGAGCCCTGCCTTTGATTGCCGACAACCATCAGGACGATTGGTACCAGCCCGAGAAACGCGGGTGCGATGACCGGACCGGCAAAGATGGCAGCGCCTGTCACCGTCAGGAAGTAGCCGACGTAGCCAATGAAGGCGAGCCAGATGGCAGACAGCCAGTTTAGCAGCGTCAGGTGTCGCATCACCCCTCGATCCGAAAACAGAACGCAGACGCCGACCAGTGCCGAGACCACGTGACGGACGAGAGCAAAGTCGAAGGTAGAGTAGTCTCCGATGATGAACGGCACGACGAAGTTGAGCGAAAAAGCAAAGGCCGCGAACAGTGCGGCAAGAACGCCTATGTAGAAAGCCTTGTCCATGGTCCTGCCTCGTTGATCTTTGGACGCTAGAGCTCCCTTGCACGACCCGCCATACACGCGTTTTGACAAACACCTTTTCCGGATTGGAATGCGGCGCTTGAACAACCGGGCCTCTGCACGATGCGTTGCTGGGAAGTAGCGTCCGACTTAGCCTCGCAGCCAACGTGACGTGGATTAGAGCGGCTGAATGTATACAGGGTGTGTTTGGCGACCTTGGATATGTATCGGAATGTAGGGCCGGCGCGCGCGCTTGAGATCGAAGCGCCGGTCTACTGGCCGGCGCTATCGCGAGCGCACAATCGCCATCGACGGTGGCTCGTCGCCACCAAACACCGCTCTTTTCCCTGCGCCCGCCATCAGTTACACCAGAGCCAAAGCAATGGGAGCATTCTGAAAATGGCAAAGGTCGCATTCATCGGTCTCGGCGTCATGGGGTATCCCATGGCCGGCCACCTCAAGGTCCGCGGCGGACACGAACTGACGGTCTACAACCGCACCTTCGCCAAGGCCGTGAAATGGGCGGCTGAATTCGGTGGGCATGCGGCGCGCACGCCTGCGCAAGCCGCCGATGGCGCCGATTTCGTCTTCTCATGCGTCGGCAATGACGACGACCTGCGCTCGGTAACAACCGGCAAGGATGGCGCCTTCGAAACGCTGAAGGCCGACGCCGTCTTCATCGACAACACCACGGCATCAGCCGAAGTCGCGCGCGAACTCTATGAAGCGGCCAGGGCCCGCAACGCCCACTTCATCGACGCCCCGGTATCCGGCGGCCAGGCAGGTGCCGAAAACGGCGTGCTGACCGTGATGTGTGGCGGCGACGAAGCCGCCTTCGACCGGGCCAAGCCTGTCATCGAGGCCTATGCCCGCATGGTCGGCCTGATGGGTCCGGCCGGTGCCGGCCAGATTACCAAGATGATCAACCAGATCTGCATTGCCGGCCTCGTCCAGGGGCTCGCCGAAGGCATTCACTTCGGCAAGAAGGCCGGGCTCGACATCGAAAAGGTCATCGACGTCATTTCCAAGGGCGCTGCCGGTTCCTGGCAGATGGAAAACCGCCACAAGACGATGAACGCCGGCAAGTATGATTTCGGCTTTGCCGTCGACTGGATGCGCAAGGACCTCGACATCGTGCTTGCGGAAGCCCGCCGAAACGGCGCCAAGCTGCCGGTGACGGCGCTCGTCGACCAGTTCTATGGTGACGTGCAGGACATGGGCGGCAACCGCTGGGATACGTCCTCGCTGCTCGCCCGCCTGGAAAAATGAGCCTCGGGCCGGCTTCGTCCGCACGAGAGATCCTGAGCCACCTGCGATCCCTCGGATCGCAGGACAATCTTGCCGGCATGGCGCGTTTCGGCATCGTCACCGAAACCGCCCTCGGTCTCTCCAATGTCGAACTGCATCGCGTGGCCCGCCTGGTGAAGATCAATCACCTTCGCGCGCTGGAACTTTGGCAGACAGGGGTTCGCGAGGCGCGGATCCTTGCGGCCTTTACGGCCGATCCGAAAACATTGACGCTGGAGGAAGCCCGCCATTGGGCCAAGGACTGCAATTCCTGGGAAGTGGTCGACACCGTCGCCGACCTCTTCGTCACTGCCCGCTTCGAACGTGAGCTGATACCGGAGTTTGCCGCCGACGGCCGCGAATTCGTCCGCCGCACCGCCTTTGCGATGATTGCCACGGCCGCAGTCCACCTGAAGAAGGAGCCGGACACAACCCTTCTCGCGTGGCTGCCGCTGATCGAGCAACATTCCGGCGACGAACGCAACTTCGTCAAGAAGGCGGTCAACTGGGCGCTCCGACAGATCGGCAAACACAGCGCCGCCTGCCACGCACCGGCGCTCGCCCTTTCCAGGCGACTTGCGGAAAGTTCGAACCGCGCCGCCCGCTGGACGGGCAAGGACGCGGTTCGGGAGCTCGAAAGCGACAAGGTGCTGACGCGGCTCGGTCTCAGTTGAGCGAATTTGCAGGGGGCGTGAACCGCCCTCGCCGCGTCGCCTTTTGTGCTCAGTCCTCGGAGGACTTCGCCTGGTCGATCACCATGTAATCGAGCGGCAGTTCGGTGGTGTATTTGATCTGCTCCATGGCAAAGGCCGAGGACACGTCGCGGATCTCGATCTTGGCGATCATGCGCTTGTAGAAGGCGTCATAGGCGGCGATGTCCGGCACCACGACACGCAGCAGATAATCGACGTCGCCGCTCATGCGGTAGAATTCCACGACTTCGGGGAACTCTGCAACCACTTCCGAGAACCGACGCAGCCACTCCATCGAATGCGAATTGGTGCGGATGGAGACGAATACGGTGACCTTGGTGTTGATCTTCACCGGATCGAGAAGTGCCACGCGGCGGCGGATGACGCCGTCCTCTTCCATCTTCTGGATGCGCCGCCAGCACGGCGTCGTCGACAGCCCGACCTTCTTGGCAAGGTCGGCAACGGCCAGCGTCGAATCTTCCTGCAACAGGCGCAGGATCTTGCGGTCTAGGCGATCCATGAAACTCCCTCTCGAATTATTTTTCCCTCTATAGCGCGAATTCGATGAAGATAAAGAAAATTGTTTCAGCCCGTAAGCACGGCTACACGTTCACGCAGAAAGGGCAGTACGTCTGCTTCGAACCAGGGATTTCGCTTGAGCCAGCCGGTATTGCGCCAGCTCGGATGTGGCAGCGGCAGGATTGCCGGCATCTCGTTGCGCAACACATGGCGCCGCCAGCCGCGGACCGTCTCGGTCATCGACTTCGGACAATCGGGGCCGATGTGCCAGCGCTGCGCGTAGTGCCCGATCGCCAGCACCAGCTCGACCTGCGGCATCAGATCGATCACCCGCTGACGCCACAAAGGTGCACATTCCCGCCGCGGCGGCAGGTCGCCGCCATGGGCGTCGTAGCCGGGGAAACAGAACCCCATCGGCACGATCGCGAACTTGGCAGGGTCGTAGAATGTCTCGCGGTCGACCGTCAGCCACTGGCGCAGCCGGTCTCCGGAAGCATCGTTAAAGGGCAGCCCGCTTTCATGGACGCGAAGCCCGGGCGCCTGCCCGGCAATCAGGATCCGCGCCGAGGACGAGATCACCGCCACCGGCCGCGGTTCGTGCGGCAGCCGGTCACCATCGCCGCGCAAGGGGCGGTCGCGACAGACGCGGCAGGCGGCAATCTCGGCGCGCAACCGCTCCAGATCCGACTGTCGGCCGTCACGCATCGCCGATGCTCGAAATGAGTGCCGTTAGGCGTTCGAGCAGCCAGCGGCGTATCGTCTCCAGCCAGCCATCAATCACATGCGGCGTCTCGTCGGGATGTCCATTTGTCCGGCGCCACTCTCCCGGGCTTACAAATTCACCGCTCCAGAGCCCACGGCGTTCGTTCTCGGCCCGCGCCTCCTCGGCCGCATAAAGACCGTAGCTGACCGCATAGCCGGAGAGCACCATTTCGCGCCCGATATCGCGCCCACCCGCCTGGCAGGTCGCAAGGTCGCGACCGTAGCGATCCCGGCCGTGCAGCCGGCAATGGGTATCGCCTGACGAAATGAGCGTCCTCAGGCGATCCCGCGCCTGCCGGCCGCAATCCCAATCGGCACCACCCCGCCGGCAGGTCTGGTCAAGTTCCGGCGCATCGATGCCTTCGATCCGGATGCGCTTGCCGTCGAGCCGCAGGCTGTCACCATCGCCAGCCATCGCGATCCCGCGCGCCTCGCCCGTCACGGACCGCTCGGCCCTCGGCAGCCTGTCTGCAAAATAGGCGCCGACCGCAAGCAACAGCAGGATGATCCAACCGCTGGCCATGCCGCCGCGACCGGCTGGGCGAGATCGATCCGCAGCGCGCGCGCCACGTCCACCGGTGAAACGATACCTTGCCCGACCCGTCTTCACGGTTGTGCCCTTTCGACCGGACGGTCACACATGCAAATATTTCCAATAGGTTGGCGACCGCTTCTGATAACACAGGCGCGCCGGCCGCCGCCACTGCGACCGTCCGCAAATCACGGTCGCGCCACAATGGTTGTCGAATCCTTCACACGCGGCAGCAACTTCTTAAGGATTGCTCACTAGACTGCCCCGAAACCTTAACCTTCGCATAAGAGCATGAGTATCGCTGCCAGCACATCGACAGATAAGATCATCGTCGACAAGTCGCGAAACCACCGAAACAAGGCTGTTTCGCGGACGGTTCGCGCGACGCGCGAGCGGCTGCAAACGGGCTCGTCCGTGCCGTCGGGCTTCGAGCGCGAAATGCTCAACCTCTACATCGATTCCGTCCTGCATGGCGCCATCGCCATACCGATCATCGTCACGCTGATTGCCGCCGTCGGCATCTATCTTTCCGGCAGTCCCGGCATCATTCTGTGGGCGGTCATGACCCTGTCTGCCCATGCGGTAACGCTGTTCCTGGCGCGCAAGGCGCGCAAGGAGGATGTAATCGCCGAGAAAGTCCGGGTCTGGCGGCGTCGCTTCCTGATCGGCCAGGTGCTGATGGGCCTCTGCTGGGCAACCTTTGTTGCCCAGGACTGTGCAGCCTGCGGCAATATCCGCTTCAGCCTCTTTGAAGGCACCGTGCTGCTCGTGGCCCTTGCCGCGACAGCCATGGGCACAATCCTGCTGCGCAATGCGCTGCTCTACACCTTTGCGCCTGTTGTCGCCGCCCTCGCCTTTGCCTCGGTGGTTACCGGCGACCCGACCTATATCGGCCTCACGGGCATCATCTCGCTGTCGCTGCTGTTCCTGGTGCTGATGACCGACCGCATGAACCGCGCCAATGTCCATATCCTCTCGGTGCAATCGGAAAAGGACGACCTGATCGCCGAGCTTGAGGTGGCAAAGTCGATGTCGGACGAAGCACGCCGCCGGGCTGAAGAGGCCAACCTCGCCAAGTCGCGCTTCCTTGCATCCATGTCGCACGAACTGCGCACGCCGCTGAACGCCATTCTCGGTTTCTCCGAGGTGATGTCGACGGAGGTTCTGGGCCCCTTAAGCAACCCGACCTACAAGGAATACACCAACGACATCCATCGCTCGGGCGAACATCTCCTGAACCTCATCAACGAGATCCTCGACCTCTCGCGCATCGAGGCCGGGCGCTACGATCTCAACGAAGACGCCGTCAGCCTCGTCGATATCGCCGAGGATTGCATCGGCATGGTGCAACTGAAGGCCCGCGCCAAGAACATCACCATCCATCAGCAGTTCGAGCAAGGCATGCCATCGGTCTGGGTCGACGAAAAATCGATGCGCCAGGTCATCCTCAATCTTCTGTCGAACGCGGTGAAGTTCACCAACACCGGCGGCGAGGTCAACTTCAAGGTCGGCTGGACGGCCGGTGGCGGACAGTATCTGTCGATCAAGGACAACGGCCCGGGCATTCCCGAAGACGAGATTCCGATCGTGCTTTCAGCCTTCGGCCAGGGCTCGATCGCCATCAAGAGTGCCGAACAGGGCACCGGCCTTGGCCTGCCGATCGTCCAGGCCATCCTGGCCAAGCACAATGGCGAGTTCATCCTGCGCTCGAAGCTGCGGGAAGGCACCGAGGCGATCGCCATCCTTCCCGCCCGCCGCGTGCTCGAAAGCCTGCCGGCTGTCGAAGACGTTCCGGCCCCGATCCGGCGCCGCAAGAGCTTTGCCTGATCCATGCTGCCTGACCCATGTTGATCGAGACTGAGCGCCTCAGGCTTCGGCCGTGGGAGGAGCGCGACGTTGCGCCCTTTGCCGTCGCCAATGCCGATCCTGAGGTCCGGCGTTACTACTACCCCGCGATCCTCACAGCCGACGAGACACAAGCCATGATCGTCGACTGCGATCGGCACCTGAGCGAACACGGCTTTGGATTTGTCGCCGTCGAGCGCAAGAGCGATGGCGCGCTGATCGGCGGCCTTGGCCTTTCCCGCGTCGGTGAGGAAATCCCGGGTGGTCCCCACGTTGAAATCGGCTGGATCCTCGCCCGCCCCCATTGGCGACAGGGATATGCGCTTGAGGCTGCCAGCGCCTGCCTTCATCATGGCTGGGAGACGCTCGGCCTTGTCGAAATCATCGGCTACACCTCTGGCATCAACCATCCCTCACGGGCGCTGATGGAGAAGCTGGGCATGAGATCGGATCCGGCGGAGGATTTCGACGACATCACGGTGCCCGAAGGCAATCCGCTGCGCCCGCACGTGCTCTATCGGATCAAGGCGCCGGCGTCGGCGCCGCTCAGTTCAGGAAGCCGTTGAAGATCACGACGTAGCCGGCATAGACGGCATTGGCGATGATCAGGCAGAGGCAGGCGAACGAGCCGAGGTCCTTCGCGTTCTTGCCCATTTCCGAAATTTCCGGAGAGACGCGGTCGACAATCTCCTCGATCGCCGTGTTGATCGCCTCGAAGGCCATCATCAACAGGAAGAGGATCGCCATCGCAACAAACTGGAAGAAGCTCGCGCCGACGACGATGAAGGCCACTGTCACAACGGCAAAGGCGATCAATTCGTGACGGAAGGCTGCTTCGCCGATCAGCCGTTTCGCACCACCCAACGAATAGCTTGCGGCGGCAAAGAGATGCCGAATGCCGGTCTGCTTCTCGACGGGACCGGCGGGCCGGATGCGGTGCGTTGTATTCTTGGCGTCCATTTCTTCTCGTCTGGCTTAAAACAGCGCAAGCTTCGACATTGCGATTGAGGCGAATGCAAGGCGGCAACGATTGCAGATACCCCAAACTATACTTAGGGCGTGCGCATGCGCTTGGATAGGCGAGAAGGGCGCCGCCATCAAGGCCCGCCGCACGGCAGTATGATGCGCGCGACAGGCAATCGACAGCAACTGGCCGGCCTTCCCCCGAAGCCCGGCCATTTCTTGATCACTGCTTGTTGCTGACACCGGCCTGGGCGAAGGTCGCCATGCCGCTGTGGCAGGCCGCAGCCGCCTTGACGATGCCGGCCGCAAGGGCTGCGCCTGTGCCTTCGCCAAGCCGCATGCCGAGCGCCAGCAGCGGCGTCTTGCCCAGCTTCTCGATGGCGCGGATATGTCCAGGCTCAGCCGAGACATGGCCGATCAGGCAGTGATCGAGGGCGGCCGGGTTTGCCGCCTTGAGAATGGCAGCTGCCGCCGTTGCCACGTAACCGTCGATGATGACAGGCACCTTCTGCACGCGGGCCGCCAGAATGGCGCCAGCCATCGCCGCGATCTCGCGGCCGCCGAGGCGGCGCATCAGTTCGAGCGGATCGGAAAGATGGTCGCGATGCAGCGCCACGGCCTTTTCAACCGCCGCGATCTTGCGCTTCAGCACCTCGCCTTCCGCGCCAGTGCCGGGTCCGACCCATTCTTCGGCCGTCCCGCCGTAAAGGCCAAGGTTGATCGCTGCGGCAATCGTCGTGTTGCCGATCCCCATCTCGCCGATGCACAGGAGATCCGTGCCGCCAGCGACCGCTTCCATGCCGAAGGCCATGGTCGCAGCGCAATCGCGCTCAGACAGTGCCGCCTCTTCGGTGATGTCGCCGGTCGGGTACTCGAGGGCCAGGTCGAAGACCTTCAGTCCGAGATCATGGTTGACGCAGATCTGGTTGATCGCAGCGCCGCCAGCGGCAAAGTTCTCGACCATCTGCGCCGTCACCGACGACGGAAACGGGGTGACACCCTGGCGGGTAACGCCGTGATTGCCGGCAAAGATCGCCACCAGCGGCCGGTTGACCGCCGGTGCCTTGCCGGTCCAGGCGGCGAGCCAGAAGGCGATCTCTTCGAGGCGTCCAAGCGCACCCGGCGGCTTCGTCAACTGCGCATCCCGCTCGCGCGCGGCAACCAGTGCTGCCGCGTCCGGGCCCGGCAGGTTGCGCAACAGTTCGCGAAAATCATCAAACGGCAGGCCGCTGGCACTCATGGAGGGAATCCTTGCATCATCGTGAAGCTCTAACTAAGCCCCTCATAGAGGCCGGCGAAAATTCGGGCAACGACAATTGCGCCAATCCACGTCGCCGATCGGCTGCCGGACTGGCGCTTTCATCCATCAAGCTCCAGACCCCGGGGAAGGAAAAGCTGTGCGGATTTGCAGGCTCTTTCCGCCCCGGCTTGCGAGACTCGCAAAGGTCGGCAAGTTTGGCCGGCGGCTGGAGTGCGGCCTGTACCTGTGGAGGAACCATGAGCTTCGTTGGCGAGTTCTGTGACGACGTGGCCCGGTCGATCGGGTTTCTCAGCCGCATCCCCATGCCCGACCGTCACTTCGTCGGCTACGATGGGCGCCTCAGCCGCACGGTGCGCGCCTTCCCGCTTGCCGGCCTGCTGATCGCCTTGCCATCCGCGGCGATCGCGGCCGCTCTGATGGCGCTTCAGGCAAGCTCGCTCTTTTCCGCGTTCGTCGTCGTCACCATCCAGGCGCTTGTCACCGGCGCATTGCACGAGGACGGACTGGGCGACACGGCTGACGGTTTTGGCGGCGGGCGCGACCGTGAAGCAGCACTCACCATCATGAAGGATAGCCGCATTGGCACCTACGGCGCCGTTGCCCTCATTCTTTCCTTCGGTCTGCGCGTCTCCGCACTTGCCTCCATCCTTCCGCTTTTCACGCCGCTTGGCGCAGGCATGGTCATTCTCGGCGCCGCGGCGCTCAGCCGCGCGGCGATGGTCTGGCACTGGGCGCACCTGCCACCGGCGCGAAGCGGCGGTGTTGCTGCAGCGGCCGGCGAGCCGCAGCCGGGTGCCACACGCCTCGCCCTCGCCTTCGGGCTTCTCGCCGCGATGCTGCTCTTCTATTTCGCCAAGGTCCCGCCCCTCGGCTTGGTCGCGACGCTTTTCGCCTGGTTTGTCGTTATCAAGGGTTTCGACCGGCTTGCGGCGCGCAAGATCGGTGGCCACACCGGCGACACGATCGGCGCAACACAGCAATTGACGGAAATCGTCGTTCTCGGTGCCCTTGCACTGGCGGTTTGAAACATCGATATATCAAGGGAAAACAGAGCGGCACCATGGAATCTCCCTGCATTCTCGTCTGTTCGATCGACGACAAGACCGGCTTCTGCTTCGGTTGCGGGCGCACGCGCGACGAAATCGGGCGCTGGACGCTCTATAGCGACGCCGAACGCCGCGCGATCATGATCACCTTGCCGGCGCGACTGGAGACGGTCGAGCGCAAACCCCGGCGCGAAACACGCCGTAGCCGTATGGCGAGGGAACGCGACCAAGCATGACCCGCCTCGCCATCCTGCTCTCGATCCTGGCGATCGGCCTCATCCTCTTGATTGTCAACCACGATGCCGGCCGCACCATGGGCCTGGCCAACGATGACTTCGGGCAATTGGTGTCGCTCGGCGCAATCGCCACGCTGATCGGCGCCGGTATTCTGCAAAGCCGCCGCCGCTTCGGCGAGGGTCTGCGCCAGGTCGCCATCTGGCTGTTCGTCGTGCTTGCGCTCGTCTCGGCCTATGTCTACCGCTTCGAACTGCAGGGCTTCGGCAACCGCCTGCTCGCCGGTCTTGTCCCCGGCCGCGCGACCGTCATCACCGACAGCGAGGGCCAGCAGGAAGTGGTGCTGCAGAAGATGTTGAACGGCCATTTCGAAACGGCGGCCACGATCGACGGTCAGGAGATCAGCATGCTGGTCGATACCGGCGCCAGCAGCATCGCGCTTACCTACGAGGATGCGGAAAAGATCGGCCTCGACCCGGCCAATCTCAACTACATCGTCACGGTCATGACCGCCAATGGCCGGGCGCAGGCCGCACCGGTGATGCTGCAGGAAATCTCAGTCGGCCCGATCACCCGGCGCAACATCGGCGCGACAGTCGCCGAAAAGGGCCGGCTCGACCAGAGCCTGCTCGGCATGAGCTTCCTGTCGACGCTGGAAATGCTGCAGATGCGCACCGACGAGCTGCGCCTGCGCGACTGATGCGCCGATAGAAAGTCGCCGTATCGACAGCGGTCAGTTTCTCAGGCGATAGCCGGTGCGGAAGATCCAGGCCAGCACCGACATGCAAATCGTCAGGAAGGCGAGGATGATGACCGCGCTGATGACCGGGTTGACGTCGGATACCTCAAAGAAGCTCCAGCGGAAACCGCTGATCAGATAGAGCACCGGGTTGAAGTGGCTGACCGCCTGCCAGAAGGGTGGCAGCATCTTGATGGAATAGAAGCTGCCGCCGAGAAAGACGAGCGGCGGGATCACCAGCATCGGGATCAGGTTCAACTGCTCGAAATCCTTGGCCCAGATGCCGATGATGAAGCCGAACAGGCTGAAGGAAATCGCCGTCAGCACGAAGAAGAAGATCATCACGAAGGGATGGGCGATCGTCAGGTCGACGAACAGCGATGCGGTCAAAAGGATGATCGTGCCGATCATCAGCCCCTTGGTCGCCGCCGCCCCGACATAGCCGAGCACGATCTCGACCATCGACACCGGCGAAGACAGCACTTCATAGATCGTGCCGGTGAACTTCGGGAAGTAGATGCCGAAGGAGCCGTTGCCGATGCATTGCGTCAACAGCGTCAGCATCATCAGGCCCGGCGTGATGAAGGCGCCGTAGGAAACGCCGTCAATCTCCTGGATGCGGCCGCCGATCGCCGCGCCAAAGACGATGAAATAGAGCGACGTGGAGATGACGGGCGAGACGACGCTCTGCAGCAGCGTGCGGCGGGTGCGCGCCATCTCGAAGAAATAGATCGACTTGATCGCTTCGATGTTCATCGCCCTGCCCCCACGATTTCGACGAAGATGTCCTCCAGCGAACTCTGTCGCGTGGAAATGTCCTTGAGCCGGATGCCGGCCTCGGCGAGCGCTGCCAGAAGAGTGGTAATCCCGGTTCGCTCCGCGCTGGTGTCGTAATCGTAAATCAGGCAGTGGCCATCGCCTTCCAGCGTCAGGTTGTAGCTCGACAGCACGTCGGGTACGCCGTCCAGGGGATGGGCAAGATCGACGCGCAACTGCTTGCGGCCGAGCTTCGACATCAGCGCTGCTTTGTCTTCGACCAGCAGGATCTCGCCACCATTGATGACGCCGATACGGTCGGCAATCTCTTCGGCTTCTTCGATATAATGCGTCGTCAGAATGATCGTCACCCCCGAAGCCCTGAGCCGCTCGACCACGTCCCACATGCTCTTGCGCAGGTTGACGTCGACACCCGCCGTCGGCTCGTCAAGGAAAAGCACGCGCGGCTCGTGCGACAGCGCCTTGGCGATCAGCACACGCCGCTTCATGCCGCCCGAGAGCTCGCGCAGCATGTTGTCCTTCTTGTCCCACAGCGACAGGTCCTTCAGCACCTTCTCGATATGGGCAGGATTGGGCTTCTTGCCGTGCAGCCCGCGCGAAAAGGAGACAGTGTTCCACACGGTTTCAAAGGCGTCGGTCGTCAATTCCTGCGGCACCAGCCCGATCATCGCACGCGTCTCGCGGAAATCGCGAACCACGTCATGCCCGCCGACTTTGACGGTTCCGTCACTTGGATTGACAATGCCGCAGATGATCGAGATCAGGGTCGTCTTGCCGGCGCCGTTCGGCCCGAGCAGCGCCAGGATCTCGCCCTCCTCGATATCGAGGCTGACGCCCTTCAGCGCCTGGAAGCCGGAGGCATAGGTCTTCGACAGGTTGGAAACGGATACGATGGGCGCCATGAAAGGGATCCGGAAGCGGGGGCGGAGTCGTGAGGTCCCGCCCTATATGGGACAATTCGTTCCGATTTGCAGCCTGCTGGAATGAAAAAACAAGATGACACTGCGTCAATGCGGATGCGACAGCCGCCCATCCGTTCCCGCCTTGGCAGCCTCTCGCACCGGCGCCCCGCGCGCAAACAGCCGGTCATGGACCAACATGCCGGCGATCATGGCAGCGACGAATAGCATCGTCGCCGGCAGGCCGAGCGAAAGCGAGGCAAGCGCCGGACCGGGACACAGCCCGACCAGCCCCCAGCCGGTACCGAAGATTGCCGAACCGACGATCAGCCGACGATCGATGACCCGGTTGTCGGGCAGATGAAAGGCCGTATCGAACAGGGGATGCTGGAGACGGCGCGTCAACAGCACACCAAGTGCCGACACGAAGACCGCGCCGCCGAGCACAAAGGCAAGGCTCGGGTTCCAGTCACCGGTAATGTCGAGGAAGGCCCGAACGCGCTTCGGATCGAGCATGCCGGACAGCGAAAGGCCGAAACCGAATATCACGCCGGCGACCAGGGACGCTGCAAGGCGCAGGACGTTGCTGTTCATCGGAAGAAACCCGCGGCAAAGACCGTGACGATCGCGGCGGCCATGAAGGTCGCGACCGCTGCGATCGAGCGGCGCGATAGCCTGGCAAGCCCGACGACGCCATGCCCGCTGGTGCAGCCCGACCCCATGCGCGATCCGAAACCGACAAGCAGGCCGCCGGCCAGAAGCAACGGCCAGGACGAGGTTATCGTCACCGAGGGCCAGGCATCGAACATCAGGCGATACATCACCGGTCCGGCCATCAATCCGAGGACGAACAATGCCCCGGACGAGACCTGCACACCCTGCAGGAGGCGCCCGGCGATACCGCTGATCCCGGCAACGCGGCCGTTCGCCACCATCAGGATCGCCGCCGAGAGGCCGATCAGCAGCCCGCCCGCCAGCGCATTCCCGTATTCACTCATGCTTTCGAACCATCCCGACAGAAGATCTGATAGAGCGCGCCGACCAGACGCGCCACCTTGTCGTGGCTGAGCCGATAGAAAACCTGCTTGGCCTGACGACGAGTAGAGACAATGCCGGCGTCACGCAGGACCGTCAATTGCTGGGAAAGCGTCGGCTGCCGGATGCTCAGCATTTCCTCCAGCGCCGCTACGGAATGCTCGCCTTCGATCAGTGCGCTGACAATCAGCAACCGATTGCGGTTTGCGAGCGTCCTCAGGATCTTCGAGACCTCGGTGGCGTGCACTGCCATCTCGGTGCGCACCCCCGGAAATTGCATAATAGTTCCCATGCCTTCCTCCTGTCGTTGCCAAGGAGTGGGTTGAGCCCCAGGTATTGCTGTGATCGATCCAGGTCACTATCCAAGATTGTTATACAAAATAATATATTATCGTATTACTTATAATAAAACCAGACGAAACAAAATGATGTTACCAGTCCCCGGGCCGCGCCATTGTCGGCGCCTGATAAAATCATATAGACATTTCAGAAAGTTACACAGGATCCCGATAAACGGAAAAACACCAAATTTGGGGCAACCGACCGGATGGATCATCGGGCCCACAAAACTTGTAGTATAGTAAGGAATAAAGCGGAGACAGCTGCGACGATGACGCGGGCCTGCGCAATGACGCTGACGCGCACGCGGACGCAGCACCCCTTGATCTGGATGGCTTAGCGGCGCGCGCCAACCCGGCGAAATATTTCACAATTTTCCCCACGGATACCGTTCCGTGTCACGAAACGGTGATGCTCATCGAGCACCTTGCACCGCGCGACGCTATATCGCCCGCTTGATTTGCGTTCGTGATTTGCAAGCCGGAGCCTCCCCCTTTTGCTCCGGTTGTTGGGCCGGCCTCCCCGCCGGCCTCTTTTTTTAAGTGTTTGCGACCTTACGTCGTGCCGCGCCTCAACGCGGCTAGTCGCAATGGCGGTAGCCGGTCTTGCGCGACCTGAGGTCGAAATGAAAATGATCCTTGTGGAACGGATCGCTTCCCGGCCCGAGCACGGTATTGAAATATTTGCAGCTGTCGGAGCGCACCGCCTTCAACAGGCCCTTCTCGCGGAACGCGAAGAAGCCCTTCTTGCGCACGTCGATTTCCTTGCCGTTCTTCAGCACGAACTTGCCGACGTCGATGGCGTTGCCGTGCGCATGTTCCGACATCGGATTGCCGCGGCGCGAATTCATCGTCCGGCAGGAATAGCCGCCGAGCGGCTTGATCGTCTTGACGCCCGACCAGTAACGATAGCGTGACGACGGGGCGAGCTCGTACTTGACCCACTTGGCGAAAGCTTCGGTGACCTCGCAGTTGAGCTTGACCGCCGGCCGCACGTCGATGTTGCCCGACAGGCCGCTGAGCTCGATCGGATAGTCGATCCCGCAGGACGGCCCGTTGCTGATGCGTGGAATGTCGCGGAATTCGACGCCAAGTTTCTTCAGACGCTGACGGCAGGCAATTTCCGAGCGGGGCATCTCGCCCGTGTATTCCGGCGTCGACATCGGATTGCGGACCCGCGGCAACATGGCAACCTGTTGTGGCTGCTGTTGCCGTTGCAAGGCGCGCTGTTGATCAACAGCCCGCGCACGCTGCGCCTCTTCAGCGGCCATCTGATCCGGCGACAGCGGCGGCAGGTCCGGGTCGTAGCCGAGGCTTGCTTCGTCTGCCGGCGCGGTTGCCGATGCGCTGCCGAGCTGGCGCACATTCTCCTCGCCAATCCCGCCGACCACCGGCTGGCTGGCATTGCCCTCGGCTATCTCGCTGCTCTGCTCTTCCGCCAGCCCCACCACAGGCTGCTCGACGCCGAGCATCGCATCCATGTTGACGCCTTCGTTCGGAATCGCCGTCGAACTGTTGCTTGACTGCTGCACGCCGGAACTGATCGCCTCGTCGCTGTCGAGCATCGGCAGCGATCTGCGTGTTTGCTGGCGTGGGTCGACCGCCACGGCATGCTCCGGATTGCCATTGAACGTCGAAGCAGATGCGGCGGCGGGATAGGCGGCGACCTCCTCTGCCGGCACGGCATCGACCGGGACAGGCCCGATCGCACCGACCCGCACGCCGCCATCGATACGGCTGGGCGGCGACAGCGCGTCGTCGGTCGAGCAGGCGACAAGCGAGAACGATAATACGAGTGCCGTGAGTGGACGATGGAGACGAGAAACATACGCCATACCGAACTGCGCCTTCCTTCGGGCGGCCAGCCAGACCACCATGATCGCCCCGCACCCCTTCAGCGCCCGCGTCAATGACGCGTCATGGCCGCTGCAGTCCTTTCGATTGCTGCCTTTCGCCTGTGTCGCAAATCCGGGCACGGCGGCAGAAAGACCTGATCTGTCGGGCATTTTATTCAAATACGGTAAAAGAAGCCTTGCGCCCGGCACCCGCGATCGGGGGTGGCGCGCTACCATGGGCTGCGCCTCAGACATTAAAAAAAGGGCCCGCATCCACTCAGACACGGGCCCTGATCTTCAATGTCGTCGCCGCTGACGATCAGCGGCATTCGCCGCGATGAACCACCCTGAAACCGGCGCCGCCAGTCTCGCAGGAGTTCGGGAAGGTTTGCAGGCGACCACCGCGCTGACCGCAGACCGGCGCGTATTCGCGGCTGCAGAACTGCCCTTCCGCGGGCCGGTCGTCGTCACGACGGCATTCGCCGCGACCGATCACCTGGAAGCCCTCGGCGCGTGCCTGGCAGGCATTGGGGAAGGTCTGCTGCCGGCGGCCGCGCTGACCGCAGACCGGATTGTATTCCATCGTGCAGGCCTGCGGTTCGCGATCGGGCGGACGGTAGTCCGGACGGCACTCGCCACGATGGATGACGCGGAAGCCGTCGGCGCGCGCCGTGCAGGCGTTCGAGAAGGTGCGCATGCGACTGCCGCGCTCGCCGCACGCCGGCGCATATTCCATCGTGCAGACCGGCGGGCGGATGGGGCCCGGCCCTGGCCGTGGCTCATCGACAACGACGGTACAGGAGGAAAGAAAGCCGAGCGCCAGCATCAGCGCGGCGGCCGGCCGAGTGAGAAGGCGTTTGAGAAGTGCCATGGATGTCCCTCTAAGATGCAACGGTCGGCAACCGGAGCAACGCCCCGCCAAACACCACCCGCTTCTCGCGTATCTATCCGCGGGGTCGATCAGGTCAAGTCGGAGCTTCTCGTCGTCACCTGCAAACCGGGGCAGATGCACACGCATCGGAACCGAACATTGCGACAGGGTTGCGATCGCTATCCTCTTTGACGAAAAGACCCGCGCAGCAGGCTGCGCGGGTCTCTTTCGGTGATCGGTCACACGGCTCAGGCGGCGCGGCCGTAAGCCTTGTGCGAAGCGGAAGCCTGCAGCCGGAACTTCGTCAGCAGCGACTTCAGTTCGCGGCTTTCTGCCGCGAGCGTCTGGCTGGCCGCCGTGGTTTCCTCGACCATCGCTGCGTTCTGCTGGGTCATCTGGTCCATGCTGTTGACAGCGGTGTTGACCTCCTGCAGCCCGGTTGCCTGTTCGCGTGCGGCGGTCGCGATCGACGCCACCTGCTCGTTGACCCGGTTGACCAGCGCCTCGATCTCCGACAGCGCTTCGCCGGTCGAGCGCACGAGCTCGACGCCGGCACCGACCTCGCGCACCGAGGCGCTGATCAGTTCCTTGATTTCCTTGGCGGCACCGGCCGAGCGCTGCGCCAACTCGCGGACCTCCTGGGCGACGACGGCGAAGCCACGCCCCGCCTCACCCGCACGCGCCGCCTCGACGCCGGCATTGAGCGCCAGGAGGTTTGTCTGGAAGGCGATTTCGTCGATCACCCCGATGATCTGGCCGATGCGGCCGGAGGAGGTCTCGATCCGGCCCATGGCATCGACGGCATTGCGCACGATGCCGCCGGACTTGGCGGCGCTCGCCTTGGTCTCGTTGACCATCTCGCGGGCTTCGTTCGCCCGATCGGACGCATGACGCACCGTCGAAGTGATCTCGTCGAGCGCTGCTGCCGTCTCTTCAAGGGCGGCTGCCTGCTGCTCCGTGCGGCGCGAAAGATTGTTGGCCGCTTCCGAAATGTCGCCGGCGCTCGCCGTAACGATCTCGGTCGAGTGCGAAATCGACCCGATGACGTCGCGAAGGGCGGCGACGGCGATGTTGAAGTCCTGTTTCAGCTTGCCGTATTCCGGCGCGATATGGCCGATCTCGGCCGTAAGGTCGCCGCTTGCCAGAAGCTCGAGTGCCGCACCAACCGTTTCCATCGCATCGGCCTGCGCTTCGGCCGTTGCGCGCTGGCGCTGCTCGTTGCCGCGTCGTTCGGAATCAAGCCGCACCTGCTGGTCGGCTTCGCGCGAGCGCAGCTCCAGCCGCTCGCGTACGGAATCGCGCAGCACCACCAGCACCTTGGCCATCTGGCCGATCTCGTCGCCACGATCGGTTTCCGGCACCTCCGACGAAAGATCCTCGTCGGCAATTGCCCGCATCGAGGCCTTGAGCTTCTCGACCGGCTTGACGACGCTGCGCACGATTGCAAGCGCCGCCAGCAGGATGGCGAGGGCTGCGGCGACCAGGATACCGGCGACCTGAAGAGCGCGCTCGCGGAACATGGCTGCCAGATCGTCGGCGTAGACGCCGGTGCCAACCACCCAGCCCCAGGGCTTGAAGCCGGCGACATGCGAGTATTTCAGCACCGGCGCATCAGCGCCCGGCTTCGGCCAGTAGTAGTCGACGAAACCCTGACCGCTCTTTTCAACGGTCTTCACGAACTCGACGAAGAGATGCTTGCCGTTAGGGTCCTTGTTTTCGGTGAGGTCCTTGCCGTCCAGCTCGGGCTTGATCGGATGCATCACCATGGTCGGATGCATGTCGTTGACCCAGAAGTAACCGCTGCCCTGGTAGCGCATTGCCTTGATCGCCTCGAGGGCGCGCTTCTGCGCCTCTTCGCGCGAAAGCGCACCCGACGCCTCCTGCTTCTGGTAGGCGTCGAACACCGTGATCGCATTCTCGTTCATGGCCGAGAGCATCGCCTTGCGCTCAGCGACGAGCTTGTCCTGCGCCTGGAACAGACCAAAAGTCAGCGCCGCCGCCATGGTCAGAAGCGCAAATGCCACCAGCGCGTAAAGCCGCGCCGAAATCCTGAATTTCTTCATCCCCAGTCCCCTGCCTCCGGCGCACCTGCCTGCGCCACCCCCGAAAGCTCGGCGCCGCCGATACGGATGGCGGCACCTCAAGAGCCTGCAGGATAGAGTGAGGTCTTTGCAAAGCCCCTAACAACCGATCCCTAAATTTCACATTCCTCAATTAACCCTTCGGAAAGAAAAGGCGGCAGCGTTTCGCGCCCGCGTGCACGTTATTGTGCTGCGGCACCCTTCCCTCGTGAACAGCGCTCGGGTTACATCTTTTGAAACAACACGAGGGACAGGCAGCATGACGCAACAGACCAGACCGACCGGCGAACTCACCCTGCGCACGCTCGCCATGCCTGGCGATGCCAATGCGGCTGGCGACATCTTCGGCGGCTGGGTAATGGCGCAGATGGATCTTTCCTGCGGCATTCGTGCCGCCGAGCGCGCCCGCGGCCGCGTGGTGACGGCGGCCGTCAAGGAAATGGCCTTCGCGCTGCCGGTCAAGATCGGCGATACGCTCTGCATCTATACCGACGTCGTCAAGGTCGGCCGCACCTCGATGACGCTCAAGGTCGAGGCCTGGGCACAACGTTACCTCTCGCATCTCATGGAAAAGGTGACGGACGCGATCTTCGTCATGGTCGCGCTCGACGAAAACGGCAAGCCGAAGCCGGTGCCGGCGGAAGAATAGGAGCGGCGGCTGTGGACCAGATTCCGAACAATCCGGAAATCTTTCCACATATCCGGACCGTCATGGGCATGATCGTCAGCCTGAGCCTTGCCCGGCTTCTCACCGGACTGGCGATCTTCGTGCAGCACCCTGGCAAGACGCGGGTCTACTGGATCCACCTCGGCTGGGTCCTGTTCATGTTCGTCTTCCTCGTGCATTTCTGGTGGTGGGAGTACCACCTGCACGCGCTGACCGTGATCGATGTCAGCGTCTACCTGTTCGTCATCCTCTATTGCTGCGTCTTCTTCTTCCTCTGCGTGCTCCTGTTTCCAACCACGCTCGAGGACTACAGCGACTACGAACACTATTTCATGTCGCGCCGCGCCTGGTTCTTCGCCTTCCTGGCGCTGGCCTTTGCCGTCGACCTGGTCGACACCGCGCTCAAGGGCAAACAGTATTTCGCCTCCTACGGCCTCGAATATCCCGTCCGCAATGCGGCCTATATCCTGCTGTGCTTAACCGCTGCCTGGACCGCAAACCGCCCTTTCCACGCGGCATTTGTGGTCGCCGCCGTTCTCTACCAGTTGATCTGGATGTACCGGGCATTCGACCTCTTGGACTGAGGCAAATTCAGCCGGTCGCTCCGCCTCGAGCGGATGCTGGCGCCAACGATGCGCCTCGCCTCTTGATCCCGGGGCTAGGCAGTGCTTTATCCGTTAGTCATATTTTATTCTCTCATCATGCAGGTCGGGGGACTGTCGCATCATGGAAATCTTCACCGCCGCCGGTCTGGCGGCGCTTCTACAAGTCATCGTCATCGACCTCGTTCTCGCCGGCGACAATGCCGTCGTCATCGGCCTTGCCGCAGCGGGCTTGCCGACCGCGCAGCGCAAGAAGGTCATTCTCGTCGGCATCATCGCAGCGACCGTGCTGCGTATTGCGCTCGCGAGCGTGACGGTCCAGCTGCTGGAAATCATCGGCCTGCTGCTGGCCGGCGGCATTCTGCTGCTGTGGGTCTGCTGGAAGATGTGGCGCGAAATTCGCCAGCAGCAGGCAGCGCATGCCGCAGGCGAAGGTGGAGCTGCCAGCAACGCGCCCCAGAAGACCTTCATGCAGGCGGCCATCCAGATCGTCGTTGCCGACATCTCGATGTCGCTCGACAACGTGCTCGCCGTCGCCGGCGCCGCCCGCGAACATCCGACGATCCTGGTTATCGGCCTCGCGCTTTCGATTGCCATGATGGGTATTGCCGCCGGCTTCATCGCCCGGCTGCTCAACCGTTATCACTGGATCGCCTATATCGGCCTGGCGATCATCCTCTATGTCTCGCTCGACATGATCTATCGCGGCGCCATCGAAGTCTGGCCGCATCTCGCGCCGGCTGTGGCCGCGGTGGCCTCGGTGGTCTAGCACTACGCCACAAAACCGCTACGCATGAAAAAGGCAGGGTTTCGCGCCCTGCCTTTTTCGTTGTGGCCTTTCAGGCGTGACAACCGCGCAAACTATGCGTCACCCCTTGAAGATGAATGAGGCGCCCGCGGCGATCAGCGCGAAGCCGACCAGATGGTTCCAGCCGATCGACTCCTTCAGCCAGAAGACCGAGAAGGCGGCAAAGACCAGCAACGTGATGACTTCCTGCATCGTCTTCAGTTGGGCGGCGGAATAGACCTGGTGGCCGATGCGGTTGGCCGGCACCGCCAGGCAATATTCGAAGAAGGCAATGCCCCAGCTCGCGACGATCGCCATGTAGAGCGGCGACGAGGTGTATTTGAGATGCCCGTACCAGGCGAATGTCATGAAGACGTTGGAGATCAACAACAGCAGGATCGGCCAGAGATAGGACGGATTGACGGTGAACGGCATGGAAAACCTCGAAAGCACGAATCGTGTCGAGACGATGCTCCGTCGCCCTGCCAATAGGCAAGTATAATGCCCGCATTCACGCGGATGGGTTGTCGAAGAGACCGCTTACCCCGTCATTTCGACCGGTCCGAACAGCGAATCAGCAGCGATCGATCAGTGATTTCGTCATTTTGCAAGCCTTGCCCTAATTTTTTACGGGTTTTGCCACAATTTTGTACTGACCCGTGAGCAAAGTCGCTCGACTGTCCAATGAGACAGGCAGGGGAATACCACACTTCGTAACGGCGGTTGCCGTGAAGTTGGCTCCGCGTCGAAGCGCGGTTCGCCGACACGCCGATGCTTGCGTATGACACGCTGGGCACGCGCATGTCCGCCGAAATTTCCCGACACCGCAGTGGAAACAGTTGAGCAACCGGGGTGCCATGCCGGCATTTGCCTGGCCGCCCCGACGTTCGCACCAAGCAACTTGTCAAGGAGACCTGACCATGAAGGTCCTGGCATTTCTTGCGGCTGCCTATGTCGCGCTCCTAACGCCTGACCTGGCCAACGCGGGCATGCTCGCCCAGGCACAGCAATACAGAGGTCTGCACGAGGTCAAGAACAACAAGACCCTCCGCGCAGCACTCGGCATCAATCCGGCTCGTACCCCCTGGTGCGGCCATTTCATGGGCCTGATCGCCCGCAAATCCGGCCGAAAACCGCCGCAAAGCTTCAGCTTCGCCCGCTCATGGCTGCGCTTCGGCGCTCCTGTGAAACTTGCCTATGCGCGGGCTGGCGATGTCGTCATCGTTCGCACCGGCCGCGGCTATCATGTCGGCGTCCTGTCTGCGCTGTCGAAATCGACGGCCCAGTTGATTGGCGGCAACCAATCCGGCGGCGTCAAGGTTTCGCAGTTCGCACGCGGCCAGGTTGTCGGCGTCCGGCGCTAACCCGCTGCGAGAGGCTCCGGTACGACGCTTGCCGCAACAGGCGGAGCGATGACGCGCGCCCTTAGCAGAGCGCCAGACGCATGGCGCATCGCCGCTCCGGCGGCAGGCCGTGCGCGGTTTCGTTGGCAAGGATGCGGGCAAGTCGTTCATCGTGGTCGCCGGCAGAAAGCGTCACGAAGCCGAGCTTGTGGTAGAAGCCTTCGTTCCACTTGAGATCGCGGAACGTCGTCAGCGTCACCGCAGCAAGCGCCTCCGCGCGCGCATGCGCGATTGCGGCCAGCATCAGGCTGCGCCCAAGCCCTTGCCCCTGGCATGCGGCAAGCACGGCAAGCTGCCAGACGTGCAAGGTGTCGTCGGCAATCGCTGCACAAAGGAAGCCTGTCGGTCGGTTGGACGCATCGACCACCACGGCAGACAGCCCCGTGTGCAGAAACTGGCGATGCGCCTCGGCGGATTGCACCTCGTCGTCGGCGATCCAGGCAAGTTCGGCGACTTGTCGGAACACCTTACCGGAGGAGCGCTCGATGTCGGGCAGAAAAGCGATGTCGTCTTCGCGTGTGGGTCGAATCAGTGGCATGATGGCCGGATCCTAACGACAATACCGGCCGCGTCGAGCCAAGCGTTCTCATTAGCCGACTAATGATCAGCCTCGGCGACGAGGCGCGAGAAGCCGCCTCACCCGCCACAATGTCGCATGGGGCGAGCCCGCACCCCTTGGACCGCGTCCGCCGGCGGCGCTTGGCGCATGCCACTGCCTGCAGCCAACAGCGGACCGGAGGCGCGCACCCCGCATCGACAGCGACGCTCGCGACAGCCAGCAGCCGAAGCTGGGCCCGCCGCAGGAAATTCTGATCATCGGGTCGGGCGACCGGGCAAATTAAGCTTCTCCACATTTCTAATTTAAGTTACGCTCAAATTCCTTCTGACCAGTTGCCGCGGGAGGGGCTCGCCTTCTTGGAACGGAAGCTCGCCGTGATCCTTGCTGCCGATGTCGCTGGCTACAGTCGCCTTGTCGCGGCTGACGAGGAAGGCACGCTTGCAACCCTTGGCACCTATTGCGCGACAATCGCCGCGCTTATTGCCGAACATGGCGGCCGCATCTTCGGCGCGGCGGGAGACAGCCTGGTCGCCGAATTCCAGAGCGCGGTGCAGGCCGTTCGCGCCGCTGTCGCCATCCAACGCATGCTGAAGCGAAGAAACGCGGATCTCGCGCCCGAGCGGCGGATGGAGTTCCGCATAGGCCTCAATCTCGGCGACGTCGTCATCGATGGCAGCAACCTGCTTGGCGACGGCGTGAACGTGGCCGCGCGCCTGCAACAGGCCGCGCAACCGACAGACATCTGCATCTCCGGCGCCCTGCACGACCAGATCGAGGGTAAGCTCGAGTTTCCAACGCAACGGCTCGGCGAGCGCACGCTGAAGAACCTGCCCCGCCCTGTCCCCGTCCACCGCGTCGACTGGCGCGAGGACCCGATGGAGCAGGAACTTCCCGGCACGCCGCTTGCCTTGCCGGACAAGCCGTCGATTGCCGTCCTGCCCTTCGTCAACATGTCCGGTGATCCCGAGCAGGATTTCTTCGCCGACGGGCTGACCGAGGACATCATCACTGCGCTGTCGCTCTACCGCTGGTTCTTCGTCATCGCCCGCAATTCCTCGTTCGTCTACAAGGGCCGTGCCGTCGACGTCAAGCAGGTCGGCCGGGATCTCGGCGTGCGCTACATCGTCGAGGGCAGCGTGCGCAGGTCCGGCTCGCGCGTGCGCGTGACCGGGCAGCTGATCGAGGCGGAAACCGGCATTCATCTCTGGGCACAGCGCTATGACCGGGAACTCGCCGACATCTTCGCCATCCAGGACGAACTCGCCCAGCACGTGGTCGCCGCGATCGAGCCGGAGATCCTCATCGGCGAGAACCGGCGCGCGCTGTTGCGCGGCACCAACAACCTCGACGCCTATGAATGCCACATGCGCGGTACGCTCCTGCACAATGCGCAGGACTCGGCGGCCCATTTTGCCGAAGCGATCGAGTGGCAGCGCCGCGCGATCGCCCTCGACCCGGGCTTCGGTCGCGCCCATATGATGTTGGCCCGCTCGCTCTACGCCCGCTGCTTCTTCGGCTTCAGCGACGATATCGACCGCGACAGCACCGA
Organism: Ensifer sp. MJa1; assembly: GCF_037026475.1. Taxonomy (NCBI): domain Bacteria; kingdom Pseudomonadati; phylum Pseudomonadota; class Alphaproteobacteria; order Hyphomicrobiales; family Rhizobiaceae; genus Ensifer; species Ensifer sp. MJa1. Next base: position 500,597 of record NZ_JAKUMO010000001.1, on the reverse strand, counting down.
GTTGCAGGCCGAGGCCGCGCGGGGGGTGGTCATCGAGGATCACGACCCCTACTGTCATTATGTCATGTGCCTCGCCAATTTTGCCGCCCAGCGACCGCACGCGGCGGTCTCTGAGGCGCAACGCGCTGTCGATCTCAACCCCAACTTTGCCCTCGCCCATATGGTGCTCGGCTGGGCCCGGATCTTCATCGGTCGTTTTGCCGAGGCGCTGGATCCGCTGCACACGGCGCTGCGGCTCAGCCCGCACGATCCCTTGACCTACCTGTTCCTCAACCGCATCGCGCTCGCCCATTACCACCTCGGCAATTACGAGGAGGCGCTGCGTCACACCGAGCGCGCGCTGCTGTTGCGCCGGACCTACTTCAACCTGGTCATGCTGCTTGCCTGCCTTGGCCAGCTCGGCCGCACCGACGAAGCCCGCAAGGTCGTGGACGAGGCGGTGGCCAATGCCCCCACCGACGTGCCGCGCTACTGGCGCATCCTCACCGCCTATGTCGATCCGAAGGACCAGGCACATTTCAATGACGGGCTCGTCAAGGCGGGCCTGCCCATCGTCCCGTAGGCCACCATGACACGAGCCCAACTGTTCGGCGTACTCATCGGCCTGGCGGTGGTGGCATTCTTCACCTTTCTGCGCGCCAATGATCCGCAGCTGCTCAGGCAGGCACGCGACGTCACCTTCGACGAATACCAGCGGATCGCGCCACGCAGCTTCGAGCCGATGCCGGTGCGGGTCGTCGATATCGACGAGGCATCCTTGCGCGAACTCGGCCAATGGCCGTGGCCGCGCGACCGGCTGGCGAAACTGACCGACCGGCTGAGCGAAATGGGCGCGGCGGCGATCGCCTTCGATGTGCTCTTCGCCGAACCCGACCGGCTGTCGCCCCGCCGTGTCGTGCGCGACGTCGGCGGCGTCGATCCGTCCTTCATCGCCGCCCTGCCGGACAATGACGAGATCTTTGCCGGCGCCATGCTCGACAAGCCCGTGGTGCTCGGTTTCGGCCTGACCAACGAGGGCAGCTATCTGCCGCCGGTCAAGGCAGGCTTCGCGCTGACAGGCGAAAGCGCCGCCGAGGCGCCGCCGAGGCTTCGGGCGGCGACGCCCTTGCGACCCCAGCTCGAGGCCAATGCCGCCGGTCTTGGCCATATCAGCCTCAATCCCGGCTCGTCTTCGGCCGTCGTGCGGGCCGCCCCCCTGTTCCTGAGCGACGGGCAGCAGTTCTACCCGAGCCTGGCCTTGGAAGCGCTGCGCGTGGCGCAAGGCGCGTCGACCTACGTGCTCGCCGCTGCACCGCAGGTCGCCAACACCCTGACTGCCGTCAAGATCGGCGATTTCGTCGTGCCGCTGACGGCGACCGGCGAGCTCTGGCTCTATGTCACGCCGGATACCACCGAGCGCTACGTCTCCGCCCGGCGGATCCTTGCCGACGGCGAGCCGTCGCCGGATGTGCGCTCCGGCATCGAAGGCAGCATCGTCTTCATCGGCACCTCGGCGGCCGGGCTGCAGGATGTGCGCACCACGGCGCTCGGCCAGAACGTGCCGGGCGTCTCGATCCATGCGCAGATCGTCGAACAGATCCTTTCGGGACGGTACCTCTCGCGCCCGGACTGGGCCGATGGCCTGGAAATCCTGTCGATCGCGCTGGCCGGCAGCCTGCTGGTGCTTTTGACGACCTTCGTCAGCCCGGTCGTGGCGCTCGTCTGCGGCCTGGCGGTCACCGCCCTGGCGCTCGTCGCCTCCTGGCTTGCCTTCTTCTACGGCGGCCTGCTGTTCGATCCGCTGGCGCCGATCATGGCGGCGTCGATCACCCATTTCGCCGCCACTGCCTATCGCTTCCTCGTCACCGATCGCGAGCGGCGCGAAGTACGCCAGGCCTTCGGGCGTTATCTTTCACCGTCCCTGCTCTACCGCATCGAGCACACGCGCAATGCGCTGAGCCTTGGCGGCGACGACCGTGAACTGACGGTCATGTTCGTCGATGTGCGCAATTTCACCGAAATGAGCGAGCGCATGACGCCGACCGAGGTCGTCGCCTTTCTCAACACGCTGCTCGACGCGCTGAGCCGGCACGTGCTTGCCAACGAAGGCACGCTCGACAAGTTCATCGGCGACTCCATCATGGCCTTCTGGAACGCGCCGGTTGACGTGGCCGACCATCCACGCAAGGCCATGCGCGCCGCACTCGGCATGCGCGAAACCATGGTCCGGCTCAATGCCGATGATGCCTTCGGCTTTGGCCTTGAACAGGAAGTGCGGATCGGCATCGGCATCCATACGGGGCTTGCCTGCGTCGGCAACATGGGTGCTGAAACCCGGTTCAACTACTCGGCGGTCGGCGACACCGTCAACATCGCCGCTCGCATCGAGGCCGCCTGCAAGGACATCAACTTCGACGTGCTCATCTCGGAAGCGACGGCGCAGGCGTTGCCGGACTGCGCGCTGCTGGATGCAGGCAGCCTCAGCCTCAAGGGCAAGACCACACGAACGCGGCTCTTTGCGCTTGCCGGCGATGAAACTTTCGCCGCCCAACCGACCTTCCGCGAATTGCATGGCCTGCACGAAAGGCTCGTGGAGGTTCTGCGGACGCGAGCCACGTCGAGCCGCAGCACCATCAATGCGGCCAAGCTGAAGGCCGCAGCGCTGACACCGGGACTGGTCGGCTTCTATGCACGCATCTCGCGCCGGTCGGAGCATTTTGCCGAAGCGCCGATCGAAAGCACCAGGCGACCCGCGGAATGACACGGCCGGCCGCCGCAACATGCGATGCTTGAGGCACGGCCACACCTGAGCCGGACGGGCGACGCCATCACCGATTTCTGGATTTTGCCTGATGATTTCCGGGACGAGCCGTGACCGCACGCACCCAACTTGACGACAGCGCCAGCTTCCACCGCGCGGTCGGCGCGTGACAGCGCCACGTCACCGTTCGAATTGAGGTCACGCCTTAGTTTTGGCTCTGGCTCTGACTTTGGCTCTGCTCCTGGCGCTGCGAGCCACCGCCGGATTGTTCCTGCCGTTGCTGCTGTTCCTGTTCCTGGCGCTGCTGCCCCTGTCCCTGGCCTTGCTCCTGTTCCTGCCGCTGGCCCTGTTCCTGTCGCTGGCTGCCCTGGCCCTGCTCCTGTCGCTGGCGCTGTTCCTGGCTCTGCCGTTGGCTCTGGCCGGTCTGTTCCTGCCGCTGCCGCTGCTCCTGGCGCTGCGTGGCCGGCCGTCGCGGCGTTTCCTGAAGCGGCTCTTCCTGTTCGATGACGGGGGGCGGTTGCACCTTCTTCGGCAGGCGCTCGATGTCTTCTTGGATCGCTGCCGCGATGCTGCAACCTCCCCCCGCCCAGCCCAGCGCTCCGGACAGTCGTTGCCCACCGGAGAGGAAAGGCAGAGCCTGTGCATTGCCGAGGGATCTCAGGGTATTGCGGCTGACGCGCGAGGGGTCGCTGATGCCCCCGCCCGGCCTAGCGACGACGCAGTCGCACCGTTGTGTCAGTTCCCGGCAGCCGCCGGCGCCGCAGAACCTGGCGGCACCGCTCAGGAGAACGACCGCGGTGGTGCCGTCACGCCCGACATAGAAGTCGAAGGCGGTGCCGCGCACGCCGATCGTTCCGGCCGGGGTGACGATCTGGTAGGCGGAACTGCCGGATTTGCCGCTGATCCAGCGGAACGTGCCTTTGGCGGCCATGATAGTCAGTTTTTTCACCGACTTCCGGTTGTCATAGACGAACCGATCGATGACCACCGACGAACCCCAGCCAACGGCCAGCTTGGTGCCATCCTGGAAGACGAACTGGCCGAGCCCGGATTTCGATGTCGAGATCCGTTCGTCCATGTAGACCGGGTCCTTGACCGCGATCGGGCCACGAGCGCCGCTGACCGCCGTCCGGATCTGCACCGCCTGGCCGACAGGCTCGGCTGCAAGGACCGGAATAGGGCTGTAAAACACGGCACAAAGCGCGATGAGTGCGGCACCACGCAAGCAGGACATGGTACCCTCCAAAGCGCAATAGTTAACACGCAGCGAGGAATTTTGTCTTGTCGCCCAATCGGGTAAGCCCACGCCACCCCTACAATCGTAAGGGTTAGGCCGTGAGTGCCACAGTTGAGGTCTTCCACAAAGCTGATGACCATGGGCAACAGGCGGTTTCGCACGCTTTGCTGCGCGCTTGGTTGACCGATCGGCACGCAACGACGTGAAGGCCAGCCGGAAGATGGCCAGGCCCAACAGGCCGAGCCGATCGTCGAAGTTCAATGCTGCGCAGTACGATAGAAAACGAAACCGAAGATCGCCGGCAGCAGGACATCCTGTGTGCGTTCAAGTCTATGCCAGACCGTCTTGTCGACCTTGGACCAAGCCCAGACCATGCCCGCCACAGGCAGCAGCATCAAATGCCCGCCGGCGGGCACGGAAAAGCAACTCACCGCATAGGCACAGAGCAGGACGCCGGCCACCGATCCACCGCCGATCCAGAGCCGCCGCCATCACAACTGGCCGATGACGCTCCTGCGCACCGCGTTGTGTTCGGTGATCACCGCCCTGACTTTCGCGAGCGCCTCCGCGTTTGGCAGAACCTTCGACATTTCACCCTCTGGCGGCCCCGTCTGCGTCATCGCCGAGCTCCCATCCTTGCCCCTCATTCAACTCCCCCATGGCAACCCCGGAGCACCATTCAGAAAACCGCAGCCGTACCGCCCGTTCAAGCCAGCCATTCAGCCGAGCTCACGGTGCGCCGTCCGACATCATGTCTGCGAACCTCGGCCGACCTTCACGCAAAGGATGCGATGTAAACGCCGGCAAGAAACCCCACGGCCATGAACGACAAGCCGACCCAGGCGCGCCTGACCTTGAGCGGCGCAAGACCGGACAGGGTCAACACGGCCATCGATGCCAGTCCTGACCCGATATAGGCGGCCTTGCTCTCGTATCTCCAGAGGCCCGCCACCGGCCCCTCGCTGCCCCAGGGATAACAGTCGCTCCGGGAGCCGGGCTCACTGCAGGCGTAACCCCGATAAGCATCGAGAACATCGATGGCCAGCAGAACCACGAGCGCTACGATCACAAGCTGCGCGACCAGTTCAAATATCGTCGGGCGTCTGATCGTCATCATTGGGTCCTGTCAGATCGTGCAACTCTTACGCATCCCTCGAAAAACCACAACCATCCGGCCCTGTAAATGTTGCCTTTTTGTACTCCTCCGCCCCTTTCCTTTCCGCCGGACTCTCTCCATATTCCCCGCCATGACCAAAGCCCCGAAGACTGCTCCCCAGAAATCCTCTCCAACCGGTTTCGAAGAAGCGCCGCAGGCGCCGCTCTCAGGCACGCCGCTCGGTGGCAATGTCTCCGACTGGGTGAAGCAACTCGAGGCGGAAGCCGAGGCCTCCGCCTTCGAAACCCAGCGCCAGATCGCCTCCAAGGCCGGCAAGCACCGCAAGACGGTGGAGATCGCCGCCTCCAAGGCGGCGCGTGGCGCTGACAAATCGGCCGAAGGCCGCAAGCCCGAACGGGCGTCCGAGCTGACGCGAGGCCCCCGCGGAGCGAAGGCGCCGAGCGCCGACAGCGTGAGCGCAAGAACCTCGCGCGGTACCTCCATGGGCGGTTCGACCGACCCGAAGACCCGCGCCGCCGCCGGTCTCAATCCGGTTGCGGGCCTCGACGTGTCGCTGGAAGACGCCGACAAGCTGACCTCCAAATCGGGCGTCACCGCCACGGTGGAAGCACTGTCAGCGCTGATCGAAAGCGGCAATCCGCTGTTCAAGGACGGCAAGCTCTGGACGCCGCACCGACCCGCCCGGCCGCCGAAATCCGAAGGCGGCGTCGAGATCCGCATGGCGTCGGAGTACCAGCCGGCCGGCGACCAGCCGACGGCGATCGCCGATCTGGTCGAGGGCCTGAACTCCGGCGAACGCAGCCAGGTGCTGCTCGGCGTCACCGGTTCGGGCAAGACTTTCACGATGGCCAAGGTGATCGAGGCGACGCAACGCCCCGCCGTGATCCTGGCGCCCAACAAGACGCTCGCGGCCCAGCTCTATTCCGAGTTCAAGAACTTCTTCCCGGACAACGCGGTCGAGTACTTCGTCTCCTACTACGACTATTACCAGCCGGAAGCCTATGTGCCGCGCTCGGATACCTTCATCGAGAAGGAAAGCTCGATCAACGAGCAGATCGACCGCATGCGCCACTCGGCCACCCGCTCGCTGCTCGAGCGCGACGACTGCATCATCGTCGCCTCGGTTTCCTGCATCTACGGTATCGGCTCGGTCGAGACCTATACCGCCATGACCTTCCAGATGAGCGTCGGCGATCGGCTCGACCAGCGCCAGCTTCTCGCCGACCTCGTCGCGCAGCAGTACAAGCGCCGTGACATGGATTTCCAGCGGGGTTCGTTCCGGGTGCGGGGCGACACCATCGAAATCTTCCCGGCCCACCTGGAGGATGCCGCCTGGCGTATCTCCATGTTCGGCGACGAGATCGACGCCATCACCGAGTTCGACCCGCTCACCGGCCAGAAGACCGGCGACCTGAAGTCGGTCAAGATCTACGCCAACTCGCACTATGTCACCCCGCGCCCGACGCTGAACGGCGCCATCAAGGCGATCAAGGAAGAACTGACCCACCGCCTCGCCGAACTGGAAAAGGGCGGCCGCCTGCTCGAAGCCCAGCGGCTGGAGCAGCGCACCCGCTACGACATCGAGATGCTGGAGGCGACCGGCTCCTGCGCCGGCATCGAGAACTATTCGCGCTACCTCACCGGCCGCAATCCCGGCGAGCCGCCACCGACGCTGTTCGAATATATCCCCGACAACGCCCTGCTGTTCATCGACGAGAGCCACGTCTCCGTCAGCCAGATCGGCGGCATGTATCGCGGCGACTTCCGCCGCAAGGCGACGCTCGCCGAATACGGCTTCCGCCTGCCCTCCTGCATGGACAACCGCCCGCTGCGCTTCGAGGAGTGGGACGCGATGCGCCCGGACACGATCGCCGTTTCGGCGACGCCCGGTTCCTGGGAACTGGAACAGTCCGGCGGCGTCTTTGCCGAACAGGTCATCCGCCCGACCGGCCTGATCGACCCGCCGGTGGAAGTGCGCTCGGCGAAGACCCAGGTCGACGACGTCTTGGGCGAAATCCGCGAGACGGCCGAGGCCGGCTACCGCACGCTCGTCACCGTGCTCACCAAGCGCATGGCCGAGGACCTGACCGAATACCTGCACGAACAGGGCATTCGCGTCCGCTACATGCACTCCGACATCGACACGCTGGAGCGCATCGAGATCATCCGCGACCTGCGCCTCGGTGCCTTCGACGTGCTCGTCGGCATCAACCTTCTGCGTGAAGGTCTCGACATTCCCGAATGCGGCTTCGTCGCCATTCTCGACGCCGACAAGGAAGGTTTTCTCCGCTCCGAGACCTCGCTGGTCCAGACCATCGGCCGCGCGGCGCGTAACGTCGACGGCAAGGTCATCCTCTATGCCGACCAGATCACCGGCTCGATGCAGCGCGCCATGGACGAAACCAGCCGCCGCCGCGAAAAGCAGATGGCCTATAACGAGGCCAACGGCATCACGCCGGAATCGGTGAAGGCGAAGATCTCCGACATTCTCGACTCGGTCTACGAGAAGGACCACGTGCGCGCCGACATCTCCGGCGTCGCCGGCAAGGGCTTTGCCGACGGCGGCCACCTCGTCGGCAACAACCTGCAGGCCCACCTCAACGCGCTCGAAAAACAGATGCGCGACGCCGCCGCCGACCTCGACTTCGAAAAGGCCGCGCGCCTGCGCGACGAGATCAAACGCCTCAAGGCCGCCGAACTCGCGGCGATGGACGACCCGATGGCACGGGAAGAGGCGAAGTCGCTCGAGAGCCGCAAGGCCGCCTCATCCTCGGCGTCCCCATCCTCTCCGTCATCCTCGGCCCCGAGCCGAGGATCCAAGCCCACAGACGAGAAGTCCTTGTTCCAGAAGCCGTCGCTCGACGACATGGGCCCGGGCACCGACACGGAAACCCCACTGTTCCGAAAGCCCGACCTCGACGAAATGGGCCGCGACGTCGCCACCCCCGCCGGCGCGGACAAATCGCTGTTCCGCCGGAACACCCTGGACGAAATGACCGTCGGCCGGACCGAAAAGCCGGTGATCGGCCACGTCCCGGAAAAGCCGATCCTCACCCGGGCGAAGCCGGGTGTCGGGTCCTATGAGGATCCGGCGGACCAGAAGCGGCAGAAGGGCCGAACGAAGGGCAAGACGGGGCGGCCGGGGCGGTGATGCTACTATCAAACACCCTACCCAGCGCAGGGAAAGTCGCGCTAAAAAGCTCCACTCAGAACCCGCGCGCGCAGCGCCTCAAACCCAAACGCGACTGGGCTAATCGCCACTAAACTTGAAGGACGTACCCCTTGGAAGACACCTTTCAAATCTTCATTAGTTATGCGCGACCAGATCGTGAAACAGCGACGGAATTGTACGCCTGGCTCGAGCAGCAAGGCTTTAGTCCATGGATTGATTGCAAAAAAATCAAAGGCGGCCAGAATTGGGATTTCGAGATTAAGCGCGCACTCGATAAATCTAATATTGTTATCCTATTATGGTCAGAAAATTCTCAAGACCGCAGAGGATACATTCAGAGAGAACTTAAAATTTCCCTAGATAAAATTCAGGAAAAACTGATAGACGATATATTTATTATTCCAGTAATTCTCAGAGACAACATTCCGATCCCAGAACAACTCAAGAATATTCATTGCCTGTACGCCGAGCATCCTACTTTTAGACAAGACCTCGCAGATGCAGTCACGCATCAAATGGAAAGACTCGGCGGGGAGCGCAAGAAGATACAGAAAAACCTAGACGTTTACTGGCAACCCACCATCTTGAAAGAAGAATGGGATGGTATCCCTGGGTACGCCGTCGAGATCCAAGTTTTGGATTTTTCATCGGACACATACAAAAATGTGGGGCAAGTTTCGCAACTTGTTCGCGGTGACCTACTCGGAGCTCTTCTCGCATCTAGAGGAGCAAAACTAGAACAAGACAGCACGATGTACAACTATGCCCAAGACAGCTGGCAACGTACGAATACCTTCGATGCACACTGCGGAGATCCTATATTCTCTGGGAGAATCTTGACGCTAAACTATGCTGTTAGTGGATACGGCGCAGGGGCCGCGCATCCAGTGCACAGCCACCGAACATTCGCTTTTCTCCTAGATCCGCTGATCCATATCACCTCTCTTGAGTCCGTATTTTCTGACCCAAGTGACGCGTTTCTTGCAATTCAGAAAGAGGCGCGCAAACAGCTTCTATCCAACTCCGATTTAGAATTATCGGAGGATAGCGTATTTCCAGGAACAGAAAACTGGAATGACTTTCGGGCATTTGTATTCAATGAAGATGCATTAGATATATATTTCTCATCCTATCAAGTTGGCCCATATTCTATTGGAACTCCGCACGTATCGGTCCCCTATGGTTTGATCGCTAAAGATATGCGAGCTGAGTTTGCAACGGCTCTAAACATACCTTGGCACATGCGCAGCTAGGCCTAATCTATACAGGCCTATGATATGCCAATAGCAAATACCTTCTCCCTCCAGCCCCTTGCCGCCTCCCCCATTCCCCGCTACAACCACACGATGATCAACACCGCGCTCATCGCTGCCATCTATTATGCGACGTCTCCATAGGGAGCGGCGCGTTTCGATCATGCCTTGAAACAAGCCGCCGTCAGGCGGCTTTGTTTTGTTCAGTGCTCCCTGGCGGCAAAGCCATGGAGCGTACCGATGACAACTTCCGACAATCCCACCGATGCCTTCGAGCCGCGCTCCGCGATCACCCGGGCGTTGGTCGAGCGCGGTTATGTCAACCAGGTGACCGACCTTCAGGGCGTCGACGGTGCCCTTGCGGCCGGGATCGTTCCGGTTTATGCCGGCTTCGACGCGACGGCGGACAGTCTGCACGTCGGGCATCTCATGCCGATCATGGCGCCGCGGCGGATGCAGCAGGCAGGCCACAAGCCGATCGTGCTGATCGGCGGCGGCACCACCCGCATCGGCGATCCGAGCTTTCGTTCGGCGGCGCGACCGATGCTGTCCGAGGCGGAAATCGCGGCCAATGTCGCCGGCATCCGCAAGGTTTCGAGCGGCTGCTGACCTTCGGCGCCGGGCCGAGCGATGCGGTCATGGTCAACAATGCCGACTGGCTGGACAAGATGGCCTGGATCGACAGGCTCCGGGACGTCGGCAAACACTTTTCCGTCAGCCGGATGCTCTCCTTCGACAGCGTGAAGTCGCGGCTGGAGCAGCAGGAGAACCTGAGCTTCCTCGAGTTCAACTACATGATCCTGCAGGCTGTCGATTTCCTCGAACTGTTCCGCCGCACCGGCTGCCGGCTGCAGCTCGGCGGCGGCGACCAGTGGGGCAACATCGTCGGCGGCGTCGATCTCCTGCGGCGGATCGAAGGCGCGGAAGTCTTCGGCATGACAACACCGCTTTTGACCACCGCCTCGGGCGCCGTTGCCGCGGTCGCTGCACTCGAAGCCCCGCCATCAGAACCATTGTGTTTCATTTGGACGTCGCAACGCCGCCTTGTACACCTTCCGACTTCAGCACGCCCACAAGCACCTTGCCATCGGTGAAATAGGGATCGCCGCCGCCATTGCGGCCGGTCTTGGTCGCTCCGATCCCGGGCATGTCGTAGGTCGATGTCACCCGCCCCGCCTTCTCCAGGTCGCCGATCACCAGGTCGCGTTCGGCATCGAGATCCGGCCCGATATGGTGGGTGATCTGGCCGGTGTCATGGCTCAAGCCCACGCCGCGGTCGAAGCTCGCCGAACCGAGCCAGAGTGGGCCGTCGCCTTCGGCAGGCGTCGTCGTCTGCCAGAAGCGCACGTGGTTGCGCTGGTCGGCACTTCGGCCGACGGGCTTCTCGAAGGCGAGATCCTGGGTGCGCCCGTCGTAATAGAGCGGGCTGACCGGTGCATCGAGATCCGGACGGTCGAGCACGACGCTGAGGCCGATGTCGACCGACGAGCGCAGCGTCACCCGGTCCGCAGCGTCCCATCCGGCCGCGGCAAAGGCGCGGATCACCTGCTCCTTGCTGCCGACCAGCCCGACATTGATCGGATCGCCGGCAATGCCCTGCTCGGTCGATGTCACCATCGCATTGAGCGGGACCTTTCGCCGGTCATCGTGGAAGATCCAGAGCTCCGGCACCAGGAAGTAGCTGACCGCGAGATAGGCTGAAAGCACGATCGCCAGAAGAAGAAAGGCTGTGCGCATGTGTGTGCGACGGCTCATGCCACTCTCCCGTCCCGGTAGCGACCGGCCATTGTCCGGCGGACCGGCCATCTCAGGTTGACCGGCCATCTCTGCCAGACCGGCAAGCAGACTATGACACCGACCGGGCCGGCTGCACAGCGGCGCCGTGGCCGAAAGAAGGCGGCATATGCAGACGGAGGAAACGAACGCGCTCGGGGGTCCACGGCGCGACCTCCACCATCAGCCGCAAAGCCTGCAAAGAAGGGAGGCTACAGGGAAGGCGCGCGCCCTACTCGGCCGCATGCGCCTTCACCTCCAACGCCTCCAGCTCGTAGCTGTAACCTTCCAGCATTTCGTAGGCCTGCTCGATGGTCTTGATCTGCTCGTCGGCGGCCTTGATCGCCTCCGCGATCGAGCGCGAGCGAGCGCGCAGCATCGAGCCGAGCACATCGGTCTCCGGCCGGCGGCCGAGCCGGTCGAGATGCTTGCGCACGCGGGCGCGATGGCGCTCGAGCTCGAGGATATGGAAGCGGCTCTTGACGATGTCGTCCGAAAGCTTGCGGCGCATGGCGGCGACCGGATCGAAGCTGCCCGGCTCGCGCTCGTCGAGAATGAAATCGTTGACCAGCGCCTCCAGCATCATCAGACCCTTGAGGTCACGCGGTTCCGCGAGCTGCGGATCATAGCCGGTGTCGTCATAGACCTTGCGGCGCACCGGGTCCTTCAAGAGCTCATAGGCGGCCTGAAGCCGCGAAAACTGTTCGGGATCGCCGCCAGAATCCGGATGCGCCGATTTCGCCGCCTTGCGATAGGCGCTGCGGATCGCCTGATCGTCAGCGCCGCGTTCCAGTCCAAGCAGTTCGTAAGGGTCGATCACGCTGTCCCTCTCCGTATGTCACTTCCACCGCCCGGAAAACCCGGCCGGCGCATTCTCCTTGCGGGGCGCAGCCCCGGCGTCAGCACGCCTAAGCCATCGGCCACCAGGACGGAACCAACCTTCGGTAAAACCTGCGCGTTATCCTGGGGATGCGCAAGCTTTATCCCCGGATGTCCGCAGGCCCTATCCCCGAGACGTGCAGAGCTCGGCCCCACACCCTGAGCCCGCCGTCGGACCGGCTTGGGCCGAATGGTCAAGCGCCCGTCGGCGGCGCGCACGTTCGGTCGCCGTCGGGACGAAATTGTGTCGAGAACCGGACCATCCCCGATTTTTCTCACCGGCGGCAATTGATGCGGCGCGAGCGAGCCAAAGCCTTGAAATGGCCGATGCCCGGCACCTTGACGCTACGCACAAGCCCCTTGCCTTTTTTCGCAAATCCTGTCACTCCTTGCGCCGTTCGGGCGATTTCTATCCCGGAGACTGGACTTGCAACTGCGCCTGGCCTCGTGCCGGGACTGCCGGCAGCGGCACCGTAGACGTCTTTTCCCCGATATCGTGACCACTCGACGCCTTTCCGCTTGCAAGCGGAAGACGAGATGCCCACATCCCCCAGGGGGCGCGGGCAACGCAAATTGACTGAAGGAAAAGGACTTCTTCCATGGCCACCAAGGGCACCGTAAAATTCTTCAACCAGGACAAGGGCTTCGGCTTCATCACGCCGGATGGCGGCGCGAAGGACGTGTTCGTACACATCTCCGCCGTTCAGGCCGCTGGCCTCGCAACGCTCAAGGATGGCCAGCAGGTCACCTTCGACACCGAGCCGGATCGCATGGGCAAGGGCCCGAAGGCCGTCAACATCCAGGCTGCCTAAGCCGGATCGTCCAGTCGGACATCCATTTGGAAACGGCGCTCCGCAAGGGGCGCCGTTTTCGTTTGTGCGAAGATCTGAGAATGTCGCGACGGCTCCACACTCTCCGTCATGCTCGGGCTTGACCCGAGCATCCAGAACCGGCTTCAACCCCGGACGATCGTGACCTTCAATCGCCTACAGCTTTGAAGTCCGCATGTTTCCTTAAATCGAATAGGATTTGAGGAAACATGCCGTGACGAATGGATCCTCGGGTCAAGCCCGAGGATGACGAGTGGAGAGGTCTACGCCACACCCCGAGGGCGTCCCGCTTCACCACGGTAACCCGGCCTCGCACTCACTCCGCCGCCTGCTTCGCCGCCATTGCCTCAAACACCGCATCGAAGGCCGCATGGATCACCTCCGGCCCCGCGCCCTGACGGGTCGCATCGGACGACAGGATCTGGCGATAGCGCCGCGCACCAGCCCAGCCCTGGAACAGTCCGACCATGTGCCGGGTCACATGGATCAGCCGACCGCCATTGGTGATATGGCCGGCGGCATAATCCGCCATCACATCACGAACATCCGCCCAGAAGTCGAGATCGAGACGGTGGCCGCGCTCGGTGAAGACGCCGGCTTCCTGCGCCACCGGGGCCGCACCCGTCAGCGGATGCGGGAAATGACCGTCGGCTGCCGTCAGCATGGCGCTGTCGTGATAGGCGGCACGGCCGAGCATGACGCCGTCGAGATGCTGCACTTGCTCCAGCGCCTGGCTCAATGTCTGAAGACCGCCGTTGATGCCGATGAAAAGATTCGGGTTTTCCTGCTTCAGCCGATAGACGAGACCATAGTCGAGCGGCGGGATCTCGCGGTTTTCCCTGGGGCTCAGGCCTTGCAGCCAGGCCTTGCGCGCATGCACCCAGACGGCATCCGTACCGGCCTCGACCACCTGCGCGACCAGCGTGCGCAGCGCCACTTCCGGGTCCTGGTCATCGACGCCGATGCGGCACTTCACGGTTACCGGGATCCTCACCGCCGCCTTCATCGCCGCAACGCAGGCCGCCACCGTCTCCGGTTCCTGCATCAGGCAGGCGCCGAAAGTACCGGATTGCACCCGGTCCGACGGGCAGCCGACATTCATGTTGATCTCGTCATAGCCGAACTCTTCGGCAATCCTGGCCGCTTCCGCCATCTTTACCGGATCGTTGCCGCCGAGCTGGAGCGCAACCGGATGCTCCGAAGCGTCAAAGCCGAGCAGCCTCTGCCGATCGCCCCTGAGGATCGCCTCGGCGACGATCATCTCGGTATAGAGCAAGGCGTGCTGCGACAGCTTGCGGGCGAAGAACCGGTAGTGACGGTCGGTCCAGTCGATCATCGGCGCCACGGCAAAAACCGGTGCGTTGAAATAGGACCTGGTTCCCGGACTTGCGGGATTTGCGCGGCTTTCTGCCATGCTCAATCAACTCTCGCTATTCTGGCTTTGCACGCCGGCGCTTCACTTTAGCGCTCTCGGCGGGTCACTACCATTGGCGGCCTTTTGGCGCCAAGCCTCCCAGATGGGACGGCGCCTTATACAGCGCAATGCACAAAAATGCGAGATCGTGTTGTGCCGCACCCGACCGACGCCTCCTTGCACAACCTGAAGCACAATGGCCTCATGATGAGGCGAATGCCTATCCGATTGATATTGCAGCATTGCCATGCACCAGATACAACCTGCGCGAAAAATCCGCATGGGGAACAATTATGCTGAAATACCTCAATCTCGCGCTGGCCGCTTTTGCCCTTTCCGGCTGCCAGCCACCGGCGCCAGAATCCGTCGTTGCGTCGCAAAGACCGCCGTCCAAAGCCGTGCGCAACGAATATGTCAAACTGGTGCGCGGCGTTGGCGCCAAGGGCGCCGAGTTCAAGACAGCGGAGATTTCGAGTGTGGTCCTGCTCAATCCCGACGCCAACATCTACGCCTTCTGCGTACGCTTCCGGGAAATGCGGATACAGGAGCGGCTGCAAGTGAGCGGCTACGCGCTCCGCGACGGCAAGATCATCGACGCAAGCACCTATGATAGCCGCTGCAACGACAAGCGACTGCGCTACTACGACTTCCCGGAGATGCGCGCGGTCCGGGGCTGACAGGATCAAGCCTCGGGGCGGCGGCTTGGCCGAACGCCTCCAGCCGCCGCCATGATGGTTTCCGATTTGTTAAGAAGAATCGCAGATTGTGTCGCCCCAACACAATCGTCGTCGGAGCGAAACATGAGCTACGATTGGAGCGGCGCCCGGCGCCGGCGGACAATAGCAACGATTCTGGGCGCCGCCTTCATACTGACGGCGCTGGCTGCCACGGTGGCCGCCTCGGTTGCCGGCAGCATCTTCTGACCCTCATTGGGGTCGCATCCTCGGCAAAGGTCGTGCGGCATCGGCCTGGCAACGTCGGAGCGCAACGCCTGCCGGAGGTCAGCTTGCCTTCTCCATCGCGAGATGATCGGTTGCTGATGCAACCAGCAAGCGAAGAAATCATCTCATGTCGAAGTCACCGGACGAAATGAGCAGTGAAGAACTCCGTCTCCATGGCGACGCGGCCCAATTGGGGCAACTCTCGGTCCTGAACGCGACGGTCGCGGCCCTCGTCATGCAGGCCGAAGACAAAGCAGGCAATTGTCGGGGCCATCGCCAATTGCCTCGCTGATCTCAGGTCCGCCTGGCAGAACGTAGCGGACGCGACCTCCTTCGCCGAGGCGGCAATGGCTGGCGCACAGTCATCCGCCGATCTCTTTTTCTACTACGCCGCTCCACCAGGGCAGCACGACGCATGACGCCATTCGCCGCCATCACCGTTTCCCGGACTTGACAGGAACAACCCAAGGCGATTACTGCGCGGCGCGTTCAATTCGACGCTAGCAAGGTCGCTGCCCGCCACATCGCCTCCCCTTGAAGCCATTTCGATCCGAGGAATATTGCGGTAAGACAGCGCACCTGTATCGATACAGAAGACCCAACAAGGACCGCCGGCATGAAACGCGCAATCGTGGCATTCCTCACGCTTCTCTTGGCCGGATGCCAATCGATGGAGTTGGAGGCGCCCGAAGTCGCCAAGCCAAGGCCAGTCGCACCTTCCGTGCCGACGCTCTCCGGCGATACGCTGCAAGCCTTTCTCGTCGGCAAGACGCTCCGCTACAATCTCAACGGCGTGAACTCCACCTTCTTCGCCGACGGCCGCTATGGCTACCGCGACTATGAGGTGCGCGACGGCGGCAGCTACACCATCACCGGTGACGAAGTCTGCATCACCTTCGAGGATGGCGGCCGGCGCTGCGACCAGTATGCGCTGATTGGCTCCGACTACTATCGCATCGAGGAAGGCGGCCGCCGCACCAAGGTGGACCGCGTCGTGCCAGCAGCCTGATCGGCTCACCCCGTTTCGCCACGCAGTTGATCGGACCCCTCATTCCCGAGGGGTTCATTTCACATGCGTTCTGGCATAGTGCGCACAACGACCGGGAACTCGGCGGGCGGGAGGAACAGGTGGCCCCTTTGCGTGCGACTCAATGCCTGGCCCTGTCCAAGGGCGACATGGAGCGGCTGCAGCGTGTCTTCGACGCGGTTTGCCTCGAACAGGGGTGGCCGCGTGACGGCGACCGCGCTCGCCGTCACGCCAGAATGCTGATCGACGACTATCTCGCCGGCAACACCAACGAGGGACGCCTGCTGGTTGCCGGCCGCGCCTTTGCCGAGCGTTTGCAGCGCGACACCCACCTCTAGGCCAGACGGCGGTAGCGTGACGACAGGGGACCAAGAACACGCCGGGAGGCGGGTTGCCGCAGTCGATTTGGTGCGCGCCGCAGGCGGTGGCGGTGCGATTGGTCTGGACCAAAGTTGCCGTATTTGCTGCCATAGGTTGAGTTGCTTTTAACAGAACACCCAAAAGCTGCTTACAAAAGCGCGCTCCTGCGGTACATTAGCAAGATCGACTGCCGAAACGCGTGAGGAGCCAGCGGCCGGCAGCCGCAAATGCCGATGTTCATTGAGATGATCTCGAGGAGGAGACGCATGCAATTAATCTGGAAACAGCCGATCGAACTCGATTTTATCAGCGGTGATTGCCGCACCGTCAAAGGCCCCTCTGACGCGCTTGCCTGCCTGGCAGACCATTGGCCCCGTCGCGGGCCGTTCTACGTCGCCGCCCGCAGTGCCTGCCGTGCCGCCATCGACGGCCGCCGTACCGCTGAAGAAGCTCGATCCCTGTTCATGTCGGCCGCAGAGGAAGCCGAACTGAACGCGCACTGAAGCCCGCCCAAGCGCCGGCGCGGACACCGCCGCTTGAAGCGTGGCAATGGCGCTCGCCATCGGCCAGCGCGAGGAATGGAATTTTTTGCTCGACGCCGCAGATCCAAAGCGTCGGCTCAGTAATTGGGCATTTGCCCGAATTTCGCATTGTTTCGGCACATTATCGTCAGAACACGCATGATTTTCCCAGAAATGGTCAGATTTCTGTCGTGAAGCTTTCATTTCTCTGGCCTATATTCTGAGGTGCCTCACAAAAACCAATTTCGGAGCGTTTAATCCCATCAAGGGAATTTCAAAAAAACGATAAACGGGAGAGAACTTATGAGCGAGAGCAATCTCTATCGCATCGTTGAAGTCAGCATGAAGCGTGAAGGCGGCCGCCGCGACGTCGGCATCATGACCGTACGCCAGGCCCTTGAGCTTCCCGAAGTCCCCAGCCTCGAATACAGCCATCCCGAGCTCAATTCGCGCTCGGACGGTCGGTTCCTGACAAGAGACCAGCTTCAGGCCTACGCGCAGTGCGCCTGAGTTTGCCCCCGTGGCACCCGCACCGGGTGCCATGACCCCAAGCGCGCCCATCCGGGCGCGCCGCCAACTTCCACCTCATTCCATCGTCCTATTTTTCCGCGGATCGTTTCCGATTCGCGAAATTATGCAGTAACGTCCGGCGCAGGATTCTCCTCCGCAGAACCGAAACCGAACCGGTGGCGGTGCAGCGGCCCCTCGAAATTCTCGGCGAGACGCGTCCCACATCCACGGGGGGCGGCGCCGCAAGACCGGACGAACATGGAAACGATCATTCCCCCTCCGCCGCCAGTTCTTTTGCCGATATCAGGCAGCCTCGTCGGTTTTCCGGTGCGCCGGATCTATTGCGTCGGCCGCAACTATGCCGCCCACGCCATCGAGATGGGCCATGACCCCGACCGCGAGCCGCCGTTCTTTTTCCAGAAGAACCCCGACAACCTGCTCGTCGCCGGCCGCACCTTCCCCTACCCACCGCTCACCACGGATGTCCATCACGAGGTCGAACTGGTCGTGGCGCTGAAGCGCGGCGGCAGCGACATCGCCGTCGAAGAGGCGCTGGATTGCGTTTACGGCTATGCTGTCGGCATCGACTTTACCCGCCGCGACCTGCAGGCCGAAGCCAAGAAGGCGGGTAAGCCCTGGGCGGCCGCCAAGGCCTTCGAACATTCCGCCCCGGTCTCGGCGATCACGCCGGCTGAAACGATCGGCCACCCGGTCAACGGCAATATCTGGCTGAAGGTCAACGGCGAAATGCGCCAGCAAGGCGATCTCGACCAGATGATCTGGAAGGTGCCGGAAGTCATCGCCGAACTGTCGAAGCTCTTCACGCTTGCGCCGGGTGATATCATCATGACCGGCACGCCCTCGGGCGTCGGCCCTGTGCTGCGCGGCGACGAGGTGACCTGCGGCGTCGACGGCGTCGCAGCACTTGCGGTGACCGTGCTCTAGCGAGAGAAGTCCCCGGCAGCGCCCCAAGCGGCCAATCCGGGTTTGCGTGATCGAGACTGCAAAAGGATACATGCCGATGCCGCTTTATGCCCTTGGACCACTTCGCCCGCAGACGCCTGCAAACGGCAGCTACTGGGTGGCGCCGGACGCAAACGTCATCGGTCAGGTCGAGATCGGCGACGAGGTCGGTATCTGGTTCGGCGTGACGCTGCGCGGCGACAACGAACCGATCCGCTTGGGCGCACGCACCAACATCCAGGAAAACGTCGTCATCCATGTCGACCCGGGTTTCCCGGTGACGATCGGCGAAGGCTGCACCATCGGCCATGGCGCCATCATCCATGGCTGCACCATCGGCGAGAACTCTCTGATCGGCATGGGCGCGACCGTGCTCAACGGCGCCAAGATCGGCCGCAACTGCCTCGTCGGCGCCAATGCGCTGGTAACGGAGGGCAAGGAGTTCCCCGACAATTCGCTGATCGTCGGCGCTCCGGCCAAGGCGATCCGCACACTCGATGACGCAACCGTCGAGGGACTGAAGCGCTCGGCAGCGCACTACGTCAAGAATTGGCGGCGCTACGCGTCGGACCTCTCCCGGCTGGACTGAGCGGCTGGCAAGCCAAGGAAGGACCCGCCTGCGTAGGCGGAACCGCCCTTATGCGCAGCTCTGGCAGTGGCCGCGTATCTCGATCGTGGTCTTCTCTGTCTTGAAGTTCTGCGCCCGCGTCAGCGTCGAAAGCCGCTGCTCGATCGCCTCGTCATGAAACTCCGTCACCTGGCCGCAGCCTTCGCAGATGGTGAAGGCCGTAACGCCGTGGTCGTGCTCGTGGTCATGTGGGCAAGAGCAGGCGACAAAGGCGTTGAGGCTCTCCAGCCGGTGCACCATGCCGTATTCGAGCAGCTTGTCGAGCGCGCGGTAAACCTGCAGCGGCGCGCGGAAGCCATGGTCGCGCAGTTTGTCGAGAATGGTATAGGCGCTCATCGGCCCTTCGGAATGGCTGAGCGCATCCATCACCAGCGTCTGGTTCTTGGTCAGTTGCGGCGTAGCCATCAGTGGTGCCCTCCAGGCGTGGAATGATGCGCCGCTTCCATGGAGCGGCGGCCGATCGGTAGCAGACTGAGAACGAAAAGCCCAACTGCCGCAACGACGATAGACGGTCCCGACGGCGTATCCCAGTGCAGCGAGCCGAAAAGTCCACCGGTGACGGCAAGCGCGCCGATCACCGAAGCGAGAACCGCCATCGCTTCCGGCGAGGTTGCAAAGCGGCGCGCGGTGGCGGCCGGAATGATCAGCAGCGAGGTGATCAGCAGAATGCCGACGATCTTCATGGCGATCGCGATCACCAGGGCCATCAGCAGCATGAAGAACAGCCGCGTACGCTCGGGCTTCAGCCCCTCGGCCTCCGCCAGCTCCGGGTTGACGGTCGAGGCGAGCAGCGGCCGCCAGAGATAGATGATGGCGAAAATGACAAGAATGCCGCCACCCCAGATGATATCGATGTCGGATTCCGAGACTGCAAGGATATCGCCGAAGAGGAAGCCGACGAGATCGATGCGCACCCATGTCATGAAGGCGACGATGACGAGGCCGAAGGACAGCGCCGAATGCGAGAGGATGCCGAGCAGCGCATCGGTCGACAGCGCCCCACGCCGCTGCAGGAAGAGAAGCAGCACGGATACCAAGGCGGCGACGATGAAGACGCTCAGCATCAGATTGAGTTCGAGGAGCAGCGACAGCGCCACGCCAAGCAGCGCCGAATGAGCCATGGTGTCGCCGAAATAGGCCATGCGCCGCCAGATAACGAAGCAGCCGAGCGGACCCGCCATGACGGCAATGCCGATGCCGGCGATCAGCGCGCGCACGAAGAAATCGTCAAGCATCGCGCTTCTCCTTCACGTCATAGCCATGCAGGCGCGTGTGATGGCCGCAGCCGCAATCCTCGCCGTGGTCGTGCACGTTTTCCTCGTCCTCATGATGATGGCCGTCACCGGGATAGCAATGTTCGGTGATCGAGCCGTCGGCATGCAGCACCCGGCCATCGGGCAGATGGGTGTGGTCGTGGTGGTGACTGTAGACGGCAAGTGTGTTGGCGGCGCGCCTGCCGAAGAGTTTCTGGTATTCCGGGCTCTGGCTGACGGCCTGCGGCGTGCCGCGGCAGCAGACATGGCCATTGAGACAGACGACCGTGTCGGTCTCCGCCATGACGATATGCAGGTCGTGCGAGATCAGGAGGATGCCGCAGCCGGTGCGGTTGCGGATCTGCTTGATCAGTTCGTAAAGCGCGATCTCGCCGCTGAAATCGACACCCTGGACCGGCTCGTCGAGCACCAGCAGGTCCGGCTTGCGGGCAATGGCCCGGGCAAGCAGCGCGCGCTGGAACTCGCCACCTGAGAGATGCTGCACTTCGGCTTTGGCCAGATGCAGCACGCCGGTCGCAGACAGCGCCTCTTCGATCTCCTTGCCCTTGAGCGGCCCGGTCAGCGTCATCAGTCGCTCGACTGTCAGCGGCAACGTCCAGTCGACTGCAAGCTTCTGCGGCACGTAGCCGACCTTCAGGCCCGGTTTGCGCTCGACATAGCCCTCGTCGGGTTTGAGCACTCCGATCGCCGTCTTCGCCGTCGTCGACTTGCCGGAGCCGTTCGGGCCGATCAGCGTGACGATCTCACCCGGACTGATCGAGAATTCGACGCCGCGCACCAGCCAGCGGCCGTTGCGACGCACGCCGGCATTGCTGAGATTGACCAGCGGCAGCGTATCTGGGGAGCGGAAATTCAGCATGAAAAAAAATCCGGATTGGATGGTTGCCACTGGCTATCGCACACGTTATAGCATAACGCAATTGATGTAATAACATTACATTACTGCTTCAAGCCCTTCAATGGCCTGTCGCATCGATACTTTGCATGCCCGACTGCGTGCCCGGTCGAAACGACCCGGTGCGCCATTCAAGCCCGGAGAACCCGATGAAATCGACATCCGCCCTGCTTCTTGCCTCCACCATGCTCATCGCCTCGCCGGCTCTCGCCGCCGGCCCCAATGTGGTGGTTTCGATCAAGCCTATCCACTCGCTCGTCGCCTCGATCATGCAGGGCGTGGCCGAACCGTCGCTGATCGTCGAGGGCGCGGCCTCCCCGCACACCTATAACATGAAGCCCTCCAACGCTTCGGCACTGCAGGCGGCAAAGGTGGTCTTCTGGGTCGGCCCGGGTCTCGAAGCCTTCCTCGACAAGCCGCTCGATACGTTGACCACAGGCGCAAAAATTGTCGAACTCAGCGAAGCGCCCGGCATCGTGAAACTGAAGTTCCGCGAAGGCGGCGCCTTCGAGGCGCATGACGACGGCGATGAAGACCATGGCGACGAGGGGCACGGCGAAGAAGGCCACAAGCATGCCGAAGGCGAAGCAAAGCATGACCACGCGGCCGCCCCGGAAGCGGCCGCAGGGGAAGAACACGATCACGGCCACGGCGATACCGACCTGCATATGTGGCTCGACCCGTTGAATGCCAAGGCGATGGCCGCCGAGATCGAAAAGACGCTCGTTGAGGCCGACCCGGACAATGCCGGCGCCTACAAGGCCAATCTCGAGGCGCTGAACAAGCGTCTGGACGCGCTCGACGCCACGCTCAAGGAGACGGTGGCGCCGGTGAAGGACAAGCCCTTCGTCGTCTTCCACGACGCCTACCAGTATTTCGAGCACCGCTACAAGGTGCGCGTCGCCGGCTCGATCACCGTCAGCCCGGAAGTTCTGCCGGGTGCGGACCGCCTGTCCCAGATCCACGCCAAGATCAGGGAACTGGGCGCGACCTGCGTCTTCGCCGAGCCGCAGTTCGAACCGAAGCTGATCAATGTCGTGATCGAGGGAACGCCGGCGAAGTCCGGCACGCTCGACCCGGAAGCCGGCACGCTTGATGCCGGCCCGGACCTCTACTTCCTGATGATGGAAGGCATCGGTACGTCGCTCAAGACCTGCCTGTCCTCAGCCAGCTGATCCGTCCTCCCAAGACGGTGTGGGTGCGCCTTCGGGCTCCCCCTCTCCCCCGTCATGCTCGGGCTTGACCCGAGCATCCAGCCCCCAGGCGATAGCGTAAAACCGGCCATGGTTGCGCGCCTGAGTTCTGGATCCTCGGGTCAAGCCCGAGGATGACCGGAGGAGAGGTCAACCGCAGACAACGGAAAGCTTGCGACAAGGATCCGGCTGCCCAGCATCCGAAGCCACCGGAATGTCGAAAACCAAATTTCGCAATCTCGTTCAGGCGGGCGTTCGCGCTCGCCTTTTTATACGCAATAAATGTAACGGTATAACATATAGGAACCATCGATGGAAAAGCTTCCTGTCACGGTGCTCTCCGGCTTTCTCGGCGCCGGCAAGACGACCCTGCTCAACCACGTGCTCTCCAACCGCGACGGCCTGCGCGTCGCCGTCATCGTCAATGACATGAGCGAGGTCAACATTGACGCGGCGCTGGTCCGCGATGGCGGCGCCGGCCTGTCGCGTACCGAAGAACAGCTGGTGGAAATGACCAATGGCTGCATCTGTTGCACGCTGCGTGACGATCTCCTGAAGGAGGTTCGCAACCTCGCCGAACAGAACCGCTTCGACTACCTGCTGATCGAATCGAGCGGCATCTCCGAACCCCTGCCGGTCGCCACCACTTTCGACTTCCGCGACGAGAATGGTGAGAGCCTCGCCGACGTCGCCCGCCTCGACACCATGGTGACGGTCGTCGATGCGGCAAACCTCGTCGCCGACTACTCTTCGCTCGACTTCCTTGCCGACCGCGGCGAGACCGCCGGCGAAGGCGATACGCGCACGCTCGTCGACCTGCTGGTCGAGCAGATCGAGTTTGCCGATGTCGTCGTTCTCAACAAGGTTGGTACCGCCACGCCGGAACAGGTCGATGCCGCCCGCAAGATCATCGTCGGGCTCAATCCGGACGCGCAGCTGATCGAAACCGATTTCGGCAGGGTGAAGCTTCGGGACGTGCTCGGAACCGGTCGTTTCGACCTCGTGAAGGCCGAGCAGCATCCGCTCTGGTACAAGGAATTGAACGGCTTCAAGGACCACGTGCCCGAGACCGAGGAATACGGCATCCGATCCTTCGTCTATCGCGCCCGCCGGCCCTTCGATCCGATGCGCTTCCAGGCCTTCCTCAACCGCTCCTGGCCCGGCGTTCTGCGCGCCAAGGGCTTCTTCTGGCTTGCGACCCGCCCGCACTATGTCGGCGAACTCAGCCAGGCAGGCCCGCTCGTGCGCACCGGCAAGATGGGACTGTGGTGGTCTGCCGTGCCCAAGGAACAATGGCCGCGAGAACCCGGATTTCTCGCGGCGGTCGGCCGTTATACCGACCCGGTCTGGGGCGACCGGCGGCAGGAAATCGTCTTCATCGGCGCCGACCCGATGGACGAGGCAAAGCTCGTCGCCGAACTCGACGCCTGCCTGATCGCCGACGAGAGCTTTCGCCCCGAGCGCTGGCGCGACCTCCCCGACCCCTTCGCCAACTGGTCGCCGCGGGCGGCCTGATGGCAGACGCCGCACGCGCTCCGCGCCGGCCACGCTTCGTCTGCATGGCGCTCAATGCCGCCGGGCGCCCGGTGCCGACGTTTGACCCGTTCCTCGGCGACATGGCCGGCGAGGAAGAGGCGCTGGCCGCGATGGGCGAGATCGAACACTTGCTTTTCGGGGAGCGACCTGGCGGCGTCCCGGGATATCGAAAGGGCGAAGGGGCGGCGTGAGAATGCCACCCCTTCGATCATCGGTT
The DNA here is from genome assembly GCF_037026475.1 of Ensifer sp. MJa1. Taxonomy (NCBI): domain Bacteria; kingdom Pseudomonadati; phylum Pseudomonadota; class Alphaproteobacteria; order Hyphomicrobiales; family Rhizobiaceae; genus Ensifer; species Ensifer sp. MJa1. The sequence continues at coordinate 476,117 of NZ_JAKUMO010000001.1, read as the reverse complement.
CCTGACGATATCAGTGCGCCGTCGCCAGGCCGAGGATGACGCCGGTCGCCAGGCTGATCAGCAGGAAGTCGTTGCCGGAGCGCACCCACTGCTGGCCGCGCGGCGGCGGGCGAAGCCTGTAGTAGCGGTAGTCGCGCACCTGGGCCATGTGGCGGCGCTCGGCCGGCGACAGGCGATGGCCGCGGGCCCAGCGTTCTTTCTTCTTGACGGTCACCCGCTTCTCGATCGTCACGTGCTTGTCGACATGGCGGTCCACATGACGGTCAACCGGGCGCCGGGTGCGATCATAGTTCTGCGCCACCTCGAAGGATCCGGCCGATTGGGCAAGAGCTGCCACCGGCGTGACCAGTACGGAACTGGCGACGAGTGCAATCAGGAGACGTTTCATCGGGGTGTCCTTTCGTTGTCTGCACCCCGAAACTACGGTCCGCTTCCTGAACCCAATATGAAACGCCACATTACAAATACGTAATGATACCATTAGCTTATTTGGAACCTCTTACATTCGTCGTTCATGACGCGGTAAGGTTGACGTAACGGAAGTTATCGAAATCCGCCGGCTTGCCCGCGCCCGATGTGTCGAAGGCAAACAACCCTGCGAAGGCGCCGGTAAAGGAGCCGTGCTCGCCGCGGCCGCCCTCGTCCGAAACGACGCCGGCATCGAGGACCGGACCGATCGGCAACCAATCCTGAGCGCCCGCCGGTCGCCAGAAGAACTGCAGGTCGTTGTCGCGGATCTCCATCGCAAGGTCGGTCGGACCATCCGGAATGGCGACGCCGCTTCCAAGCGGAAACTCCAGCCGGCCGTGCGGGAAATCGCCAGGGCATGAGAGGATCGTCAATGTCCGGCCCAGCGTCTCGTGCCGGGTCACACCGAGCGCATGGAACTTGTGGCGGTTATAGTAGTGCGTCAGGCCCGCGACCTGCTGGTAGGTCTCGGCGACGAAATCGACCGTCGTCTCGGCGCGGAAGCAATGATGCTCCTGCCGGCGCGCGACCAGCGCCTGTTCGAACCAGCTGCCGATGCTCTCGCGTCCGAACAGCCTGACATGGCCGGGACGTCTTTCGAGCGAAAAGATCCGCTCCGGCTGGGGCGTGCGCAGCCACTGGAACTCGACCGGAAGCGTGCCGTCATCGAAATCCGTTTCGACAACAGTCGGCACCGTCACCTGCTCCACCGATCCTGGAGCAGGCACAAGCACGTCCGGTACCGGCCCGCCATTTGCAAGGTAGAGCCAGCCATCGTCACGCCAGACGCATTTCTGCAGCGCCGTCTCGCGGCCGAGCGTGCAACGGCGGAGGGGCGGCAGCGGCCGGCCGGTCAGATGGGTGTGATAGGCCTGTCCATCCGGCGTCTCGATGTACTGGCCGTGGCCGGCGCGCTGCAACGGGGCTTCCGGGTGATCCTTTGATGTGATCAGGTAGGTGTCCGGATGCATCTCATAAGGCCCGTCGATGGTGTGCGAGCGCGCCATCGTCACCGCATGGTCGTAGCCGGTGCCGCCTTCGGCGGTCGTCAGGTAGTACCAGCCGTTCTTCTTGAAGAGATGCGGCCCCTCGACGAGACCAAGCGGCGAACCGGCAAAGATGTTCTTGACCGGCCCGACGAGCCTTCGTGTGCGCTCATCCCATTCCTGCAGCAGGATGCCGTCGAAGGCCGGATGCTTTGGCGAGCCGCCAAAACTCTCGGTGCGGTGGTTCCATTGCATGTTGAGGAACCACTTGCGCCCGTCGTCGTCGTGAAACAGCGAAGGGTCGAAGCCGGACGAATTGACATAGACCGGGTCCGACCAGGTCGCCTCGATCGCTTCTGCGGTCACGATGTAGTTGTGCGCGTCCTTGAAGTTGCCGTCGAAGCGCTTGACGTCGGTGTAGACAAGCCAGAACAGCCCGTCGTCATAGGAAAGGCACGGTGCCCAGACGCCGCAGCTGTCGGGGTTGCCACGCATGTCGAGCTGGCTTTTGCGCTCCAGTGGTCGGCGCACCAGTTTCCAGTTCACCAGATCGCGCGAATGGTGGATCTGCACGCCCGGGTACCACTCGAAGGTGGAGGTGGCGATGTAATAATCGTCGCCGACGCGGCAGATCGATGGGTCCGGATTGAAGCCCGGCAGAATGGGGTTGCGGATCATGGCGGTCATTGTTCTGGCGTCCTCCCTTGGCGGCGCCATCCGACCTCAAAAATCATACGAATTCAAGACTGCAACGTTACAGTAAATCGCCCCTCACCATTCTGGCGGCGACCTTTCCACATCGATTCGAGCGGCGCCTGTGCCTCTGGAGAGGGCTGGCGCTCGCGCACATCCGGCAAGTCCGACCGGATTGCACAAACAATGTGCAGCGCGCAGGGCGACCCATTCAACTTTAGTCGGAGACAGCTGAACTATACGGGAAAATCGCGCCACAGGCTTGAACGCGCGCTTGAAATCGGCACTCTGGCTGTGCTTGGCACAACAACCATAAAAGCCATTGCGGGGAGGAAATCGATGAGAGCTTTGCTCGGCTTCAGCCGATTGATAGACACGATCACGGAATTTATCGGCAAGAACGTTTCCTGGCTGATCCTGGCGGCGGTGCTCGTCAGCGCCGGTAACGCGATTATCCGCAAGATCTTCAACATGTCGTCGAACGCCTGGCTCGAGGCGCAGTGGTACCTGTTCGGTGCCGCCTTCATGTTTGCCGCTGCCTATACGCTCAGCCAGAACGAGCACATCCGCATCGACGTGGTCTACGGCCAGTTCTCGCGCCGGGTGCAGCACTGGATCGATCTGCTCGGGCACCTGCTGTTCCTGATGCCCTTCGTGCTGCTGGTACTCTACTACCTCTTCCCCTACGTGAAGATGTCCTATGTCTCGGGCGAGGTCTCCTCCTCGGCCGGCGGCCTGATCATCTGGCCGGCCAAGGCGATCCTCCTTATCGGCTTCCTGCTGCTCGCCTTCCAGGGCGTGTCGGAGATCATCAAGAAAATCGCGATCATGACCGGGAACATGGAAGACCCGACACCCTATGTGCCGACCCATGCGCCGCTTGACGATGTCGTGTCTCCGGAGACCCGTCCATGATCGAATTCATTGCTGAAAACCTGGCGCCGATCATGTTCGCATCGCTGATCGTGTTCCTGCTTTTAGGGTACCCGGTCGCCTTCTCGCTCGCCGCCAACGGCCTCTTGTTCTTCATCATCGGCGTCGAACTCGCGCCGTTCTCCGATTCGATCAACCTCTCCTGGCCGCTGCTCAACGCGCTGCCGGACCGGTTCTGGGGGGTGATGTCGAACGACACATTGCTTGCCATCCCCTTCTTTACCTTCATGGGGATCGTGCTCGAGAAATCGGGCATGGCCGAAGACCTGCTCGACACGATCGGCCAGCTCTTCGGCCCGATCCGTGGCGGTCTCGCCTATGCGGTCATCTTCGTCGGCGCGCTGCTTGCAGCCACGACCGGGGTCGTCGCCGCTTCGGTCATCGCCATGGGCCTGATCTCACTGCCGATCATGCTGCGCTACGGCTATGACCGCAGGGTTGCGTCCGGCGTGATCGCCGCTTCGGGCACGCTTGCCCAGATCATTCCGCCGTCGCTCGTGCTCATCGTTCTTGCCGACCAGCTCGGCCGCTCGGTCGGCGACATGTATGCCGGCGCGCTGATCCCGGGTCTGGTGCTGACCGGTCTTTACATGGGCTACATCCTGTTGATGTCATTCCTGAAGCGCGACAGCATGCCGGCATTGCCGCTTGAAGCCCGCACGCTGGGTTCGGGCGTTACCTCGCTCGCAATTGCGCTCGCGGTTGCCGCCGGCATCGCCTATGCCGCCCATGTCTATCTCTCCCCGACCCAGGGTGAGAACGCCGACATCCTCGGCGGCACGGTTGGCGTTGCCTTCATCTATGTCGTCGCCCTCATCGACAAGGGCTTCAAGATCAACGCGATGTCCAGGCTTGCCCAGCAGGTCATCATCGTGCTGATTCCGCCGCTGGCCCTGATCTTCCTGGTGCTCGGCACCATCTTCTTGGGCATCGCGACGCCGACCGAAGGCGGCGCCATGGGTGCCGTGGGCGCGCTGATCATGGCCGCCGCCAAGGGCCGTCTCAACATGGAAGTTGTCCGTGGGGCACTCACGGCAACGACCCGGCTTTCGGCCTTCGTGCTGTTCATCCTGATTGGTGCGCGCGTCTTCTCGCTCACCTTCTATGGCGTCAACGGCCACATCTGGGTCGAACACCTCTTGACGGCGATGCCGGGCGGCGAGACCGGCTTCCTCATTGCCGTCAACATGCTCGTCTTCTTCCTGGCGTTTTTCCTGGATTTCTTCGAGCTCGCCTTCATCATCGTGCCGCTCTTGGCGCCCGCTGCCGACAAGCTCGGCATCGACCTCATCTGGTTCGGCGTTCTGCTTGGCATCAACATGCAGACAAGCTTCATGCACCCGCCCTTCGGCTTCGCGCTCTTCTATCTGCGCTCGGTCGCGGCCAAGGTGCCCTATCTCGACAAGATCACCGGCAAGACGATCCAGCCGGTCACGACTGCCCAGATCTATTGGGGTGCAGTGCCCTTCGTCTGCATCCAGATCCTGATGGTGGCTCTGACGATCATGTTCCCGCAGATGGTCATGCACTACAAGGGAACGGGCACTGCCGTCGATCCGAACACGATCAAGATCGAAGTTCCCGGCTTCGGCACCGGCGGTGGTGGTCTCGGTCTGCCAGACAGTGGCGGCGGCCTCGGCCTTCCCGGCGGTCTGCAGCTTCCAGGCGGCAGCCCGCTCGACCAGAAGCCGGCCGATCAGGGTGGCGGCTCTGGCGCCCAACCGCAGACCGCACCTTCGACGGACCTCAGCCAGCCGCCTTCGTTTGGCACCCCGGGTGCTGAGCCGCAGACGGCACCGTCAAACGACCTCAGCCAACCGCCGTCGTTCAAGTAAGACGGCTGGCAGACAGACAGAGGGCGGCCCAAACAGGCCGCCCTTTTCATTTAGGCAACGATGTATCTAATCATTGGAAGCTTTCCGGTGCTTGCGCCGACGAACGCCACCCTCATTCCTGTGCTCGTCACAGGAATCTAACCAGCCCAAGTCTTTGGGCTGAAAGGGTCTTTTGACCCGACGGACGTCGGGTCGCTGGATATCCGCCACAATGGCGAAGATGAGGGGGAGAGGAATACGCCCCTCGCCAAGAAGACCATCTTCCGGCTTTGACTTCAGCCAAAGCGCAGCCATGTGAGCCGTCCGCTCCCCCCCGAACGATTGCTGTATTCGGTTATCGAGCCCGGCTCACTCCAGCCGCTTCGCCGGATTGTCGCGATACCAGTCGACGATCATGGGCATCATCTCCTCGAACGGGCCGCCGACATAGACGTTGAGGAGGCCCATGCGGGACGTGCTTTCGTTCCGGAAATCGTGCATCGTCCCGCGCGGGATGACGCAGAGCGCGCCCTTCGCCATCTGGTGCCAGGTGTCGCCGACGAGGATGCTCGCGGTACCCTCGATCACGTAGAAGATCTCGTCATTGTCGTCGTGCTTGTGGGCGCCCGGCCCTTCGTGTTTGGCATCGAGCCACCATTCCGAGATGGAAAAGCGGCCGGCCGTTTCTGCACCGTCGGCTTTGAAGACGGCCTTGATGGCGCCCATGTCGTATCGGCGGCCCTCGTCAGGCCCAAGCACGACCGATTGGCCCTCGCTTGGCATTGCACCTTCTCCCTTCAATCAAGGCCGCAACCATACCACGAAACACCGGCCGTGCCGCGCCGCGTGTTGCACGCGCATGGACGAGCGAAGGCAGGGCCGTCGAAATGTCGGCGGTCACCGACCGAAACGAAAAGGCCGCCCGCGACTGATGTCGCGAGCGGCCCCGATCGTCTGACGCAGGCTTGGGCTTAGAGCTTGCCGCCGCGCTGCTGGATCATCATGAAGGTGTCGTAGTTGTATTCGGCGATCTGGGCGTTGAGGTAGTACTCGCCGCGGAAGGCCTTGATCGAGTCCCAGATCTTCTTGAAGGTCGGGTTGGAGTCTTCCATTTCGGCATAGACTTCGTTCGCCTTGTCGAAGCAGGCCGACAGGATTTCGGCGCTGAACGGGCTGAGCTTGGCACCCGAAGCCACCAGGCGCTTGATCGCGGAGGGGTTCAGGTAGTCGTACTTCTGCAGCATGTTCGCGTCGGTCGCCTGGCAGGCGGTGCGCAGCAGCGACTGGTAGTTCTTCGGAAGCGCCTCGAAGGCCGCCTTGTTGAACATGGCGTGGACCGTCGGGCCACCTTCCCACCAGCCGGGATAGTAGTAGTAGGGCGCAACCTTGTAGAAGCCGAGCTTCTCGTCGTCATAGGGGCCGACCCATTCCGCAGCGTCGATGGTGCCCTTTTCGAGCGCCGGATAGATGTCGCCGCCGGCGATCTGCTGCGGCACGACGCCGAGCTTTTCCACGACCTTGCCGGCAAAGCCCCCGATGCGCATCTTCAGGCCCTGCAAGTCGGCGACCGTCTTGATCTCCTTGCGGAACCAGCCGCCCATCTGAACCCCGGTATTACCGTTGGGGAAACCGACGAGGCCTTGGGTGCCGAGGAATTCGTTGAAGAGATCGATGCCGCCGCCATGGTAGTGCCAGGCGTTCATGCCACGTGCATTGAGCGCGAAGGGAACGGCTGCACCCAGCGCCCAGGTTGGGTCCTTGCCCCAGTAATAGTATGAAACCGTGTGGCAGGCTTCGACCGTACCGGCAGCCGCAGCATCGGCAGCCTGCAGGCCGGGCACGATTTCGCCGGCGGCAAAGACCTGGATCTGGAAGTTGCCGTCGGTCGCTTCGGACACGTGTTTCGCCAGCACTTCGCCGCCGCCGTAGATCGTGTCGAGCGACTTCGGGAACGACGACGCCAGGCGCCAGTTGATCTTGGGGTTTGCCTGGGCGATGGCCGGCGTTGCAAGTGCTGCAGCACCCGCTGCGGCCAAGCCGCCAAGGCTTGCGTTTTTAATGAATGAACGGCGATCCATGGTTCCTCCCCTAGTTCTCGCCAAAAGGGCAGCCGCGCTCAGCGCTACCACCCATTCTGTCCACCCCGCCCCTTCCCGGACGTCGGTGGCTCCTCCTCGTTAACCTGCCGAAACGACGCAAATGGCGTCGAAATCGACCGGCATGATCGCACCTTACAGAAACACGGGACCATGTCCAGACGGCGCTTTCCGGCACTTGTTCGACTTTTGTCTAATGTGCCGGAAAGCAGGCTATTTTGCCTAAAATGCAGGCAAATCAATGTTTTCAGGCAAAATCAACGCTCGGCCGACTTGGCCCAGAGGTTGATATCCGCCTCGCGGGCATACAGATCGATCTCGGCCAGTTCTTCGGCCGTGAACGTGTCGTTTTCCAGCGCCTTGACGCAATCGACGATCTGTTCGGAGCGGCTGGCGCCGATCAGCGCCGAGGTGATCCGGCCGTTGCGCAGCACCCAGGCAAGCGCCATCTGCGCCAGCGTCTGGCCGCGCTTTTCGGCAATGCCGTTCAGCTTGCGGATGTTGTCGATAATCTCCGGGCGGATGAAATCCTTCTTGAGGAAATGGTTTTGCGCAGCACGGCTGTCGGACGGGATGCCGCCGAGATACTTCGTGGTCAGCATGCCCTGGGCGAGCGGCGAAAAGACGATCGAGCCGATGCCGAGATCTTCGAGCGTATGGATCAGCCCGTCGTCCTCGATCCAGCGGTTGAGCATCGAATAGCTCGGCTGGTGGATGAGGCAGGGCGTGCCGAGATCCTTCAGGATCGCGGCCGCCTCGCGGGTTCGCTGCGAATTGTAGGAAGAAATGCCGACATAGAGCGCCCGGCCCGATCGCACGATATGGTCGAGCGCGCCGCAGGTTTCTTCAAGCGGTGTCTCCGGGTCGAAGCGGTGCGAATAGAAGATGTCGACATAGTCGAGGCCCATGCGCTTCAGGCTCTGGTCGCAGGACGCGATCAGATACTTGCGACTGCCCCATTCGCCGTAAGGGCCGGCCCACATGTCGTAGCCGGCCTTCGACGAGATGATCAGTTCGTCGCGAAGCCCGGCAAAATCCGTGCGCATGATCTCGCCGAAGGCAGTCTCGGCCGAGCCCGGAGGCGGGCCGTAATTGTTGGCGAGGTCGAAATGGGTGATGCCGAGATCGAACGCGGTGCGGCACATGTCGACCTTGCGGTCATGCGGCGTGTCATTGCCGAAATTGTGCCACAGGCCCAGCGATATCGCCGGCAGCTTGAGGCCCGAGCGGCCAAGGCGGTTATACTTCATGCTGTCGTAGCGGTTTTCCGCCGGTAGCCAGGTCATCGCACAATCCTCCGCGATCCATGTCCGGATGGCGGTGGTTCCGCCCTCCAATAAACTCAAAGGTTTCCGCAACATGCGCGGAAAACCCGTTAGGCAAAGCTCTACTCCATAAGCCGAAAACTCGGAATCCGGAATCGGCATCTTGCGCACAGTTTCAAGGCGCTTTTTCGCAATCGTTCAGAGCGTCGGTCTCAGCGCTGCCGGCACGAGCAGGCAATCATCGTGAACCTCAAAATCCGTCTTCGGCCTCCGCCCGGTCAGGAGCGCCGGCTTCGACAGGAGCTTCACAGGCAGCAAGAAAGGCAGCTTGCGCCCGTCGCCTTCGATCCGCTGCTTTTCGCCAAGCATCATCTCGAGCAGCGCTGCGTTCGCTTCCGATGTGCAGAGCCGGTCCGGCGCCAGCTCACGGCGGACTAAGCTCTCGTCTTCCGATCGTTTGCCGATCATGGCGAGCAGCCGGACCTCGCTCGAGGCTGCCGGGTCGGCATCCCCGGCCGTGCGCCACCGCAGTCCGCCCGCTGCTTTATCCATCGCGACATCAGGCTGCATCAGTTGCAGGATGAGAAGCGCGGTCGATGCATCGCATTCGGGCTGGCTGACGACCCACAGCAGGATGTCGTAGATCTCCGGATAGTCCCAGTTCAAATCGGCCAGCAGGTGCCACATGTCCGGATCACGCGGCGCTCTGGTTTCCAGCCAATCGAGAATGCCGGCGATCTGCAGACGATCGAATGTGCGTCCGTTTTGCTGCTTCGTGGTCACGCTGTCCGCAGCATGCTCAACATGAGCTCCGGATCGTTCGCCGGCATCGGGATCTCCGGCGCTTGCGTGCACGCCTGATGTCACCGGCTGCTCCTGCAAGAGGCCACGGAGTTGGCGGACAACCGTCTGTTCCTTTGCACTCAGCCGTCGAAGGGCTTTGTTGAATTGCCCGTCCGTCATGATGGTCGCCGCATGCGCCAGTTCCACGGCGCGCAATTCACGCGGGCTGAGATCGGCGAGCGCCGGCGGCGCACCCCCACCCCTGTTTTCGGTGATTGCTTCGATAACTGTCAGCACGGCATAATCCGTTTGAGCGCCCAACGTCACCGCCTGCGGATCGGCGATCAATCTGCGGCGCGCGGCGTCATATGCCTCCGTGAACCTGCCGAGCGCGGCGTTCGATTTTCGGCGGCTGACGTGGCGATAGATGAGCAACGCCGCTGCCAGAACGACGACTGCACTCCAAAACAACGTCTCGATACGCATATGCAGACCCCAGATTGCGCTGCACGATCTTTAGTGACCATGCCTTGCAATGGGATTAACCGCGCCCTTTCGCCCCCACCTTCCTGGCTTGAGGTCGTGGTGCCCTGCGCTGCGAACACCAGGACGGGCGCTCAGTTTGTGCTGAGCGCCCGCACCGGTCCTTACGAGGCTGCAGCACGCCTTTCGCTCGACACGTCCTCCTCCACCTCGCGCAGCAGCGCCCTCGCCTCCTCGATGCCGAGGGCTGCCGGCTGGCTGCAGGTGGTGGAGAGCTCGATGAAGCGCCCCTCCTCTCCGGACTTCAGGATCGATACCATGACGTCGACGCCATGCAGCGCGCGGTCGAGCGAGCAACGGGCATCGCGTCCTTCGAGGATCGCGAGCGCCATGTCGGCAAGGCCGGCGGTGCGGTAGTTCGCCATCGGGCCCTGCGGATGCTCCTGGTTGGCAACGCCGAAGGGATGGTCCCAGGGCTCCAGCGGCTCGATCTTCTTGTCACGGCCGCTCATCTCCACCGTGCCGCCGAAGAAGTTCGGATCGGGCACATAGAGCGAGCCTTCGGTGCCGTAGAGTTCCATGTTGGCGTGGCGGTGCGACCAGACATCCCAGCTTGCCGACAGCGTGATCGTCGCGCCGTTCTCAAATTCGAGCAGAGCGTGGATGTTGGTCGGGGTCTTGACCGGGATTTCCTCGCCCTTGCGCGGCTCGCTGGTGATGGTGCGGGTCGGATGGGCCATGGAGGACAGGGCCGCAACGCGCTTCACCGGCCCGATCAGGTTGATCAGGTTGGCGATGTAATAGGGGCCGAGATCGAGGATCGGGCCGCCGCCGGGCAGGAAGAAGAAGTCCGGGTTCGGATGCCACATCTCCATGCCCGGGCTCATGACGTGGCAGGTGCCCGAGGTCACTCGGCCGATCTTGCCGGCGTCGATCGTGCTGCGGGCAAGCTGGTGCGCGCCACCCAGGAACGTATCCGGCGCGCAACCGACGGAAAGGCCCTTCGCCTTGGCGATCGCCCGGAGGTCCTCGCCTTGCTCCAGCGAGAGCACCAGCGGCTTTTCCGAATAGACGTGCTTGCCGGCTTCGAGGATCGCCCTGGAGACCGGATAATGCGCATCCGGAATGGTGAGGTTGACGACGATGTCGACAGCCGGATTGGCAAGCAGCGCCTCGATGCTCTGGGCCTCAACGCCGTATTCGGCTGCCCGCGCTTCGGCTGCCGCCGGGTTGATATCGGCGCAGGCAACGACCTTGATGCCCTTGAAGAGCGGCGCGAGCTTGAAGTAGGTGGTGGAGATGTTGCCGCATCCGATGATGCCGACGCCAAGTTCCTTGATCATGGATAAACCTGCTTCTCAATAGGATTGGATGGAGGTGAGCGAACGCTTGGCGAAGCGCTTGAAATCGCTCGGGTTGTCATGTTCGGCAATGAAGTAGCGGACCTTGGTGGCAGACAGCGCCTGGAACAGGCCCTTCCAGTCGACGGTGCCGTCGCCGACATCGGCCCAGCCGTCCTCGTCCTTCTTCTCGCCCGTCGGCGCAATGTCCTTCACATGCACGGCGGTGATGCGATTGCCATATTTCTTGATCCAGGCGATCGGATCGGCGCCGCCGCGGATGATCCAGGCGATATCGGCTTCCCAGGAAAGGTCCGGTCCGCCCTCGAAGATCAGATCCTGCGGGATGCTGCCGTCAGCAAGTGCGAAAAACTCGAAGTCGTGGTTGTGCCAGCCGAAGATCAGCCCGGCATCGCGATAGGGCTTGCCGGCCTTCTGCAGCCGCTCGCCGAAGGCACGCCAGCCGGCGGCATCCGTCGGCCGCTGGTCGGGCATCAGGTAGGGGCAATAGATCGCCTTGATGCCAAGCGCCTTGGCAATGGCAAGCACACGGTCCGGATCGCTTTCGAGCATGTCCAGGCCGAAGTGCGCGGTTGGCATGGCGAGACCATTCTCGTCGAGCCCTGCCTTGAAGCTTGCGATCTCGGCGTCGGTGAGCGCCGCATAGAGCGCGCCATAGCCTTCGACCTGGCTGTAACCGGCCTCGCCCAGCGCCTTCAGCACATTGGCAAAGGGCGGGAAGTTGCGGGCGCTGTAAAGTTGGAAACTGACGTCCTTCATGAAATCCTCCTCGTTCAGTCCTTGGGGTCTTGGGGGCATTTTTGGGTGTTGGGGATCACTTCAGCCAGGTGTCGTAGTCCGACACCAGCAGGTGGGTGGGCGCGTCGTCCTCCTCGATCGCCGAGAAGCGACCGACGGGTTCGCGGAAATAGTTGTCGGTGAGATCGTCGTTGACGGTCGAAACCTCGCCCATCAGCACGTCGGCGCCTTCGGCCCAGAAGGCATGCCAGTTGCCGGGCAGTAGCGTGACGCTTTCGCCGGCCTTGAGTTTCAAGAGCTGCCCGGCTTTCAACGTGCGCAGCCGCGCGTCGGTGGCGACGATCACGTCGCTCTCCTCGTCGACGCTGCCGTCAGGCTTCGAATTGTACATCTGCAGCACCAGCGAACCGCCGCCGCGATTGATGATGTCCTCGGTCTTGACCGCATGGCGGTGCAGCGGGTTGACCTGGTCCTTGGCGGTGATCATCAGCTTTTCGGCATAGACCATGCCGTGCCCGGTCCCAAGATTGGCGGCATTGCCGTTGCGCAAGGTGAAGAGCACCAGCCCAAACTGGTCGAAACGTCCCCTGCCGTAGTCGGTGATGTCCCAGCCGAGCCGGGCGTCGAAGATCGACGGGCTGTCGGAGGCAACATGCGACTTCAGCTGTTCCGGCGAACAATAGGCAAAGGGCGGCAAGGTGAAGCCGTAGCTCTTCATGAAGGCACCGCTCTCGGCGATGATATCGTTGACGTGGCTGCGTTTCATGACGGTCAACCTTTTCCCTGGCAGGATTCAAGATCGAAGGCGGTAAAGCTCGGGCGTTCACCCGCAGCGAGCGTCATCTTCGGTGTGAACCGGACGACCTTTGTCTCGCCAGCGAGGAGATCGAAGGCATTGTCGGAGTAGCGCCCGGCGACATCGGCCTCGATCATCACGTGCAGCGCCAGGCCGCTCGCCCGGAGCGCAACGTCGAATGCGCCCTCGCCTGCTGGTGTCACGTCGAGCGTCATGCCGGATGGCTGAAGGTCGAGCGCCTTGTAGGTGCCGTTGACGTGGTGTCCCTCACCGCGCATGCCGTTCGACGCCGCGAAGGTCCAGAACAGCAGGCTACCTTCCGGAACGTCGGAAGCCGCCATTGTCACGAGCGTTGCAGCACGGTCCGGACCACAGGTGCCGGCAGCCGCCGTCAATGGCGTCCGCCTGCCGTCGAGCGAAACCAGGAAAGTCTCCAGTTCCACCGTCACCGGCTCGGCCGTGTCGTTGACCATCGAGAAGGAGATCTCCTTGCCGTCGGTCGACGGGATGGCCGCGACCGAAACCGGCTGGAAGAAGCGGCGCACCATGTAGTGCATCGCCTTCCAACTGCCGCCATAGTCGAGGCTTGACCACGAGGCGACCGGCCAGGTGTCGTTGAGCTGCCAGTAGAGCGTGCCCATGCAATGGGGCTTCAGCGAGCGCCAGTAGTCGACGGCTGTGCGGATCGCCAGGCCCTGCTGGATCTGGCTGAGATAGACGAAAGCCGGGAAATCCTTGGGAAAGCGGAAGTAGCGGAACATCGTGCCGGCGATGCGCTCGTTGCCGCCGACATTCTTCTGGTGGCTCTCGATCACGGGCGAGGCAATGTTGAGGTCCTTTGTCCCCGCGAACTGCCGGATGACCGGCATCGACGTATAGGACTGGAAGCCGAACTCCGAGCAGAAGCGCGGGCGCACGGTACGGTAATTGTCGAAGGACTTGTTCTCGTGCCAGACCGACCAGTAGTGCATGTCACCGGAACCATCGGCATGCCAGGCGTCGCCGAAATCAAGATAGCCGGACGCCGGGCTCGACGGCCACCAGATCGCCTCTGGCAGTGCCGCCTTCAGCGCCACCTCGATGGTGCGGTTCAGCCGGTCGTAGGAAACGAGATAACGATCGCGATCCCTGCGCGGCTCGTCAAACCAGGTGAGCGCACCGACGAGTTCATTGTCGCCGCACCACACCGCGATCGACGGATGCGACGACAGGCGCTTGGCCTGGTAGTCCACTTCGGCGGCGACATTCTCCAGGAAATCCGGCGTCGAGGGATAAAGGTTGCAGGCGAACATGAAGTCCTGCCAGACCAAGAGCCCGAGCCGGTCGCAGAGATCGTAGAACCAGTCCGGCTCGTAGAAGCCGCCGCCCCAGACGCGGATCATGTTCATGTTGGCATCGACAGCCGAGGTCAAAAGGTCCTCAACGCCTTCGCGTGTCACCCGTGACGCCAGCGCGTCGGCCGGAATCCAGTTGGCGCCTTTGCAGAAGATCTCGCGGCCATTGACGCGGAAGGCAAAGCGGCTGCCCGCCTCGTCCTTGTCGGTCAGAAGCTCGATGGTGCGGAAGCCGATCTGGCGGCTCACCTGTTCCTGCGGCACCTCGACCGTCAGCCGCGACAGATGCTGCTCGCCGCTACCCGCCGGCCACCAACGCTTTGGCTCCGCCACGCTGAACACATGAGTGATGCGCGTCTCGCCCTTGCCGACGGCGCAGTCCAGCCGCTCGCGGTCCTCGTCGAGCGAGAAGTGCACGGGTACGATACCGGGGCCATCGGCAAAGAGCGTCGCGGTCACGACCAGATCGACCGAACCGTCTTCCAGCCAGACCTGCTTGGTCGTCACATGCTCGATGCGGGTGATCTCCAGCCGGCAAAGGGCGATGTCGCCATAGACCCCGAGCGGCGCGATCGCGAGGTTCCAGTCCCAGCCGAAATGGCACTGGGGCTTCCTGAGCATGTTGCCATTGGCGATCGGCGAATTGCCGGGATGGTATGGCACGTAGAACGGTTGCTCCGCCTGCCGGCGCGCGCCCTCGGCAATCGAGGAATGCAGGACGATGCGGATGCGGTTCTCGCCGGCGACGAGTGCCTTCGAAACGTCAGGTCGATAGCGGCGGAAGCAATTCTCTGCTTCCAGCACCAGCTGGTCATTAACGAAGACCGAAGCAACCGTATCGAGGCTTTCGAGGTCGAGATACCAGTAGCCAGCGACATCTTGCGCCGCCACGGTCACCGTGCGCTCGATCACCCAGTCCTTGTGCGCCACCCACTGCACGTCGTTCTCATTGCGACCGACATAGGGATCGTCGATCACGCCGGCCGCAAGCAACGCCGTGTGCACGTCGCCCGGCAGCGCGATCGCCAGCGCATGGCTGTTGTCGGCGGAGCTGAGCTGCCAATCCCCTGAAAGGTCGAGACGGATGGCGGTTCGGGTGTAGTCAGCAGAGAGCATTGTCGTATTCCATCGATCGACCGGCGACGCCGGCACAGTCATTACTAGGAGATGCCGGGCAGAACGCCCCCGCCCGGCATCTCCTTGTCTCAGAGTCGGTTCTCAGATCCGATTCTCGCTCGTCGCATCGAAGATCGAGGCGACGCCCATGTCGAAGGAAAGCGTCACCGCCGTGCCCGGCGCGTAGCGCCGCTGGCCGGCGATGCGCACCGACATCGACTGTCCCGCGAGCTTCAGCCACAACAGGTTGTCGGCGCCCATCGGCTCCTCGATATCGACCACCGCACGGTGTGACGCTGCCGCCCCGCTTGCCACCTCGTCGACGCGCACATGCTCAGGCCGGAGGCCGAGCACGACCTTCTGGCCGTGCACGAAGGGTGTCCGCGACGGATAGGCCGACACGTCGAAATCAACGCCGTTGACGTGGACATAGGCCCGCTGGTCGCGCAGCTGCAGCTCGCCACGGAAGAAGTTCATCGACGGCGAGCCGATGAAGCCGGCGACGAACAGGTTTTCCGGCGCGTTATAGATCGTCATCGGATCGGCCAGCTGCTGGATCACGCCGCTCTTCATAACGGCGATACGGTCGGCGAGCGTCAGCGCCTCGATCTGGTCGTGGGTGACGTAGATCATCGTGTTCTTCAGCGACTGGTGCAGCCGCTTGATCTCGACGCGCAGCTCCGAGCGCAGCTTGGCGTCGAGGTTGGAGAGCGGCTCATCGAACAGGAACACGTCGACGTCGCGCACCAGCGCCCGGCCGATCGCCACGCGCTGGCGCTGACCGCCCGACAGTTCAGACGGCTTACGCTTCAAAAGCGGCTGGATCTGCAGGATCTCGGCAGCACGGCTGACGCGCTTGTCGATCTCCTCCTTCGGGACCTTCGCGACCTGCAGACCGAAGGAAAGGTTCTTCTCCACCGACATCTGCGGATAGAGCGCATAGGACTGGAACACCATGCCGATGCCGCGGTCCTTGGGCTCTTCCCAGGTGACGTTCTTGTTCTTGATGAAGATCTGTCCGTCGCTGACATCGAGCAGGCCGGCGATGCAGTTGAGCAGGGTCGACTTGCCGCAGCCGGACGAGCCGAGCAGCACCAGGAACTCGCCGTCCTTGATGTCGAGGTTGAGCGTGTCGAGCACAGTGACGGCACCGAAGCTCAACGACAGGTCTTTTACCGATACGCTGACGTTTTGCATGTCCTTACCCTTTCACTGCGCCGGCGGCGATGCCGCGGACAAAAAGCCGTCCGGAGACGAAGTAGACGAAGAGCGGCACGGCGCCCGTGAGGATCGTCGCCGCCATGTTGACGTTGTATTCCTTCACACCCTGGACCGAGTTGACGATGTTGTTGAGCTGAACCGTCATCGGGTAATATTCCGGCCGGGTGAACACGACACCAAACAGGAAGTCGTTCCAGATGCCGGTGACCTGCAGGATCATCGCCACCACGAAGATCGGCAGCGACATCGGCAGCATGATCTTGAAATAGATCGTCCAGAAGCCGGCGCCATCGACGCGCGCTGCCTTGAAGAGTTCCTCCGGCAGGCCGGCGAAATAGTTGCGGAAGAGCAGCGTCAGGATCGGCATGCCGAAGATGGTGTGCACGATGATGAGGCCGGTCAGCGTGCCGTAGATGCCCATTTCGCGGAGCACGATGACGATCGGATAGATCATCACCTGGTAGGGAATGAAGGCGCCGACGATCAGGATGGTGAAGAACAGCTCCGCCCCCTTGAAGCGCCAGTTGGCAAGCGCATAGCCGTTGACCGAGGCAATCGCGATCGAGACGATCGTCGAGGGCACGGTGATGCGCACCGAGTTCCAGAAGCCGCGCGAAAGCCCGTCGCAGTTCAAGCCCGTGCAGGCGCTCGACCAGGCCTTGACCCAGGGCTCGAACGTCATTTCGAGCGGCGGGGCGAAGATGTTGCCAAGCCTAATTTCCGGCATGCCCTTGAGCGAGGTCATGACCATCACGTAGAGCGGCAAGAGATAGTAGAGCGCCACGACGAGCAGGGTGCCGTAAATCATGATGTTGCGGCCCGACAGCGCCCGCCGCGGTCTGGCGCCGCGGGGACCGGCGAGAACCCGCGTGGCCTCAGCCTTGGGGGCGGCCTCTTCAGCCACAGAATTGAAAGCAACGATATCAGACACGCTTGCGCCCTCCCCCGAATTCCAGATAGGCCCAAGGCACGATGATGATGGCGACGGTGATGAGCATCATCGTCGAGGCGGCGAAGCCCTGGCCGAGGTTTTGCGCCTGGAACATGTAGTCGTAGACGTATTTTGCCGGCACTTCCGAGGCGATGCCCGGGCCACCGCTCGTCTGCGCCACCACCAGGTCGTAGACCTTGACGATGCCGCTCGCGATGATCACCAGCGTGGTGATGAAGACGCCGCGCATCATCGGGATGACGACGAAGATGTAGGTCTTCCACATCGGGATGCCGTCGACGCGCGCGGCCTTCCAGATATCCTCGTCGATGCCGCGAAGACCCGCGAGCATCAGGCACATGACGAGCCCGGTACCCTGCCATAGGGCGGCGATCAGGATGCCGTAGATGACGATGTTGGCATTATAGAGCGGGTCGAAGGTAAAGCTCTCCCAGCCGGCCGAGCGCACCACCGACTGGATGCCGAATTCCGGGTTGAGCAGCCATTGCCACACCAGGCCCGTCACGATGAAGGACAGGGCGAAGGGATAGAGCATGATGGTGCGGAAGGTGTTTTCGAAGCGGATCTTCTGATCCATCAGCGCCGCCAGCACGAAGCCGATCACCAGGCTGAAGATCAGCGAGAAGATGCCGTAGATCGCCAGATTCTGCACCGAGACCAGCCAGCGCGGCGCGTCCCACAGGCGTTCGTACTGATCGAAGCCGACAAAGGATAGCCGCGGCAAGAGCTTGGAATTGGTGAAGGAATAGACGACCGTCCAGATCGTGCCACCGAGGAAGATCACCACGGCCGTCAGGATCATCGGGACGGAGGCAATCTTCGCATTCAGGTTCCGCAGCCACTGGTTCGGTCGGCCCGAACCCTGAGTGTGACCCGCCATGTTTCGTTCCTCCGGAACTGCATTGGGTTTCGGACGATGGGCAGCGCGGCGCAATCAGAGCGCTACGCTTTCCGCATCAGGGCGACAACCGCTCCCGAAGCGCCGCGCGGACTTGGTTCGCTGCATGGCACCGGCGCGGCTAGACCGCACCAAGGGAGGCCTTGGCCGGCTCCGCCGGAAAGGGACGGAGCCGGTCAATCAAGGCAGTTGCGGTTACTCCGCGTTCGCGATGATATCGGCGAAACGCTTCTGCGCGTCTTCCGGCGTGATCGACGGATTGGCGAAGAATTCGGAGAACAGGTCTTCCTTCTGCTTCTGGCTGTCGGCCGAAAGCAACTGGTCGGTGCCCTGGATCACGTTGCCCTTGGCAAGGATGTCCAGCCCCTTCTTCATGCAGTCGTTGGCGGCCGCGAGATCAACGTCGCCACGCACCGGCAGCGAGCCCTTCTTCAGGTTGAAGGCCACCTGGGTCTTCGGATCGAGCAGCGTCGAAGCAAGCGCTTCCTGGGCCTTCGATTTCTCCTCGTCCTCCAGCAGCGGGAAGTAGAAGGCGTCGCCGCCGGTCGAGATCACTTCGTTGACACCGAGGCCCGGCAGGCAGGCGTAGTCCGTTCCGGCCTTCTGGCCGGCAAGCTGGAACTCACCCTGCGCCCAGTCGCCCATGATCTGGCCGCCGGCCTTGCCGGTGATGACCATGTTGGTCGCCTGGTTCCAGTCCTGGACATTGGTGCCCTTGGACATGCGGCGGGCATCGTCAGCCGCCTTGAACACCTTGGCGATTTCCGGGCCGGCCGCCACTTCCTCGTCCTTGTCGCCAAAGACCTTCTGGAACGTGTCCTTGCCGGCGATCGCCACCATCAGCACGTCGAAGGCGCCAGCCGCCTGCCATGCCTGTCCGCCAACGGCGAGCGGCACGATACCGGCCTTTTCCAGCGCCGGGGCCGCGGCAACAAACTCGTCCCAGTTCTTCGGCACTTCGACGCCGGCCGTCTTGAAGGCGGCGTTCGAAAGCCACAGCCACTGCCAGGAGTGGATGTTGACCGGTGCGCAGTAGATCTTGCCGTCGATGGTGCAGGAATCGAGCAGGCTTGCCGGCTTGATGATGTCCTTCCACTTCTCGCGGGTCGCGACATCGGTCAGGTCGCGCATCAGCCCGGCCTGCACCAGTTCCTCGGCCTGACGGCCATGGTTGAACTGCGTTGCGCCCATCGGGTCGCCGCCGGTGATGCGGCTGATCATGATCGGCCGCGCCGTGCTGCCGGCGCCGGCGATCGCGCCATCGACCCAGTGATTGCCCGTTGCGTCGAAGGCCTTGGCCAATTCGGCGACGGCGGCTGCTTCACCGCCCGACGTCCACCAATGGGTCACTTCAAGATCGGCAGCATTGGCTGCGCTGAGTGGCAGGGCCACGGCGGCCGAAAGAATGGCGGCGAAAGAACGTAGTTTCATGAGTCTCCTCCCTCACTGTAACGTTACCGTAAAAAACTTAGTGCAATCGATTACAGGACGCAACACCCACCACAATCGATTTAAACAGAATCTTAAAAAACACCTATTGCGTGCAGATGACAGCGCTGGCTCAAAGCGCTTTGCGCCCGACGCCGACTGCATGGCAGCTCGCAGAAGTTTCCGTTATTTCGTTGAAAATTATATATTTTCGCCAACGTTCGTATAACGATGCGGCAATTTCCATCTCGCAGGTGCAAAAAACACGGGCCCCAAGGTACGATTCAACCAGGCCGCTTCATTTTCTGCAGTGCAGCAACGAAAACGCTCGACATTGCTACTGTATCGTTACAGATTTGAAGCAATTCGATCCATCCAAAGCAGGATAGCCGCTCGCAGCTTTTCGTATATAAGGCGATAAAGTGACGCGGCGGCCGGCAGTGGACAGGGCTGAGCCGACGCGTCTCGCTGCCGAACGAACAGGGCTGGCGGCACGCGGGCAGAGAGTGGGCGGTGACGGCAATGGACAACAAGACGAAAAACAGGCCGCAGACGCCGCCACCGGACGGTGGCCGTCCGACCCTGAAGACGATCGCCTTCATGACCGGGCTCGGCATCACCACGGTGTCGCGGGCGCTGAAGGATGCACCCGACATCGGTGCGGAGACCAAGGAGCGCGTGCGGCTCGTCGCCAAGCAGATCGGCTATCAGCCGAACCGCGCCGGCGTGCGGCTTAGAACCGGCAAGACCAATGTGATCAGCCTGGTGCTGACGCTCGAAGAAGAGATCATGGGCATTACCAGCCCGATGGTCGTCGGCATCACCGAGATCCTGGCCGGCACGCCCTATCATCTCGTCGTGACCCCCTATAGCGCCGTCAAGGATGCGCTGGCGCCGATCCGCTACATCCTCGACACCGGTGCCGCCGACGGTGTCATCATCTCGCGCACCGAGCCGCACGATGCGCGCGTGGCGCTGCTTACCGAGCGCGGCCTGCCCTTCGTCACCCATGGCCGCACCGAGATGGGCATCGTTCACCCCTATCACGACTTCGACAACGAGCGCTTTGCCTATGAGGCGGTGCGCAAGCTAGTGGCGCGCGGAAGGCGCAAGCTGGTGCTGCTCGAGCCGCCGCCACACCTCACCTTCTATTCGCACATGCGCGCCGGCTTCGAACGGGGCCTGCGTGATTTCCAGGCCGATGCGGTCGGCTTCCACCAGACCAACATCGACCATTCACTGGTCGAGATCCGCGACGCCTTCGAGATCCTGATGCGCTCGGAAGACGCGCCGGACGGCATCGTTTCGGGCAGCGGCTCCGGCGCGATCGCGCTGATCGCCGGTCTTGAGATGGCCAAGAAGAAGCTGACGGAAGATTGCGACATGGTTTCGAAGTCCCCGAGCGACTTCCTTCGCTGGCTGCGGCCGGAAGTGATGACCATGTATGAGGACATCCGCGTTGCCGGCCGTGAACTCGCCAAGGCAGTGATTGGCCATATCGACGGCCAGCCACCGGAAACGCTGCAGAGCCTCAGCCAGCCGGAGTTCCAGCCGCCGATCACACGCGGTTTGCGGGCCTAGGAGAGGCTGAAAACAGACCTGAAGCCTTGCTTGTGACGCAGAAACCTGCGACAGGCCGGGGCAACAATCGGGCGCGCGTGCGCCCCGCTCCTCCCTTCAGGCTACCGCAGACATGATCCGCATCGAAAACATCAGCAAGCAGCTCAGCCACCGTATCCTCTTCATCGAAGCCTCCGCTGCCCTCAACCGGGGTGAGAAGGTCGGCCTCGTCGGCCCGAACGGCGCCGGCAAGTCCTCGCTCTTCCGCATGATCACCGGCGAGGAAATCCCGGACGAAGGCCAGGTGGCCGTCGATAAGGGCGTCACCATCGGCTACTTCAACCAGGACGTCGGCGAAATGGCCGGCAACAGCGCGGTTTCCGAGGTCATGAACGGCGCCGGCCCGGTGAGCGAAGTCGCCGCCGAGCTGCGCGAGCTCGAAGCCGCCATGGTCGATCCGGATCGCATGGATGAAATGGATGCGATCATCGAGCGCTACGGCGAGGTGCAGGCCCGATACGAGGAGCTCGACGGCTATGCGCTGGAAGGCCGCGCCCGCGAAGTGCTGGCGGGCCTGAGCTTTTCCCAGGAAATGATGGACGGTGACGTCGGCAAACTCTCGGGCGGCTGGAAGATGCGCGTGGCGCTTGCCCGCATCCTCCTGATGCGTCCGGACGTGATGCTGCTCGACGAACCGAGCAACCACCTGGATCTCGAAAGCCTGATCTGGCTCGAAGACTTCCTCAAGAACTATGACGGCGCGCTGATGATGACCTCACACGACCGCGAGTTCATGAACCGCATCATCACCAAGATCATCGAGATCGACGCGGGCCAGCTCAACGCCTACTCGGGCGACTACGGCTTTTATGAGCAGCAGCGCGCCCAGAACGAGAAGCAGCAGCAGGCGCAGTTCGAGCGCCAGCAGGCGATGCTCGCCAAGGAAATCAAGTTCATCGAGCGCTTCAAGGCGCGCGCCTCGCACGCCTCGCAGGTGCAGAGCCGGGTGAAGAAGCTCGAGAAGATCGACCGGGTGGAGCCGCCGAAGCGCCGCCAGACCGTCGCCTTCGAATTCCGCCCGGCGCCGCGCTCCGGTGAAGACGTTATCAACATCAAGGGCGTGCACAAGAAGTACGGCAGCCGCAGCATCTACGAAGGCCTGGACTTCATGGTCCGCCGCCGCGAGCGCTGGTGCATCATGGGCATTAACGGCGCGGGCAAGTCGACGCTTCTGAAGCTCGTTGCCGGCTCGACCGAACCGGACCAAGGCAATGTCGCGCTCGGCGCCAGCGTCAAGATGGGCTATTTCGCCCAGCACGCCATGGACGTGCTCGACGGCGACCGCACGGTGCTGCAGCAGCTGGAAGACACCTTCCCGCAGGCGGGCCAGGCGCCGCTGCGCGCGCTTGCCGGCTGCTTCGGCTTTTCCGGCGACGATGTCGAGAAGAAGTGCCGCGTGCTTTCGGGCGGCGAGAAGGCGCGCCTCGTCATGGCGATCATGCTGTTCGATCCGCCGAACCTGCTCGTGCTCGACGAGCCGACCAACCACCTCGACCTCGATACCAAGGAAATGCTGATCAAGGCGCTGGCGGACTACGAAGGCACCATGCTCTTCGTCTCGCACGACCGCCACTTCCTGGCAGCGCTGTCAAACCGCGTGCTGGAGCTGACGCCAGACGGCATCCATCAATATGGTGGCGGCTATACGGAATACGTCGCCCGCACGGGCCAGGAAGCCCCGGGTCTTAGAAGCTAAGGCAGGCTGATGCTTCCGCGAGTTGGGCGCTGCGCGCCAGCGCCCAACTTTTCGCGATGCCCGCCCGCAATCGGCAAGATCGGACCAACAAGCTGGCCTTTGCACACACAAAAAGGCTCGGCTCTAAATCGGTTCTGAAAAGAACTAGGTTCTTGTGAAGCGTTACCGTAGCAACCTTGCAAGATTAGGAGCGTTGCCGGGTGAAATCGATCGGACTTTGGTCCGATGGGCCGTGCCAAAGGTCCCAGCCGAGGAACTCGACAGTCATATGTGATCGGGGCCGCGGTGATGCCATGGCGCACCGTGTAGCGCAACGCCATTGACAGACACCGATGGGCGGCACGCCGATCGATAGCCCGTGACGCTCGACCCTTCTCAAGACGCCAGCCGAGCACGCGGCCCTAAACGCAAACGGGGCGACCGATGGCCGCCCCGCTTCAAGCACATCTACCCGAGCTTTAGCCGTTGAGGCCGCTACCCCACGGGCCATGATGGCTGTCAGCGCCATCGATACGGTCGAATCCATGGGCGCCGAAGAAGTCGCGCTGGGCCTGGATGACATTGGCCGTGCCGCGGCCGCGGCGGTAGCTGTCGAAATAGCCGAGCGCCGAGGCAAGGGCCGGAACCGGCAGGCCGCCGAGCACGGCTGCCGAGACGACGCGGCGAAGCGCTCCGTCGGTTTCCTTGACCATGGCGGCAAAGGCCGGCGTGACGATCAGGTTGGCGGCGTCCGGCGCCTTGGTAAAGGCGGTGGTGATCTCGTCCAGGAACTGCGAACGGATGATGCAGCCGGCACGCCAGATCTTGGCAATCGTCGGCATCGGCAGGTTCCAGTGGAACTCCTTCGATGCCGCCGACATCACGGCGAACCCTTGCGCATAGGCGCCGATCTTTGAGGCCAGCAGCGCGCTTTCGAGATCCTTGATGAAGGCAGCCTTGTCGGCGACCTTGAACTCACCAACCTGAGGCAGCCCGAGGATCTTTTCGGCCGCCTCGCGCTCGTCCTTCATCGAGGAGATGCTGCGGGCTGCAACCGCCGCCTCGATGCCGGTTGCCGGCACGCCCATGTTCTGCGCCTCGATCACCGACCACTTGCCGGTGCCCTTCTGGCCGGCCTTGTCGAGGATCAGATCGACGATCGGCTTGCCGGTCAGCGGATCGGCCGCCTTCAGCACCTTCTCGGTGATCTCGATCAGGTAGGAGTTGAGGCGGCCCTTGTTCCAGGTGCCGAAGACTTCGCCGATCTCGCTCGCCGACATTTTCAGGCCGTCGCGCAGGATGCCGTAGATTTCGGCGATCATCTGCATGTCGGCATATTCGATGCCGTTGTGGATGGTCTTGACGAAGTGGCCGGCGCCGTTTTCACCGAGCCAGGCAACGCATGGGTCGTTGTCGTATTTGGCAGCGATCGAGGTCAAAACGCTCTCGACGCGCTTCCAGGATTCTTCCTTGCCGCCGACCATGATCGACGGGCCGTGACGCGCGCCCTCCTCACCGCCGGAAACGCCCATGCCGATGAAGGTGAGGCCACTGTCCTTCAGCGCCTCGAAGCGGCGCATCGTGTCGCGGAAGTTGGCATTGCCGGCATCGATCATGATGTCGCCCTTGGCCAAATACGGCTTGAGGATTTCCATCTGCTGGTCGACCGGTTCACCGGCCTTGATCATGATGATGATCGGGCGCGGCGGGCGGATGGCGGCGACAAATTCCTCGATCGTGTCGCAGGGCACGATCTGGCCCTTGAGTTCGCCGGCTTCCGCGTAGAACTTGTGCGTCGCTTCGACGGTACGGTTGAACACCGCGATCTTGTTGCCCTTTTCAGCGATGTTGAGCGCCAGGTTCGAGCCCATGACGCCGAGACCGATTAGGCCGATTTCCGCCTGTGACACGTGATTGCCTCCATTGGACAGAAGCGCCGGACGCGATCGGGATAAACGCGTCAGTGCCGGCTCTTCGAATTGAACTTCGCCCCCTCGTCGCGGGCTCTGTCGAAGGCCCTGGCGCGAGAAGCGACGGCGGAGGTTGTTTTGGCATTCAAATCGATTAACGACAAGCGATTCCTGACAAAATCACTTCTTTTCGGGCTTGCCATCGCCATCGTCGAGCACCCGCCAGGAGGCGCCGTCCAGGTCCTCGTACTGGCCGCTCTTCAGCGCCCAAAGAAAGGCGACAAGGCCGAGCCCGCCCAAAAACAGCGCAATCGGAATGAGATACATCAACGTGTTCATGGGGCACTCCCGAGCGGCCGCAAGCTGGCAGGCGCCTGCCGTTGCGATGTTGCCTCGGCGACATTGCCGGCGGCGGCTTTGAGACGCAAGGCATTGACGACGACAATGATCGACGACGTCGACATGGCGACGGCCGCGACCAGCGGCGTCGCATAGCCGAGGATCGCGATCGGTACCGCAATCACGTTGTAGCCGATCGCCAAGGCAAAGTTCTGGCGGATCAGCTGCCCGGCCCGGCGCGACGTTTCGATCGCCATCGGCACGGCGTTGAGCCCCTGATGCAGGAAGACGAAGTCCGCCGCCTGGCGACCGACATCGGCCGCCGTCGCCGGCGCCATCGAAACATGGGCAGCCCGGAGCGCCGGAGCATCGTTGATGCCGTCGCCGACCATCAGCACGCGGTGCCCACCTTCGGCGGCGGCAGCACATTCGTCCACCTTGCCGCGCGGCGTCAGTTCCGCCTTGAAGCGCTCGATGCCGACCCGGCGCGCAAGCGTTGCGACGACCGGTGCGCGGTCGCCCGAAAGAATTCCCGTCGAAAGCCCCAGGCGACCGAGCTCCTCGATGCTTTCGCGAGCAAACGGCCGCAGCCGGTCCTCGAAACGGAAGCAGGCAAGTTCACGGCCGTCGAGCGACAGGATCGCCTCCGACTGGCCGCTGGCCTGGCCGGCGTCCCCGCAGGCAAAGGCACGGCTGCCGAGCCGATAGATACCGGCTTCGGTGCTGGCCTCGATGCCGGCACCCGGGATCTCCCGGATCTCGCCCTCAATGACCGGCGCAAGCTGTGCCGCATCGTGAATGGCCATGGCCAGCGGATGGCGTGAATGGGCGGCAAGTCCTGCAGCCGTCGAAAGCACCGCAGGCTGGATCTCCCCGCCATTGACGAGCCACGGCTCGCCCACCGTCAACGTGCCCGTCTTGTCGAGCAGCACCGTATCGATCTCGGCAAGCCGCTCCATCGCCGAACCATCCTTGACCATGACGCCGTTCTGGAAGAGACGCCCGGCCGCGATCACCTGAACCACCGGCACCGCAAGCCCGAGCGCGCAGGGGCAGGTGATGATCAGCACGGCCACCGCAACCAGCATGGCGTGGTGAAGGTCGCCGTTGACGAACATCCAGCCGATGAAGCTCAAGAGCGCCAGCAGGTGCACGGCCGGCGA
Source organism: Ensifer sp. MJa1 (assembly GCF_037026475.1). Classification (NCBI taxonomy): domain Bacteria; kingdom Pseudomonadati; phylum Pseudomonadota; class Alphaproteobacteria; order Hyphomicrobiales; family Rhizobiaceae; genus Ensifer; species Ensifer sp. MJa1. Next base: position 450,045 of record NZ_JAKUMO010000001.1, on the reverse strand, counting down.
ATAATACTGCGCCGCGCGGTCGGCGATGCGGCGGTAGCGCGCCCTACCCCCTTCAGCGGCCTCCATCAGCCCCATGATTTCGGCCAGCAGCGAGTCGCGCGCCGCTGCCGTCGCCTCGATCGTCAGCGGCCCGGTGAGGTTCAGCGTGCCCGCCTCCACCGTATCGCCGGCCTTCACCGGCGCCGGCGCGCTCTCGCCGTTGACGATCGAGCGGTCGAGATCGCTGGCACCAACCAGGATGCGCCCGTCGACCGGGATGCGTTCGCCGGCCGCGATCGCCAGCTTTTCGCCGGGCTTGATCTCGTCGACCGGGCGATATTCGCGCCCGCCATCGGCATCGACGACCATGGCGCCGCGCGGCGACAACCTAGCCAAGCTGCTGATCGCCGAACGCGCCCGGCCGCGCATCATATGATCGAGCGTGCGACCGATGAGCAGGAAGAAGAGCAGCATCACCGTGCCGTCGAACCAGGCATGGGTGCCGTGGGTGATCGTCTCATAGAGCGAGATCGAGTAGGAGAGCGTGATCGCCAGCGCAATCGGCACATCCATGTTGGTGCGGCGGTGCTTCAGCGCATTCCAGGCGGAAGCATAGAAGAAACGCCCCGAATAGATCAGCGTCGGCGCGGCGATCAGCGCCGAGATCCAATGGAAGAGGTCGCGCGTCGCGGCTTCAGCCCCTGACCAGACGGAGACGGACAAGAGCATGATGTTGGCAGAGGCAAAACCCGAGACGGCAACGGCACGCACCAGCTGCTTCAGCGTCTGGTCGCTGTCTTCCTCGCCCGGCGCAAAAAGATGGGTCTCATAGCCGCGGGCCCGGATGGCTCGCGCGAGGTCGCGCGGATCGGTGCGCGTGCCGCCGATCTCCTCGTTCCAGACGATCGAGACCCGGCGCGAAGAAAGATTGACGCGAGCGCGCTCCACCTCGGGCAATGCCTTCAAGGCACCTTCGAGCGTGGAAATGCAGGCGCCGCAATGCACGCCGGGAACGCTGAGGTCCGTCTGGCGCAGGCCGCTGCCGAGCGACCGGCTCGTCAGCCACAGCTCTTCCGAGGTCGGCAGCCCCTGCCCGGCCCTGTCGATCTCCAGAGCTCCCTCGGTTCCCGGGGCGCAACAGCTCATTGGGCATCTCCCGGTGCGATGAAGCGGATCGCCTGGCGATAGACGACGGTTTCGCCAGAGGTCGCAGTGATATCGGCAATCCACTGGCCGCGTTTCAGCGTTGTCGCGGCAACAAAGACGCCTTCGCCCTGATGCGCCATCTCGACCGTCACGTCCTCGTGCTCCTCAACCGGGCGCTTCAGGACCGCAACCACCTTGTCTGCCGTCATTTCCGGATTGCCCCGACGGGTAAGCGTGTAGCGCACCGCCCCCTTTTCGACGCTGAGCTTGCCGTCAAGACCGTCGGCGGCAAAGGACTTGGCCTCCTTCACCTTGCCGTTGAACTGCTGGCTCGCGACATAGGTGTTCTGCACCACCAGCCCGCTCCAACTATGGCTGGCGTTCCAGGCCATGATCAGGTTGACGGAGATGATCGTGCCGAAGAACAGCACCATGACGCCGAGCATGTGCCATCCGGTAAAGGGGCGCGGTGCTTTCGCCGGCTTCGCCCCTGCCTGATTGAGTGTCATTTCGCGGCTCCCGGGCTGTTGAAGTTGGCCTTGTAGACGTCACGCTCGTGGCTCGACGGATCCTCGGCGATCAAGCTGAAACCGTCAGCCGCTTCGGAAAGCTTGTCCTTTGGCAGCGTGACGAAAACCTTCACTGCCGTGACCTTGTCCGGATCGACACCGACGGCGAAGACGCGGCCGTCGCCCGGCGCCTGGCCGGCGATACGCATCGTTGCCGAAGGCATACCGTCGATTGCAAGCGTGATGGTGCGCTGTTCGGGGATCATGTTCAAGAGTTTGACCATGTAGCCGTTGCGCACGGAGCCATCGGATTCGAGCACGAATTGCGGATTGCGGTCATGCAGCACGTTGAGTTCAAGCCGATCGCGCGCAAGCAGCGCATAGATGAGACCGATGCCGACCAGCGTCCAGACGCCGAGATAGACGAGCACGCGCGGCCGGAAGACGATCTTCCAGTTGAAGTGGCGCACCTTGTCGGAAAACTTGCCTTCGGCATCCCGTACCCGGCTTGGATCGATCGCAGCCGTACCGCCATTGGTGGCAAGCGCCATGTTGGCGGCATAGTCGTTGAGGGTCGCATAGGAGATAAGCCCGCGCTCGCGGCCGAGCTTGTCCATGACACCGTCGCAGGCATCGATGCAGAGCGCACAGGTGATGCACTCGAGCTGCTGGCCGTCGCGAATGTCGATGCCCATCGGACAGACGACGACGCAGGCATTGCAATCGACGCAATCGCCGACCGCCTCGCCGGCCGCGACCGCCTTCTTCTGGTGGCGCGAGCGCGGCTCGCCGCGCCAGTCGTTGTAGGTGACAACAAGCGAATTCTCGTCGAGCATCGCCGCCTGGATGCGTGGCCAGGGGCACATATAGGTGCAGACCTGTTCGCGCATCAGCCCGCCGAAGACATAGGTGGTGGCCGTCAGTATCGCGACGGTCATATAGGCAACCGGCGGCGCTTCCAGCGAAACGAAGCTTTTGAGCAGTGTTGGCGCATCGGCGAAATAGAAGATCCAGGCGCCGCCCGTTGCAATGCCGATCAGGATCCAGATCGAGTGCTTTGACACCCGTTTGATGACCTTGTCGAACGTCCAGGGCCCGGCGTCGAGCTTCATGCGGGCATTGCGATCGCCCTCGATATAGCGCTCGACGACCAGGAAGAGATCGACCCACACGGTCTGCGGGCAGGTGTAGCCACACCAGGCGCGGCCGACGGCGGAAGTGACGAGAAACAGGCCGAAGCCCGCCATAACCAAGAGCCCGGCAACGAAGAAGAATTCCTGCGGCCAGATCTCGATGAAGAAGAAATAGAAGCGCCGGGCGGCAAGGTCGACCAGCACCGCCTGGTCCGGCGCATGTTCGCCACGGTCCCAGCGGATCCACGGCGTCAGATAGTAGATGCCGAGCGTGACCAGCATCACCAACCACTTGAACCGGCGGAAGCTGCCTTCGGCGCGCTTCGGGAAGATCTTCTTGCGCTTTTCGTAGAGCGGCTTGCGCAGACGCGCCGCGTTGACCGGCTCGGCCTCGTGACGTTCGACGGTGGCTGGATTTGCGGCGGATTGAGGGCTCATTGGTGGGAAATCCCCGGATATGTCATGTATTGCCCGACGTCTTGCCCGATTTGCCCGCCGAAAACGTTGATCTGTGTCAAGTTTGCGGGCCAAAGCGCAGCATGCGGCGAAAGGTCCGGGCTCCGGCAAGGCGTGCCCAGGCTTTCGCTTGAAAACCGCCCGGCGTGCCGTCTTTGCCATGATCGTCTCGGACACATCCGCAGGCATCGCCACCGCCTATGACGCAAGCCGCCACTTTCCCTGGCTCTGATGGCGACGATCAACCTCATTGCCATCCCACCTCTGTCCGCTACCATCGCCAAACCAAGGACGACTTCGCCCAGCGCCTGCAGGGTCTCGGACCCCGCCGACGGTGATCCGGAACTGCGGGGCCGGACCGACGGCGAGCTCTGGACGCGCGAAGTGGCGGTCGGCATGAACGGACGCGTGGAGGACAAGGCATGCATGGCTCAAACGGGCCGCCGACGTCGACAAGGCCGACACTGGCAAAACAGCGCGGCATCTACCTTGAGCGGGCCGCGCCCGAGGCGCTTACCGCGCATGTCGCATGCCTGTGGAGCCACCATATGCCGGAAGGGCCGCCAGTACCGATGGCGGTCGTGCCCGACGGCTGCGTCGATATCCTCTGGTCTCAACATGGCCTGGTCGTCGCCGGCCCGGACCGAACCGCAGCCTTTCCGGTGATTGCACCGGGCACAACGGTCGTGGGCCTGCGCTTCCGGCCGGGCGTGGCGGCTTCATTCCTGCGCACGTCTCTTTCCGACATGACCGGCCAGGTCGTCCCGCTCGACGCCTTCTGGGGCAAAACCGGGCGCGAACTCGATGCCAGGCTGCGCGAGGCTCCGGATGCGAGCCACCGCACCGAAATCCTTGCAGAGGCGGTGCTGCAGCGCCTGTCATCCGTCGTGCCTCCGCCGGACGATGTCGCCGCCTGCCTTGCCCACCTCCGGCAAAACCAAGGCGCTCCCGACAACCCCATTCACGCGCTGGCGGCTGCCACCGGCACGAGCGAGCGCACGCTGCGTCGCCGCTGCCACGAGCATTTCGGCTATGGCGCCAAGACGCTCGACCGCATCCTGCGCCTGCAGCGCTTCCTTAAGGCCTGCCGAAGCGAGCCATCGCTGACCCTCGGTACCCTCGCCCTTGAGGCCGGTTACGCCGACCAGGCGCATCTTTCGCGCGAGGCCCGGGAGCTGACATCGCTGTCGCCCGCCGAAATCCGCCGCCAGCTTGGCGGCCATCGGCGTGCTGCTTGACGACTGGCCGCCGGTTGGCCGTTTCGTTCAAGACCCGACGCAGCCGCCATGCTATTTCCAGATGACGGAGAGCAAAGCATGCAAACACACGCAGCAAAGATCATTCACATCACCATCGATCGCGACTGGCGCGAGATCTATGCCTTCATGGCCAAGCGTGAAAACATGCCACTCTGGGCCTCGGGCCTCTCGTCCGGCCTGACACGTGACGGCGACGACTGGCTGGCGACCGGCCCGCTCGGTACGGCGCGGGTACGCTTTGCGCCCGACAACGCCTTCGGGGTCGTCGACCACCTGGTGACGCTTACCGACGGCACGAAGGTCAACAACGCGCTGCGTGTCGTGCCGAACGGCGATGGCGCCGAGGTGATGTTCACGCTGCTGCGCCAGCCCGAAATGAGCAACGAACAGTTTGCCGGCGACAGCCGCTGGGTGGAGAAGGATCTCGCCACCCTCAAATCGATCATGGAATCAGGAAACAGGTAGGACCATGGGTAGCAAGGGAAACGACCGCCGCATCGACTATGTCGAGTTCAATGTCGCGGATATCGCCGCAGCCAAGGCCTTCTATGGCGGCGCCTTCGGCTGGACCTTTACCGACTACGGCCCGGAATATTGCGAATTCCAGGATGGCCGATTGACGGGCGGCTTCACCACCATGGGGCCGGTCAGGACCGGTGGACCGCTGATCATCATCTATGCCGACCGGCTGGAGGACACGCTGGCGCGCGTCGAAAAGGCCGGCGGCAGGATCCTCCAGCCGATCTTCTCCTTCCCGGGCGGCCGCCGTTTCCACTTCGCCGATCCCGACGGTTACGAACTGGCGGTCTGGTCGGCGCAGTAACGGGCCGAGAAGTCCCTGGCGGGAACGAAGGGGCGGCCAAAACGGGCCGCGCGACAGGCTTGGACACCGTAACAGGGGTTGGACACGGGCAGAGGGTCGCTATCCTTGCTGCCTCAACTCTGGCGCGTTACAGATATCCAGCAGCCGTGCGTCCGCACGGCAAGAGACGCTGCGTCAAAAATGCCGGAACCCGCGTTCCTCGCGCCGCCGACGCGGCGCGACTGGATTTCCGTAATGGGCACAGATATGAGTGAGATCCTGGTGATACCCGCGTTCGATCGATAGCCAAGGTCGTAGCTCCGCCGGAAACGAAACGGCCTTGCATGTGCTCCGCTTAACCTGTGGGCGCGCGCCTCCACTTTACCCCGGCTTAATCTCTGCACGTCAGAATTGCGCGCTGACAAACTCCCGCAAGAGCGCAGAGCCATGGCCGACACACACGAGTTTCTGAAGAATTCCGTCATCATCGGCGCCCATCCCGACGACGAGCTCCTGTGGTTCACCTCGATCCTTGGCAAGGTCGACGAAGTCATCATCCTTTACCGCGACATCTGGTCGGAGCCGCAGATGGGTGAGGCGCGGACGGCCGCGATCGAGGCCTATCCGCGCAGCAATGTGCGCTTCCTCGAAATGGAAGAAACCGGTTCCTTCGACTGCGCCGACTGGACCAACCCGAAGATTGGCCCTTTCGGCATGGAATTCGGCACGGAGGGAACCCGTCGCGAAGCCAAGCGCATCGTCAAGAAATCGCTGTCGCAGCTGATCCCCGGCAATTTCCGCCATTCGACCCGGCCGATCGCGCAGGCCTACCGCGACAACTACGAGACGCTCTACCGCACACTGCTGCCGCTGCTCAAACCCGACATGAACGTCTTCACCCACAATCCCTGGGGCGAATACGGCCACGAAGACCATGTTCAGGTCTTCCGCGTGCTCGACCGGCTGCGCGACGAGATCGGCTTCAAGCTGTGGATGTCCAACTACTGCACCGAGCGCTCGATGCCGCTTGCCATGCAGTATTTCAGCCGCAAGCCGACCGACTATGTCCGCATGCCCGCCGACAAGGCCTTTGCCGAACAGGTCGCCTCCGTCTATCGCCGGCACGGCTGCTGGACCTGGCGCGACGACTGGATCTGGTTCGACGACGAATGCTTCATGGAAGCGCCGCGCAGCAAGCCCGAGGGCGGCGGCTTCCACCTCTTGCCAATGAACCTCTTCAACTTCGGCACCGTGGTGAAGAAGCCGGTCAACACCTCGTTGTTGCTCGGCACCGCACTTTCGAGCGTGGTGGTCGGTGCAACGATCGCCGCGGCGCTCGAATGACAAAGGCCGCGACCTTCGACGCGGCCCTGCCCGCAGCCAGCCGTCCCTCCCCTGACTTTAGCGGTATCGTCACCGGGCGCCCTTAAGCTCGCCCCTCACTGTCCTGTCGGACATCTCTCCCCGCAGGCGGGGAGAATGTGCCGGCAAACGGATGAGGGGCAGCCCCAGCAGGGCATGCGAAGCGGCTTCGTAACTGTTACAACCTTGTCTTATTTTAGCACCGTGTAATTCTCGTCGTTTCACCGGAGGAGAAGCGACATGCTAAGACTTGGAACGCTATTTCTCGCCACCTTGAGTTTGACGGCAGCGTCGAATTTCAATGTCAATGCGCAGGAAACCACGGGTGAATTGGGTTCGCCCAGTGCAACAACGACGATCGACGGTCGATATCTGCCGAACCCGCCGGCGGCTTTTGGTGGAGAAATCGGCCTCGACGCGAAAGCCTCAAAACCCTATTGGCCACCGCAGATCGTTCCCCGAAAGGGCGCCCCCAACATCCTTCTGATCATGACGGATGACGCTGGATACGGCGTCGCGGGCACTTTCGGAGGCGTGATCCCCACACCGGCACTCGACCGTGTTGCAAACGCGGGGTTGCGCTTTACGCAGTTCCATTCCACCGCGCTCTGTTCGCCGTCGCGCGCCGCACTCATCACCGGCCGCAATCACCATTCAACGGGTTTCGGCGTCATCTCCGAGCAGGCGACCGGTTATCCCGGCTACGACTCGATCATAGGCATAGAGAACGCCACGATCGGCGAGATCCTGAAGCAGAACGGCTACGCCACGTCCTGGTTCGGAAAGAACCACAACACGCCCGCTTTTCAGTACAGCGCTGCTGGCCCGTTCGATCAATGGCCGACGGGTATGGGCTTCGATTACTTCTATGGCTTCATGGGTGGCGATAGCAATCAATGGGAGCCGTACCTGTTCCAGAACACGACTCAGATTTTCCCCTGGACCGGTAAGCCCGGCTACAACCTCATAACGGACACAGCGGACAACGCGATTGATCACATCAAACAGCTAAATGCGGCAGCACCCGACAAGCCGTTCCTCGTTTACTACGTGCCCGGTGCCACTCATGCTCCCCACCATCCAACCAAGGAGTGGATCGACAAGTTCAAGGGCAAGTTTGACATGGGGTGGAACGAGCTGCGCGAACAAATTTTCGCCAATCAGAAAAAGCTGGGCGTGATTCCAGCCAATACGCAGCTCACTGAATGGCCAGATAGCCTGCCGAAATGGGACTCTCTCGACGCAGAAAGCAAGAAGCTGTTTGCTCACCAGGCTGAGGTGTTTGCTGCCTACGTAGCCTACTCGGACCATGAGATCGGGCGGGTTATCCAGGCCGTCGATGATCTGGGTAAGCTCGATAACACGCTTGTCATCTACATAGAAGGTGACAACGGAACCAGCGCTGAAGGAAGCGTGCTGGGAACCCCGAACGAACTGATCACGCTCGAAGGCATGCAGATACCGGTCGCAGAGCAGATGAAATTCTATGATGAATGGGGCTCTAACCAAACCTATCCGCACATGTCGGTTGCCTGGTCATGGGCGTTTGACACCCCGTTCAAGTGGACGAAGCAGGTTGCCTCACACTTCGGCGGTACGCGCCAGGGCATGGCAATGTCCTGGCCAGCACGGATTAAGGAAGCCGGTGGTATTCGCACTCAGTTCCACCACATGATTGATATCGTTCCTACGATCCTCGAAGCAACAGGCATAACCGCCCCGGTCATGGTCGATGGCGTTGCCCAAAGGCCGATCGAAGGTGTCAGCATGGTCTACAGCTGGGACAACGCCCAAGCTCCATCTGCCCGCAAGACCCAATATTTTGAAATGTTCGGCAATCGCGGCATCTATAGCGATGGCTGGTATGCCTGCACGACACCGCCAGCAGCGCCTTGGTTGATGGGCACGACAGCGATGCCCGAGGTCGTCGATGGCTACAAGTGGGAACTGTACAACCTCACGGAGGACTATTCCCAGAACAACGACCTTGCCGCAAAAATGCCCGAGAAGCTGCGCGAGATGCAGGAACTGTTTCTTATGGAAGCGGCGAAATACGACGTCTTCCCCTTGGACAACTCGATCCTGGAACGACTTACCACGGCACGGCCGAGCGCCACGGCCGGACGGAAGGAGTTCAGCTACGCCGGCGTAATGCCAGGTATTCCGACAAGCAACGCACCCAGCATCATCAACAAGTCCTACACGATCACCGCCGAGGTAACCGTTCCTGAAAGCGGCGGCGAAGGTATGCTCGTTACCACAGGGGGGCGCTTCGGTGGATACGGGTTCTACCTCCTCAAAGGCAAACCCGTATTTCTGTATAACTTCGTCAACATGGAGCGCTTCCGCTGGGAGGGGCAGGACACCCTTTCATCCGGCAAGCACACGCTGGTGTTCGATTTCAAGTCCGACGGACCCGGCATGGGCAAGGGCGGCACTGGCGTCCTGAAGGTGGACGGCAAGGAGGTCGCGAGCGCGCAAATACCACACACGATCCCAGCGCTCATGCCTTGGGATGAGACTTTCGATGTGGGAGTCGATACTCGCACAGGTGTAGAAGAAACTGATTATCAGGTACCGTTCGCCTTCAACGGTGAAATCGCAAAGCTTACGGTCAATCTGCAGCCGTAGACCTTACTGCATGTCTCCTTAAATCGACCTCGATTTAAGGAGAAAGACATGCAGCAAATCAAAGTGTTACAGCGACCTTTGCGCGTCTGATTAGACGCGCGGCGCTGTAGTGTGCGGGCTTTGGGAATTTGCGTCCCAGAGCCCGCAGTCTCACACGTCAGACTTCAGAGTTTACCACGCGATATGCAGCATGGTGGGCCCGGAGGGGCCAGCACCCGTGACTGTCACTCACCCCCGCCCAGCGAATGCACGAACACGGCAAGCTGCTTGACCGTGGTATCGCCAAGCCGCGGCAGCCAGGCCGGCATGACGCCGTGCTTGGGTGCCTTCATCTGGGCGATAATCGCCTGCTCGCCCTCGCCGTTCAGCCACAGCGCGTCGGCAAGATCGGGTGCGCCGAACTCGCGGTTGCCCTTGGCATCCGCGCCATGGCACGAGGCACAGTTGGCGGCATAGAGCGCCTTGCCCGGCTCGACCAGCGATGCATCCGACGGCGTGCCGGTGAGGCTGACGGCGTAGGCGGCCGTCTGCTTGATCTCCTCGGGCTTGAGGATCTCGGCAAAGGACGGCATTTCCGAAACGCGGGTCTCGCCGTCGCCATTGTAGCGGATGCCGTGGGAGATCGTCTGGTAGATCTCCTCGGGCTTGCCACCCCAGAGCCAGTCGTCGTCGTTGAGGTTCGGGAAGCCAGCCGAACCGGCGGCGCCCGAACCGTGGCACTGGGCGCAGTTGACCTTGAACGCCGAGGCGCCGCCGGAGACGGCGAACTGCTGCAACTGCGGATCGGCCATGATATCGGCGAGCGAACTGGATGCGATCCTCTCCAGATTGCCCGCCTGGGCCGCCTTGGCACTCGCAAGCTCGGCACTGACTTCGGCACGGCTCGAATAGCCAAGCACGCCCTTGGTCGCGTCGGTCAGAAGCGGCACCGCCGGATAGACGATCATGTAGCCGACCGCCCAGACGATGGTCGCGTAGAAGGTATAGACCCACCAGCGCGGCATCGGGTTGTTCAGTTCGCGGATCCCGTCCCATTCGTGGCCGGTGGTCTCGACGCCGCTGATTTCGTCGACGTGTTTGTCCGCCATTACAAGTCCTCCTTGAGGGGGATGGCTGCGGCATCATCGGCGGCCTTCTTGGCGCCGGGCCGGAAGATGAAGGCGACAACGCCCAGGAAGAAGAGCGTCATGGCAAGGAGCGCCCAGCTGTCGGCGAACTGGCGCATGGCCGTGTAGGTTTCCATGTTGCGGATCTCCTTAGCGGTAGCCGGTGGTGTCGTCATAGGTGGAGAAGTCGACCAGCGTGCCGAGCATCTGCAGATAGGCCACAAGCGCGTCCATCTCCGTCAGCTTCTGCGGATCGCCGTCGAAGTCGCCGAGCTTGGCCTTCGGATAGCGTGCCTCGACGCCCGACGTGTCGGCATTCGGATCGGCCTGCGCCTTGATGTCGGCAAGCGCGTTGTCGATCATCTCGTCCGTATAGGGAACGCCGACTGCCTTGTTGGCCTTCAGGTTCGCGGCGATGTTGTTCACATCGAGCGGAGTCGCCCTGAGGAAGGCGTAGCTCGGCATCACCGATTCCGGCACCACCGAGCGCGGCTCGATCATGTGCTGCACGTGCCACTCGTTGGAGTAGCGGTCACCGACGCGCGCCAGGTCCGGCCCGGTACGCTTGGAGCCCCACTGGAACGGATGGTCGTACATGGATTCAGCCGCCAGCGAGTAGTGGCCGTAGCGCTCCACCTCGTCGCGGAACGGACGGATCATCTGGCTGTGACAGACGTAGCAGCCTTCACGCACATAGACGTCGCGACCGGCAAGCTCCAGCGGCGAATAGGGCCGCATGCCTTCCACCTTCTCGATGGTGTTTTCGAGATAGAACAGCGGCGCGATTTCCACGATGCCGCCGACGGCGACGACGAGCAGCGAGCCGACGAGCAGCAGCGTTGCGTTGCGTTCGAGCGTGGCGTGTTTGTCGAGTATGGACATTGTCTATGCCCCCTATTCCGCAGCATTCAGCGCCGGCGTCGCTCCGAAGATCGGAGCTTCGTCACGCACGCGGCCGAGGATGGTCATTGTTACGTTGAAGGCCATGAGCAGCGCTCCGGCGAGGAAGAGTGCGCCGCCAAGGGCACGCAGCACGTAGTAGGGCAGCATGGCCGCGACCGATTCCGCGAAGGAATAGACGAGGAAGCCCTGGTCGTCGTATTCGCGCCACATCAGGCCCTGCTGGATGCCGGCGACCCACATGACCGCCGCGTAGACGACGATGCCGAGGGTGGCGAGCCAGAAGTGCCAGTTGACCATGCGCACGCTGTAAAGCCGCTCGCGGTTCCACAGCTTCGGCACGAGATAGTAGATCGCGCCGAAGGTGATGAGGCCGTTCCAGCCGAGCGCGCCCGAATGCACGTGGCCGATGGTCCAGTCGGTATAGTGGCTAAGCGAGTTGACGGTCTTGATCGACATCATCGGACCTTCGAAGGTCGCCATGCCATAGAAGGCAACAGCCATTACCATCATGCGGATGATCGGGTCGGTGCGGATCTTGTCCCAGGCACCCGACAGCGTCATCAGGCCGTTGATCATGCCGCCCCAGGAGGGCATCCACAGCATGATCGAGAACACCATGCCGAGTGTCTGCGCCCAGTCGGGCAGCGCCGTATAATGCAGGTGGTGCGGACCCGCCCAGATGTACATGAAGATCAGCGACCAGAAGTGGATGATCGACAGGCGGTAGGAATAGACGGGGCGGTTGGCCTGCTTCGGGATGAAGTAGTACATCATGCCGAGGAAGCCGGCCGTCAGGAAGAAGCCGACGGCATTATGCCCGTACCACCATTGCGTCAGCGCGTCCTGCACGCCGGCAAAGGCCGAATAGCTCTTCGAGCCGAGGAAGGACACCGGCACCGCCAGGTTGTTGACGATGTGCAGCATCGCGATGGTGACGATGAACGCGAGATAGAACCAGTTGGCCACATAGATATGCGGCTCCTTGCGCGTCAAAAGCGTGCCGAGGAAGACCGCAAGATAGGCGACCCAGACGATGGTCAGCCACAGGTCCACATACCATTCCGGCTCCGCATATTCCTTCGACTGGGTGATCCCCAACAGGTAGCCGGTGGCGGCCATGACGATGAAGAGCTGGTAGCCCCAGAACACGAACCAGCCGAGATTGCCGCCGAAGAGGCGCGCGCGGCTGGTGCGCTGGACGATGTAAAAGGATGTGGCGATCAGCGCGTTGCCGCCGAAGGCGAAGATCACGGCCGAGGTGTGCAGCGGCCGCATGCGGCCGAAGTTGAACCAGGGCTCGATATTAAGGTCGGGAAAGGCGAGCTGCAGCGCAACCACGACGCCCACGAGAAAACCGACGACGCCCCAGAAGACGGTGGCGATCACGCCATATTTGACCACCTCGTCGAAATACTCCGACTTTGGTGGTGGTGGTGGCGTCCTGCCCGCTGAAACCGGGCTGAACTCGATGCGTCGCATCAGCATGATGGTGCCGGCGAGAAGCACGAAGAACAGCACCCACATATGGGCTTCAAAGTGCCGGTCCTGGGCAAAACCTGCGCCGACAAGCGCAAGGAAAGCCCCGACCCCGAGCAGGATCATCTCGAAAGTGTATTTCATGGTTGGGTCCCCAACTTGGTCCGAACGCATGCGGCAACACACCCCTTGGGAAGGCACGCCACCGCAGCTGGCCGGAAAGTGTCAGAATCAGGGCGGCTGCACCTTGATTCAGATCAAGGCTGCTCCACCTCGAATGGATCATCCTCGGCAAACAATAGGGAGCGCCGTGGGAGCTGGCGTCGAAAGCCAATGAAAAAGACTTATGAGCAAGGGCGTATCCGCAGCCGGCTGGAGCCGCCTGCCCGGCCCGTCGCGACGACCGAGCCGTTCGCCTGGCTTGCGCGTGCCCATGAAGAGCAGCTTGCGCTCTGCAACTGTCTCGAGGAGATCGCCGACAGCCTGCCGGGCGAAATCGACCGGCAGAAATGCGTCTACGCCGCCAAGGTGCTTGAGCCGATGATCCGCGAGATGCATTCCGGTGAGGAGAGCCTCGTTTTCCCGTGGATCGAACGCACCTTCCGCGGAGATCCGACCGTTGGCGCGACCCTGGAGAGGCTCAAATACGAGCACTGCGAGGACGAGTGCTTCGCCGAGGAATTGACGGAAATGCTGGAGCGCCTTGGCGCCTCCGACCAGAGCGTCAATGCCGAGACCGCCGGCTATATGCTGCGCGGCTTCTTCACCAGCCTGCGCCGACATGTTGGCTTCGAACAGGAATGTCTGCGCAGTATGACGGCGCCGGCGGGGTGAACGGCCTTCCGGCGACAGCGCGGGCGTCTTGATCGGATGCGCAACGGTCGCCGTGCGACTTTCAACGGCTGCCGTTTCTGCCGTCACCTCGGCTAGGCTTTAGGGAAACAGGCAGCCGGCAAGCGCCCGAAAAACAGAACGCCGCGCGACCGTTTTTCGGGCGCGCGGCGTCGTCATTTTCCGATCCAATATTCAAAGGCCGCCTATCAGGCGGCGATCGCCCGCCGGCGGTCGGCATGTTCCTGGATCACCAGGATCGCGCCGATGAGCTTGCCGGTACTGGACGTGCAGGGCGTCATCCGGCAGCGAACCACCACGGTGCGCGCATCGACGGTCTTGGCAAAGGTGTAGTCGACGATCTCGCCGGCGAAACAGCGGTCGAGATAGGACTTTACCCTGAGCTCGAAGCGCTGGATGCCGATGAACTCGACGATATGCCGGCCGATCAGGTCCATCGGGCGGCTGTCCAGATGCCGGGCATTGTGCGGATTGGTGTAAAGATAGCGATAATCCGGCGTGATGACGGCGATGCGATCGGGAAGACTGTCGAGGATCGCCTCGTTGAGCAGGCCTTCGTCCGCCCTGCCCTTGTGCGGCTGCACCGGCAGCCGCTCCAACTGCAGGTCGGCCAGCTTGACCGCGCCGGTGGCCGCGAAATAGCGGTTGATCAGCGACTGCAGAAGCTGCGAATGTCTGAGCACGCAGGAGATATCGTCGGCTTCGACGCGCAGGATATCAATCAGGAACTGAAACTGAAGACGGGCATCCTCGACGCTCACTGCCTTCTCGTCGTAGACGGAACGTAGGATCGGATCCAACTCGCGATCCAGGATGCCGATCAGGTGCTCGTCTGCTGTACGTACGGCATACTGCAGCTGCGAATATTTGAACCAGAACAGCTCAATCAGTGCGTTCAATTCGAAACCCCAATTCCCCACGGCAAAGCCGCTTCGATGCACTTAAAACTCAGGCGTTGATGCTGCGTACACTGATGTAGACTTTGATGATTCCCCACTCTTTTCGCGTAAAACTGTGCCGCTTCAGCCACCCAAAGCGCTTGCAGTCTTTCCCCCGCGAGCCAGTTAAGAGTTTACACTCATTGCGTTAGCGTTCAACAGCAGAAAGAAAAACTCGCTGGCTTGAAGCGTTTTCAGGAAAAACCAGCTGCCGACGTTGCGAAATGCCCGATGAATTCGGCACTCCGCCAGGCGATATCACGCTTGCGAGAGTTTCAAGCAGGGCGTGCAGAACGCTGCAATTGGGAAGGACTGGCGCGCGCCGAAGGGAATCAGTCCTTGAGATACCGCTTGATGTGCCAGCGATCGTGGTACCAGAGCCATTGGCCCGGATATTCCCTGACCCAGCTTTCGACCTTGTCGTTGAGCAACTGCGCCGTGGCGGTGACGTCGACATTGCCGTCGGCCCTGCGCGGGATCTCGATCGCCGGCTCCAGCTCCAGCCGGAAGCGGCCGCCGGGCAGCCGGATGCAACGGGCCGGATAGACCTCGCAATTGAACTGGCGGACGAGCTTGGCCAAGAGCGGATTGGTCTGGACGTCCTGGCCGAAGAACTTGGTCTTCAGCCCCTTGCGGAACTTCTGGTCGACGAGTACGCCGACACCAAGACCGCGCTCGAGCTGGCGGGCAAGCGCAAAGGACGAGCCGGCATGGGACGGCACGAGGTTGCCCATGCGCTCCTCGCGGAACTTGAACACCTTTTCGGCGACATAAGGATTGTTCGGCGGGCGGAAGAGCACGGTGACGTCAAGGCCGAAGGCGGAGCCTGCAACCGGCAACATCTCGAAATTGCCGCTGTGGGCGGTAAAGACGATGAAGGGCCGCGGATTGTCGCGCAGCTCGAGGAACAGCGGGATACCCGAAACCTCGACGCGGCCGGGCGTCGTGCGCTCCGGATCGAAATCGAACAGTCGATCGAGGAACACGTACTCGGCCGCCATGCGGCCCATATTGCCCCAGCTTTCGAGCGCGATCTCGTTGATCTCCGCTTCGCTCTTTTCCGGGAAGGCATTGCGCAAATTGGTCAGCGTCAGCTTCTGCCGGCTGGTCTTTGGGCCGATGAAGCGCACGGCGCGGTCCATGAAGTTGATCGCGCCGTCGGCGGGAAACATCTTCAGGACCGTCAACAGCAGGAAAACGAACTGCGCGATCAGCCACTGGCGGGTACGATCCGCCGCCAGCACCAGCCGTGTGATCAGCATGCGCACGTCGATCAATCCATCTTCAGGATGATCTTGCCGAAGATCTGGCGCGATTCCATGCGCTCCAGCGCCCGGTCTATCTGATCGAGGGTGATTTCGGTGTCGATCACCGGATGCACGAGACCGCGCGCCATCTTCTGCATGGCGTTGGCCATGTTCTCCATGCGGCAGCCGAACGAGCCGAGCAGCTTCAGCTGCTGCTGGAAGAGCATCATCAGGTTCATGTCGGTCGAGACACCCGAGGTGGAACCGCAGGTGACGAGACGGCCGCCGCGCTTCATGCAAAGCATGGAACCGGCCCAGGTGTCCTTGCCGACATGTTCGAACACGACGTCGACGCCCTTCTTCTTGGTGAGCTTGCGCACGACGCCCTCGAAGCGGTCGGTGCGGTAGTTGATGACGTGATCGGCGCCGAGCGCCTTGGCCTTCTCGATCTTGTCGTCGGAGCCGACGGTCGTGATCACGGTGCAGCCGATCTTCTTGGCAAGCTGGATCGCCGCCGAACCGATGCCGGAGCCGCCGGCGTGAACGAGGATGGTTTCGCCCGGCTCGAGCTTGGCATTGTCGAACAGCATGTGCTCGACGGTCCCGAAGGTGACCGGAGCAAGGGCTGCGGCAACAGCATCGACGCCCGGAGGGGCCGGAACCAGCAGACGCGCCGGCAGGTTGATCTTTTCCTGCGCGAAGCCGTCGAGATGGAAGCCGTGCACGCCGCCGACATGTTCGCAGAGATTGTCACGGCCTTCCTTGCACGGACGGCAGAGACCGCAGGTGCGCGCGCCATAGATCGAAACGAGCTGGCCCGGAAGCACGCTCGAAACGCCCGGACCGATGCTATCGACGACGCCCGACGCTTCTGCGCCGATGACAAGCGGCATCTTGCGCTTGGCGAACGCCATGCCGCGCCAGCCCCAGACGTCGATGTGGTTGAGCGCAACCGCCTTGACGCGCAGCGTCACCTCGCCCGGGCCCGGTGCTTCCGGTTCCGGAATGTCGGTGATTTCGAGCTTGCGGTCATCGAGCAGTTGCAGGGCGCGCATGGTTCTTCCTCTGCCTTGGCGGCATGTTTGCGTCTTGAATTTTCACAGCGCCGCGCATCCATCGGGACGCGCAAGGGCGCTGCAACTCGTTACGTTTCCGGCTTAGGCCGGCTCGGCGGTCATGACAAGGCTGGCGTTCTGGCCGCCGAAACCGAAGGAGTTCGACAGAACCGCAGTCACCTGCTGGTTGCGCTTCACGTTCGGCACCACGTCGAGCACGATCGCCGGATCGGGGTTCTGGTAGTTGATGGTCGGCGGCAGCGTGCCGGTCAGCATCGTCTGGATCGAGAACACCGCCTCGACGGCACCGGCGGCCGTGAGCGTGTGGCCGATCATCGACTTGTTGGACGAGACCGGGATCGACGGCAGGCGCTCGCCGAAGACGGCCGACATCGACAGGTATTCCATCTTGTCGTTTTCGGGCGTCGAGGTGCCGTGGGCGTTGATGTAGCCGATGCCGTTCTCATCGATGCCGGCGTCGGCAAGGGCCGCACGGATCGTCGCGATCGCAGGCCCACCGTCCGGAGACGAGCGCGTGCGGTGGAAGAGGTCGGCCTTCTCGCCGCAGCCCTTCAGGATGCCGTAGACGCGGGCGCCGCGGGCAACGGCCGCTTCGAGTGATTCCAGGACGAGCGTTGCCGCGCCTTCGGCAATGACGAAACCGTCGCGATCCTTGGTGAAGGGCTTGGAGGCCTTTTCCGGCGGATCGTTCTGGGTGGAAAGGGCCGAAAGCAGCGCGAAGCGGATCAGTGCTTCGGCGCTGACCGAACCGTCGGTCGCAACCGTCAGCGCCCGGTCGGTGCGGCCCTGGCGGATCGCCTCGACGCCGAGCTGGATGGCGGTCGCCCCCGATGCGCAGGCGGTCGACAGCGTCACCGGCAGGCCGCGCGTGCCGAAGCGGTCGGCCAGACGCTCGGAGATCGAGCCGAAGAGCACGGCCTCATGGAACACCGGATCGGCCTTCTGGCGCATGGCGGCGAGGAAGCGGTTATAGGCGTCGCCCGGGCGCTCGGACGGCGGCGAACGGTCGGCAAGCTCGAAACGGGCGCTCCATTCCGGCTCGACCGGCGGGGCCGCCAGGAACAGGGGGCCGTTGAAATCGCCGGAAATGCCGGCCTGCGCCAGCGCCTCAAGCGTCGTTTCGCGCGCCATGGCATAGGAGCGCTCGACGGAGTTATCAGCCGGAATGTCGATGAAATCGACCGTGCCGGAGATGCGGGTGTTCAGCCCTTCCGTCGGGAAGCGGGTGATCTTGTGGATACCCGAGACGCCGCCCGAAAGCGCTGCCCAATTGTCTTCGACGCCCTGGCCAAGCGAGGTGATGACACCCATGCCGGTAATCGCGATGATCGGGCGGCCGAGATGGTCCTTGTAAGCGTTGCTCATCATCCGCTCCTGTTATTCGGCCGAAAGAACGGCGACGCCTTCGCCGCGCGAATGGCCGATGGTGGTGACCACCGCCGCCTTGGCTGCCGATGTCATCGGCTTTTCCGCACCGGCGTCGAAGGCCGGCACCTTGGCGCCTTCGCCCAGCGTCAGCGCGGCGAGCGCCAGGCCCAGCGGGAACTGCGCCTCGATGCTGTGGCCGACAAGGCCGCCATAGGCGCGCACCGGCGCACCGGCGAATGTCTTGTCGAGAAAGGTCTTCTCGCGCGCCACGAGATCATGGAAACCGGAGGTACCGGAGAAGATCACGGTCGAAGACGTGTCGAGGTCGGACGCAGGCTTGGCGAGGTCGGCAAGGCGGGCTTCCAGCTTGCCGCCATCGCGCGCGCCGCGGTCGCCGCCGATCGCGTCGATCGTGGCATAGATGCGGGCGCCGCGGGCTTCGGCATATTCGCGCGATTCCAGGACCAGGAAGGCACCGACCGAACCGAGGATCATGCCGCCGCCATTGTCCTTCCTGCGCGACCAGATCGGGTGCCAGTCGCCAAGCGCGTGGCCCTGGATCGCTTCGATCAGCAGAATGATGTCGAGACGCTCGGCCGAGAACGCACCGCCGACGAGCGTGTGCGTCGACTGTCCGGCCTTGATCCGGGCAAAGGCGGTTTCGATCGCCGAGATGCCGGCCGCCTCTTCGCCCATGAAGGTGCGCGACGAGCCGGTGACCTTGTGGACGATCGAGATGTTGCCGGCAAGAAGGTTGGAGAGCTGGGCGAGGAACAGCGTCGGGCGCAGCTCCGTCGTCAGCTTCTCATTCAGAAGCTGTTCGCGGTCGTTGCGCTTCAAGGCTTCGTCGACGATCAGCGAATCGACATTGATGTCGCGCTCGCCGCCGCCGGCAGCGACGATCATGTCCATGCTGCCGCAGGCTTCGAGATTGTCCTTGAGGCCGGCGTCATCGAGCGCGAGACCAGCGGCAAACACGCCGAGGCGCTGCCAGTTTTCCATCTGGCGCTGGTCGCCGCGCTTGGCGATCTGCTGCGACCAGTCGATTTCCGGCAGCGGATGCACCGGATAGGGGCTGAACTTCTCGGTCTCGACCCTGACGGCCGGCGATGTCCCGGCGGAAAGCAGCGCCAGATGCGGCTCAACGCCGACGCCCTGGCTGGTGACGATACCGACGCCGGTAATGACAACGTCGTTTGCAGATTTGCTCATCTTACTTCTCCGAACCGGCTGCCGCCGAAAGAGCTGCCATCAGACCCACTTCGCCTGCCCGTTTGCGCACGATATCGCCGAGCGGAACCTGGTCGAACGGCATGGTCCGCAGTTTGAGCTGGGCGTCGCAGACCTTCTTGCCGGCAGAGGTAATCTTGGCCTTGGTCACCGCAAAGCCCGAACCTTCATGCTCGAGGAAGGCCTCGATCTCGAGCTCGGCACTGGGCTCGACGAAAGTGCGCATCTTGGCGCCGTCGACCGACATCAGGAAGGGCATGGCGGCGAAATTGGTAGCAGCCAGCACCAGGAAACCGGAGGCCTGTGCCATGGTTTCGATCAGAAGCACGCCCGGCACCAGCGGGTAGCCTGGAAAATGGCCTTCGAACACCGGGCTCTTTTCAGGAACCACGGACCGCGCCGTCAGCCGGCCAGCCGAAAGATCGACCGTTTCGACACGATCGATCATCTGGAAGTATTCAAGGAGCATTGAGGCTCACCCTGTTGGTTTTTAGGCCGTTGGTTTCGGGCTCAAGTAAAAACGCCAATGCCGCCTGTCAAGCGCGGGGCGCGACGGGCGGCATTGGAAATCGAGTGGCAAGGCTTGGGCGAAAGCCCAATCAGCCCTTGGCAGCCCGCAGTTCGTCGATCTTGGCGCAGAGGTTCTTCAGAACGAAGTACTCTTCGGTCGAAACCTTGCCTTCGTTGACTTCCTGCGTCCACTGCTCGAGCGGGATCTTGATGCCGAATTCCTTGTCGATCGCAAACACGATGTCGAGGAAGTCCAGGCTGTCGATGCCGAGATCGTCGATCGTGTGGCTTTCCGGCGTGATCGTCTCGCGATCGATCTCGCTCGTTTCGGCGATGATGTCGGCAACCTTGTCGAATGTAGCTGTCACGCGCATACCTCTAATATCTTATGTCGAGTCTCGGCGATCCTATAGGTAAATGCGCCGCAAAAGCCAATGGGCTAGATGGCAACGGTTTGCAAATAGGAGTGTGGTGTTGCCGCAGAACATAGGTCAGACGGCCACCGAATGCCGGCCGCGCCCGTTGCCGAGATAGGCGTCGAAGGCTGCCGCCACGGAACGGGCGAAGGGCCGGCCGCGCTCCGTAAGTCGGAAAAGCCCGTTCTCGATGACTGCCAGTTGGTCACCGTCGCGCGCCCGGAAGAGCCGCGCTTCCTCGATCACGGCACCCGCCAGCCCCGGAAACGCCTGCTCGACTTCGTCGAACGAGAAGGCAAAGCGGCACATGATGTCGGCGATCACTTTTGCTCTCATCCGGTCGTCGGCCGTGAAACGGTAGCCGCGCAGAGCGGCGATCCCGGTTCCTTCCACATGGCGCAGATATTCGCCGGTCGCCGGCATGTTCTGGACATAACCTTGACGAAACTGACCGATCGCCGAGGCGCCAAGACCAATCAGCGTCTCGGCCGCATCGTCGGTATAGCCCTGGAAATTGCGGCGCAGGCGCCCTTGCCGGCTGGCCCGCGCCAGACTGTCTTCAGGTCTGGCAAAATGGTCGATACCGATGGCCTCGTATCCCGCCGCCACAAGCATTTCTGCCGCCCGCGTCATCTGGGCGAAGCGCTCGACGATGCCGGGCAGGCTTTCATCCGGGATCATCTTCTGATGTGTCTTCATCCACGGCACATGCGCATAGCCAAAAAGTGCGACGCGATCGGGATTGAGCGACAACACCGCCGCCATCGTGCGCTCCAGCGAGGAGAGGCTCTGATACGGAAGCCCGTAGAGGACGTCGCAATTGACCGAATGCACGCCCCTCGCCCGCGCCGCCTCGATCGCCGCGCGCGTCTGCTCGAATGTCTGGATGCGGTTGATCGCCTTCTGCACTTCAGGATCGAAGTCCTGGACGCCGAAGCTTGCCCGCGTCATGCCGATCGCGGCCAGCGCATCGTGCCGTGCCTCGTCGAGGTCGTTCGGGTCCATCTCGACGCTGATCTCGCAATCCGGTGCGAAGGTGAAGTGATCGGTGAAAGCGCGCTTCAAGGCGATCAGATCTTCGGGTCGCACGAGCGTCGGTGAACCGCCACCCAGATGCAGCGCCGCCACCTTCGCCTCGCGGCTCACCCGCCCGCCGATCTCCGCAACCTCGCGATGCAGCCCCTGCAAGTAGGTTGCCACCGGATCATAGCGCAGCGTCTGCTTGGTATGGCAGGCGCAGAACCAGCAGAGCCGGTCGCAATAGGGCACATGGGCATAGAGCGAGATCGCCTCATCAGGGCGGATCGCGTCAAGCCAGCTTTCATAATCGGCCGGCCCCACGTCCCCGGAGAAGTGCGGGGCGGTCGGGTAGCTGGTATAGCGCGGCACGGGGCTTGAATGCTTGAGGATAAGCGCGTCTTCCATCGGTCTCTCCGCTGTCTTGAAGACGGCATAGGACGGATGCGCGAACGGGCCTTTGATTTTGATCAAGTCGCCGCATTAACACGTTAAAATTGACAATGCTCAAGCCAGCATGAGACATTGTTTCGCGCTTTCGGAATTAGCACCTGTCAACTCTTGATTTAACGACCGGCATCCTCTTTGGTCTTCCAGAGAGCAACGACATGCAGGTAGAAAGAATTGCAGATCGTGAACGAACATCGCCGCAAGGATATCCATAACTCGGACATTCCGACCGTCTGCGCCGCCTGCGAGGCGCGCCATGGTGGTGTTTGCGGCACGCTCACCCCGGATCAGCTCCTCGACCTCAGCCGCCATTCGACCCGCCGCAGCATCGAGCCGGGCCGCGAGGTCATCGGCCAGGGCGAGACAACCGAAAGCTATGCCAACATCATCAACGGCGTCGTCAAGCTCAGCAAGGTTCTGGCCGACGGCCGCCAGCAGATCGTCGGCCTGCAGTTCGCCCCTGATTTTATGGGCCGCCCCTTCACCCGCGAAAGCGCGCTGACAGCGGAAGCGGCCGTCGACACCGATATCTGTTGTTTCCCACGCACGGTCATCGACCGTCTCGTCTCGGAAGCTCCCGGTCTCGAGCACCGGCTGCACGAACAGGCGCTGAAGGAACTGGACGAGGCGCGAGACTGGATGCTGACGCTCGGCCGCAAGACGGCGCGGGAGAAGGTGGCGAGCTTCCTCTACATCATCGCCACCCATATCGATCCCGAAAAGGGCACGGCGAGAGAGTTCGACCTGCCGCTGTCGCGCGCCGATATCGCCGATTACCTGGGTCTCACCATCGAAACCGTCAGCCGGCAGATCACCAAACTGCGCAAGGACAACGTCATCCGCATCGAAAACAGCCGCCACGTCAGCGTGCCGAGCCTCGACCGGCTGATGCATGTGGCGGGGATTGATTGAGCGGCGCTCGACGTCACCCGTGATGCGCGCGGATCTGCCACCAACACCCTAAACTTGAGCCCGCGAGCTGCCCCTCACCCTCTCCCCGCTCGCGGGGAGAGGGGACGAGTTCGCCGTAGCGTCCCGTCGTCACGCTAGATTGGTGCGATACAGTGCCGCACGTCCCTTCTCCCCGCCTGCGGGGAAGGTCCCGGCAGGGGGACGAGGGGCCAATGTTCTCGCAGACGGCGTCAGCGCGTGATCACGATCCGGGTGTTCTTCAGCCCGTGCTCCTTCGTCAGCGCAAAAAACTCGGCAGCATTGTTCGGATGCAGCCGCACGCAGCCGTGCGATGCCGGACGGCCGAGCCGCTTGATGTCATAGGTGGCGTGAATGGCATAGCCACCGTTGAAGAACACCGCATAGGGCATCGGCGCATCGTCGTATTTGCGCGAGCGGTGATAGCGCGAGAGCCATTTGGCGCGCCAACTGCCGCGCGGCGTGACATAGCCCTTGCGCGCCGTCGACACTTTCCAGCGATACATCACGACGCCGTATTGCCGCACGGTCATCGTCTGCGAGGAAAGGCTGATATCGGCAACGAGATTGGCGGCACTCAAGGGCTGAGCGGGAAAATGCATCAGAGCGGCAACGACCAAAGTCAAAAACGCCTTGCGCATGCTTCTCTCTCCGGGATGACAAACACTTACCGGCGGAACCAAACGTCCGAAGAGAATAACCGACCAAATATGATATGATCCTAATACATATTGAAAGAAAAGTCTTAATGCGAAGGTCAGTTTCGCAAAGACAAAAGGCGCTCCTGGATCAAATCATCGCGATAACAACAACAGCTGATGTCATCACCGTGCAGGCGCCGTAGAATACAGCGATGCCACCATCTATGTCTTCGCGCGTTGCAACAGCGCGCCCCGGACCGTTGATCATCGGCTCGCTCACCTTGACGCCGCCATAGATGCGCGGGCCGGCAAGTTGCAGGTCGAGCGCGCCGGCCATTGCCGCTTCGGGCCAGCCCGAATTCGGCGAGCGGTGCAGGCCATGATCGCGGAGCGCCACCGTCAGTGCGTCTTTTGCAGCGCGTGCGCCACGATGGATCAACGCGCCGGCGGCAATGAGCAGGATCGAAAGCCTTGCGGCAGGCAGATTGGCAAGATCGTCAAGCCGCGCCGATGCCCAGCCGAAATGCAGGTACTTCGGCGACTTGTGGCCGATCATCGAATCAGCGGTGTTCAGCATCTTGTAGGCCAGTAGCCCGGGCAGACCGAAAACCGCATACCAGAAGGCCGGCGCCACCACACCGTCGGAAAAATTCTCGGCGAGGCTCTCGATCGCCGCCCGGCAGACCGCCGGTTCGTCGAGCGTCTTCGGATCACGACCAACGATCATCGAGACCGCCGCACGCCCGCCTTCAAGCCCGCCTTGACGCAAGCCGATCGCAACGCGCTGCACATGATCGGCAAGGCTCTTCTGCGCCAGGAAAACGGCGACAACCACCGCTTCGAGCACGAAACCGATCGGCCCGAACACAGCAAACAGACGGTGCAGCAGGTGGCCGAGCCAGGCGCTTAACCCAAGCAGCAGCAAGATCGTGATGACACCACGAAGCTTGCGCGCGCCATCTTCCAGGTCCTCGCCGTTGAGGCGCGCATCAAGAAAGCCGATCGCCTTGCCGAAGAACACAACCGGATGCGGCACCCGCGCCCAAAGCCAGTCCGGATCGCCGACCATGCGGTCGATCACCAGCGCCAGCGCGAGGATGAGCAGGATCGTTTCCGACACTCAGCGCTCCATGCGGCAAAGCGCATCCGCCAGACGCCGGTCGCCTTCCGCATCCGGCGCAAGCCCGATCCGCAGCCAGGTCGGCGCATAGTCGAACTTGCGCGTGAGGATATGCGCTGCGCAGAGCGCCTCATGCAGCCGCACGGCATGGCGATGTTCCACCAGCACGAAAAGCCCGGTGCCACCGATCCGGGTCATCCCTGCCCCATCAAGCACGGCATCGAGCCCGGCACGGCGTTCAAGAATGCCGGCTGCAATCGCCTTCGTATCGCCTTGCATCAGGGCTTTCGAAACCGTCAGCGCCGGACCGGAAACGGCCCAGGGGCCGAGCCACTCGGCAAAAGCGGCAAGCACCGGCTCCGGCGCGACGACGAAACCGAGGCGCAAGCCCGCCAGCCCGAAGAACTTGCCGAAGGAGCGGAAGACGACGAGGTTGCCTTGTTCTCGCACATGGCCGGCAACGCTCAATTCCGGCTCAAGGTCGCCGAAGGCTTCATCGACCAGGAGCGCGCCGCCGTTCGCCTTCAGCCTTGCGGCGATCGCGAGAATGTCTGCAGGCCTAAAGGACCGCCCGGTCGGGTTGTTGGGGTTGACGATGATGGCGAGACCGTGCCCCGGCTCGATCGCGCTCGCATCCTCCACTGGGTCGACCGAAAAACCGGCGGCCGCAAGCACGCGGGCATACTCTCCGTAAGTCGGGCCGAACAGCGCGACGCGGCTGCCCGACCTTGGCTCGGCAGCCGCATTGAACTGCATGAGCCGCGGCAGCAACTGGATCACCGATTGGGTGCCAGGTACCGGCAAAGGCAAGACACCGTTGGTACGGTAGTAGACGGCAGCCGCCAGCCGCGCGTCGTCGACCGTCTGGCGGTCCGGCAGCCGGTGCCAGGCGCGCTCGGGGACTGGAGGCAGGGCGACGGGGCACGGATTGATGCCGGTCGACAGATCGAGCCAGTCTTCGAGCCGTCCGCCATAGCGGGCTGCGGCCTCGGTGATGCCGCCGCCGTGAAGGATCGGTGCGCTCATGATCGGGCCGCGATATCGATGAGGTGCATGAAGGAGCCGGCAACCGTTCCGCGTCGAAGGC
Source organism: Ensifer sp. MJa1 (assembly GCF_037026475.1). Lineage (NCBI taxonomy): Bacteria > Pseudomonadati > Pseudomonadota > Alphaproteobacteria > Hyphomicrobiales > Rhizobiaceae > Ensifer > Ensifer sp. MJa1. The sequence continues at coordinate 424,401 of NZ_JAKUMO010000001.1, read as the reverse complement.
CCGCCTGGCCGAGATTGTCGCCGGCGGCATCGCTCACGGCAAACAGCCTGTCGGCCGCGCCTTCGGCAACGATGGTCGCATAGTGGAATTCGTGCGCAGTCATGGGTCCATCGAAAAAGGTGTTGTCGACAGGCACGACGCGGCGGTAGCCGAGGTGCCGCCTGCGCTCGGCAAAACTGGTCGTCAGCGGCAGCAGGCCAAGCATCTCGTAGCGCGCGCCGTCGGCAGCGACAAGCCCCTCGCCGAGCGCCATGTAGCCGCCGCATTCACCGAAGATCCGCGCGCCCCGTTCCGCCGCGCAATGCATGCCTTTGCGGAACGTCGATGCCGCGCTCAACTGGCCCGCATGCAGTTCCGGATAGCCGCCCGGCAGATAGACGGCGTCGGCCAGAACATCGGGCGCCTCGTTGGCAAGCGGCGAGAAGAACGAGATCTCGGCACCCCGCCGGCGCCAGCCGAACAAGAGATGCTCATAGGAAAAGGCAAAGGCGATATCGCGCGCGACCGCGATGCGCTGGCCGAGGGGCCGCAATCGCTCGATGTTGGCCGGTGTCACCTGCTGCGGGAAAATCGTCGCGGCCCGGCGGATCGCGTCGAGGTCGCAGGCCCCCTCCACCCGGTCGGCGGCCGCCTCGATGAAGCCTTCGAGCGCGGAATGTTCACCCGCTTGCACCAGTCCCAAATGGCGCTCCGGCAGTTGCAGCGCCTTGTCCTGTCGAAGAACGCCGAACACCGGCATGCGCACCCGTTCCAGTGCATCGAGAAGCATCTTCTCGTGCCGGTCGCTGCCGACCTTGTTGAGGATGACGCCAACGACACGAATGTCGTTTCGATGGTCCGCATAGCCGCGCACGAGCGCTGCGACCGAATGGGACAGACGGGCGCAATCGACCACGAGAATGACGGCAAGGTCGAGTGCTGCGGCAAGATCGGCCGGCGCGCCGGATCCGTCAGCCGCTCCATCATGAAGCCCCATCATCGCCTCGATGATCAGCGTGCGGCCACCGGCTGCCGCATGCGCCGCATTCGCCTGCAACAGGTCTGGCCGCATCGCCCAGGGATCGAAATTGAAGCAGGGCTCACCGCTCGCCGCCGCATGGAAGGCGGGATCGATGTAATCAGGCCCGGCCTTGCCCGGCGCGATCAGGGTGCCGCGTTTCTTCAGCGCCCGCATCAGACCGAGCGTCACCGTCGTCTTGCCCGAGCCCGACGACGGTGCTGCGATCAGCAATCCGCTCATGCCGGGTTCCTGAGAATGCGATTGGCGAAGGGATCCGCGGCAAGCCTGCGGCCGTCAAGCGCACCGATCCAGTCGAGCGCTGTGCGCAGCCGCACGACTTCGCCGACGACGACGATCGCCGGTGGCTCGAGCCCGGCGGCTTCGACATCGGCCTCGGCGCGCGACAGCGTCGTTTCCAGTACCGCTTGGCTCGGCGTTGCCGCATTGCAGACGAAGGCGACCGGCTCATCTGCCGAGCGTCCCCCAGCAATGAGGTTGGCGGTGATCGCACCGATATGCTTCATCGCCATGTACATGACGATGACAGGCGAGCCGGCAGCGATCGCCTGCCAGTTGATCCGGTCGGGCACGAGACCAGAGGAATCGTGGCCGGTGAGGAAAGTGACGGCGTGATTGACCTCACGGTGGGTGACCGGAATGCCGGCATAGGCAAGCCCGCCGATGCCAGCGGTGATTCCGGGCACGATACGGAACGGCACCTGGTGCTCGACCAGCGTCAGCGCCTCCTCGCCGCCACGGCCGAAGACGAAGGGATCGCCGCCCTTTAGGCGCAGCACGCGATTGCCGGCGCGTGCAAGCTCCACCAGTCTCAGCGAGATGTCGCGCTGCTTCGGCGACGGCTTGCCGCCGCGTTTTCCGGCAAACTCCAGCACGGCACCCGGCCTGGCGAGCTTCAGGCAATCCTCGTTGACCAGCGCGTCATGGACGATGACATCCGCCTGGCACAGCGCATTGGCGGCATGCAGCGTCAAAAGGCCCGGATCACCCGGACCGGCACCGACCAGCCAGACCGAGCCTTTCTCGAGCGCCGGCAATCCGGCAAAGAGGTCGTCGATCATCCGTGCTGCCCCATTTCTGCTCCGGCGTCCTCTGACAGAGGCGCCTTACCTGACATCGCTTGCAAAGAACCGGATTCCATCTGCGAGAAAATCCGGACAAAAGATTGATTCAATTCAACAACATAAGAACGCATCAGACACGCCCCGCAGCTTGGCGACGCGGCATTTCGGCCATCGCTGCCGGGCCTGCCAGCGCCGCCGTTGCATGGGCCGAGGTGATCTTCGGCACGATCAGCACGGCATCACGACCGGCGCCGACGAGGGCTGCCCCTTCGGCCACGCCATGGCAGCCGGTATAGGCGAAAACCACCTCGGAGGGATTCTCAAGCCGCGAGGCTTCCGCTTCCAGCGTCGCTGCGTCGTAGAAGGCGGCCGGAACGGAAAAATGCGCAGCGGCTGCCAGGATAGCCGGCTCCTTGGCACGGGCATCGAGCGAGGCGACCAGCCGCAGATCGGCAACATCGGCACCGGCATCGGCCATGGCGCGTTCCGCAAGCGCGATCACCTGCTCAGGCGGCGTACCGCGCTCGCAGCCAAGCCCGAGCACGAGAGCCGCACTTTCGGCTGTATTGCTTGCTGATCCGCTGCGTTCCGATGGCACGATGGCCGGCCCCCTTCGTCGGTTCTTCTTAACGAAGCGCCGGCGGGAATGAACCATTCCCGAGCCGATCTGGACAGCACCGGTTAAGAGCCCCCTTTCTGGGTCGGCCGCACCGGACGCTTTTTCAGTCCGCCAAAGCGGACGCCGTCGCATGGCTGTCATTTTTACCTAAGCGTCGAGAGGCGGTCAAACCGGATTGCGCCATCGGCATGTCGCGTTTGGGGAAAGACGATGCCCGTCGGCCAAACGCGTGCAATGCCGGATCCGGCCGATGGCCCGGCGCGTGCACCTCAATCCGAAAACCCAACGACTGAGCACAAGGTTCTGATTTTCCGAAAGTTTCCGCCGCGCCCGGCAAGCATCGCGATCGCACCGCGTCAGAAGGCTTTGCATTTCGCTGCGGGCTCTGACACAAGGCGCAAAGCCCCTCGACGCCTCGTTCCGCCCTTTCTTTGAGTCCCGCCCGTGCAAGATCTCGCCCTCCACCTGCTCGTCTTCCTGTTCGTTGCTGCCTTCGTTGCCGGCTTCATCGATTCGATTGCCGGCGGTGGCGGCATGATCACCATTCCGGCGATGCTGATTGCCGGTATCCCGCCCCTGCAGACGCTCGGGACCAACAAGCTGCAGTCGCTGTTCGGCTCGGGCTCGGCGAGCCTTTCCTATGCGCGCAAGGGCCACGTGAACCTGAAGGAGCAATTGCCGATGGCGCTGATGTCGGCTCTGGGCTCAGTGTTTGGGGCGCTTCTCGCCACCGTCGTCCCCGGCGACGTGCTGAAAGCGATCCTGCCCTTCCTGCTGATTGCCATCGCGCTTTATTTCGGCCTGAAGCCGAACATGGGGGACGTCGACCAGCACCGCCGCATCACCCCCTTCGTCTTCACGCTGACGCTGGTGCCGCTGATCGGCTTTTACGACGGCGTCTTCGGCCCGGGCACCGGCTCCTTCTTCATGCTCGGCTTCGTCACGCTTGCCGGATTCGGCGTGCTCAAGGCGACGGCGCACACGAAGTTCCTGAACTTCGGCTCCAACATCGGCGCCTTTGCCGTGTTTCTTTCCTTCGGCGCCATCCTCTGGAAGGTCGGCCTGATGATGGGTGTCGGCCAGTTCCTCGGCGCCCAGGTCGGCTCACGCTACGCCATGGCCAAGGGCGCCAAGATCATCAAGCCGCTGCTCGTCGTCGTCTCGATCGCCCTTGCCATCCGGCTATTGGCCGATCCGACGCATCCGCTGAGGATGTGGCTGGGGCTTTGACCCGGTTTTGACCTCGCCATTCGGAGGCCCCTCGACCGCGCCCAGGTTGGGTCATCGTCTCGCTGTCAGGCCGGCATCGGGCGCACCGGTCTTCGACCAACACGAACACGGTTCCCCCACGGCGCCCGCGCCATAGTTGCACTGAGTGTTGCGCGTCTCGCAGATCCGCGGACGGCGAGCCTCGGCGAGCGCCTTGGCCTTGGCTTCATCCGCCGCCTTCTGCTTACGACTGGTCTTGGGCTTGGGGGTCGCCTTCGCCTTTGTTGTCGAGACCTCGGTCCTGGAAGCCCCGGCCTTCGTTGTTTGGGAAAAGCCCGCGTCACCGGACGACACGAACAGAAAGACCGATGCGGCAGCAACCGCAATTCTGAAAGCGATCTTCAAGGTTCACCCGCTATTTAGATAATGGTGAGCCCTTAAATGGATGCGCGCATGGAGTCCATCAAGCGCGTGCGACGAAGGTATACGAATGATTTTCGGCAGTCGGCGACCATGGCGGGATAGGGTGACGCCGGTGCCAGGGCCCTGCGGGTGTCAAGACGGCAGATCGCTGGTGAAAATCCGGTAACCAACACAAAAGCCGAGCAGATCGCGCCCTTGAATCTCAAGCCACTAGAGATTGCAGAGTGGCGCAAATGCTTCGCTAGTGGCAGGCGACGGTCACAAAGAACCACCTGCCCGGCAAGCGTCACGCTGTCATTCCGTTTGCTGCCGAGGTTCCGATGTCAACCACCCTTCCCGCCATCCTGATGCTCGTCGTCGGGCTGTTTACCCTGGCGCTGGTGCTCCTGCGCCGCGTGCAATCCGGCCGCTCGCCCGTCGTTCTAACCTATGGCGACGATGCGGAAGGCTTTGCCGGCAAGCTCTTTCGTATGATCGTCGGGGCGCTGGTCATTCATCTCCTGGCGGTCGCCGCCTTTCCCGAAGCCGTGAGCGCCTCGCTCGGCCGGATCCCGGTGCTCGACAAGCCGCTGCTTCATGCCGCCGGTCTCGTGCTGATGGCACTCGGCGGCTTCCTGACGATGCTGTCGCAATGGACGATGCGCCATTCCTGGAAGATCGGTATCCCCGAAAAGCAGGACGCGCCTCTCGTCACCTCAGGCCTCTACGCCTTCTCCCGCAACCCGATCTATGTCGGCATGGTCTCAGCACTGATCGGCAGCGTGCTTTCGGTTCCCAACGTCGTCTCGGTGGCGCTCGCCCTTTCCGCCTGGATCTCGATCTCCTACCAGATCCGCATGGAAGAGACGCATCTCTCCCGTTCGTTCGGCGAAGCCTACACCGCCTATTGCGGGCGCGTTCGCCGGTGGGTCTGATTTCAACGGAAGCGTTCGCGTGCTCGCCCCCCGCGCGAAGACGGCCAGCCTCAAAACACCGCCAGCAGCAGCGCACCGGCCGCAATAAACACAACCCCAAGCCAATTCATCAGGTTGAGCTTTTCGCCAAGGAACAAGACACCGAAGATCGCGACCATGACGATCGAGAGCTTGTCGATCGGGGCGACGCGGGCGGCGTCGCCGAGCTTGAGCGCGCGGAAATAGGCAAGCCAGGAGGCGCCGGTGGCAAGACCCGACAGCGCGAGGAACAGCCAGGTGCGGCCAGGAACTTCCGACGGTTTCTGCCAGTGCCCGGTCGCCGCCACGATGCCGGCGAGCACGAAGAGAATGACGACGGTTCTAATCAGCGTCGCGAAGTCGGAATTGACCTGCGCGACGCCGACCTTGGCGAAGATGGCCGTGAGCGCAGCAAAGGCCGCCGAGAGCAGCGCACTGCATGATCCCTTAATCGCCTGCCGATTTAAGGGAAAAATCATGCAGATTCTAAAATGCTACAGCGACCTTTGCGCGCCCAAAGGACGCGCGGCGCTGTAGAGACTGCCAACTCTGGCTCATCAGAACTCGACGCCCTGCTGCGCCTTGATGCCGGAGCGGAATGGATGCTTGATCAGCTCCATTTCGGTGACGAGATCGGCGATCTCGATCAGGTCTTCCTTGGCGTTGCGGCCGGTCAGGACCACGTGGGTCATGTGCGGCTTTTCTTCCTTCAGGAAGCGCACGACTTCGGCGACGTCGATATAGTCGTAGCGCAGCGCGATGTTGATCTCGTCGAGCAGCACCATCGAGTTGCGCTCGTCGCGGATCAGTTCCTTGGCCTTTTCCCAAGCCTTCTCGGCCATCGCGACGTCGCGGGCACGATCCTGCGTTTCCCAGGTGAAGCCCTCGCCGAGCGTGTAGAACTGGCAGACATCACCAAAATGCTTTTCGATCAGCTCACGCTCACCGGTCGCCATGGCGCCCTTGATGAACTGCACGACGGCGCAGGGCATGCCATGGGCGATATGGCGGAAGATCATGCCGAAGCCGGCGGTTGACTTACCCTTGCCCTTGCCGGTGTTGACGATGATCAGACCCTTCTCGTCGGTCTTGGTCGCCATGATCTTTTCGCGCGCCGCCTTCTTCTTCGCCATCTTCATGGCGTGGCGGGCATCATCCTTCTCGGCCGGGGCTTCGCCGCCTACTGTCGTCTCGTCGCTCATGATAACTCCCTCAGCTCTTGAATTCGCGGGATGGGCGGAGCCTCGTCCCGCTCCGGTTCTGTTCCGTGCTTCAGTGAACAGCGAAACGGAACCAGATCTTTGCTTCCACGCAATTCCGGACGAAAACCTCGCCCGGAACCGCTCTATTCATTGCCGGCGCGAAGCCGGGTTGCGGCCGTGCCGATGGCGGCAAGTTCAAAGCGCGCCGAGTTCGAGCGCGGGGTCCAGAGATTGCGGTCGATCGCTTCGAGGAAGCGATCGGCAAGCTCGGCAAAGGCGGCCGGGTTCTTGTCCCGCAAGAAATCGGCCACGCGCTCGTCGACGATGAAGGCCTGATAGGCCGCCTCGAAGTGATGGTCGCGCACAGCACCGGTGGTCGCGGCAAAGGCGAACATGTAATCGACCGTCGCGGCGATCTCGAAGGCACCCTTGTAGCCGTGGCGCATGACGCCATCGATCCACTTGGGATTGACGACGCGCGCCCGGACCACACGGCCGATCTCTTCCTCCAGTGAGCGAATGACCGGCTTTTCCGGCCGGGAATGGTCGTTGTGGTAGATCGCAGGCCGGGTGCCGCCGAGATGTTCGGCGGCAGCGCTCATGCCGCCTTCGAACTGGTAGTAATCGTCGCTGTCGAGCAGGTCGTGCTCGCGGTTGTCCTGGTTCTGCACCACCGCCTCGATCGTGCGCAGGCGTTCTTCGAAAAGGTCGCGCTCGGCCTTGCCCTCCTCGCCGGCGCCATAGGCATAGGCGCCCCAGGTGAGATACGCCTCGGCAAGATCGGCCTTGGTTTCCCAACCCTTCTCGTCGATCAGCGCCTGCAGGCCGGCGCCATAGGCACCGGGCTTGGCACCGAAGACGCGGTAGGAGGCGCGGCGGGCGGCCTCGGCAGTCTCCACGCCTTCGGCCTCCAGCCGCCGGGATTCGGCCCGCATGCGCGCGGCGATCATGTTGTCGGCATCGTCCTCTTCCAGCGCGCCCACAGCCCGGATCGCCTTGTCGAAGAGGGCGATCTGTTCCGGGAAGGCATCGCGGAAGAAGCCGGAAATGCGCAAGGTCACATCGACACGCGGCCGCCCGAGCATGGCAAGGGGCACGATCTCATAGCCCGTCACCCGGCGCGAGACCATGTCCCAGACAGGCTTGGCGCCGATCAGCGCCAGCGCCTGGGCGATGTCGTCACCACCAGTGCGCATGTTGGCCGTGCCCCAGGCGGTCAAGCCGAAGGAGGACGGCCACTCGCCATGGTCCTGCAGATAGCGGCGGATCAGCAGTTCGGCCGATTTCTTGCCGAGCTCATAGGCAGCCGGCGTCGGCACCGAGCGGCTGTCGACCGAGTAGAAATTGCGGCCGGTCGGCAGCACATCGGGGCGGCCACGTGTCGGTGCGCCGGAGGGTCCGGGCGCGACAAAGCGGCCGTCGAGGCCGGTGAGGAAGCCCGCCATTTCGGCGGTGCCGGAGCCGGAAATCGAGGGTTTGAGGCGGGTCTCGATTTCATCGAGCACGGCGCGGGTGTGGACCCAGCCATTGGGGCAAGACTGCTCGCCCGAGACGAGTTTTGCGGCCAGCAACTCGATGCGTTCGACTGTGTCGCCATTGGTGCGCCAGGGGGCGTCCAAGAGGTCGGCAAGAATTGCCGGTTTCGAGCCGATCCAGGCGTCCGACATCACGCAATCGAGCGGGTCGAAGGATTGTCCTTCGGGAGCGATCTCGCGCTCAGCGCCCCTCAACCCCGCATCCGCCGCGATCGCCCGCTGCAGGCTCTGATCGCCGCCCTCGCCGAGCCCGCGCGGAACGCGCGCCAGCGCCACGGTCAGATCCGTCAGCAAACGCCCCTCCGGCGCCACGCCGAAAATGTGCAGGCCGTCGCGGATCTGCATTTCCTTGAGGTCGCAGAGATAGGCGTCGAGCTTTTCCAGCGCCTTGTCGTCGCTGTCTCCCTTGTCGATGCCGGCGTCGCTGTCGAGGCCGATGTCGCGCACGAGGTCGAGGATCTGGCGGCTGAGCAGCCGCAGGCGCCGGGGATCGCCACCGGCGGCGTCGTAATATTCGTCCACCAGCGCTTCTAGGTCCTTGAGCGGCCCGTAGGATTCGGCGCGCGTTAGAGGTGGCGTCAGGTGGTCGATGATGACGGCGCTGGTGCGGCGCTTGGCCTGCGTGCCTTCGCCCGGATCGTTGACGATGAAGGGATAAATATGCGGCAGCGGTCCGAAAATCGCCTCGGGATAGCAGGTTTCAGACAGCGCCAGCGCCTTGCCCGGCAGCCATTCGAGATTGCCGTGCTTGCCCATATGCACGATCGCCTGCGCTGCGAATTGCTGGCGGAGGAAAGCATAGAAGGCGAGATAGCCATGCGGCGGCACGAGATCCGGCGAATGGTAGCTTTCCTTCGGATCGATATTGTAGCCGCGCGCCGGCTGAATGCCGACGATGACCTCGCCGAAGCGGGCAAGCGGCAGCGCAAAGGCTCCATCGAGGAAGAACGGATCGGCTTCTGGTGAACCCCAGCGGCCGCTCACTTCATCCTTTATCTGTTTCGGAAGCGAATCGAAGAAAGCCTTGTAATCGCTGAGCGAAATCCTCTCGCGGATTTCGCGGTCGCGGCCTGCTGCATTGGTCGGCCCGGCCATCAGGTAGCGCATCAGCGCGTCGCCGTCTTCGGGCACCTCGCCGACCGAATAACCTTCGCGCGACATCGCCCGCAGCACCTCGACGGTACCGGCCGGCGTGTCGAGCCCGACGCCATTGCCGAGGCGACCGTCGCGGTTCGGATAGTTGGCCATGACGATGGCGATGCGCCGTTCGGCAGGTTTTGCCCGGCGCAGCTTCGCCCAGTTGACGGCAAGGCTTGCGGCAAAGCGTACCCGGTCTTCGAGCGGCTCATGCCCGACGATATTGGCTTCGACCTTGGCGTCATAGATCGACGCAGCCTTGAACGAGACGGCGCGGGCGAGAATGCGGCCGTCGACTTCGGGCAAGGCGACGTTCATCGCGAGATCGCGCGCCATCAGCCCCTGCGGCGAGGTTTCCCACTGCGCCCGGGACGAGCCGGAGAAGATCACCTGCAGCACCGGCGCGCCGGTTGATTCCAAGACCGTCGGCTGCCGGTCGGCGCCGGGCGAGGAAACGGCAAAGCCGGTGGCGTTCATCACCACGTCGGGCGCGGCCTCGGCGAAAATCGCCTGCAGCGTGCCGACGGACACCGCATCCTTGAGGCTGGAGACGAAGACCGGCAGTGCCCGGACACCTTGGACGGCCAGAGCATCGATCAGCGCTTCCACCGGCCGCGTCTCGCCGCTCTGGACGAGGGCGCGGTAGAAGCAGACGGCGACCGTAGGTTCGACTGCCACCCTGTCGGCCTGGCGGGCAGCAGCGCGACCAACCATCTCCAACCATTCGGCAGTCCCGATCACGCCTCTGCCCGGCCACCAGATGCCGGCCTTCAGCAAAGGCTTGGCCGGCTGAGGCTTCTCGGCGCCCGTTACCAGCGCCTCGGCATAGTCGAGGAACAGGCCGGCATTGTCGGCGCCGCCTTCGGTGAAATAGGCCCAGAGGCGCTGACGATCATCGGCTGCAGCAGTGGAGAAGGGCTCGAGGCCCGGGTCTGGCTTGTCGTCGCCGGGCAGCACCGCGATCTGGAACCGGTGGGTCACGGCGGCGGCATGGAGGGCTTCGAGCAGATAGCGGAAATAACTGGCGCCACCGAGCGGCCGAACCACGATCAGCTTCGCATGCCGCGCCGTGCGCTCGACATAGGTGTCGACCGACATGGGGTGCATCAGGCTCATGAGGCTGGCGATGCGCAGACTCAGGCCACCGTCGCGGCGGCCATGGGCGGCGGCGATCGAGGAGAGCTCGGTGTCGGCGGCAGACAGGAACAGGATGTCGGCCGGCGTTTGCCCGAGGTCGATCGCCTCGTTGCCGTCGGCGATCGTTCCTTTCTGGGCGAGAAGCAGATGCATTCGTCTTGTCCGTTCGAGCAATCCCGAACGAAGTCGCGTGAAGCGGCTTTCGTCCGGAACTGCATCATTTCAATGCGTTAGATCGTTCCCTTCAAAGAAGGATCAGACGAGTGCGGCAATGGCAGCGCGAACCGCGGCCTCGTCCATGTCGTGCAGGCCGATGACGACGAGGCGCGTGCCGCGCCTTTCGCCGGCAGCCCAGGCACGGTCGTAATACTGGTCGATGCGGGCGCCGACCGCCTGGATCAAAAGGCGCATCGGCTTGCCGGGCACATCGGCAAAGCCCTTGAGGCGCAGCACGTCGTGCTCGGCGATCACGACCTTCAGGCGATCGATGAAGGCGGCCGGATCGGCAATGGCGCCGAGCTCGACGACGAAGCTGTCGAACTCGTCGTGGTCGTGCTCCTCGCCGGCCTCATGCTCCATCTCGTGGTGCGACTTGCGGTTGGCGATATCGCTTTCCGTGCCGACGCCGAGGCCGAGCAGGATGGCGGCGGCGACTTCGCCGTTCTTCGCTTCGATCATGGCCGGCTTGCGGCTGGTGCGCGAGGAGACCTCGTCGCGCACGGCCTTGAGGCCGGAAGCGTCGATCAGGTCGGTCTTGTTGAGCACGATGAGGTCGGCAGCCGTCAGTTGGTCCTCGAACAGTTCCTCGATCGGGCTTTCATGGTCGAGATTGTCGTCCTCGACGCGCAGCGCATCGACCTTGTCGTGGTCATCGGCAAAGCGGCCGGCGGCAACGGCGGCGCTGTCGACGACAGTCACGACGCCATCGACGGTGACTTCGCTGCGGATATCCGGCCAGTTGAAGGCAGCAATCAGCGGCTGCGGCAGCGCCAGGCCCGAGGTCTCGATGATGATATGATCCGGACGGTTTTCGCGCTCAAGCAGCTTGGTCATCGTCGGGATGAAATCGTCGGCGACCGTGCAGCAGATGCAGCCATTGGTGAGTTCGATGATATCGTCCTCGGTGCAGGCCTCGGCACCGCAGCCCTTCAAGACATCGCCGTCGACGCCGAGATCGCCGAACTCGTTGATGATCAGCGCGATGCGCTTGCCGTCGGCGTTCTGCAGCAGGTTGCGGATCATCGTCGTCTTGCCGGCGCCAAGGAAGCCGGTGATGACGGTCGCCGGGATCTTGCCATGGCTGGTTCTTGCGGTGGTCATTATTCAACCCTTCATTTTCAGCGGCAAACCGGCCGCGATAAAGTAAACTTCAGCGGATTTCTCCGCAACGATCTGGTGAAGCCGGCCGGCATGGTCGCGAAACTCGCGCGCCATGCGGTTCTCGGGCACGATGCCGAGGCCGACCTCGTTGGAAACAAGGACAAGGCGCGCCCGCGCTTGCGGAAGGTACGCGGCAAGGCTCGCGAACTCCGCCTCGATGTCGCGCTCCTCGAGCATGAGATTGGTGACCCACAGGGTCAGGCAGTCGATCAAGACGACATGGCCAGGATCATCGATGCGCTGGAGCACGCCGACGAGGTCGACCGGCTCCTCATGCGTCGTCCAGCCCTCTCCTCGGCGCGTCCGGTGAAGGTCGATGCGTTCGCGCATTTCGCCGTCCCAAGCGCGGCCGGTGGCGACATAATGTCTGGCGAGACCGGACGCTTCGACGAGCTTCTCGGAGAAGCTGGATTTGCCGGAACGGGCGCCGCCAAGGACCAGGACGGGTCCGGCGCTGGGATTGCTCATCGTCGCTGCCTCAAGACGCAAAGGTCAGCGATTGATGGCAACAGCCAATCGACGCACCGGCGGCGCGTTGGGGGAAATATCTGAAAGCCAAAACAACCTCCGTGATGGCGTTGGAGACAAATCATCTCCCCGGGCGGAATGCCCATGCCGGATGGCAGGTCTCCTGGCTCACGGAGTCACGGGGCCCAGCATCGCCTCGCCCCAATGGAGCGAGGTTCCGATGTCAGGACCCGAGCGGCCCGCCTCACCTTCCCGGCGTTTTTTAAAGTTCGTGAAAGGCGGACGATTCGTAGAAGAAGAGGCGTCCAACCCGGCTGATCACGATGCCACGCCAGTGGCTTTTCCGGCTCGATCCCAATCTTGGCGTCGACTGCACCATGCAATCGCCTGACAAAGCTGAGCTTGAGCCCGATGGCGAACCCTGACCGTTCTACAGTCGCGGGGTCGGCTGCGATAAGGATGCCCGATTTGGGTCCATCCGTCACATTCCCAATTATTCCCCCGTGTCGCCACGACGCGGAGGAACCATCCAACATCCGATGATTAGGAAGCAGCCCGCGCAAAGTCAATCGACGCTTGCGACGCCTCCCCGGCCGAGTTGCGCCACGCGACGTTTTGTCGATGCCCGCGCTAGCCGCTTAGCCGCTGCCATACGCTGAATTGAAAGGCCTGCAACGTCTTCGAGGGTGTCTGGTGGTCATGCCGCAATGCTTCGACCAGCCGGAAAGAGGGCCCGATAACGCGGCCAAGCGTCGCCGCATCGTAGCGCACCACCGGCAAGCCACTGCAACGCTCGGGGCCATCAGGTGCAAAGGTGGCGATGATTGCATATCCGCCCGGTTTGACAGCCGCCGTCAGCCGCTCGACATAGGCGGCCCGGTCGACCGGATCCGTCAGAAAATGGAATGCGGCGCGGTCATGCCAGAGGTCGTAGGCGTGGTCCGGTGTCCATACGGTCACATCGGCGGCGAGCCATTGCACGCGGCCGGCCCGAGCTCCAAGCCTTGCCCTGGCGGCTTCGAGTGCTGCCGGTGACAGATCGAGCACGGTGACCGCGTTCGCGCCTTCGTCAAGCAGCGTATCGACCAGCCGCGAGGCGCCGCCGCCGATATCGATCAGCGACGACGACCGAACGGGTGCATATTTCCGGATAAGATCGAGGGAGACAGCCGGCTTATCCTCGAACCAGCTGACGCCCGCCTCACCTTTGGTTCGATAGGCCGCGTCCCAATGGGTTCGTCTGGTTTCGTCCGTCATCGGAGGATCCGCCTGTCGTATTTCTTGGCATCGAGCGCCACGTCGTCGCGCATTCTAGCCCACCACAATCAAGATTGTTCGGAATTTCAGCATTCCTACTGCCCAAGCAGCCCATCCAGCCAACGCTGGTCGAGCACGGCCTCCAGTTCGCTTGCGACTTCATCGAGTGCCGCGTCGACCGATTGGCGGTAGTTGCTGGCGCCGCCTTCGATGCCGAAACTCTTCAACAGCGCTGCGCGATAGGCATCGCTGGTGAAAAGCCCATGCAGATAGGTGCCCATCACCCGGCCATCGACAGACAGCGCGCCGTCTGCCCTGTTGTCGATGCGCACGGATGGGCGGTCACAATCAGGCCCTTGCGTCCGGCCGAGGTGGATTTCGTAGCCCTCGAGCGCCACGTCGTGCTCCAGCGACCAGGCGCGGCTGTTGCGCACGGTCTTTTCCGGCGCCATCTCGGTTTCGACGTCGAGCAGTCCCAGTCCTTCGACGGCACGCTCGCCGCCCTCGATGCCGAGCGGATCTGTGACCTTGCGGCCGAGCATCTGGTAGCCGCCACAGATGCCGATGACCCGGCCGCCGCGGCGCACATGGCACTGAAGATCGCGGTCCCAACCCTGAGCGCGGAAATCGATGAGGTCGCCAATGGTCGATTTCGAGCCGGGGATGACGACGAGACCGGCATCATCAGGGATCGGGCTGCCCGGCCGCACGAAGACGAGGTCGACCTCGGGCTCGGCGATCAGCGGGTCGAGGTCGTCGAAATTGGCGATGCGCGACAGTACGGGCACTGCGACCTTCAGTGCCCGCCCCTCGCCGCGCGTCAGCTTCTCGAGCACCACCGAATCCTCGGCCGGCAGCCGTGCGGCCGCCTTCAGCCACGGCACGACACCGAAACAGGGCCAGCCGGTGAAGCGGTTGACGGCGGCAATGCCATCATCAAACAGCGTGACGTCGCCGCGGAACTTGTTGATGAGGTATCCTGACACCATGCGCCGGTCTTCGTCGGACAGAATCGCGTGGGTGCCGACCAGCGAAGCGATGACGCCGCCGCGGTCGATGTCGCCGACGAGCACGACCGGCACGTCGGCGCGGGTGGCAAAACCCATATTGGCGATATCGCCGGCGCGAAGGTTGATTTCGGCCGGAGAGCCCGCGCCCTCGACCACCACCAGATCGGCGCCAGTAGAGATCTGTTCGAAGCTCTCCATCACAGCACCAAGCAGCCTGGGTTTGAGCGCCTGATATTCGCGGCCCTTGGCCTGCCCCGCCACCTTGCCCTGCACGACGATCTGGCTGCCGACGTCGGATTGCGGCTTCAAAAGCACCGGGTTCATGTGCACCGACGAGGGCACGCGGGCGGCCAGCGCCTGCAGCCATTGCGCCCGGCCGATCTCGCCGCCGTCGTCGGATACGGCGGCGTTGTTCGACATGTTCTGCGGCTTGAACGGCCGGACCTTCAGGCCCTGATTGGAAGCGAGCCGGCAGAGCCCCGCCACCAGTACCGATTTTCCGACATCCGAGCCGGTTCCCTGCAGCATGATTTTGCGTGTCATGGGACAACCGGTAACACTGAAACGGCCGCCGTCAAAGGTCTGTTTCGACACGATTTCGCCGCAATCGGACAAGGGCGCTCACGCATTGTGTCACCCCTTTGCAAGGCTTGTCGAAAATGTCGCTCGCGGTAGCCAGAATGCGACATCGCATGGCGAGTTTGGTGTTCCGTTTTTCGCAGCGCACACCTATATCAGCGCCATAGCAACAAGCTCCGGAGCAAAGGCCTCCGGCCTCTCAAGGTTCACGTCCATGCTGTACATCTTCAGCAAGCCCAACTTCGTCCAGATCGCCTGGAACTCCAAGGTTCCCTCCAGCCAGTCGCGCGTGCGAAACCTCGTGGCATCGGCTCCCTTCGGCCCGCTCGGCGTCATCCGCACGTCGAACGTCGGCTAAGCTGCGATCTGCCAAAGTTCGCCATTTATGAGCTCTCCTCCCGGAGCCTCTCCAACCGCCCCTCCCGGGGCGGTTTTTTTATGGGCGACGATGGGTGGCGCAATGACCAGAATGGCTGAGCGGATGTGCATTGACACCAGATCCGACGACACCGGCTCCGACGCCAGCGGGAAAAATGGAAGACATCCTGAAATGCGAAGGCCGCATCGACCTCAAAACGAGGGATGCGGCCGCCAAAAAACGCTGGTCGCTTCGGAAAAACACACCGAAGGTTCGCTCAAAGCCCGGGACGCAAAACCTGATCCGGACCGGCGGCAGTTCCCCTGCCGCGAGAGAACAATTAGCTCGACATCGTTACCGGATGGTTATTGAGGATCTAACCAAAGATGAATTCCGGCACTTTTCGAATTTTTTTCGCGACATGCGCGACAATTACGGTGACGCAATCACGATAGGAAACGTCACGTTCTCGACA
Organism: Ensifer sp. MJa1; assembly: GCF_037026475.1. Taxonomy (NCBI): domain Bacteria; kingdom Pseudomonadati; phylum Pseudomonadota; class Alphaproteobacteria; order Hyphomicrobiales; family Rhizobiaceae; genus Ensifer; species Ensifer sp. MJa1. Next base: position 408,598 of record NZ_JAKUMO010000001.1, on the reverse strand, counting down.
CGCATGGCAACGACGCGGTGCCCGGCGCCGAAATTTGCGGCAGGAATTGTCGCTATTGCTTAAATTGAGCCTCTCTCATGCGCGCAAAGCATGCGACGGCGATGTCGCAGACAGAACGCGCAGACCCCGCCGATCGCGCAGGGTTCCGATTGAAGAGGTTGATTTCTCAACGAGAATACTTAGGCTTGCATGACGGTATAAGAGGAGATGGCCGGCGACAGGGTTCCGCGGCCAGGACGAGAAGAAAACTCCCCACCGCCCGCAGCAGAGGCGACCCTTGGCTGACGCCGAACCCCGAGCTGCACATGGACTCCGGGTGTCGGGATGCGCAGCACCCACCGCCCCTTCGAACGTTGGCTGCATAAAAGACTGGGAGGTCTTGCAACATGAAGAAACTCCTCGCTTCCACCGTCCTCGCCGCGGGCCTTTATGCCCTGGCGGGTTCCGCGCAGGCCGCGGATTGTGGTGAAGTCAGCATTGCCGAAATGAACTGGGCTTCTGCCGGCGTCGCCGCCCAGGTGGACAAGTTCATTCTGGAAAACGGTTACGGCTGCACCGTGACGCTGGTTACCGGCGACACCATGCCGACCTTCGCCTCGATGAATGAAAAGGCACAGCCCGACATGGCGCCGGAACTGTGGGTCAACGCCGTGCGCACGCCGCTCGACGCCGCGATCAAGGAAGGCCGCCTCATCGAAGCCGCGCCTCTGCTCAGCGAAGGCGGCGTCGAAGGATGGTGGATCCCGAAGTTCATCGCCGACGCCCATCCGGATATCAAGACGGTTCAGGACGCGCTGAAGCACCCCGAACTGTTCCCGTCGCCGGAAGATTCCTCCAAGGCTGCGGTCCACAATTGCCCGTCCGGCTGGAACTGCCAGGTCTCGACCGCCAACCTCTACAAGGCACTCGACGCTGAAAAGGCAGGCTTCGTGCTGGTCGATACCGGCTCGGCTGCCGGCCTCGATGGCTCGATCGCCAATGCGTTTGAAAAGAAGACCGGCTGGCTCGGCTATTACTGGGCACCGACCGCCATTCTCGGCAAGTACGAAATGACCCGGCTCTCCTTCGGCGTCGAACACAACAAGGCCGATTGGGACGCCTGCACCGCCGTTCCGGATTGCCCGACCCCGAAGGTCAACTCCTATCCGGTCTCTGACGTCTATACCGTCGTCACCAAGTCGTTCTCCGAAAAGGCAAGCGTCGCCATGGACTATGTCAAGGTACGCAAGTGGGACAACGGCACGGTCAACAAGGTTCTCGCCTGGATGGACCAGAACCAGGGCACCAACGAGGATGCCGCCAAGCACTTCCTCGAAGAGTTCCCGGACATGTGGACCACCTGGGTGAGCCCGGAAGTGGCCGAAAAGGTCAAGGCAGCGCTCTGATCCTGAGCGCATGGCAGGCGGGCGGCGCAAGCCGGTCGCCTGTCCATCGCAGGCGGTCTCCGTCAGGAACAGGAGTGCCGGCCCGCGAGGGAACGCAGATCGTTCCAGAGGCGGCGAACCGTGGCTCTTCGCGTCGCAATCAGTAAAGCGGATGCCACATTTCGCTGACAACATTTCAAACGCCGGGACCCGAAGAGGTCACCCGCAAGTGTGCGCAGCCATCGACGATAGTCGGTGCCGAGACGCAACCGGCGACAACAAGACTTCCGGCCAAGAAGGGGAAACAAATGGCATCCATCTGCAGTGTCTTGCCAGAGTTGCTCTGCAAGTTCCCTGCCATTGACGACGGCATGATCCGCCTGGCGCGCAAGACCATTGACGACGGCTTCAAGGGCTTCGTCCGTTCTTACGGCGACGCCATCGATACCGTGGTCCAGCCGCTTCAATGGTTCCTGAATTATCTCGAGGGCCTGTTCGTCGGCTCGCCCTGGATCCTCGTGCTGGTCCTTATGGTAGCCGTCGTCTATTTCGGCAGCCGCAACATCGCCATCACCATCGGCACGGCGCTGTCGATGATCGCCATCGGCCTTGTCGGGCTTTGGAACGACACGATGATCACGCTCGCCATGGTCACCGTCTGTACGCTCATTTCGATCCTGATCGGCATTCCGATCGGCATCCTGATGGCGCGTTCGGACCGGGTGCAGGCCTTCGTCAACCCGGTCCTCGACGTCATGCAGACGATGCCGAGCTTCGTCTACCTGATCCCGGTCGTGATGATCTTCGGCATCGGCAAGGTGCCGGGCCTGATCGCGGTCGTCATCTATGCCGTGCCGCCGATGATCCGGCTGACCAATCTCGGCATCCGGCTCGTCGACCAGGAAGTGCTCGAGGCGGCCGACGCCTTCGGCTCCTCCACCTGGCAGAAACTGAAGAACGTGCAGATGCCCTTGGCACTGCCGACCATCATGGCCGGCATCAACCAGACGATCATGATGTCGCTGGCAATGGTTGTCGTCGCCTCGATGATCGGTGTCGGTGGCCTCGGCAAGAACGTGCTGCAGGCGATCGCCAACCAGTTCTTCACTGTCGGCTTCCTCAACGGTTTTGCCCTCGTCGGCATCGCCATCATTTTCGACCGCACCAGCCAGGCCTTCGGCAAGCGGCTGCAGAAGCACTCGGAGGTTATCCATGGCTAGTCACGCGATCGAGGTGAAGAACCTCTACAAGATCTTCGGGCCACGCGGCGCCGACTTTGTCGATGCGGTCAAGAAGGGCATGGGCAAGGCCGAGCTCAACGAGCAGCACGGTCACGTGCTCGGCCTGCAGGACATCAACATCTCCATGCCCGCCGGCGGCGTCATGGTGGTGATGGGGCTCTCCGGCTCCGGCAAGTCGACGCTGATCCGCCACATCAACCGGCTGATCGACCCGACTGCCGGCGAAGTGCTCTATGACGGTGTCGACGTCTGCAAGATGAACGACAACGATCTTAGGGAATTCCGCCGCCACAAGACGGCGATGGTGTTCCAGAAGTTCGCGCTGCTGCCGCATCGCACCGTGCTCGACAACACCGTCTACGGTCTCGAGATCCAGGGCATCGAGCGCAAGGAAAGCGAGAAGCGCGCCCGCGGCTGGATCGAGCGTGTCGGCCTCAAGGGCTTCGAGAACCACTTTCCGAACCAGCTTTCGGGCGGCATGCAGCAGCGCGTGGGCCTCGCCCGGGCGCTGACCAACGATGCCGACATCCTGTTGATGGACGAAGCCTATTCGGCGCTCGATCCCTTGATCCGTGTCGACATGCAGACGGTGCTGCTCGACCTGCAGAAGGAACTGAAGAAGACCGTCGTCTTCATCACACACGACCTCGACGAAGCATTGCGGCTTGGAGACAAGATCGCCATCCTGCGTGATGGCCGCGTGGTGCAGCAGGGCACCGGCCAGGAAATCGTGCTTTCGCCGGCGGACGACTACATCACCGCCTTCGTCAAGGAAGTGAACCGCGGCCGGGTCATCAATGTCGAGACGATCATGCGGCCGCTCTCAGGCAACGCCGAAGGCGTGCCTCTGGTGAGCGGCACGGTGCTGGAATCGGCGGCCCGCACCATGACCGCCGCCCGGGTCTCAAGCGCCCATGTGGTCGACGCGAATGGTCGGCCGATCGGCGCGCTCGACCTTTCGGCCATCATCGCCGCCATGGTGACGCCGGTGAGCCACGAGGACCGCGCCGCGGCGTAAATTGCGAGGGGCGGTCTATCTGCCCTTCTCGACGCGGCAAGAGAAGCGCGCCTCATCCGCGCGGTGAGGAAGCCCCTCATCCGCCTGCCGGCACCTTCTCCCCGTTCTGACGGGGAGAAGGGACACGTGGCAACGCCGAAGTCCCTCCTGCAAGACCTTATGAATCGCCAACTCAAGTTCTGGCGGCCCGCAACAGTTCTCGTCCCCTCGCCCCGCCTGCGGGGAGAGGGTTAGTCCTCGGGTTAAAGCCGATGAGAGGGGGAAACCTTCACGCTCATCGGCGAGCCGAACGGTTAGACGACCGAGTCTCGAGAAAAGAGCCCTGCCGCCTAACAAGACAGATCGTGCAATCAGTTCGTCGTGGTCGCCGCCGCCGCAGCAGCGGCCGGTTCGGCAACGCCTGCAGCGCTTGCCTCGTCCTTCGGCGGCAGGAACTTGTCGAGCAGGCCGATCATCTCATCGTCGCGCGCCTGTGCGGTCTTGCCGCCCAGGACAACGGCGACGAGTCGCGTGCCGCCACGCTTGGCCGAGGTCACGAGATTGTAGCCGGACGCGTCGGTGTAGCCGGTCTTGATGCCGTCGACGCCTTCGTAGCGCTTCATCACGCCGTTGTGGCCGCGCAGCTTCATGCCGCGAAACTCGATCGTCTTGTTGGCAAACAGCTGGAATTCCTGCGGAAAGTCGCGCATCAGCGCCAGGCCGAGGGTCGCCATGTCACGCGCCGTCGTCACCTGGGCCGGATCCGGCAGGCCGTTGGCGTTCTTGAACACCGTGCGGCTCATGCCGAGCGTCTGTGCCTTGCGGGTCATCATCGTGCCGAAGGCAGGCTCGTTGCCGGCGAGCGTTTCGCCGATGACCACGGCCGCATCATTGGCCGAGAGCACCACCATGCCCATGACCGCCTCGCGCACCGTGATCTGGCGACCGGCGCCAACGGCAAGCTTGAAGGGCTCCAGGCTGTTGGCATGCTCCGACACCGTCAGCTTCTGGTCCCATGCAAGCGTGCCGTTCTTCAGCGCTTCAAAAGCGAGATAGAGGGTCATCATCTTGGTCAGCGACGCCGGGTAGTTCAGTTCATCGGCATTGTCCGCCTCGAGGATCGAGCCGGTCTCGGCATTGACGACAAAATGCGCCTGGCCGGCTGCGGCATAGGATGCGCTGCCAAGAAGCAGGCTCACAGAGACCGCGGCGGACGCGACCATACGGTATAAGGACTGCATATCGTGTTTCTCGTTTCGACGCTCTCGAACGATCTCGGGAGGAAGGATCGTGATCGCATATTGGAAGACATGCCGCAGAATACGGCAACGGCCGCGCTTTTCAGCGGCCGACACACCCCGCCTTTTTACGGGCGCGGGGGCCAGGCGGCAAGCGCCTGCGGCAATCAGTGCGCATTTATCGATGCCTGGGACATAAAGGACACGGGTGCCGGTGGAGCGTGAAGCGCCCGCCCCTTGCTCGTCCGTTTCACCGAGACTTAACCTGAATGCGCCAAGGTGGCATCGCATCCCTGCCCGCCCGTGCCCGCACGGCCGCCGGACGGGGCCCGCAATCGACGCCGCATGACCGCGGCAACCTTGCCTCATCCGTTTCGGCGTCGCCATGCACGTAAACTCAGCCACGGCCAACCTTTCCAGCAAGCGGCAGCCCGTGCCGGCCGCCGTCGATGCCGGCCTCATCGAGCTTGTCCATGGCCTTGCAGCGCTGCTCTCCGGCCTCGGTCTGTTCCTGATCGTCTTCACGCTGATCCCGTTCCAGGGTGCGGTCACGACCGATCCCAATGCGGCCAACGAAGGCAACATCATCAACCAGGTCGGCTACCTCGTGCTGGGCGCCGTCTATCTCTTTGCCATGTGCATGGTCGTCGACCGGCGCGTGCTTTCACGCCTCGTCTCGCCCTCCTGGATCGCGATCTTCGCGATCGCCTATCTCTCCTGCCTTCAATCCTATGATCCGGCCGCCTCCGCCCGCGGCCTGACGCTGAGCCTGGTCGCCATGATCATGGTGGCGGGCGTGCTGGTGCTGCCGCGCAGCGAGAAGGATTTCGTCAACGCCGGCGCCAATGCGATCCTCGTCCTGATCCTGATCGACTATACGGCCCTGATCGTTGCGCCCGACCGCGCCATCCATTCGGCCTTCGGCGACGAGCCCTGGCATGCCGGCTTCTGGCGTGGGCACCTGTTGCACAAGAACGTCTCGGCGCCGGTCTTTTCCATTCTGTGCATGTTCGGCATCTATTGCCTGCGCGCCGGCGCGCCCTTGCGCGGCTGGGCGATCACGCTGCTGGCCGCCAATTTCGTGCTGCACACCGGCTCGAAGACGACGATCGGCTTCCTGCCGATCGCCATCGGCCTAGTCTTTGCCGGTCGCGCCGTGCGCAGCCCCGGGCTGATGATCCTTGCCCATCTCGGCATGTCGGTGCTGGTCTTCGGCCTGACGCTCGGCAGCATTTACTCCAATACTCTACATGCCATCACCAAGGCGCTGATCGACGACCCGACCTTCACGGGCCGCGACGACATCTGGAAATTTGCGAGCGCCAGCATCGCCGAGCGGCCCTGGCTTGGCCAGGGTTACGCGAGTTTCTGGCTGTCGCCGGTCATCATGGGACTGGAGGCGAATTTCGAGGCAAGCTGGGACGTGCGCGGCATCGTCACCGGCCACAACAGCTACCTCGATGCCGTGCTGATGTTCGGCGTGCCGGGCGGCATCCTCATGACGCTGCTCATCTTCGTCAAACCACTGGTGGACTATGCCCACGCCTACCGCCGGCCCGAGGCCCGGGTCTTTGCCGATTTCTGCGTCATGGTGGTGATCTTCATGACCTATAACGCCATGCTGGAAAGTTTCTTCCTCAATCGCGCCGACCCGATGTGGCTGTTGACGGCGCTCGCCGTCTTCGGGCTCGGCCTTGCCGGCCGCATGAGCCTGCGCGCTCAACAATAGTTGCCGCCCGCACGTGAACGGCTTGCAAAGACATAAAGATATCTTTATATCTTGTTGCAATTCATTCTAGCCGGGAAAAACCGATGACCGCAGCCACCAATGCCCTCTCCGCCCTGCTTGCCGAAAAAGGCGTTCTCCTTGCCGACGGTGCGACCGGCACCTCGCTCTTTGCCATGGGCCTGGAGGCTGGCGAAGCACCGGAACTCTGGAACGAGACGAAGCCTGACAATATCACCAAGCTGCACCAGGATTTCGTCGACGCCGGCGCCGACATCATCCTCACCAACACCTTCGGCGGCACCCGCCATCGCCTGAAGCTGCACCAGGCCGACGATCGCGTGCATGCGCTGAACAAGCGCGCCGCCGAGATTGCCCGCGCCGTTGCCGACAAGGCATCGCGCAAGGTCATCACCGCCGGTTCTGTCGGCCCGACCGGCGAACTTTTGATCCCGCTCGGCGCGCTGTCCTATGAGGATGCCGTCGTGGCCTTCGTCGAACAGATCGAGGGCCTGAAGGCCGGCGGCGCCGAAGTCGCCTGGATCGAGACCATGTCTTCGCCGGACGAAATCCGCGCCGCGGCTGAAGCAGCCATCAAGGTTGGCATGCCCTATGTCTACACCGGCTCCTTCGACACCGCCGGCAAGACGATGATGGGCCTGCACCCGAAGGACATCCACGGCGTTGCCAGCGACCTCGACAACGGCCCGATTGCCGTTGGCGCCAATTGCGGCGTCGGCGCCTCCGACATTCTCTCCTCGCTGCTCGACATGACCGAGGCAGCGCCTGAGGCAACCGTCATCGTCAAGGGCAATTGCGGCATTCCGGAATTCCGCGGCTCGGAAATCCACTATTCCGGCACGCCGCCGCTGATGGCCGAATATGTGCGGCTTGCCGCCGATGCCGGCGCCAAGATCATCGGCGGCTGCTGCGGCACCACCTGCAGCCACCTCGCCGCCATGCGCGTCGCACTCGATGAGCATCAGCGCCGCGAGCGCCCGACGCTCGACCTGATCATCGAGAAGATCGGCCCCTTGCGCAACAAGACCGCCAACGAGACGGCCGCCGCCCCGAGCCGCGAGCGCCGCAGCCGCCGCGCCTGATCGGCAAGCGCCGCAAGCCAGAAACGAAGACGCCCCGGCATCGAAAGATCCGGGGCGTTTCTTTTGTCCACGTGCCGCCATGCTGGCGGCACTGTCACGAGCCGGCGCTCTCGAAAGCGGCTGGCTGAGCAGCACGTTGCGACAGCGTCTCGTCCTTCGCCGCATCAATGAAGGTTCGGTAGAAATCGAACGACCGGCCCATCTGGCGCGAGCCCTGGGCGGAAAAATGCCCGCCATCTTCAAACAGCGCGACGCCCTTGTCCTCGACCTTGCAGGAAGCCGCGTCGCAGAGGTAGTTGTTGAAACTGACGACCGGATACTCGTCGGCGATATCGGCGACCACGGTGAGCACGTCGCGATCATGGCGGCGCACGTTCTCGAGCGCCGGCTCGCAGCGCTGGTCGGGCTCGTCCAGCAACCGCGATCTGGCAACGCATAGCCCGGTGTCACGGCCGTCATGCGGCGTGGGCGCCACGAAAACCGGCTCGAAACCATTCTCCTTGAGCCATGCGAGCGTCGCCCGCAGCCCGTCACTCAGAAGCCTGGTCTCCGACGGCACCTCTTTGTGCCCATCGACGAGCACCCGCTCTTCCTTCAGGTACTGGCTGAGCGACGACGACAGGACGACGTAGCGGATCGACCGGTTGGCCAGAAGGAAGCGGCGCACGTCGCTGTTATAGCGGACACAATCCTGCGGCCAGTCACGGCCAAGCCGCGGGACGACCGGCGCGAGATTCACGAACGGCCCGCAATTGTTCTTGGCCAGTTGCACGAGCTCAACGTCCGGCTTCGAGGCGATGATGCCATCGACGAGATGGCGGGCGAAGGAATCGCCCCAGACCGCAACTTCCGGCGCCGCGCTGGTGGCGCATTTGAGATCGGCCACCGCATCGCAGGTCTTGCCGAGACCGACGCTCGGCCGGGTAAGCTCGGCAAGCGCACGATTTCTCGACACCAGCCCATCGGAGCCGTCGAAGCCGAGACCGAGTGCGATGGCCGCCGATCCCGCGGCAAGCGTTGCGCCGAAGACGGCACCGCGGCCGAAACGCACGGGCTTGCGGAAGGGCTGCTCGACGAAGCGCCAGCTGAGAAACGCAAGCACGAAGCAGAGCCCGATCAGCACCACGTAGCCACTCTCCGGGATTTCCTCGATCGCGCGCAACCGTGCAAAGGCAAAGACCGGCTGGTGCCAGAGATAGAGGCTGTAGCTGATCAGCCCGATCGCCACCAAGGGCTTGAGCGACAGCAGCCGGCCAACGACGGTATCGCCGCGGCCAAAGGCAAGAACGAGCGCGGTGCCGAGCACCACCGGAACCGTCGCCCAGCCGGGATAGAAGGCGGATTCCTTGACGAACGCATAGCTCGCGACAATGGCTGCAAGACCGAGCGTTGCGAGCAGCTCACGATGGAACTTCTTCACTTCGAACGTCTCGACACCGGCAAGCGCCAGGGCCGCGCCGATGCCCAGTTCCCAGAAGCGGCTTGGCAGCAGGTAGAAATTTGCCGCCGGATCCAGAAAGGCCAGGAGCTGCGTGCTGCCGAAACTCACGAGGATCAGGGCCGCCATGACCTTCAATGTCGTTGCCGGCGAGAAGCGGCGAAGCAGGAGCAGAAGCAGCGGGAACACCAGGTAGAACTGCTCTTCGACCGCCAGCGACCATGTGTGCAACAGCGGCATGAGGTCGGTACTCGGCGCGAAATAGCCGGTCTGGTCCCAGAACACGAAGTTCGAGGCAAACAGGTTCACCGCGTAGAGGCTCTTGCCGAAATTGTTGAGCTCTTCCGGCAACATCCACATCATCGCGAACGGTATGCAGACGGCACAGACCAAGAGAAGCGCGGGCGCCAGCCGACGCGCACGCCGCTCGTAGAAGCTGACAATGCTGAAGCGCCCCTCGCGGATCTCGCGGTGGATGATCGAGGTGATCAGGAAGCCGCTGATGACGAAGAAGACGTCAACCCCGGCAAAACCGCCATCGACAAGGCCAAAGCCGGCATGGAACAGGAGCACTGGGACCACGGCAAGCGCGCGCAGTCCATCGATTTCGGGTCTGTATTGCATCAGGGGGGAAATACTCGAGAGGCAGAAGCGGTTCCGTTAACACGGCCTTACCATTCGGGCCACGGGCCGCTTGTCTATATCCACACCTGTGCAATTTCTGGGCAGGAAGCGGGCCATAAGGCGGCACTCTGCTGCATCCGGCTGTGCGGCCGCGATCCTTCAGCGTCGAGCCAAGCAAGGCCGGATGCGGCCGCGCCTTGCGTGATCCGGCCCTGAGAATGCGTCAGGCAGCGGCGCCCACCCCGCTCAAATGCCGGCGCCAGGCGTCGAGGCCAACCTCGATATTCGTGCGACCGAAGCCGACGCGGAAGCGGTCGGTCGCAACCGGCAGCAGGTCCGAGACAAACAGGCTCGACGGCAGGAGGAGCACGCCCGCCTCCTCTACCAGCCGCCGGCAGTGGGTCTCGACCCCGTCGGCGCCGAGATAGCGGGCAAAGCCGACGCAGCCGCCATCGGGTGCCCGCCATTCGTAAAGGCCAGGGAACTCGGCGAAGAAGGCGCTGAGCTTTTCGAGATTGGCCGACACAAGCGCCCTGTTGCGCTCCAGGATCGTCGTGCGGGCTTTGAGTGCAATCGTTGCCAGCACTTCAGACGGCCGCGAATTGCAGATCGACAGGTAGTGCTTCATCTTCTCCATGCGGTGAAGCAGCGCGTGGTCGCGGCAGGCGATCCAGCCGATCCTCAGGCCCGGCAGGCCATAGGCCTTGGACATGACGTTGAGCGAGATGCCGCGCTCGAAGAGTTCGGCCGCCTGCGGCAGGCGCAAGCCCGCGTCTCGCTCCAACCCGCGATAGACCTCGTCGCTGAAGAGATGGATGCCGCGCTCGGCGCAAAGCTCAGCCAGCGCCGCAAAGGTCTGCTGGTCGGCGATCGCCCCTGTCGGGTTGTTGGGGAAGTTGACGCAGATGAGCCGGGTGTTCGGGCGCAAGGCAGCGCGCACATCGGCAATGTCGAGCCGCCAGTTGTTCTCCGGGCGAAGCGGCACGCCGGTCACAGAACCGGCAATCGTTACCGGCAGGGTCTCCATCGACTGGTAGTTCGGCACAGTCACGATCGCATGATCGTCGGGCCCAAGCAGCGCCAGCATGGCGCAATAGAGCCCCTCTTCCGCGCCGGCAAAGCAGAGAATATCGGCGGCCGTTAGCCCCTCGTAGGTATCGGCGATCGCGGCCCTCAGCGCCGGCGCGCCATAGGTCTCGGTATAGCCGAGCGTCACCGTCTCCCAAGCGGCGCGATCCTCATCGTCGGCAAGCGCCAGGAGGTGGCTCATGGTCATCGTCTGGCTGTCGCTCGCCGTCATATGGTGGCGGGCATTGAACTCCCAGCGGGAGAAATGGGTTTCGAGCCGGAAGTCGGGCAAAGTCGTCATGGCGGATGTCCTCCTCTCGCAGGCAGGTCCTGCCATGCGAGGCGATTGCAAATGGGCCCGGCGCATCCTTGTCCCAAGTGGAGCCACTCGAGGCAGAAAGATGCCCTAGAATCAAAGTGCCAGAGCGCCCTTTGTACGTTCATGCGAACCTATGGCGCTCTAGCGGTTCTCGCCGCGTGCTGCGGCGAGGTAATTGTAGATCGAGGCGCGCGAGGCGCCGACCAGGCTTGCGAGGTGATCGACGGCGTTGCGCGTCTCAAACAGGCCGCGCGCGTCGAGTGCTGCCACCAGCGCGACGCGGTCGCCACGCTTCAGCGCCGAGAGTGCAAGCCCGCGCTCCCTCAGCCAGCCATGGAGCGCCGCATTGATCTCCTCGCGCCAGTCGCGCGAAAACAGCGCCTGCGGCCTTGGCTGTTCTGCCCCGGCGAAGGCCGAAAGCAGCTTCAGCGCATTGTCGATCATGGAAACGTCGAGATTGATGCAAAGCAGTCCGATCGCTTCGCCCTCGCCATCGCGCAGCACCGCAGAGATCGACTTGAAGCGTTGACCGTCAGGTCCGGTCTTTTCATAGGGGCCGAGCACCATGTCCTTGGCGGAGAAACGGGTGAACTCCGCCTCGATCAGCGAGTCCTCACCGACGGAACGGCCGGAGAAACAATTCCAGATCGCAGCAATCGTTCCTGCCTTGAGATCGTGCAGCACCACTTCCGCATGCGGATAGAGCAAGGCGCTGATGGCACTGGCGGCCGGCGCGTGCATGGCTAGGCGAAAATTGGTGACGGGTTCCCTGTTCATGGGACGGAGATGCAGCAATTTGGATCAAATGTCAATATTGGACTAAATGTCCAGAGCGCATATTTGCAGATGCTTGCACAGCGCAAGCGGCTGGCCTATCCCCAAGAAACAACAGATTCGCCCGACAGGTCGATCCCGGGCGAAGCGTGCATGCACATCACTCGACGGAGACACTGACATGAATGCCGGCCCAGCCTCCTTCCCCGACCGGGACACCGTCGCCGAAAAGCTCGCGGTTCTTGGCGAGGCAGAGCAGTCCTTCCTTCGCCTGCTGATGGAAAACCCCGAACAGGACGAGCGGCTGATGGACGGCCTCTACCGCCACCTCGACCTGGCCTCGGAGGCCAAGTTCCTCAATTCGCTGAAGCTGGAAAAGCTCGGGACATGGCTCGGCAGCACCGCACCGGCGCGGCTGCAGATGCGGTTGATGGAAGCCGGCCGCTCCAGCCAGCACGCCGCCTATCAGGCGTTCAAGGCGGGACTGTCTAAAGCCGATGGATTGGGCCGCGCCTTTCCGAAGGCGTGAGGCCTCCCAGCGCTCGACGCTTTGCTCGACGCCTCTCACCTTACCCCTCTCCGCCAATGGCAGAGGGGACGGCAGACCAGGCGGATCGGGGCTAGCGCCGGAGAAATGCCCCTCACTGTCCTGGAAATGCCCCTCACTATCCTGCCGGACATCTCTCCCCGCAAGCGGGGAGAGAGCCGCTGGCCGCACCCTTCGCGAGATCCCAGGCTCCAGTCCTCACAATCTCAGCCGCCGCGATGGTCGAGACCGTCTCCGCGTGTTCCCTTCTCCCCGTCATGACGGGGAGAAGGTGCCGGCAGGCGGATGAGGGGCTGGCCTCACCACACGGTCGCCCCGCCTCAGTTCCTCAGTTGCCGCCGAGCCCCTTGGCCAGCCGCACCAGGTTGACGAATTCGCCGCGGTAACCGAACGGGTCGGCGCCCTTGGCGGTTGACGCAAGGTCGATGACCGCATCGTAGGAATAGTCAGCAAGAGCCGTCACGCCTGAAAGCTTCTGGCCAAAGGCGGCGACAGCCACCGAGAAGCGCACGTCATTGGACGCCTCGGCGAGCGACGGCACCGCATTCGCCTCGGTCACCGGCGTGGTGATCAACTCACTCCTGTCGCCGTCCGGCTTCTTGTAGCGGATCTTCAGGAAGGCGAGTTCGCCGCCATGCGGGCTGGCTTCGGCTGCTGGTCTCTGCGCCTCGGCATAACGCAGGTCGTCGTTGAGCACCGCCGGGCTGCCCTTCGGCGTCACTTCATAGATCGCCGTGACGCTGTGGCCGGAGCCGATGTCGCCCGCATCCACCTTGTCGTTGTTGAAGTCCTCGCGTTTCAAGGCCCGGGTCTCGTAGCCGATCAACCGGTACTCGGCGATTGCCGCCGGATTGAACTCCACCTGCAGCTTGACGTCCTTGGCGATCGGGAAAATCGACGAGCCCGCCTCTTCCACCAGCGTCTTCTGCGCTTCGGCAAGGGTATCGATATAGGCGGCGGTGCCGTTGCCGTTCTGGGCAATCGTCTGCATCAGCGCATCGTTGTAGTTGCCGCGGCCGAAGCCGAGCACGGAGAGGAAGATGCCGCTCTTGCGCTTCCCTTCGATCAGTTGCTTCAACTCTTCGTCGCTCGACGGACCGACATTGAAATCGCCGTCGGTCGCCAGCATGACGCGGTTGACGCCACCCTTGACGAAGGCCTTTTCGGCAAGGGCATAGGCCGCGCCGATGCCTTCCGCACCGGCAGTCGATCCACCCGGCTGCAAGGTATCGATTGCCGAAAGGATCTTCGCCTTGTCCTTGACGGCGGTCGGCTCCAGCACCGTGCCGGCATTGCCGGCATAGGTGACGATCGAGACCGTATCCTCGGGCTTCAATTTCTCGACCAGCAGTCGGAACGCACCCTTCAGCAGCGGCAGCTTGTCCGGCTCGTCCATGGAGCCGGAGACGTCGATCAGGAAGACGAGGTTTGCCTTGGGCGCCTCTGCCGGCACGACGTCATAGCCCTTGATCGCCACATGCATCAGCCGCGTGCCGCCGTTCCAGGGCGTAGGCGTCACCGTCACCGTCGCCTTGAACGGCTCGGCAGCATTTGCCGGGCGCGGCCAGTCATAGGGGAAGTAGTTGACCATCTCCTCGACCCGCACGGCATCGCGTTCCGGCATCTGGCCTTCCATCAGCGAGCGGCGGACGAAGGCATAAGATGCCGTGTCGACATCGACCGAGAAGGTCGAGACCGGATCGGTCGCAACGCTTTTCACCGGATTGCTGTCGGCCTTGCCGAAGCGCTCGCGGTTTTCCTCAAGCGCGGCGAGCTTCTCCTCGGCCACCGGCGCCGGCAAAACGGTCATCTGCGGCTGAGCGCCGCCGATGGCAGAGAGTGGGGCGGCACTGTCCTTGGCGACACGGCCGGCCATGACCTCGGGCGCCGCGGCTGGCGCCTGAGCCTTGCTCTCGACGTCTGCGACGGCGCGCGCCTCCTCGGTCTTCGCCTGGTGCTGGCGGGCGAGATCCTCGGCAGCCGCCTTCTTGGCTGCGGCCTCGGGCGCCGCCACTTTGGCGTCGGCCTCGGTCGTTGCCGTCTGCTTCGGCTTTTCCTTCAGCGCAATCTCCTGCCCGCTTTCGCCAAGCGAACCATTGCGCGTGAGTTCCAGTGTCAGGAAGGCGGCAGCAGGCACGACCAAGAGCGTGGCAAGCGCCGATCCGGCAAGCAGTTTCCGGTTCATGATGGGGCTCCATATCCAGTTGAAGATGGAGCTTTGACGATCAGGCGCTGCTGATCCTTGGGCCGATCCCTGGATGGCAGCCGAATTTTCTTGCTGCTCGTCGAAGGCCTGCATCGCGACGGCAAGCGCACGGGCGCGCGCTTCCGGAGAAGCCTTCGGCGGGGTAAGCCGGCCAAGCTTTTCGAAATCGTCGCTCATGGTCACACTGCCTCCTTGCCAAGCAATGTCTTCAGCCGCTTGCGTGCCTCATGCACATGCCAGGATATGGTTGCTTCCGAACAGCCGAGCACGTCGGCGGCGGCCTGATGGCTCAGCCCTTCGGCATAGACGAGCAGCACCGCGTCGCACTGCTTTTCCGGCAGCTGCCGCACCGCTGCCCACAGCGCTTCGCGCTGCTCTTCGTCCGGGTCCTGGGGCGGCGCTGCCACCGCCTGTTCGCTGGCATAGGCTTGCATCTGCCTGCCGTCGCGCACCTGCCGACGGCGATGGTCGCGCGCCGCGTTCAGCGTCAGTGTGTAGAGCCAGGTGCGAAACCGGCTCGTGCCACGAAAGCCGCGGATCGCCGCGCCCAGGCGCAGGCAGACATCCTGGGCGATATCCTCCGCATCCGAGACATTGCCCGACCACCGCCACGCCACCGCATGGACAAAGTCATAGTGTCGCTCGACAAGCTCACCGAAGGCCTGTCGGTCGCCCTGCACCGCTTTCTCGACGAGTTCAGCGTCCAATTCCGTGCCCGCTCTCACATCACCTAGACCTTAGACGTTGCAGGCCGCTCATTCCTTGGGTGGAAAACAGAAAAAAATGTACGGGAGACGAAAAAACTCCGCCGATCGCCAATCGCCTGCGCGCCGGCCTTGCTCAACGCGGAAATGTGCCGACGACGGCGATCATCGGCCCCATTGGAAACAGCCGGTCGTGGCGGTTGATATCCGGCGCGTAGATGCTGGAAATCGTGCCGTCCAGGAACAGCGCATTGGGGCAGCCGAGCGTGTCGCGGAACAGCGTCGCGAAATCGTGGAAGCGCACCGGGCGCTTGGAGACGACGAAGACCACCTCGCCTTCTCCGGTCACGCCGACACCGTTGCGGGTCTTCAGGCTGGTGCTGTCGGGCAGGAAGCGCGGATGCAGCTTGCCGTCGATTACCAGCATCGGCCCGGACTGGGTGGCAAAGCGGGGGCTAAGCCTGGCATCGCGATAGGCCTCCGCCGAGATCACCCCAGCCTTGCCGTCACCGACATAAAACACCCCGTTCGGCAGCAAGTGGAAATTTCCCCAGCCCGTGTTGGTGTTGAGCGGCGCTTGCGCCCGCCCGTCCTCGATGTGCAGGCCGACCGGCGACAGGTCCTCATGGTACATGCCGCCATTCATGGCAAAGGCGATGTACTCGTCGCGGTGGCGCAGTTCCAGCGACAGCGCCCGGAAGGAGCGAAAGGGCACGCCCGCCTGGTCCTTGTTGTAGACGCGGATGTCGCTCTCAGCCGGGTCGAAACTGCAGGCCACATAGTCCTGCCCAAGGTGGCTGACATCGCGGCAGGCGCCGAGTGCCGGTCCCGCAAGACCGGCGGACAGGACAGCACCAACGAGAAAGGGTTTTGGAAAAAGCGGCATGGCGAAAGGTCCAATCGAATCAGACGTCAAGCATGCCCGAGATTGCGGCGGTTCTGGCGCAGGGTCGGGAAGAATGCCATCTGATCAATGCTCAAGGACACTGCCGTTCGAACCGTGCCAACTAGAGGGGCCTTTCTGCCCGCAGTTCCCACCTGAACGCAGGATGCCCTGGCATCGCTCACCCCGGACCCCGCTCGGCAAGGTGAGGCGCGATGGGGCGTGCTGGGTCAGTGAAACCGTCCGGATATGCGCCTGGAAGCTGGAGACGTAATCCAGCGTCGACGGGTGGACATACGGGAGCGCAGCGTCAACCGGCGGCAAGCCGCCCCATGGTGATCACAAGCCCGTAGCATCCGGCCGCTGCCGCAAGTCCGAAGATGACGCAAAGGCAGGCAAAGCCACCGACGCCGGAAAGCACATAGGACTTCGGGTCGCGATCGAGCACATCCTGCGACAGCGATGGCAGCAGCCGCTTTTCGCGCAGCGTCGTCGCGAGCTTCACCGCATGGCGCCTCGTTTCCTTTCGCACCACGCGGTAATTGCTGCCGATGGCCCAGACGGTCAAAAGCAGGCCGAGCGTGCTGACCGCGAGTGCAAACATCCTCAGGATTCCGATCGCATCGGGAAGGAAGCCTCCGGCGAAGACCGAGCGATCCACCAGCGCGTCGAAGCCGGTGATGCAGGCCGCAATGACCGCCACATGGCCGGCGCCAATCGCCAGCAGGCGTTTGTAGGCCTCGCTCAAGATCTGGCTGTTGGCGGCGTGAATGCTGTCGAGACGGGAAATCTGCGCTTCCACCTCCTCACGCGACAACTGCGGAGGATAGTTACTCACGGATACGACTGGGCTGCCTCTCATACGATGGACTCCAACGCCACGCCGTCCAGATCGGTGTAAATTTGATAATATTATCTTTCCAGGACATCTCCAATTTTAGTCATTTTGGAGATTTCCACCATCTTTGCGGGCAGAGCGCTTGGCCGGATCGCTGCGACCATGGTGATTTCATGGTCGACGCCGCCAAATCATAAACGTGATCGATTCTCGTGGGTTAGGCGGGGTGCAGTCGAACGGCCAGAAAGACGCGGCTAGAGGCTGAGCGCCGCCATGTGGAAGCGAAGTTGCTCCAGCGGGTAGCAATAGTTGCGCCCGACTGGACAGGATTCGCGCGAGCGACAGCCCGAGGCCAGGCAGCCTGCCCTGCCCGCCTCGCTCCGCAGATGGCCGCGACAGAGGCCGACATCGAAGCGCTCATCCGCAAGCGCATTTGCCGGACAGGCCGAAATGCAGGGCTTCTCGACGCAGAGATCGCAAGGATGCGCCTCCGCGCGCGCTCCCGTTTCTGGAAACGGCCCGTCAAAGGCAAGCGCGCCGCGATAGCCATGCCAGAGGCCATATCGCGCGTGAATGAGGATACCGAGCGGAGATGGCTTCAGGCCCTCGGCCCGCATGGCCCATCGCTGGAACGGCTGCCACGGCGGATCGGACGGAAAATAGGCGGTGAGACCCTCTTTCGCGGCGATCGGCTGGATAACCGCCTTCGACCAGGTGTCGAGCGGATCGGCACCGCCGCCATCCGGTAGCGCCGCCCGCCAGGCCGCAAAGGGCTGCCAGAGAGATCCCCCGATATTGCCGATCAACACGGCGCTGGCCGCCCGCCGCCCGTCGGCCAGCAGCGGTGCGGCCTCGCCCGCCTCGAAATTTACGGTTCCGCGCAAAAAAAGTCCGTGCGGCGCTAACGCCGCACGGATCGTTTCAATCGTCTTGTCCGCGTCCGCGGAAGGCGCCGTCATTTCGGTTTCGGCCCCTGTAGTTCGTAATGCGGGCGCCAGACCTCCTTCTGGATCATGTCGGCCACCTGCGCCGCGCCGCCTTGCTCCCTGGCTCGCTCGGGACCCTTTCAGGTGAAAGCGTCCGGCATCGAGTCCTTGCGGCTGGCGATATAGGCCTTGAGCTTTTCGTCGATCTCCGGATCGAGGTAAGGCGCCTCGTAGTGTTCCAGCCAGCTGCGGCAGAGTGCATTGGCGCGCTGCTCGATGCGCTTTTCGCCTTCCACTTCCCACTGTTCGAAGGAATTGTTGTCGGCGAGCGGCGAACGGTAGAAGGCCGTCTGGAAGTTGGCCTGGGTATGGGCGCAGCCGAGATAGTGGCTGCCGGGGCCGACTTCGCGGATCGCGTCCAGCGCCTGGGCGTTTTCCGAAAGATCGATGCCCTCGGCCATCTTC
Organism: Ensifer sp. MJa1; assembly: GCF_037026475.1. Lineage (NCBI taxonomy): Bacteria > Pseudomonadati > Pseudomonadota > Alphaproteobacteria > Hyphomicrobiales > Rhizobiaceae > Ensifer > Ensifer sp. MJa1. Next base: position 390,137 of record NZ_JAKUMO010000001.1, on the reverse strand, counting down.
TGCATCATGCCGAGCTGGTCCTGGTCGATCATGAACTTTTCATAGGACGAGACGAGACCGCCTTCGAGCCAGCCGGCCGCGTGCAGCACGAAATTGGTGCCGGCAAGCAGCGTCATGTTGAGGGTGCTGGCCGATTCGTGCGCGGCTTGAGCATCCGGAACCTTGGAGCCGCAGAGCGAGCCGCCGGTACGGAAGGGAAGCTTCAGGCGACGGGCGAGCTGTGCGGCACCATAGGAGACCAGCGACGGCTCCGGCGTGCCGAAGGTCGGCGCACCCGACTGCATCGAGATCGAGGCGGCAAAGGTGCCGAACAGCACCGGCGCGCCCTTGCGGATGAGCTGGGTGAACGAGGCACCGGCCAGAACTTCGGCTAGGATCTGCGTCAACGTGCCGGCAACCGTCACCGGGCTCATGGCGCCCGAGAGAATGAAGGGCGAAAGCACGCAGGCCTGGTTATGGCGGGCATAGACCTTCAGCGCCCCCACCATGGTCTCGTCGAAGACCATCGGCGAATTGGCGTTGATGAGGTTGAGCGTCACGCAATTGTTTTCGACGAACTCGTCGCCGAAGACGATCTTCGCCATGGCGATCGTGTCTTCCGCCCGCTCCGGCGCCGTCACCGAACCCATGAAGGGTTTGTCGGAGTACTTGATATGGCTGTAGACCATATCGAGGTGACGCTTGTTGACGGGGATGTCGACCGGCTCGCAGACCGTGCCGCCGGACGAATGCATCGACGGCGCCATGTAGGCGAGCTTCACGAAATTGCGGAAATCCTCGATCGTCGCATAGCGCCGCACACCTTCGAGGTCGCGCACGAAGGGCGGACCGTAGACCGGCGCAAAGATCGTTGCCTTGCCGCCGACCTGGGCACTGCGCTCCGGATTGCGGGCGTGCCAGGTGAATTCCGACGGCGCCGTCTTCAGCAGTTCGCGGCAGAGGCCCTTGGGGAAATGCACGCGCTGGCCGCGCACGTCGGCGCCGGCCTGTTTCCACAGTTCCAGTGCCTCGGCGTCATCGCGAAACTCGATACCGATTTCCTCGAGGATCGTGTCGGCATTGCGCTCGATCAGCTGCAGGCCTTCTTCATCGAGGACCTCGTATTCGCGAATCTTGCGCTGGATATAGGGCAGTGACGGACCTGGACCGCCGCCGGTGCGCGATGCGCGCCGTGCAGCCGCTCCCCGTCCCTCGCCCCGCGCGCGGCGACCGCCGCCTTCACCCGCGCCCTGTTCTGTCACGTCGCTCATTCGCTTTTTCCTCTCCCGCGCATCGCTTTTTGCGCCTTCAAGCATCCTTTGGCCCTAATGCTACCAAGCATCGGGGTCCTTGCGGGTCTCAATGCGCCAAGGAGTGGCGCAACTCGAACACTGCCGAGAAGCGACCACGCGACGCAAAAACCGCGTGGCGCGAATATATTGTTTTTGTTAAGAATATGCAGGCGCCAAAAGAAGGTGCCCTCCCGTCGCTTTTTGTCATATGCGACGTCGCTTTCGAAAACAGATTTTTAGACATCGACCGCTATGGATTGATGGACGCGTCCTATCTATCGCGCGACCATGCCAGGAACCGAGGAACCCCAATATGGCAGACGATGAAATCATTCTCGAGGACCTTTCCGACGAGGAACTTGTGCAGCAGATGCACGACGATCTCTATGATGGCCTGAAGGAAGAAATCGAGGACGGGACCCACATCCTGCTCAAGCGCGGCTGGACGCCCTATGACGTCTTGACCCAGGCGCTGGTCGAAGGCATGCGCATCGTCGGCATCGACTTCCGCGACGGCATCCTGTTCGTGCCGGAAGTGCTTCTGTCGGCCAACGCCATGAAGGCCGGCATGACGATCCTGCGTCCGCTTCTCGCCGAAACCGGCGCGCCGAAGCTCGGCAAGATGGTGATCGGCACCGTCAAGGGCGACATTCACGACATCGGCAAGAACCTCGTCGGCATGATGATGGAAGGTGCCGGCTTCGACGTCGTCGACCTCGGCATCAACAACCCGGTCGAGAACTATCTCGAAGCCATCGAGCGCGAGCAGCCGGACATTCTCGGCATGTCGGCGCTGCTGACCACCACCATGCCCTACATGAAGGTCGTTATCGACACGATGAAGGAAAAGGGCCTGCGTGACGACTACGTCGTTCTCGTCGGCGGTGCGCCGCTCAACGAAGAGTTCGGCAAGGCCGTCGGCGCCGACGCCTATTGCCGCGACGCGGCGATCGCGGTCGAAACCGCCAAGGACTTCATGAAGCGCAAGCACAACCGCCTGGCCGGCTGAGCTTCACCTGTGATGAAATGAAGCAGCCGGCCGCGGGGTGAAATCTGCGGCCGGCTTTCCTATGTCTGTCGAGCGTGCCCGAAAGGTGTGCCGACCCAGAATGATGACAACGCAATTCCGGACGGAAAACCGTTTCACACTTTTCCTGGAATTGCTTTAGTTGACGGAGTTGGCCACCTTCTTGCCGGCCGCCTGTGTCGCGTTCACCGTGTTTGCGGTATCCTGGCCGATGCCCCGGATGGTGTTGCCGCAGCTGCTCAAGGCGGACATGGCGGCGAGAACGGCGCCGATGATCGCAAGGCTCTTTACTGTCATGGTCAGGTTCCTTCCCGCTATTTGCCAAATGGAATCAAGATGGAAAAAGTATCGCGCGCAATAGAACGTGCACAACCGAAAAAAGTTCACGTGATCGGCTGCGGTGCCATCGCGCGCGAAATCCTGGCGGTCTGTGAGGCAAACGGGCTCAATCATATCGACCTCAGCTGTCTGCCGGCCATCTGGCACAACACGCCCGACAAGATCACGCCCGGCGTGCGCGACGCCATCGCCAAGGCACGCGCCGAAGGCTTCGAACGCATCTTCGTCGCCTATGCCGATTGCGGCACCGGCGGCCATCTCGACCGGCTGCTCGAGGACGAAAAGGTCGAGCGCATCCCCGGCCCGCACTGCTATTCCTTCTTTGCCGGCAACGCCGATTTCGCCAGGCGCTGGGACGACGACATCACCGCCTTCTTCCTCACCGACTTCCTCGCCCGCCAGTTCGAGGCCTTCGTGATCGAACCCCTCGGCCTCGATCGGCACCCGGAGCTGAGGGACATGTATTTCGGCCACTACCGTAAGCTGGTCTATCTCTCGCAGCAGGAGGACGAGGTGCTGCAGGAGAAGGCGAGGAAGGCGGCGGAGTATCTCGGCCTCGAATATGAGTACCGCTTAACCGGCTATGGCGATCTCACGTCTTCGCTGTTGAGTGCGTGAGCCAAAGGCGAAAATCAGCTCTTCCACAACCGCGATTCTGCGCTAACCTGCAGTTTGTCGATGTGCCGCCACATGGGAGCGTGAGCGCACAGTCGTATCCGCCAGGGAGGGGAACCGGTGAAATATTTCGACTATCTGCCCTACGCCCTTGGATGCGCCGCCGGCATGATTCTGGCACTGGTGATCGGCGCCGCCTTCAATCTGTCCGATGATGTGAAGCTCATCGAATCCGTCGCTCTCGTCGTGCTCGGGGGCGGCATCGCCGAATGGTACTGGAACGGGTTAAGCCGCCGGTAACGGGCATGCCCTCATAACTCGGGCCTGTTCACGCCCGGGGCCGCCATGACCGAAATCGCCAGTGAGAAACAAGCCGTCGGCAAGCGTCTCGGCCGCGTTGTCGTCGTGACGGCGGGTGGCGAAAATCCGTGGATCATGATCAACGCGCTGGCCGCGCGCTTTGCCGAGGTCACCGTCATCGAGGAGCAGGCGGAATCGAAGCGCCTGTTCCTCAGCCGCCGCGCGCGCAAGCTTGGCTGGTTAACGGCGCTCGGACAGTTCGCCACCATGATCGCCTCACGCTTCGGCAAGCGCTTCACCCGCAGCCGCGCAGCAGAGATCCTTGAGACCTACAAGGTCTCCGGCGCGCCAGATCCATCGCTCCCCGTTCGCTCGGTCGGCTCGATCAACGATGCCGAAGCGATCGCGCAGGTCCGCGCGCTTAAACCCCGCATCGTCTTTCTCATCAGCTGCCGCATGCTGAAGGCAGAGACGCTGGCTGCCATCCCCTGCCCGGTCATCAATTTCCATGCCGGCATCAACCCCGCCTATCGCGGCCTGATGGGGGGCTACTGGGCTCTGGTCAACGGCGACGCCGAAAACTTCGGCGCCACCGTGCACCTGGTCGACGCCGGCGTCGATACCGGCGGCGTGCTCTATCAGTCGCGCCAGTCGCCAGCCAAAAACGACACGATGCACACCTATCCGCTGCTGCAGACGGCCGCCTCCACAGAAATTGCGATCGCCGCAGTAGAGGATGCACTTGATGGAAACCTGCGGCCCGTCGATGTCGCAGGCCCGTCACGGCAATGGTACCACCCGCCGATCTGGACATGGGTCTGGAACGGGCTCAGGCGCGACATCTGGTAGGCGGGGCAAGGGGTTATCCGCCTCCTCGCATGCACGCTAAAAGCCTGAAACTGCGGGCAATCCGCTCCGATCGGCATTGACACCACGGACCACCCGGCCGACGCTCGCGCAGCGAAAAAAGCACGGCTGCGGCGGCTCGTCGTCGAGCGTCGTTTTTGGACATATCCGACGTCGTGGCGAGATGAGCCCGCAGGCCCGCACATGCGCATTGTCGCACTACAGCGCCGCGCGTCATATGAGAGGCGCAAAGGTCGCTGTAGCGCTTTAGAGTGCTGCATGTTCTTGGCCTTTGGTCGGAGCCGATTGAAGGAAACATGCAGGGAGGAGAACAACACCCGATGGCAGATCGCATTATCGTCTACTGGCGCGACATTCCGGCCCAGGTCATCATCAAGAAGGGCCGCACGACGGCGAAACGCGAACTGTCGCTGCGCTTCACCGAGGCGATCGACATGTGCGCGATGCGCACGGGTGCCGCCGAAACCGACGACTATCTCGCCGAGTGGCGCAAGGCCGATCCGGTGGCGGTCTCCGACGACCTGGAAACGGAAGCCGACCAGGCTGCCGCCGAACTCGAAGCCGCCTATGACCGCGAGCGTCTTGTGGCTCTGGTCAAGGCCGGAGGCCGCGACAATGGCTGACGCCAAACCGGCAGGCGAACCGAAGATCATGAAGGGCAATGCCGCGCCGGCCGCCAAGGCCGCGACCGGCGCGTTTACGCCATCGGGCGTCTCGCCGAGCCGCCGCTCGCGCCACAAATACACCGTCCGCCTCTGGGCGGTCAGGAACTCCCGTTTCCTCGAATGGTTCTACAACCGCTTCGCCGACCTGTTCCTGCTGCTTCATCCGCTCTGGAACGCCATCGGTTACGGCCGGGTCGAGCGGCCGGTCACCTTCGTCGAGCGCCACGTCAAGGGTTTCCTGTTCGACTGTCGCATGTGCGGCCAGTGCGCGCTGTCTTCGACCGGCATGTCCTGTCCGATGAACTGTCCGAAGCAGTTGCGCAACGGCCCCTGCGGCGGCGTGCGCGCCAACGGCAATTGCGAGGTCGAGCCGGATATGCCCTGCGTCTGGGTGCAGGCCTGGAAGGGCTCGCAGAACATGACAAAGGGTGACGCGATCATGAATGTGCAGAAGCCGGTCAATCAGTCGCTGCGCGAAACCTCGTCCTGGCTGCGCGTGACGGCGGAAGCCGCAGCCCGCCGTGAAGCGGCATCCAAGGAAGGCCAGGCATGAGCCCCGATATCAATCCCTTCGATCCCGGTGCGCCGCTCGAGCCCCTGCCCGGCCATTCCTCCCGCGGCCGTCTGGAACGGGTGCTGCGCCGTGGCGAGTTTGCCGTAACCGCCGAGCTCAACCCGCCCGACAGCGCCAACCCGCAGGACGTCTATGAGCGCGCCGCGATCTTCGACGGCTGGGTCGACGGCATCAACGCGGTGGATGCCTCCGGCGCCAACTGCCACATGTCCTCGGTCGGCATCTGCGCACTTCTGACCCGCATGGGCTATGCGCCGATCATGCAGATCGCCTGCCGCGACAAGAACCGCATCGCCATCCAGGGCGACGTGCTCGGTGCGTCCGCCATGGGCGTGCAGAACATCATGTGCCTGACCGGCGACGGTGTGCAGGCGGGCGACCAGCCGGGCGCCAAGCCGGTCTTCGACCTCGACTGCATGTCGCTGCTCGAAACCGTGCGCATCATGCGCGACAACTCGAAGTTCCTCTCGGGCCGCAAGCTGACGACGCCGCCGCAAGTCTTCCTCGGCGCCGCCATCAACCCCTTCGCCCCGCCCTATGACTTCCGCCCCTATCGGCTCGCCAAGAAGATCGAGGCCGGCGCCCAGTTCGTCCAGAGCCAGTACTGCTTCGACGTGCCGATGTTCCGCGAATACATGAAGAAGGTGCGCGATCTCGGCCTGCACGAGAAATGCTACATCCTCGTCGGCGTCGGGCCGATGGCGTCTGCCAAGACCGCCCGCTGGATCCGCTCCAACGTGCCGGGCATCCATATTCCCGATAGCGTGATTACGCGTCTGGAAGGCGCGCAGGACCAGAAGAAGGAAGGCAAGCAGCTCTGCATCGACATCATCAACGAGGTGAAGGAGATCGAAGGCGTCTCCGGCATCCACGTGATGGCCTATCGCCAGGAAGAATATGTCGCAGAAATCGTGCATGAATCGGGCGTCCTGAAGGGCCGCAAGCCCTGGAAGCACGAGACGCTGCCCGAGGATGCGATGGTGGCCGAGCGGCTGGAACATATTCGCGAGGGCAAGGAAGAAAACCAGCAGCAGATGGCCGAGGCCGCGGCCCATCATCCGCCCCATCATTCACATTGAAACAACCGGCGCCGAGCAAAAGACGCCTATCATCGACTTCACGGGCATGATTACATAGCCCCCGCCAGGACAAAGGACCCTTAATGACCCGGACCATCGTCGCTTCCGCCACCCGCGAGATCATCATCGGCTTTGACCAGCCGTTCTGCGTCATCGGCGAACGCATCAACCCGACCGGCCGCAAGAAGCTTGCCGCCGAGATGATCGAGGGCAACTTCGACACGGTCATCAAGGATGCGCTGGAGCAGGTCGCAGCCGGCGCCACGATGCTCGACGTCAATGCTGGCGTGACCGCCGTCAACCCGAACGAGACCGAGCCGCCGCTGCTGGTCAAGACGCTGGAAATCGTCCAGGGGCTCGTGGACGTGCCGCTGTCGATCGACAGCTCCGTCACCGCCGCGATCGAGGCCGGCCTGCGCGTCGCCAAGGGCCGCCCGCTCGTCAATTCCGTCACCGGCGAGGAAGAAAAGCTCGAAGCGATCCTGCCGCTCTGCAAGAAGTATGACGTTCCGGTCGTTGCCATCTCCAACGACGAAACCGGCATTTCCGAGGATCCGGACGTTCGCTTTGCCGTTGCCAAGAAGATCGTCGAGCGCGCTGCCGATTATGGCATCAAGCCGCACGACATCGTCGTCGACCCGCTGGTCATGCCGATCGGCGCCATGGGCACGGCCGGCCAACAGGTCTTTGCGCTGCTGCGGCGTCTGCGCGAGGAGCTGAAGGTCAACACCACCTGCGGCCTTTCCAACATCTCCTTCGGCCTGCCGCACCGCCACGGCATCAATGCCGGCTTCATCCCCATGGTCATCGGCGCCGGCATGACGTCTGCGATCATGAACCCCTGCCGTCCGCAGGAAATGGAAGCCGTGCGCGCCGCGAACGTCCTGAACGGCACCGACCCGAACTGCACCCACTGGATCAAGACCTACCGCGACCACAAGCCGGCCGAAGGCGGCCATGTGGTTGCCGCATCTCCCGCTCCGGCAGGCGCTGGCGGCGGTCGCCGCGGCGGTCGCGCAGCTCGCACGGGTGCCGGCGGAGCGCGCGAATAGGTTCTGTTTCAGCATTGAGCTGACCCCAAAAAGGGAGAACGACGTTGAAAGGCAGCCATGCCTCTTTTCCGTCCTTCTCCCTTTAGCCGTCGAGAAGCCAATTTTCGCAGCGATGGCGACAGACTTCGAGAATCCATCTGGCAATGCAAAATGGAGACCTCCCATGACACGCCGCCTTCGCCTTGACGCAGCATCCCTCTGGTTCGAAGCCCCTTTCGTGATCGCCGTCCGCCTGCAGGAGATGCAGATGGCGGCGCTGACCGGCAAGACTCAGGACGTGACCGAGCTTCACCGCATGGTCTCCGAGAAGATGGCGGCAACGGCCGAAAGTATCATGGCGGTCAACATGGCGCTGTGGAAGGCCGCCTTCGACAACACGATGCGGCTGATGACCGGGGGCACCGCGTCCGGCCACGGAACGGCGATTGCATCGGCAGCGCTCAGGCCCTATGGCAAGCGGGTGCGCAGCAACGCCCGGCGTCTGTCGCGCAAGTGACCCCCATCTGCTGCGACCTAACTGTTTGAAACAGATGCTTCCATGTCGGGATTGGACAACTATCGGGCGTCGTTCCGGTGCAGTCTGAAACCGTTTAGCCGTGCTTCGCTTGCCCCAGTGAAGCGACCTGATGAAAGACCTTAAGCATGCGCATCGAAGGCACCTCCGAGATCGAGACCAACATGAGCGAAGCCGCGCAAAAGGAACCTCTGGTGCTGTTCATGCCTTCGGGCAAGCGCGGCCGCTTCCCGGTCGGAACCCCGGTTCTCGATGCGGCGCGCAAGCTCGGCGTCTATGTCGAAAGCGTATGCGGTGGCCGCGCCACCTGTGGGCGCTGTCAGATCGAGGTGCAGGAAGGCAATTTCGCCAAGCACAAGATCATCTCGTCCAACGACCACATTTCTGAAAAAGGCGCCAAGGAAGAGCGCTACGAGAAGATCCGCGGCCTGCCCGATGGCCGGCGGCTCTCATGTTCCGCCCAGATCCTCGGCGATCTCGTCATCGATGTGCCGCAGGACACCGTCATCAACGCCCAGGTGGTGCGCAAGGCCGCGACCGACCGGGTGATCGAGCGCAATGCCGCCGTCCAGCTCTGCTATGTCGAGGTGGACGAGCCCGACATGCACAAGCCACTCGGCGATCTCGACCGCCTGAAGGTGATGCTGGAAAAGGACTGGGGCTGGAAGGATCTGTTGATCGCGCCGCACCTGATCCCGCAGGTGCAGGGCATCCTGCGCAAGGGCAACTGGGCCGTCACCGCCGCGATCCACCGCGACATGGATTCGTCGCGCCCCTTCATCGTCGGCCTCTGGCCGGGCCTGAAGAACGAAGCCTATGGCGTTGCCTGCGACATCGGCTCGACCACCATCGCCATGCATCTGGTATCGCTGCTTTCGGGTCGCATCGTCGGCTCGTCCGGCGCCTCCAACCCGCAGATCCGCTTTGGCGAAGACCTGATGAGCCGCGTCTCCTACGTGATGATGAACCCCGATGGCCGCGAGGCGATGACCAAGGCGGTGCGCGAGGCGGTCAACGGCCTGATCGGCAAGGTCTGCGCCGAGGGCGAAGTCGACCGCCACGACATTCTCGACATGGTCTTCGTCGGCAACCCGATCATGCACCACCTGTTCCTCGGCATCGACCCGACGGAGCTTGGCCAGGCGCCCTTCGCGCTCGCCGTGTCAGGCGCGCTGCAATACTGGGCGCATGAGCTCGACATCGACGTCAATCGCGGGGCGCGGCTCTACATGCTGCCCTGCATCGCCGGCCATGTCGGCGCCGATGCCGCGGGCGCAACGCTTTCGGAAGGCCCCTATCGCCAGGACAAGATGATGCTGCTCGTCGACGTCGGCACCAATGCCGAGATCGTGCTCGGCAACAAGGACCGCGTCGTCGCCGCCTCCTCGCCGACGGGCCCCGCCTTCGAAGGTGCGGAAATCTCGTCGGGCCAGCGGGCAGCACCCGGCGCAATCGAGCGCGTGCGCATCGATCCCGTTACGCTTGAGCCGCGCTTCCGCGTCATCGGCGTCGACAAGTGGTCGGACGAGGACGGCTTTGCCGAGGCGGCAGCAAGCGTCGGCGTCACCGGCATCTGCGGCTCGGCGATCATCGAGATCGTCGCCGAGATGTACCTTTCCGGCATCATCTCGCAGGATGGCGTCGTCGACGGCGCGATGGCCGAAAAGAGCCCGCGCATCATCCCGAATGGCCGCACCTTCTCCTACCTGCTGCATGACGGCGAGCCGCGCATCACGGTGACCCAGAACGACATCCGCGCCATCCAGCTTGCCAAGGCCGCCCTTTACGCCGGCATCAAGCTGCTCATGGAAAAGCTCGACATCGAACACGTCGACACCATCCGCTTTGCCGGCGCCTTCGGCTCCTTCATCGACCCGAAATACGCGATGGTGCTGGGCCTCATCCCCGATTGCGACCTCGACGAGGTCAAGGCCGTCGGCAACGCCGCCGGCACCGGCGCGCTGATGGCTCTGCTCAACCGCGGCCACCGCCGCGAGATCGAGCAAACTGTCAGCAAAATTGAGAAGATAGAGACGGCGCTTGAATCAAAGTTTCAGGAGCATTTCGTCAACGCCATGGCGATGCCGAACAAGGTCGACAGCTTCCCGAAGCTCTCGACGGTGGTGACGTTGCCTGAGCGCAAGGTGGGTGCGGATGATGGCGAGGGTGGCGGCAGACGGCGCCGACGCAGCAGGGAGTAGGACCGAGCAAGGTTCTGACAAGGCACGGGGCTTGGCCCCTAAGCTTCCAGACAAATCTCGTCCCTCACGCGCCTCATCGCAAGTTTCGCCCCTCACCCTAACCCTCTCCCCGCACGCGGGGCGAGGGAACGAGACCGCGACATGCTCGGCAAGCCACAGCAATTATCGAGATGGCGGCAAGCCCAGCGGCTCGGGAGCCGAGCGGGCGCGACATGCCCCTTCTCCCCGTCTGCGGGGAGAAGGTCGCGGCAGCGGGATGAGGGGCGGAGCCAGCCGCAAGGCTTTCACCCGGCCAATAAAAAAGGCCGGGGCGAAATCGCACCGACCTTCCTCATCATCGCTCTTACACCAGTGCCAGTACATCCGTGGTCAAAAGTCTAAAGCGACGCGGCAATTTGCGAGCGGCGAATGCATTCAGCGCTCATAGCTATGCCGGTGATTGGCTCTATACGGGGCGATTGTGTTCGAAAAAAGTCCGTAAATGAGCCGCCGACCTCGTACGCAAGCAGACCGGAACCTCACCCGGCCTTTGCCGCAAATGCCTGAAGCAGCCCGGCCCAGCCACCTTCGGTATCGAGCGAGCCACGCGCTTCCTCGGCCTTTGCACCATAGTTCGCGAGGTCGCGGTGCTCCAGCCGCACCGTCGTTCCCCCATCCGCGATGGCCTCGAACGTCACCTCCACTTCGGTCTGGAACTGCGGATCGAAATCCCAATCGGCATTGAGCTGCCAGGCAAACAGGATGCGATGTGGCGGCTCATAGGCAAGCACCCGTCCCCACTCCTTTTCCTCGCCTGCTGTGCCGATCTCGTACCAGCGTCCGCCGGCTCTCGGCTCCACGACGACGGTTTTCTGGCCGCTTGTCGTCAGGCTATGGGTCTTCAGCCACCAGTCGCCCATGCCGGATGCAAAGATCTCGAAGGCGCGCGCCGGTGACGCGCTGACGGTGACGGATTTGACCACCGGGGCCGGTTCGATCCTGTGCATTGTCCTCTCCTCCCGTTGCTCGACGGCTGCAGTTTCCTTGCGGCATGCGGCTGGCCTATGGCTCCGGTTTCGCAGGCCCCGCTGCTGCCGCCGCGTCGCTGTCGGCAAACGCCTTGAAGGCGGCAAGCTGGCCTTCCCAGAAACGGTCGAGCCATTGCCGCAGCGGCCCGAGCCCCGCCGGATCGATCGAATAGATGCGACGGCGGCCCTCAGGTTCGTCGCGGACCAACCCCGCCTCCTTCAGCACTTTCAGATGCTGCGAGATCGCCGGCTGCGAGACCGGCAGCGATCGCGCCACATCGGCAACTGACGAGCCGCCCGTGGCAAGCTTCTCGAAGATCGCCCGGCGTGTCGGGTCCGCCAAAGCCATCAACACTTTGCCTTCATAAGTCATGACTTATTATAAGCCTACACTTATGAAAATCAAACTGGGAACATCCAAACGAAAGTGCCGCGCGTTCGTCGGAACGCGCGGCACCTGGATCAATTAGGAAGATCAGTGGGTTATTGCGGTGTCAGGTCGAAGCCGAACCACTTTTCCGACAGGCGCTTGACGGTACCGTCGGCCTTGGCCGCGGCAATGGCGTCGTCAAACAGTGCCTTCAGCTCAGGATCGCTCTTGCGCAGGCCGACGGAGCTGCCGGCGCCGAGGAAGCCGCCCTGGAAGCGCGGGCCGACGATGACCATGTCGCTGTTGGCAGGCTTTTCGACCGTGGTCTTCAGGTAGCCCATCGAGGCCATGACGAAATCGACGCGGCCGGCAACGAGATCGAGATCATGCTGCTCGGTGGTCTTGTACTCGCGCACCTCGACAACGTCCTTCAGGTATTCCTCGATGAACCGTGCGGCAATCGAGGCGGTCTGGACGCCGATGGTCTTGCCTTCGACCAGCGGCTTCAGTTCGTCGACCGCCTTGCGGGCGCCCGCCTCGTTGGAGGCGAGCGAGAAGAGTTCGCCCTTCATCGGCAGCGTTTCGAGTTCGCCGCCCTTCAGCGTGGCGAAGGCCTGGCCGGTGCTGCCATAGGACATCGAGAAGTCGATGACTTCCTTGCGCTTTTCGGTTGCCGACATGCCGGCCATGATGGCGTCGAACTTGCCGGCGTTGAGCGCCGGGATCAGCCCGTCGAAGGACTGGGCGACGATGGTGCATTCCACCTTCATGTGGGCGCAGAGGATCTTGCTGAGCTCGATCTCGTAGCCGTCGAGCGTTCCGTCCGCCTTGGTCAGGTTATAGGGCGGAAAGGCGCCTTCGGTGGCGATCGTGATCTTCGTCCACTTCTTGTCTTCCGCCTGTGCCGGCATCGACATCAGCCCCGCGGCAACGGCCAGCGCCGAAGCGATAATTGCGGTCGTCTTCTTCATTACAGCATTCCCCTTTTTGTAGATGTTGATTGGCTTGTTTGGCCTGCCTTTGGATGATTGGAGCGGATGCGGGCGGAAAACCGCATACACTTTTCCTCATCCGCTCCCGACAGACCTCAACTCTTGATGAACTGGCGGAACCGTTCGGATTTGGAGCGGGTAAAGACCTCGTGCGGCGGCCCCTCTTCCTCGATCATGCCCTTGTGCACGAAGACGACGCGGCTCGAGACGTCGCGGGCAAAGCCCATCTCGTGGGTGACGACCAGCATGGTGCGCCCCTCCTCGGCAAGGCCGCGCATCACGCGCAGCACCTCGCCGACCAGCTCCGGATCGAGCGCCGAGGTCGGCTCGTCAAACAGCATCGCCTTTGGCCGCATGGCGAGCGCCCGGGCAATCGCCGCCCGCTGCTGCTGGCCGCCGGACAGATGCGAGGGATAGTGGTTGCGCTTGTCGGCGATGCCGACCTTGGCAAGCAGCGCTTCGGCCTCCTCGATCGCTTCCCGCCGCGGCCGCTTCAACACGTGCACCGGCGCCTCGATGACATTTTCAAGCACGGTCTTGTGGGACCAGAGATTGAAGCTTTGGAACACCATGCTGAGTTCGGAGCGGATACGGTCGACCTGCTTCTGGTCGGCCGGGCGGCTGCGCCCATCGCTCAAGGTCTTCAGCCGGATCGCCTCGCCGGCGACCTCGATCGTGCCCGAATTCGGCACTTCCAGCATGTTGATGCAACGAAGCAGCGTCGACTTGCCCGATCCGGTCGAGCCGAGGATGGAAATCACCTCGCCTTCGCGCGCCTCAAGCGACACGCCCTTCAGGACCTCGACCGGGCCGAAGCTCTTGTGCAGCTCATGCACGCGGATGGCGACGGGTGCGGTGACAGCGGCGGACATGTTCAATGCGTTTCTCCCTTGAGTTCTGCGGAGATCGGAAGCGGCGCGCGCAGTTGCGGGCTCAGCCTGTGCTCGGCAAGCGCGACAATCCGGGTCAGCACGAAGTTGATGGCGAGATAGATCACGCCGGCGACGACGAAGACCTCGATCACCCGGTAGCTTTCGGAAATGAGCTTGGCGGCAACGCCGGTGATTTCCATCAGCGTGATGATCGAGGCGAGCGAAGTCGCCTTGACCATCGAGATCATCTCGTTGCCATAGCCGGGCAGCGCCTGGCGAAGCGCCTGCGGCCAGACGATGCGGCGGAAGATCATCAAGCGCCCCATGCCGCAGGCCCTTGCGGCCTCGACCTGGCCGTGCGGCACCGAGATGAGCCCGCCGCGGATGATTTCGCTGGCATAGGCAGCCGTGTTCAGCATCAGCGCCAGCACCGCGCACCAGTAGGGTTCCCTGAGGAGCGGCCACAAGATGCTGTGGCGAACGGCCGGAAACTGGCTGAGGCCGTAGTAGATCAGGAAGATCTGCACGAGCAGCGGCGTTCCACGGAAGAGGAACACGTAGGCGCGGGCAAAAAGATCGAGCGCAAGAATGCCCGACAGCCGCGCAAGTGCCAGAGCCAGAGCCAGCACCGAACCGAGCGCGATCGACGTCGCGGCGAGCTCCAGCGTCAGCGGCAGGGCCGAAAGCAGGCTCCAGAAGGTTTCAAGAGCGAACTGGATATCCATCAGCCCCTCCTGACGCCGCGTGAGAACCGCCGCTCGGTCGCCTGAAGAAGCAAACCCGAGACGGTGGAAATCGCGAGATAGATCATGGCTGCGATAAAGAAGAAGTCGAAGGGACGGCTGGTCGAGCCGGCGCCGATCTGCGCCTGGCGCAGCAGTTCGACCACGCCGGTGACCGACACCAGGGCCGATTCCTTCAGCACCACCTGCCAGACATTGCCGAGACCCGGCAGCGCATAGCGCAGCGTCAGCGGCGCGGTGATGCGGCGAAACTTGAGGAGGCGCCCCATGCCGCAGGCAGTTGCCGCCTCCAGTTCGCCCGGATGCACGGCACGGAAGGCGCCGCGATAGACCTCGGTCTGCTGGGCGCCCGAGGTGATGCCGACCGCAAGCGCGCCGGCGAGGAAGCCCGGGAAGCTGACGAAACCCTCCGCGCCGAACAATTGGCCAACGGCGGTCACGACGGCGCTGCCGCCGAAATAGAAGAGATAGATGACGAGCAGATCGGGAATGCCGCGAAGAATGGTGGTATAGGCCTCGGCTGAGCGGCGCACGACTGGGCCACCCGAGATCTTCGCCCAGGCGCCGAAGGTGCCGATGACGCCGCCAATCGCAAACCCTGCGATCGCGATCAGGATCGTCATCCAGGCGCCGGCCGCAAGCGCCGGCCCCCAGCCGTCAGGCCCAAAGCTGATGATGTCAAGGAAACCGGGCTCAGTCATCGCAGCGCCTCCCTTCGCTTGTGATCGATGAGCTAGCCATGATTGCCCCCGGGGATCGGCGGGTCGACGTCATCAGGGATCGGGTTGACGAAGGGTGTGCCCTCGAGCCGTGCGGCATGGTCGGCCTTGGCGGCGGCAATCAGTGCCGGGTCAAGGATCAGTTCGAGTGCCGTGCTTGCCATCACCTTTGCCGCATGTTCCATGCCCTTGTGGGCTGCCGGCAGCTTGCCTTGGGCGACGAGCTGCCAGGAATGGCCGGGCGTCCCGATGGCATAGGTCGCGCCACGCATCTGCACGGTCGGCACCACCCAGCTCACCGTTCCGACATCGGTCGAGCCGACGAGCGTACCGGCGCCGTTTTCGGGCGGGAAGATGGTGTCGCAGAGAGATACGCCGCGGCGCAGCTTCAGGCCGAACCGCTCGAAGGCCGACGCGATGTCCTCGCCGGTAAAGGTCTCCTGGAACCGCGCGGCCATCGCCCGGTCGCCCTCATCGAACTGAGGCGGCCCCAGACGCTCGAGCTGGCCGTGCATCAGCGTTTCCAGCGGCGTGTTGCCGACCAGATTGGCGTCGCCGCTGACGATCTCGTCGCGGACCGTCGTGCCGGTCATCAGTGCCGCTCCCTTTGCCACGCTGCGCACCCGCTCGACGAGGTCGTGCAGTTCCGGCAGGCTGCGGGCACGCACGAGGTAACGGACCTTGGCCCGCGCCTGCACCACGTTCGGCGCACTTCCGCCCGTGTCGGTCACCGCATAGTGGATGCGCGCCGACGACGGCACGTGCTCGCGCAGATAGTTGACGCCGACATTCATCAGTTCGACCGCATCGAGCGCGCTTCGGCCAAGATGCGGCGCTGCCGAGGCATGCGAGGCGCGGCCGCTGAAGCGGAAGTCGAGTTCGTTGCAGGCGAGCGAGATCGGATTGTTGACACCGGCAAAGGGTGCCGGATGCCAGGAGATCGCGATGTCGACATCGTCAAACACGCCGGCGCGCACCATGAAGCCCTTGGACGAGCCACCCTCTTCCGCCGGGCAACCATAATAGCGCACCCGCCCCTTGATGCCATGGGCTGCGAGGTAATCCTTGACGGCGGTGGCCGCCATCATCGAACCGGCACCGAGCAGGTTATGGCCGCAGCCATGGCCGTTGCCGCCCTCGGTAAGCGACCGCTCCTCAGCCACGCCCGCCTCCTGGCTGAGGCCCGGCAGTGCATCGAACTCGCCGAGAATGGCGATGACCGGACCACCTTCACCCGCCTCGCCCATGACAGCCGTCGGCATGCCGGCAATGCCGCGCGCCACGCGAAAACCTTCGGCTTCAAGCAGCGTGGCGTGTTCGGCCGAGGAACGGAACTCCTCGTAATTGGTTTCCGGCGTGTCCCAGACCCGGTCGCTGAGCGCGAAGAACTGATCGCGCTTTGCCTCGAGCATCTCCCAGACGGCATGCGAATTCTTCATGGTTTACCGGCGCCCCCAATGATAGTATCCAGAATTGGCGCCAATTTACGGAATCATTTTTGGATACACAAGAGAGGATCATGAATTTATTTCGATGGACATGGCGCGGTTGGGAATGGCGGCAGCAACCGGTCAAGCCACCGCGTGGCCTCTCCAATCCCAAGGTGTTGAAACCGACCGAGAAAACCCCCTCGCCCAGATTGAATTGTCCTGGGCGTCATCATAGTTTCTCCAAAAATGGAGCCAATTCCGCCAACTGCACGTTTCCTTCGATCGTAGCCGACCAGAAGACAAAAACACGCAGCAATTCAAAGCGCTACAGCGACCTTTGCGCCTCAGATTGGACGCGCGGCGCTGTCGGGACGGAGGAGTCGACATGAGAACAGCAGGACCGGCGATGAGCGAAGATCTGACCGAAACGGAAGCACTCGAGGAAAAGAAAGACGTCACCGACCTGTTGCTGCACGACATCCTGACCGGCACGCTTCCCGCCGGCACCTGGCTGAAGCAGATCGACCTGGAACGCCGCTACGACTGCACGCGGCCCGAAGTGCGGCGCGCACTCGACCGCCTGTCGCAAAAGCGGCTGGTCCAGCACAATCCGAACCGCGGCTATCAGGTCTATGAGCTTGACGATCAGCGCACGCGGGAGATCAGCGACATCCGCGTGATCCTTGAGACCGGCATCGCTGACCGAATGGTCGCCAATGTCACGCCCGAAGCTATCATCGAATTGCGAGGTCTTGCCGAGAACTTCGACGAGATGTCGTTCCGCGGCTCGATCATGGAGCACTACGACGCCAACCTCGCCTTCCATCGCGCCCTGCTCATGCTGGCGGGCAACGACGAACTCGTGAACATCATCGCCGAAATCCGCCAGCGCACGGCCTCAGCCCCGGTCTCGCAATGGCGCACCCGCGCCCGCATCGAGCAATCGGCGCGCGAGCACCACCTGATGGTGGATGCGTTGGAGGCCCGGGATCTAGACGAGTTGAAACGGCTGATCGAGATCCACATCCGCCAGGCGCCGATCAAGGCGTGAACCTCCGGCCTCCCGGCGCTTCGACGGCGATCATGTCAGCCGTCACGCTAGACCCGTTTGGCGTCACCCACGTTTCACTCAGCCGCGAATTTTACCGTCACGCCGCGCTGGCGAAAATATGCCTGCATCAGCTTCCGGCCGGAACGATTGTTCTGCACCAGCCTCGCCGGGTCGAATACGGCTTCCTTGAGCCCCGCCCGCGCCAACGCTGCCTTGAGGGTCGCAATATGCAAGTCGATGTCGGCATTGTCCGCCTGCAGCGATTCATAAATTCGGTTTGTTGCATCTGCTACGGTCGGTTCGCTCACGGTTACACTCCTGTTGCTGCGTGGCTGGCGCTTGGCCACATTCGTCAGCTTGACCCTATTGTGAAGAAAAATGCTTGCGTCAATGGGTGACGATGGATTGGAGCATCGCCTCCGCTTTCGAAAATGCGGCGCCAGAAGCAGATCAGGAACCAGCCCCTTCGTGAACATCAGCGCCGAAATCCACCAGCGCACGGCCTCGGCCCCGATCTCGCGGTGGCGCATGCGCACGTTACCGAGCAATCGGCACGCGCGCGCCACCTGATCGTCGATGCGTTGGAGGCCAGGGATCTGGCGGAGGTGAAGCGCATGATCGAGATCCACATCGGCCAGGCGCCGACAAATGCCTGAGGCTCTGGCCTCTCGGCGGGTCACTGCTCGGGCGGCATGCAGTGCCGACGAGAGCCAAGAGGAGACGACAACTTTGCGCCAACCGCGATCATCGCTAACTTGTGTCCATAACGTTGAGGTTGCAGGCAGCAGCACGCCTCGAGACCATCATTGAGAGATGAAGATGCGATTGGCTCAGACGCGCGCGAAACGCTTTAGCACCGCCGATCAAGCCTTTGAACTGGAGTTCATTCAAGTGGACACGGATCGGGAGCGGGGCGGATGGATATTAAAGTTCACGTCGAATGCCACCGAAGACCCGACGGTCATGATGGCCACTGTCGCGGTACACACGACGTACTACTTGGACCGGTATTACCACGAGCGCGGACAAGAACTGTTCGATCTGAGACTCGCGGAGATAAGGTCGGCGACCTTGGACTATTCGGAAAAATTCGGACACCGTTTCAGAGTGACTAGCTTCACTGCACCAGTGCGGAAGGGACACGATACAAAAATCATCGTGGCGCAGTTCGTGGAGATGTTTTTTGCAATGTACTCGTCGCACCGGTTCAACAGCGATAGCGACGATGCGGGAGATGGCTTCTATCCCGATATTCTGGAATTCATGCCGGAAGAAATGGACCCCATATATTATCTGACTGCCCAGGCTGGAGCCGCCTCGACGCCTTGATCTCCCGCAATGGATCGAGAGAGTCCCGGGGCACCAACGACCGTACTGGGCTGCTTCAGCCCCTCAATCTGACGCCACGGACGAGCCATGACGCGTCCATCGATTGAGAACGCCGCTTTCGATTGAACGGAGCGCCGCGCCTGAAGCGAAAGCTACCCACCAAGAAAGCTACCCACCAAGCAGGATCGTGACGGCCACCAGAACCGCGCCGATCGCGGCCATCGTAAACGCCATCGGCCAGGGGCTGCGGCCCATGTACTGCCCGAGCCGCGCGCCGATGACGAAGAGCATGACGAGCGCAATGCCGTTCGACAGGCGCATGGCCAGCGCCACATCCTCAGTCAGCAAGAACGGAATGCTCGGCGGCAGCGTCGCGCTGACGACGAGAAGGAAAATGGCGACGGCCGCCTTCAGATCGCCCCCGGTCAAGGCCCTGTGCCTGGGGTCGGCGCCAAGTGCCCTCACCCGCAACAGCAGCGCCTCCGTCTCCTTCGGCGAGGAAACCCGGCGCACGTCGTCCGGCAGGCTTTCGAGAAACATGTCGCGGGCGCGATCGAGCGGCTCGCGCCGAAGCGCATCGATGAAGCCGCGCCGCCGCACCCGCTCCACCACTGTTGCCAGTACATACATGACGCCGTCGACGATGCCCCAGGCGATGTTGCAGCCGAAGGCCGCGACGAGCACGGCGTTGACCCCGCCCTCTGCGCCCGTGACCGTGCTCATCGTCCCGGTGAAGGTGAGCGCCATCAACAGGCCGAAGACGATCTCCGACAGGCGATCGATCGGATCGAGCACGGCCCGTGGTTCATCCTTCACGCCCATGCGTTCACCTGGGGCAACCGGCGGCTATCGCCGAGGGAAACGGGGGCGCCGAGGGCAACGGGAAGCAATCCGGATAAACGCAAGGTGGCCTTCCTATTGCATCTGCAGGTCGGCAAACGCGTCGCGCACATGGTCGGCAACCGCCAAAACCGGCGCCGGCGCATCCGAGATCACCTGCAGGCCGATACTGTAGTGGCCGAGATCCGGCAGGCCGTCGCGTTCGCCAAGCTGCACCATCTCGCCCTGGACGAGGTAGCGCGGCAGCGGCGCGATCGCGAGGCCGGCAAGCACGGCGGCGCGCTGGCCGGTGGTATAGGCGCTCAAGAACGCGATGCGGAACTTGCGGCCGGCGCGCGCGAGCTTCTCCACCGCGTCCGCCCGCCAGACGCAGCCATCCTCCCACATCGACACCGGCAGCGGATCCTTCAGATGCGCATTGCCGCACTTGGCGCCGGCCCAGACGAGCTTCTCCTGCATCAGGATCTCGCCGTTCTTCGGCGTTCCCTCGGTCAGGCTGTTGAAGATGGCGATGTCGAGCCGGTGCTCGTCGACCTTCTTGCGCATGGCGTTGCTCATGCCGATCGACACGTCGATCGTGACATTCGGATAGGATTCGCCGAAGCGCTTCAGCACCTCGGGCAGGATGCGCTCGCCGACATCTTCCGGCGCGCCGACGCGCACGACGCCGTTCATATCAGGCAGAAGGAAGCGCGAGACGGTCTCGTTGTTGAGCGACAAGAGGCGGCGGGCATAGCCGAGCAGCAGTTCGCCCTTCGGCGTCAGCGACACCGAGCGGGCGTCGCGCAAAAAGAGCGTGCAGCCAAGCATCTCCTCGAGCTTCTTGATCTGCATCGAGACCGCCGACGGCGTGCGATAGACGGTCTCGGCGGCGGTGGTGAAGTTGCCGGTCTCGGCAATGGCAACGAAGGTCTTCAGCACGTCCATTTCAAGCAGCGGAAGCGCATGGCGCATCATCATGTTCATGGCGGCATCCTTAATCAAAAAAACTGAAAGAATGGTTCACTTCATTTCGTTTGATTGAACATCAGCCATGACCGATAGTCAAGCTCAAGGACGAGGAAGGAAGGAGACGCCCATGTCCGCCGCCCAGCTAACAGGGATCACATCCAAGAGTTCCCTTCGTAACAGCGCGCAGTCACGCACAGTGGTAGAAAAACGGTATAGCAGGAGCAACGACATGGTCCTCAACGCCCTTACCCAGATGATCGCCGTCCTTGACGGCGTTGCCAGGCAGCGACGCGAAAAGCAGATCGCCCGAAACCGGGTGGAAGCCCGGCGGGAGCTGGCCAGACTGCCACAGAGAGTCCGCG
Source organism: Ensifer sp. MJa1 (assembly GCF_037026475.1). Classification (NCBI taxonomy): domain Bacteria; kingdom Pseudomonadati; phylum Pseudomonadota; class Alphaproteobacteria; order Hyphomicrobiales; family Rhizobiaceae; genus Ensifer; species Ensifer sp. MJa1. Next base: position 368,967 of record NZ_JAKUMO010000001.1, on the reverse strand, counting down.
ACGACGTGATGTTTGCGGACCCGCCAATCAATCACCATGTTTGATGAATGGCATCAAACATATTCGTTGGAATGATGAATCAGGTTGCGGCATAACTACCATCATGGTCGCGACCTGCTGAGACACTCAGAAGGAGCCATGAAATGTCGAGCATTCAGTTTTCATCGGCCTCGGAACGGGCATCCTCCCACTCGTCCCTTCCGGGTCTGTTCAACCTTCAGGTTCGTGCCTGGGCAGCGTGGAAGCGCCATCGCCAGGAACGGGCATTGGAAAACCTGTCCTATGACACGCTGAAGGATATCGGCTTTCCGTCGGTGGACGACGCCGTGCACAAGACCGAGCAGTGAAGGCAGCGTGCGCTCTCTTTCTGAGCCATGCTGACCGGAAATCGAAGGGCATCGCCGACAGCGCGGTGCCCTTTTCTTTGGGCCCCAATACCCGCCCCGCAGTTCCTGCCGGAAAACCGTCGCTCCCTCTTCCGACGCGAAGACCCCAGCGTCGGCCTGGCCGAATGGGAATCGCGACCTTGTCCGCCACCGCCATCTCAGCCTTTGTCGTGACGGCAAGCGCTCTTCAGCGACGCCAGATACCACGAAATGCTGGTTGCTCGAAGGTGCCTATGACAGCAACTGCAGGAGAAGCGACGGCGAACTGAGGAAGCTGCCGGCGACGAGGCCGACGATTCCCAGGGCCAGCGCCCCCACCAGACCATGGCTCTGCCACCCGATATAGGCCCCGACGGCGGCAGCTGCCGTCATCATCGAAACTGACCACAGGATCTTAACCAGCGAGACCCCTCGACAAACGCCCGTTGGTTCCCCTTGCGTCATGCCAAATCAACCCTTCAGCAGCCCCGTTGCTTTGAATGTAGTATGGCACGCTGAGTTACACAGGGGGGCGCATGATCATCCACTGGACACATCGCAGCTCTGCCTGACCTGCCTGCTGGCCCAACGCGAACCCGACACCTCGGCCAAACCAGGGAAAACTTGTCTCTTACCGACACCGAGAGGGCCCACGCAAAGGGTCGCAATCGGCAAACACAACCTTGGCGCGCGCTTTGCAATTGTTGCGTATCTCTGGCAGTTCTTGTCAGATAGCGTCAAGCGCACTGCGAAAACTGTCGCTTTCCTTACAAAGCCCGCAAAGCCTGACGAAACCGCCTCTTGCCGCCCGATGTCGCAATGCGAAATCTCTTTGCGGTCGCTGCTTTCCATGCCAATGTCGCAAACAGACAAGCCGAAGAGTATCTTCCAAGCGACGAATATACCCGCATCGCCAAGCATGGGAAGCCTCATGAACAAGCCACTGACCAAAAAGCGTTCTCTCGTCTTCTTCCTGGTGCCGAACTTTTCCATGCTGCCCTTTTCGGCGGCGATCGAAACGCTCCGCATCGCCAACCGCATGCTCGGCTACGAGGCCTATACCTGGCGCCTCGCTTCGTCGGACGGCGAAAAGGTCCTCTCTTCGAGCGGCATCGCGCTTGAGGTCAACTCGTCGCTTGCCGACGAGCGCAAGTTTCTCGGCGGCGAAAACCGCCCGTCGATGGTGCTGGTCTGTTCCGGCATCTATGTCGAGGACTTCAACAACAAGTCGGTCAATGCCTGGCTGCGCGAAGTCTATAACCGCGGCGTCGCCGTCGGCAGCCTCTGTACCGGCGCCCATGTGCTGGCGTCCGCCGGGCTTCTGACCGGCAAGCGCTGCGCCATCCACTGGGAAAACCTGCCGGGCTTCTCCGAAGCCTTCCCGCAGGCCGAGGTCTATGCCGACCTCTACGAGATCGACAGCAACATCTACACCTGCGCCGGCGGCACCGCCTCGCTCGACATGATGCTGAACCTGATCGACCAGGATTTTGGCGAAAACCTCGTCAACCGCGTTTGCGAGCAGGCGCTGACCGACCGCGTGCGCGGGCCGCATGACCGCCAGCGCCTGCCGCTGCGCGCCCGTCTCGGCGTGCAGAACGCCAAGGTTCTGTCGATCATCGAGCTGATGGAAGCCAACCTCGCCGAGCCGCTGTCGCTCTTGGAAATCGCCGAGGGCGCGGACCTGTCGCGTCGCCAGATCGAACGGCTGTTCCGCCAGGAAATGGGTCGCTCGCCCGCCCGCTACTACCTGGAAATCCGCCTCGACCGCGCAAGGCATCTGCTCATCCAGTCGTCGATGCCGGTGGTCGAGGTGGCGGTTGCCTGCGGCTTCGTTTCCGCCTCGCACTTCTCCAAGTGTTATCGCGAACTCTACAACCGCTCGCCGCAGCAGGAGCGCGCCGACCGCAAGCTGACGCTGCAGATGGCGCGGTAGGAGCCGTCAGAAAGACAAGCGATTGGAGGGCGGAGTGATCCGCCCTTTTCGTTCCTGGGACATGGGCTGTAAAGTTGCTGACCGCGCGCCCTCCTCTCCGTCATCAAGCCCGAGGATGACGAGGTCAAGCCGACGATGACGAGGTCAGGCCCGAGGATGACGAATGGAGACGCCGGAAAGCGGTGGCATCGTCTGCTGTCACCCATTCCGGGGCACCTGTCGGGTCGCCCTTCGCACTTGCCTTATTGCGACATTTCAAGCCGGCGCGCTTTGCGCGATGGAGCTTGCACCCGCACAACCGAGATAGGAATGTCGATGCCCACGGAGAATCGGCCCGTCCGTCGGGCTTGAGCGCCAGGTGACCCCGCCATCACCCACGAGCAGGAGCAAACATGGCACCCGTCGAGATCAATCCCGCCAAGGTCCGCGAGTTCGAGGACTGCGACAGCTTCTACGACTGGCTCGGCGCCCATCATCAGAGCGAAGACGAGGTCTGGATCAAGACCCACAAGGTCGGCTCCGGCCTTGCCTCGATCACGCCGAAGGAGGCGATCGACGTCGTGCTCTGCTTCGGCTGGATCGATGGCGTGCGCAAGGGCTTTGACGAGCAAAGCTTCCTGCAGCGCTACACGCCGCGCGGCAAGAAGAGCATCTGGAGCAAGATCAATGTCGACAATGTCGCACGGCTGATCGAGGAAGGCCGCATGACCGAACACGGGCTGCGCCAGGTGGACGCCGCCAAGGCCGACGGCCGCTGGGACCGGGCCTATGCCGGCAGCAAGGACATGAAGATCCCCGACGACCTCAAGGCCGCGATCGACGCCGAACCCGCGGCCCGCGAGATGCTCGGCAAGCTCAATGCCCAGAACCGCTTCGCGCTCGCCTTCCGCACCCACAACATGAAGACCGAGGCGGGCCGCAGGAAGAAGATCGAGGCTTTCGTCGAGATGTTGAAGCGCGGCGAGACGATCTACCCGCAGGGGCGGAAATAGCGGTGCGCCCGACGCGCCTGTCAAATCTGCGTTATTGATGCGCGCGGCCGAACCGCTGGACGGACCCGACGGCGCCCGCAACCGCCGGCGGACCGAAGCGGTTGTCACCTTCCTCGCCGGGCAGGAAGCCCAACATCACCAGCCCCAGGAGCGGCCCGACCACCGGAACGAACAAAGCAAGGTTCCACCAGCCGGAACGGCCATGGTCGTGCCAGCGCTTGGTGTTGACGGTGAAGCTGAAAAAGAGGTTGGCGATGAGGATGATGAACACAAGCAAATGCATGAGGCTGAAGCCCGGGGCATAGTTGTCGACGCCCGAGAGCGGGAACAGCGCCCCTGCTGCAAACATCGCCGCTACACTCGCGATCCAGACAACGATCTGCGCCAGCCACCAGGTCTGGCGCCCGATCCGGCCTTCAAAACTCGTAAACGTCTGCGAATTCACGTCGTCCCCTCCCCATCGGCCCGCCCACTTCCAAGCGCGTCTTCGCGCTGACCGGCCCTCATCGTCAATAGAAGGTTTGTTAATAAACGGGTAGATGTCATGAAGACAGAAAGCGCCTCATGGTTGCGCAGACACGTTGCCTCGGGCCTGGCCATTTTGATCGTCGCTGGAGGACGGGCAAGGCTCGCTTGCCGCGCCCTCCACGCACGCACCTGCACCCCCAGACAAGCCAGGTCCTAACCGTTGAAGGCCCGCTCCAGGACGGCGATATCGAGCTTGACCATGCCGAGCATCGCCTCGGTCGCACGCCTGGCCCGCTCGCGGTCCGAATGGGCGATCATGTCGCCAAGCACCCTGGGCGCGATCTGCCAGCAGAGCCCCCAGCGATCCTTTATCCAGCCGCATTGCTCGACCTCGCCGCCATTGTCGAGGATCGCGCTCCACAGCCGGTCGATCTCCTGCTGCGTGTCACACTGGATCATGATCGAAAACGCATGGTTGAACGGATCGAGCGGCCCGGCTTCGAGCGCCATGAACTGCTGGTTGCCGAGGGTGAACTCGATCACCTGCACGCTGCCGGGCGGCCCGCTCGGGCTTTCTGCCGGCAAGGTCGTGATCCGGGTGATCGCCGAATTGGGAACAAGCGAGATATAGAAGTCGACCGCCTGACGCGCCTCCTTCGCAAACCAGAGATTTGAAACAACATTGCTCATCTGTCGGCTCCTCCTTTGGCTCTGGACCTGACCCAGTAAGCAAAGGACGTACGACTTCGTTCCAATCCGACAGTGTGGATCATCTTTTTAGGGAGAAAGGGCGTTTGGTTGCCCCTTTGGTGCCTCAGGACGCCAGCGCGTCGAGCAGCGCCAGTTCCGAGATCACCCGGTTTCGCCCCGCGTGCTTGGCCATGTAGAGAAACTGGTCGGCGGCGTGCAGGTAGTTTTCGAAGGCTTCGGAGCTTTCGATGGTCGCAAGGCCGATCGAGACGGTGATCGTCAGTTCCTCGTCGTCAGCGACGATGCGCGATTTCGCCAGTTCCAGCCGCAGCGCATCGCAGAAGGCGAAGGCGCGCCGCACGTCGCAGCCGTTGAAGAGAATGCCGAATTCCTCGCCGCCGAGGCGCGCCAGCAGGTGCTCCTCGCCGACCAGTGTCGAGAGGCGCTTGGCCACGTGCTTGAGCACGATGTCGCCGATCTCGTGGCCATAGGTGTCGTTGAGACGCTTGAAGTGATCGATGTCGAGCACGGCAATCGCCGTCGGCTCACCGCGCCTGAGGCACTGTTCGACGAGCCTTGGCCCGGCGACGAAGAAATGGCGGCGGTTGTAGAGGTCGGTGAGGTAATCGCTTGCCGCCTGGCGTTGCAGCGTCTGCAGGCGTTTCTGCACGCCCGCGGCCTGGGTGATGCGACCGTTGAATTCTGCCTCGAGGAAGGGCTTCTGGATGAAATCGGTGCCGCCCGCCTCCAGAAAGCGGGCGCCGGCCCTTCGGTCACCGCTGTCGGAAAGCCCGATCACCGGCAGCGCGCCATCGCCCTGCCGCCGCTCGACCTCGGCCAGGAGCACCGCACCGGTCATGTCGGAAAGATCAAGATCGGTCACGACGAGATCGATCGCCTCGCCGCTGTCGAGCACCTGCAGCGCGTCGGCGGCCGAGGCGACCTCGCAAACCGCAATCCGCTGCCGCCTCAGGATGCCGGCCAGTTCGCTGCGCGAGGCGGCATCGGAATCGGCAAGCAGTACCGTCGTCTTGCCGTTGGTCAGCGCCCGGTCGACCGCGCCGATCAGGAGGTTGATCGATTCCGGCTGATGCTTGATGACGCAGTCGAGCACGCCACGCGACAGGATCTCCTCGCGCGTGTGGTCGTTGAAAGCGGCAGTGAAGACGACGGCCGGCACCTGGTTTTCAAGGATGAACTCCAGCGCCTCGCAATTGGGCGCATCCGGCAGGTTGAGGTCAAGCACGGCGAGAGAATAGCTGCCGGGTGCCTGCTCCAGCGCCTCGCGCAACGTCGAGAGCGAACTGCAATGGGTGACGCGAATGCCGTGGACCGTTTCGAGACCGTATTTCAGTGCCGTCGCAAACATCCGGGAATCTTCGACAAGCAGCATGCGCTTGTCGCTGTGTTTTTGCACAGAACTCACCCGGCCCGGCGTGCGGCGCAATCTCACGTCCCTGCAACCCCTCTTGAGCCGCAGGCGTGCTTCCCCTGGGGGGTGACGCTGGCTCCGAATTCTTCATTAAACCCGACACGAACCGCGCCAGCCTGTTAGCCGGCGCGTTTCTGATGTGATCAGGTTCCCCGCTCCTGTTGCGGCGGATTGAAGACCGATCGGATTGCAATTTCGTTAATGCAGCAACCTGTGCGCGGGATTTCCCGCCTTCACTACAAAATTTTAGGGGTTTACTCTCGCATCAGGCCGAAGCCTTCGCCGGAACCCCAACCTTTTCACTGAGCGTGCGGATCTTCGTCAGCGTGTCGAGGTTCTGGTTGACGCGGCAGTAGAACTCCTCGTTGACGAAGGGGCGCACGACGAAGTCGTTGCCGCCGGCCTTGAGGAAGCGTGCCGACAGCAGCCGGTTGGTCGAGGACGACACGCCGATGATGCGCAGCTGGTGCGGTCCGTAGGAGCCGCGGATGCGCCGCGTCAGCTCGAAACCGTCGATATCGGGCATGTTGTAGTCGGTGATGACGAGACCGATATCCGGATTGTTCTTGAGGAGATCGAGTGCGGCGGCACCGTTTTCGGCCGAGCTGGTGCGGAAATTGTAGCGCTTGAGCTGCGTGGTCAAAAGCGCGCGTGCCGTCGGGCTGTCATCGACGATCAGCACATGGTGCTTGTGGTTGGTGAGGAAGCGGCAGACCGATTCCGCCAGCATGTCGACGGCAAAGACGCTGTCCTTGATGACGTAGTCGACGATCTCCTTGGCAAGGATCTTTTCGCGCGTCGATTCCTGGAACGAGCCGGTAAAGACCACCGTCGGCACGCTCATGTCGATCAGGTAGTTGAGCGCCTCGCCATTCTCGGCGCCCGGCAGGTTGATGTTGGAGATGGCAAGCGATGCCGGAAACGTGGCGTTTTCGACCGCAAACTGCAGGTCGTCATAGTCACGGCAGACGATGACATCGATGTCGAACAGCTCTTTCAGCCGCTTCGAAACCATCGACGAGAAGAGGTTGGAGTCCTCGGCAAGCACGATGCGGTGCTCGGCAAGGGATTCGCCGGAATAATACATTCCGGAAACGCCGAAAAATGACATGGATGGCCTATGTGAAAGAGTGTCCCCCTACAGCGCCGTCCGATCGTCATGCCCGCGAAGTCGCTGTAACTTGCAGGCACCATGCTAGAGGAGAAAGACTTTCGCTGGTGTTAATAAGCAGACGACGAAATGACGTGGCGTTGCGCCATTCCCGGACACCCCGTTTCTGCCGTGCCTTACCCCTGCCCGGCGCCGCCGCGTCGCTCCTCGGCCGTCCTGCGGATGACGTCGGCGATCTCCGGATTGCTGCTCGACAGCATCTGGAAATCCTCCGAATAGAGCGACAGCAGCGACACCTCGGTGACCGCGCTGACGGTCGCCGAGCGCGGCTCGCCCGTCATCAGCGCCATTTCGCCGAAAAAGCTGCCGGGGCCGAGTTCCACCGGTATCGGCGACGGTGTCTGGATGCTGACGCGGCCCTCGACGATGAAGAACATCTGGTCGCCCGCCTCGCCCTTGCGGCAGATGATGGCGCCGGCCGGCACCACGCGGGGCCGGAGCGCCCGGACGATCTCGACGAAGGCGGCCGAACCGAGCTTCTGGAACAGGGGCACGGCGGCCACCAGTTGCCAGTTGCGCACGAAATCCTGGCGGCGCACTTCCTCGAAGAAACCGGTGGCTAGGATGCCGGCCCAGAGCGCAAAGATACCGATGCCGCTCATCATCACCAGGCCCGCCAGCACCCGGCCGGCAAAGGTCATCGGGATCTCGTCGCCATAACCGGTGGTCGAAAGTGTGGTCACTGCCCACCACATCGCCAGGGGGATGCTGCCAAACTTGTCCGGCTGGACATCACGTTCGATCAGATAGGCGATAAGCGAGGCGCCGAAGAGCACGATGCCGAAGACCGAGGTGACGCCGACGAGATTGGGCGCTGCCCGCGCCACCACCCGGCCAAGCATGCGAAAGAAGGTGAAATGACGCAGCGGTTTCAGCAGCCAGATGCCGCAGTAAAGGCCCTGGTCAGGCGAGCCCGCAAGCAGAAAGCCGATGAGCGGTACCACCACGGCCATCAGATCGATGACAAGTTCGGGCGTGAGCCCGCGATCATCCGTCGCCCGCCGCCGGATCAGCGTATCGACGAGTTGCAGCACATAGACGGCCCAGATCGCCGCAAGCACAAGCTCCAGCGACAGCCTGGTGGTCGACCCGATCTCCCGCGCCGTCAGCGCCGCGACCGTAACGAGCCCCACCGCTGCCAGAAGCCCGTTCAGCGGCGCGGTGATTTTCAGGAAAGGCCGTGCCGACATTCACTCCCCCAGCGACCTGCGCGCGTCACGGCGATGTCCCGGCCCGACACGCCGAATGCGCTGTAATGCTTTGATCTTAAGCACAACGTCATGAAGGAATCGACGCCTATTTGCGGCGGAACACGGTGATTGCGGCGCGGGTCTCAGTAGCGCGTTCCGACCGGCCCGCCATCGGCTGGGCGTACGCGATCCTCCTGGTATTGTTCGGCCCCTTCGACCGGTCGAAGCCATGGCTCGCGGCGCTTGACCCAGAGCTCGTAGCCCGGTTTGAACGCGGTCGGCGCATCGGGCAGGATGCCGAGCTTGATTTCCGCCTCTTCTTCATCGGCCGAGAAGACCCGCGAGCCGCAATGCGGGCAGAAGCACCGCCCCTGGAACTGCGCGGTCTCGCCGGAATACTCAAACTGATCCGCCGGCCAGATGCCATAGAAGGTAAACGCGGAGCCACTTTCCTGCCGGCAGTCGGTGCAGTGGCAGATCCCGACCCGCAGCGGCGCGCCGCGCACCGAAAGCCGCACCTGCCCGCAAAGGCATTTTCCCGAAAGAACGGTCATGGTTTTGTCCTGACCCGAAACTGTTGGTGCCGAAACCAGAGAACGATGGACGTGGGCACCGGGTTCCGCTGGCGCGCACCACAACTCACCTTGCATGTTATCCGGCCGGCCATCCTACCAGGTCGGGCGTCGCGACGCGCGATCCCCAAGGACCAATCAGTGGAACCTTTCGCTCGTCCACGTCTTCTGCCTGTGTTGCAAACGGAGGATATCAGCCATGGCACATGCCGACGAACAGGAGATCATCGATCTCGAGCAGGAATTCTGGCGGACCATCCTGGAGAAGGACACCGAGGCGTCGGTGGCGATGCTGCCCAATCGTTCGATCGTCGTGGGCGCGCAAGGGGCCGCCGTTCTCACCCGCGATGATTATCGCCGGATGGCCGAGCAGGCCGAGAGCGCCTGGAGGCTCAAATCGTTCCGCCTCGACGATGTAAGCGTGATCTTTCCGCATGAGGACGTGGCGGTGATCGCCTACACGGTGACCGAAGAGATGGATGTCGACGGAAAGCCTTTGACGTTGAAGGCTGCCGACGCGACCACCTGGGTGCGCAAGGACGGCGGATGGCTCGCCTCCCTGCACACGGAATCCGTCCTTGGTGATCCCTTCGGTCGCGACCGCAATGCAGCCTGAGGCGAGCTTGAGCCGAAGCGGCGAAGCATCGGGCAGTACTGATGGCACTGCGAACTGAGGTCACTGCAACCGCTTCAATGCCGCAACAGCCAGCGCCGAATTCCGGCATTCGAACCACGCGACAAACCGGCTGCCCTGCAACTGATTTTCAGTATAAGATGCCGCCATGAGTGAAGCCCAGCCTCTGTTCGATATGCTGCGCCAAACCGTGCAGCCTGAAATCGCCGGCGTAATGGAGCGATTTGTCCGGGACGCGCCGGATCGCAAGCTCTGCCGTATCAATGCACTCGCCTTTGCCGCCGAGCACCGGCTCGACGAGGAGAAGGTCATTGCCGCGTTCCTGCACGCCTCCCGCCTCGGCCTCTTCGAGCTTTCGTGGAATGTGCTTTGTCCCGGTTGCGGCGGCGTGCTCGACAGCAATACTTCGCTGAAGACGGTGCAGAGCGACACCTATACCTGCTCGCTCTGTGCTGCCGGCTACGAGCCGACGCTGGACGAGATGGTGGAGGTGACCTTCACCGTGAGCCCGCGCGTCCGGCATATCGAAGCCCACAACCCGCATGAGCTGCCGCCGTTCGAGTATTTCCGGCAGATCTACTGGGGTTCGGGCATCGAACTGCCGGAGGAGGACTACGAGGAGCGGATCGACGATTTCGTGCTGGAGGCGCTGGAGCTGCCGCCCGGCGAAAAGGCGGTCATCTCGCTGCAACTGCCGCCGGAGTTCATCATCGTCTTCGAGCCGGTGACCCATGCGGCGCAATTCATCGACGTCAAGGGCGAACCGACCAAGGAGCGGCGCACGCTATCGCTGGTGTTCGATCGCGGCCACCGCCACGACGAGGCGCTGACCATGCAGCCGGGGCCCTTGCGCATCCAGGTGGAAAACCACACGGATGTGCGCACCCTGCCCTCCGTCTGCATTGCCAACGACACGCTGCACGACATACTCGGCCAAAGGCGCCCGTTTCTGACAGCCAAGCGGCTGCTCTCCAACCAGACCTTCCGCGACATCTACCGCACCGACACGATCGACGTCGACCAGCGACTGAAGATCACCAGCCTCACCTTCCTGTTCACCGACCTGCGCGGCTCGACCGAGCTTTACGAGCGGGTCGGCGACCTTGCCGCCTTCGACCTGGTGCGCACCCACTTCACCGTCGTCAACGAGATCGTTGCGGCGGAAGCCGGCGCGGTGGTGAAGACGATCGGCGATGCGGTCATGGCCACCTTCCCGACGCCGGACCGGGCGGTCGCCGCCGCCATGCGCATGCGCGACGCGATGCGGGAACTCAACGAACAGCGCGGCGCCGAGGACCTGTTGTTGAAGATCGGCATCCACGAAGGCCCGTGCATTGCCGTCAACCTCAATGAGCGCCAGGACTATTTCGGCCAGACCGTCAACATCGCCTCGCGTGTGCAGCACCTTGCCACCTCGCGGGAAATCTTCGCCACCAGTGCCGTGCTCGAGGATCCGCGCGCCTCGAGCCTTCTTTCCGACCGCGGGCTTAACCCGCAGTCGTACAATGTGGCGCTCAAAGGCATCACCAACGAGATCAGCATCTTCTCGATCCCGTAAGCGCTCCGGCTGGTTAATTGCTTCAGACCACCGGCGGGATCAGCGTCAGCACCTCGCCGTCGTCGGGGATCACCAGCTTCGTCACGGGGATGCCATGCGCATCGGCGGCAGCTCTGAGCTCGCTCCGGCTGACCGTGGCATGGTCGAGCGCTTCCATATGGGTGGCAACCACGATGCTGTTTTTGGCCGTTTCGCAGACCGCGATCGTCTGTGCCGCATCCATCACGATCAGGTCGCCGCTCCACTTCGCGCCGCAGGAATGGGTGACGATGACATCCGGCCTCGTCTCGCGGATGGTTTTTTCGATAGCCGGATAATAGACCGTGTCGCCGGCCCAGTAGACCGTCGGCTCGCCCCTGGCTTCGAGCGTAAAGCCGATGACCGGCCCCATGTCCTGGACCACGGGCCCGAGCCCATGGCTGCCATCGCGCCGGGTGAGCTTGAGGTTTTGCCAGCTTGCGGTGTCGGAAAGCGGCGTGACGTCGCGAAAACCGGCGGCGCGGATCGCCTCTTCGTCACCCGGCTGGCAGAAGATCGGCAGCCCCTTCGGCACCCGTTCCTTGGCGGTGTCGTCGAAATGGTCCTCGTGCAGGTGCGAGATGACCACGAGTTCGACGCCGGCGAGGATCTCGTCGATCGCGACCGGTAGGTCGACCGTCGGGTTGGGTGAACGCCCGGCAAAGGACGGCAGGCTGTCCTTCGGCCCGAGGAAGGGATCGATGAGCACGGTATGGCCGGCATAGTCGAGTTTCAGGGTGGCGTTGCGAATAAGCTGGAGTTTCATGGGGGACCTCCCTTGCCGGAGAGCGGCTTTGACCTTCGCCGTGATCCTTGCGCACGCAGCGATGAAATCAAGTCCTGAAATTGAGCCCGACGCACAAAAGAGCAGTCAGAATGCCAACGCCGATGCGCCGGCATGCAGCCGTTGAATTTGCAGCCTGTGCCCCTGCCACGCGTTGCACATGGATGCCGGAAATACCAGGCTTAACCGCGAGCGCCCACTGCACCGTTGTGCCGCTGCGACTCTGCCAAGGCACAACCCATCAAGTTGCATTGCCGCGCAAAACGTAACTTTAACGGTATTCCGTCAAATGTGTCGGCCAATACAACCAAAGGGTGGAGAGACATCGTGGACAAGTCGATCAGTGGCGGAGCCTACGCGCGGGCATGGGGTTGGCGGTTCGCCCTTTTCGTGTTCGTCACCCTGGCGTTTCCGTTCTTCGTCTATGCCCTCGTGCAGATGACCGGCGCTGCCAAAACGGACGCGGCTGGCGCATTCGCCGTCGTGCTTGGTGTCTATTTGAAGCCAATCATCTACCTGACCTTTGTCGTCTCATTGGCTCGCATTTCGATCGCAAGGGGCAAGGCGATTGGCATGCCGGGCAAGTTCGGCATCTACATTGTCCTGCTCGCCTTGGCCGACCTTCCCTTTGCGCTCATCTTCGGCACGCATTGGGGTGTCTCCTTCGTTTACGGCCTGTCCGGGCCGCAGCTGCCCTCGTCACTCCTGAGCGCGCTGATCGCGCTTGTCACACTAAGCCTGGCGACCAAACCACACGATCCGCTGTATGAACCCTATGCCACGGCCTATCGCATCTGGTCGGCTCTGCTGCACGTGCTGCTGGCCTATGGCCTTCTCGGGCTTGCGATCATGATGTGGCCATTCTTCTTTGGCCTGGGCGGCATGGGTCTCTTCAGTGTGCTGAGGCGGGCCAAGATCTACCTGGGCTACTTCACCTTCTATCCGGGTCTACCCTTGTCGCTTTTCCTCGCCGCCTCCGTCTATCTCGTGTACGCCAGCCGGAAACACACGGGCGGAGCAGCAGACAGTGCGGGCGCAGATGGGGGCGCCGGAACGAGCTTCGGTCTCCGCCGCGACTGAGTATCGCGACAGAAGGCCTTTGATTTCTCGGCGAGGACATCGGCGCATCCGCCGACAGGAGAGGTGGAGACATCTGATGCGGCGCGAGCCAATGCACCGGCTCGCCGCGTCTCTCCTCACCGCCAGCCGCAATCCCAGGGCTGCCCGCGGGCCACCCGGTGGCAGGCAAAGGCGCGGCCGCAGGAATGGGTGGCGGCGATCGTCGTGCGGCCGCGACCGGAGCCGCGGGCGAACATCTGCCGGAACGCGACATCCGCATTGGCGGGGCAATTGGCATAGCTCTTCTTCTGCAGATCGGCCGGCGGCGTGATGGTTCGCGTACCCGTGCTCCTGGCCGGTGTCTTGGTGGTGCCCTGGGTCGCGCTCGCCTCCGGCAGCTTGGCCTCGCGCCGGATGGTGACGCAGGCGCCGTCCTTGACCTCCTGGTTGCGCGCGCAGGCGAGCGGGCAGATCCGCGCCTTTTGCGCCTTCAGCCGTTCGAGCACGTCGTTCGACGGTTCCAGGGTCGCAAGCTGGAGTTTCCCATGCTTGGCAAATGCCTCCAGCGCCTTGCGGCTGCCCGTGCCCCACAGGCCATCCTCGCTGCCGGCGCGGCAACCGAGCCGGTTGAGCTCCACCTGCACCGAGCGGGCAAGCGCGCGGTCGGCAACCTCGTCCGGGATCGTGCCAGCACCGGGGTCGGCCACCGCACCGTCATCCGGTGCCGGCACTGCAGGATCGGCTTTCGCCACCGAAGCGCGTTCGATGATCTCGATCTTGGCCTTCGCCAGTGATGCGAAAATCCCTTGCGGATACTGCTGCAGATAGGCGTCGAACAGACCACGATCGGCCGCATCCTTGATCGTGTCCCAATAGGCAAGCTCCGCGGCCTGCGCCCCGCTCTCATCCGTTGCCGGTGCAGGCTGCGCAGCTGTAGCTGGCTTCAGCACCACCTCGCCGGTGAGCGAAGAATTGTCCCAGGGCACCTGCTTGCCGCCGGTTGCCGCAAGCACGTCGCGGCGCACGTCGATCAGCTCGCGGGTGATGTCCCGCCCCGGCTGGCCGAGATGCTTGATCAGCGCCGACGTGAAGGGCGAATTTCGCCCCGATCCATCGAGCGCGACATTGCCGGGCTGGGTGGCAAAGGCGATCAGCGTGCCGATGCCGGTGTCGACCTTGGCAAGACCGCGACCAACGGAGGCGGAGCGCGTGCCCATGGAGCGGGCGAGATTGACGGCGAGCGGATTGTCGCGGCAGGCATCAAGCAGCACCACGTTCACCCGGGTGCTGCGCTCCATCGCCGAAAGGACGAGGTTCATCGGCACCGCCTCGAATTCCAGATCGAGATGCGAGGCGAGCTTGGCGTCGACGGGCGCGAGGTAGTTTTCACCATCCACCTGCAGGCCGTGGCCGGCATAGTAAAACAGCGCCAGGTCGGCGCCATCGAGCCGGCCGACGAAATCGCGCACCGCGCGGCGCACCCCGTCAAGGTCGAGATCGCGGCCGCTCACCACCTCGAAACCAAGCCCTTCAAGCTTTGCCGCCATGTCGGCGGCGTCGTTGCCGGGATTGGGCAAGGGCGCCACGTGCTGGTAGGCGGAATTGCCGATGACCAGAGCCACGCGCCTTTCGGCGAGTGCCTGAGATGCGCAAAGCACCAACAGAACAGACAAGGCGATGCGAAGGAATGGCATGGCTCCCCTCCGGCAATCCGCAGATGATCGCGACGGCCCCCATGACGGAGCGTGCTACCCGCGGTCGGTCGTGTCAACGCAGCGGCAGCTCGATCCTCTGCCTCACCCGCGCTTCATTGCCATGACGCGCAAGGTGCGCGGTTCATTCGATCAACCAATGGGATTAGCGTCTCAGGGCGCCAAGGCTCAGCCGCTCGCCGGCTTGGCGAGCGGAACATTGGGCGGACCTAGGGATATCTTGCCCGGCAACGCCATGACGCGTTGCACCGGGAGACGGAGGGTTACTTCACCACCACGTTGCCGTTGACGATCTCGACGTTCTCGTCGCCCTGCAGGCCGATGCGGTCACCGCTCGGCGCAGTGACGAAGCAGCCGCTCGGGCAGATCATTTCGGTGGCTCCGGATGCAATCGCCACTTCCACGCGGCTCTCGCCTTCGACGACGATCAGCACGGCGGTCTCGCCGTCCTTGTTCGTGACGGTCGCGGCAGACGCTGCCTCGGCCGCCATCACGCCCGACACCAGCACGCCAGAAAGCAAAGCAATCACAAATTTCTTCATTGCCCATCGGCGCCAGACGCGCCGCCCTCTTGCCGAGCCGGCCGCCCCGTCGGTTTCGCGACGCTGCGCCGGCCACCTCTTCAGCCGGTGCCAGCCTACTGCATAATCTCTTAAATCGGAATCGATTTAAGAATTAGGATTATGCAGCAAATCAAAGTGCTACAGCGACCTTTAACGCGTCTGTTCAGACGCGCGGCGCTGTATGCGCTCACCAGAAGAATTGCATGCTTTTTATGGCAGGGCGGCTGAATAGCGGCTGAACGGGCCGTTTATCAGCGGTTTGGATTCGAACGCCGGCTGGCGGCCCGGCGATTGCCCGCTTCCTCCACCGCGCGCTCCTCGTCGAGCGGGGCGGCGGAGGCGGTTTTCCTGTCGGACGTGGTCGCCTTGGTCGACGCCCGAGCCTCGGCGGTGGTGGCCCCCTTCGGCTCGCCGACCAGTTCCGGGTGGTGGCTCTCGATGCCCGTCTGGTCCTCGACCGGAACGTCCTCGATCTTGACCGGGAACGGCGCGCCGATGCCCTCGTCACGGAAGCGTTCGTAGATCGACACGCGCAGGTCGTTGCGCACGCCGCCGCCGGTAAGCACGTCGGCAACGTAGATCCTGAGCTCGAAGGTCATGCGCTCGTCGCCAAAGGCGGTGAAGCCGACGGTCGGCGAAGGGTTCTTCAAGACCATCGGATGCGCGGCGGCGATTTCGGAAAGCAGGTCCATGATCCGGCGCGGGTCGCTGGCATAGGTGACGGTGACGGCGATCTCGGAGCGGCCGAGCTTGTTGCGGTGCGTCCAGTTGCCGACCGACGCGTTGATGAGCAGCGAGTTCGGCATCATGATCGACTGGTGCTGGAAGGTCTCGATCTCGGTCGCGCGAACCGAGATGCGCTTGACGAAGCCTTCGGTCGTGCCGCTGACAATCCAGTCACCCACCTTGAACGGCCGCTCGACAAGCAGGATCAGGCCCGAAACGAAGTTCGAGACGATGTTCTGCAGGCCGAAGCCGACGCCGAGCGAGAGAGCACCGGCAACGAGCGCAAGGTTGGAGAGATCGATGCCCGCCGCCGAAAGCCCGATGAGGCCGGCAAGCCCGACGCCAGTATAGCCGATGCCGGTACGGATGGAGTTGCGCACGCCGGCGTCCACACGGCTGCGCGCCATGATGTTGCCGTCAATCCAGCGCTGCACGAAGCGGGTGACGACATAGCCGAGCGCGAAGAACAGGATGCCCGCGAGGATGCCGACCAGCGAGATGGTGATCGAGCCGATCTTGATCTCGGTCACCGCCCGATAGGCCCAGGACTCGATGTCGGCGATCTGGAAGCCCCACTGCAGAAGGATCAGCGGAATGAAGAACAGCACGACGAGCGCATAGATGCTCAAGCCCGCGGCAAGGCCGATCTGGTCGAGCGCCACCTGCTCCAGATTGTAGCGCCGCTCGAGATAGCGACCGGCCGCCGTCTCGCCAAACGCACCCTGCTTCGCCACGGCCCGGCCGGTGAGGATGCCGATATACATCGTGACGAGGACCGCACCGGTGATGATGATCTGCGTGGCGATGAAGCGGGCGAGCCCGACATATCCGGACGCCGCAGCGATGATCAGCGAGAGGCCGATGAGCACAAGCCCGATCGAAACCACCCGCGGCCAGGACCGGCCATGCGCGTCGAAGTCATCATCCTTGCGCAGCGTCGGCCGGATCCACGCCGAGGCGATGATGATGAGGCCGATGACGATGGAGGCGACGAAGCTCTTGACCACCGTCAGCACCACCGGCGAGCCGAGCGCTTCGCTGACACCGCCGAACAGATAATCGAGGCCGTTGACCAGCGCCATGGCGAAGATCGCGATCATCAGCATCCGGGCGCCGCGGTCGGAGACCCTGACGAGCCGCCAGCGGGCATCGCGCGGCGACAGCACCGCCTGGGCAAGCCTTGTGATGAAGAAGACCACGACAGAGACACCGAGGGTGATGGCGACGATCGGCGCGATATCGGAGCGCAGCACGTTGAACGAGTGCAGGAAGAAGAAGCTGGAGACGGCAAAGGCAGCCGAGGCCAGCGTCGGGATCATGGTCGACCAGAAGGCGACCGAGAGGCGCCGGAAGTAGCTCGGTTCCTCATCGGTGATGTCGTGCTCGATCAGCGGGCGGAAGAGCCTGCGGCTGCCGGCGAGAAAGACGAGGGCTGCCAGAAGCGACAGGAACAGCGCCGTCAACAGGTGCACGCGCTTGTAGTTCCAGGCAAAGCTCAGCCAGCTTGTGACGCTGCGCGTGAGGACGCGGGTCTCGTCGGCCGTTGCCGACACGGCATCGTTGAACATGGCGCCTGAAACTTCGGTGTTCTTCAGGAGCGTGTTGGAAAACAGCGCGCGGCGGGTGGCGGTGATGGCGTTGGAGAGCTTGGTTGCCTGGATAGACAGGCCTTCCGCCTCGCCGGTCAAGGCGTTGATCGCGCTGCGCTCGGCCACCAGCCGCTTGCGCTCGGCCGTCACGATGTCGGCCTCGGGCGGCTGCCCCTCGCCCGGCGGGTCGCCGAGTTCGGTGAGGCGCGCCTTGATCTCGTCGAGGCGCGGCCGGGTCGAGACCGAAACGCCGATGATCTGCTTGGCGAGCGCGTCGACCTGCACCTTGATCTCGGCAAGGGCGATGTCGTCGTCCTTGGCCTTCTCGACGCGGTCGGTCAGGCCCTTCAGCTCATCGCCGGCCTTGGCAAGCTGGTCGGCCGCCTGGGTCTGGGCCGGCGGCGTCGCATCATCCGGCACTGCATCCGGCGCCGGCTGCCCGGCGTTGGTTGCCGGCTGCTGGCCATTCTGTACCGGCTGCTGGCCATTCTGCGCAGGCTGCTGCCCGTTCTGCGCCGGTTGCTGCGTGTTCTGTGCCGGCTGGGTGGCCGTGGCGGCCGGCTGCTGCGCAGGCGTCGCCGGCTTGTCACCGGCCGGTTGCGTCGCTTTCTGTTCGGACTGTGCCGTCGCCTCGGCCGGCTGGGTCGCCGGCGCCGGCTGCTGGGCCATGACCGGGCCTGAGGCACAAAGCGCCAGCAGGCAGAGGAGAATGGCAGGCAGTTTTCCGACAGAACGCAATTTCAAGATCCTTGCAGGTTGAGGCCGCGATCCGGAATCGCTTCGGCCGCCAATCCGATGTGAATACGAAAGACGGCGGAAAGATGCAAAGAACGCCGATAAATGCCGGTCGAGGCCGGCTTTTGCGTCAAAAACCGGCGCCAGGGGTCGCCAGATAGGCCAATTCCGCCTCCGTCGAGTGCCGTGCCAGGAAGGCATTGCGGTGCGGGAAGCGACCGAACCGCTCGATCACCTCGCGATGCCGGATGGCATAGTCCAGGTATTCGGCATCGCCGAGCTCGGTAAAAAGCTTCACCGACAGGGTCTGGTCGGTGAGGTTTTCCGAATGCTCGAATGGCAGATAGACGAAGGCGCGCCACTCCGGCTTGATCGCCATGTCGGCGCCGGTACCGATCGCAAGCTTCGCCTCGTTGAGCGCCAGGCAATCGGTGGCAAAGGCGAGCGGCGTGCCGCGATACATGTTGCGCGGCATCTGGTCGAGCAGAACGATTGCCGCCAGCCGGTTTTCCGGGCTCGCCCGCCAGATCTCGCCCACCCCGCGGGCAAGCGCCATGTGCGACGCCTGGAAGCGGCGAAGGCAGGTCTGGTCGAGCTCATGCTTGCTCGCCCCGAACCAGTCGTCATAGGTGAGCTCGCCGAACCAGAAGTTCAGAACGTCTTGCGGCGTGCAGATGTCAGCTTCGTTCGCCATATGCCCCTCGTGCGGCTCAATCCCGCGCGGTGTTTGCCCCGGTATCCGGCTTAGACATAGGCCCGGATCGGCCCATGTCCATGCCCTATATCCATGTATGGATGCCATGTTCGCGCACGCTTTACGCGCGTCGCTTCAGAATGGCAACGAAGGCGATGCCGCCCACAAGGCCGGTGACGACCCCGATCGGCATGTCCTCCGGCGCCATGATCACGCGGGCGACGAGATCGGCAAGGATGAGCACGAGCGCGCCGAAGAAGGCCGAAAGCGGAATGACCCGGACATTGTCGCTGCCGGCAAAAAGCCGCACGAAATGCGGCACCATCAGCCCGACGAAGCCGATCGCGCCGGAAAAGGCCACCATCACCCCCGTGAGCAGCGCCGTGACCACGAAGAGCGTCAGGCGGAAGCGGCGCACCGGAATGCCGAGCGTCATGGCGGTTTCGTCGCCCATGGCCAGCGCATTGATTTCGCGCGCCCGGATCAAGAGCCAGGCAAGCGAGCCGACGAGCACCAGGCCGGGATAGACAAGCTGCGACCATTGCGCCAGCCCAAGGCCGCCGAGCATCCAGAAGATGACCGTATGGGTCGCCCTTGGATCGCCAAGGAAAATCATGAGGTTGCCGATGGATGTTAAGACGAAGGCGACGGCGACGCCGGCGAGCACGAGGCGGTCGGCGCTGGAGCCGAGCACACGCGCCACGTAGGCGACAAGCATGGTTGCGGCGAGCGCCCCGGCAAAGGCAAAGAGCGGCACCGTGGCAAGGCCGAGGATGAGCCCGGTGTGGAGCAATGCAATGATCGCGCCGAGCGCGCCGCCGGAGGAGACGCCAAGCAGGTGCGGATCGGCGAGCGGATTGCGGGTCACCGATTGTAGCACGGCACCGGTCAACGCCAGCCCGGCGCCGACGAGGCCGGCAAGGATCACGCGCGGCAGGCGCACGTCCCAGACGATGCTCTCGCGCCCGGCCGACCAGAAGACCTCGACGCTTTCGGGCGAGATCTTGCTGGCGATGATCGACCAGACGGTTGAAACCGGGATCGGCGCCGAGCCGAGCGACACGCCGGCCGTCACGGTCACGGCAAGCAGGAGCAGCGCGGCCACGAGACCGATCCCGGCCCGGAGCCCCCGGGCCGACACTAGGCGCGAAGCCGCCAGGGGACGAGGCGACGTATCCTCAGCCAGCATCGATTACAGGCCCTGCCCGTGAAATGCCTTGGCGAGACGCGCAATGGCGTCGATGTTGCGCGGCCCGGGTGTCGCTTCCACATATTCGAGCACCACGAAGCGGTCGTTCTTGACGGCGTCGACATTGGCGAAGGCGGGATTGTTCTTCATGAAGGCGATCTTGTCTTCGGCCTTCACCTCCCCGTAATTGACGATGACGACCACCTCGGGATTGCGCTCGATCACCGGCTCCCAGGAAACCTCCACCCAGCTCTTTTCGACGTCCTCCATGATGTTGGCGCCGCCGGCAGCCTCGATCATCGCCGTCGGAATGCCGAAGCGACCCGAGGTGAACGGCTTCTCCTCGCCGGAATCATAGACGAACACACGCGTCGGCTTGTCGCCGCCGGCCGATGCCTTGACGATGTCGGCCAACTGGCTGCGATAGCCCGCAACCAGCGCTTGCGCCCGATCCTCGACGCCGAAGATGCGGCCAAGATTGAGAAGATCGACGAACATGTCGTCCATCGTTGGCTTTTCCTTGGCCATCACGTGGATGCAGGATTCGGTAAGTTCGTAGACACCGATCTTGAAGGGGGCGAGCGTCTCGGGCGTCACCTCGCCGCCGACCTTCATGCCGTAGTTCCAGCCGGCAAAGAAGAAATCGGCGTCGGCGTTCAAGAGCACTTCCTTGGTCGGATACTTCTCCGAAAGCTCCGGCAGTTCCTTCACGCCCTCGCGCAGCCTTTCATCCAGTGTCTTCCAGCCGGAGACGCCGGTATAGCCGACCATGCGGTCCTGCAGCCTCAAGGCCAGCATCATCTCCACCAGGTTGACGTCGTTGGCGATCGCACGCTTGGGCGCCGCATCGAAGGTCACCTCGCGGTTGCAGCTCTTGATGGTGACCGGATGGGCGAGCGCCGGCGTTGCCGCGGCGAGAAGGAACAGGACGGTGGATGAGGCAATATTGATCTTCATGAAATAAATCCTATCGGGGAAGTGAGAAGGAGAAACGGGCGCTGCCGGCAGCGGCCGTGCTGTGGACGGTGGCGGTGACGCCGAAGGCTACGGAGAGCGCCCTGGGGCTCAGGACCTGCTCCGGTGTCCCAAAGGCCGTCAGCCGCCCGGCCGTCACGATCGCGACGTCGGTGGCGAACTCGGCGGCAAGGTTGATGTCGTGCAGCGTCGAGACGATCGTCAGCTTCAACGTCTGCAGCAGTTCGAGGATTTCGAGCTGGTGGCGGATGTCGAGATGATTGGTCGGCTCGTCGAGGATGATGATGCGCGGCTCCTGGGCAAGCGCCCGGGCGATCAGCACCCGCTGCTTCTCGCCGCCCGAAAGCGTGGCAAATTGCCGGCCGGCGAGATGGGCGAGATTGAGATGCGACAGCGCGTGAGCCACGCGCTCGCGATCAAGCTCCGACCAGCCGCTCAGGCCCTCGCGTCTCGGGATCCGCCCCATCATCACCACATCGCGCACGCTGAAGGGAAAATCGCCGGGCATTTCCTGCAGCACGACGGCGATTGTCTTTGCCGCCTCGCGTGCCGAAATCGACCAGAGGTCGACGCCATCGACGGCAATGCGGCCGGCATCCGGCTGCACGGCGCGATAAAGGCAGCGCAAAAGAGAGGTCTTGCCGGCACCGTTCGGCCCGAGGATCGCAAGCCGGCTTCCCGCCGCGATCGAAAAATCGACATCCTCGACCAGCGTCAGGCCCGGACGCGGTCCCCAACGCAGGCCCTCCACCCTGAGCGTGGCTCCTGTCGACGTGCAGCTCATGATCCTGTCCCTCCCCGCGGTCTCACTGGAACCGTCCGGCGATGTCTTCGGAGACGAGCATGGCCGCCGGGATGCGGGCGAGCGTCTTGCCCTTCAGCCCGCGCGGGCGCTCGACGGCACGCGTCATGCCATCACCGCGCTCGGCATAGGTGGTGGCGAAGCTGACGAGATCGTCGATGTCTTCCTCCGGCGAAATGTCGCCGAAGAGATAGGTCGCCTTGCCGGTTGCCTGGAAGGCGATGGTGCAGGGTCGGGTGCAGGCGGCCATGCAGACGGTGCCGGCGATCGAGAAGTCACGGTCGAGCGGTGTCCCGAGCGTGGCGATGCTGCGGTTGAGGCGCTGAATGAGCTCGGCACCGGGCGCGCAAGGGCCACCGGTAAGGCGGCAATCGGTGCAGACCGTTATCTTGTGCTGTCTTGAAGTCGGCTCGGCCATCTTCTCTCTCCGCCGGAGTGACGGCAGGAGATGGCGAAGCGGCAGAAGGACGGAAAGCCGTCGTGCGAAAGCCAGTTCTTTTCCATCGGAACACCCCGTCCGTTGTGGTTGATCGGTTCGATGGCAGGTCTCCTGGCTCGCGGGTCGCGGCGCATCCACGTCTTCCCGGCTTGATGCCAGTGACATGGTGTGAATGCGCTTTCCGCTCACAGTTGCGGGGGCAGCCACGGTTTCGGTCCCGTCAGGGTCGTCCGTTCCGTGTTCCCTTTTCAGCCGCCTCCGCATTGTCGCGGACGCAGCACCATCAACGCCTTCCTCGCATGAATCGGCTGAAGTGACAACCGCGCGGGCGTCTGCTTCGGGCTCTATCAACATGCGGCGTTTCGTCATGCGTGACTGTTATAAAATAACATTACACAAATCAACAAGGAAATGATCGTCAGGCATTCGGCCGCCCGCTCCGGGCGAGAGCCTCGCGTGACGGCGGCGACCGGCGTATCCTTGGCTTCGCTGAAGCCCGGCGGCAAGATCCTCGATGTCGCCGCCCAGCCTGCCACGCAACGGCATCTGCGTGAAGCAGCGTTGCGCATGTCGAAGGAGACCTCGACGGCAAGCATAGCCGGCAAAGGTTTCATGCGCGGGACGCCGCCAGACAACGCGACAGCTACAACACCATAGTTGAAATGCCGACGAGGGATCTGGCGGGAGCAACGTTCTTGGGCATCGAGGACACCGCCACCTGGAAGCCGCATTCCCGGCAAAGCACTGAAACGTAACGTACGTTACGCTCACGTAACCCCATGACCGTTGAGAAAATCACCGACCGAAGCGACAATCGCCGAAGCTGGGATTGGCGCCGAAGCTGGGATTGGGCATCGATACACCACCACCACATCAACCTGGCCGCGCAAGTCCCGAAATGAAGTGACGGCAATTCAACTTTCGACAGGGGATAGCAGTGAACCCAATCGATTTCTTCGTCGAGACGCTTCGGACCTATCCTCCGGTTGCCGTCTTTCTCGCCCTCGGCATCGGCTTCCTGATCGGCCCCATCAAGGTCGCAGGCTTCAACCTCGGCAACGTCACCGCCACATTGCTGGCGGGCGTTCTCATCGGGCAACTGGGCATCCAGGTTTCCGGTGACCTGAAATCCACCCTGTTCTTGATCTTCCTGTTTGCCGTTGGTTATGGCGTGGGACCGCAATTCGTGCGCGGCTTGAGCACCGATGGGCCGAAACAGATCGCCTTTGCGCTCTCGGTCCTGGTGCTCTGCCTGATCGTGCCCTATCTCTGCGCGCTGATCGCCGGCCTGCCGCTCGGCTATGGCGCCGGCATGTATGCCGGATCGCAGACGATTTCGGCCGCGATCGGTGTTGCGACCGACCAGATCAATTCGCTCGGGCTGACGCCCGAACAGGCCAAGACCTTTGCCGACCAGATTCCGATCGCCTATGCGGTCACCTATATCTGGGGCACGATCGGCTCGGCGATCATTCTTGCCCAGCTGGGCCCGAGGCTTCTCGGCATCGACCTTCCGGCCGCCTGCAAGGAATATGAGGCCAAGCTCGGCGGCGGCACCGAGGCGAGCGAGCCCGGCATTACCCGCGCCTATCATGATTTCGGTCTTCGCGCCTACCGCGTCGACCAGGCAAGCGGTCTCACCGGGAAACCGGTCAAGGACCTCCTTCCCGGCGTCCGCGTCTTTGTCGAACGCCTGCGGCGCGGCAACCAGATCATTGAGGCCGACGGCAACACCGTGCTGCAGCCGGGCGACGTCGTCGCCTTCTCCGGCAGGCGCGCCGTGCTGGTCGAAAACCTCGATTCGAAGCTGGTCGAGGTCGAGGACAAGGAACTGCTGAACGCCGAGGCCGAGGTCGTCGACGTCTATGTCACCAACAAGGCGCTCGCCGGCAAGACGCTTGCCGAAGTCAGCACCATGGATTGGGCGCGCGGCGTCTATGCCCGCAAGATCATCCGCTCACTGGTCGAGATCCCGGTTCTTCCCGGCACCACCGTCGAGCGCGGCGACATCGTCACCATCGGCGGCGCCAAGCGGCACGTTGAGGCCGCCATCAAGGCATTGGGCTTTGCCGATCGCCCGGTCGAAACCACCGATATCGCCTTCCTCGGCTGGGGCCTCTTCATCGGCGCGATGATCGGGGCGCTGACGATCACGATCGGCGGCATCCCGATCGGGCTTTCCACCTCCGGCGGCGCGCTGCTTGCCGGCCTCGTGCTCGGCTGGCTGCGCACCACCTACCCCGCCTTCGGCCGCATCCCGTCACCGGCGCTGTGGCTGATGAACACGCTCGGCCTCAACATCTTCATTGCCGTCGTCGGCATCGGCGCCGGCCCGGGCTTTGTCGCGGGGCTGCAGGAAGTCGGCATTTCGTTGTTCATCTGGGGCGTGGTCGCAACCTCGATCCCGATGATCGCCTCGGTGCTGATCGGCCACTATGTCTTCAAGTTCCACCCGGCGATCCTGTTTGGCGCCTGCGCCGGCGTCAGGACCACGACGGCGGCGCTCGGCATGATCCAGGAGGCGGCCAAGAGCAAGGTGCCGGCCCTCGGCTACGGCATGCCCTACGCCATCGGCAACACGCTGCTTACCATTTTCGGCCTTGTCATCGTCATCATGCTCGCCTGAGGCGAGCCGGCGAACACGGACCATCGTTCAGAGTTCAAGGGAGTGTTTATCATGTTGGACCGCAAATTCTACGACAGCATTTCCGATCTCAGCCCGTTCGAAATCAAGGACGAACTGATCAAGCTCGCCAAGTCGAGCTCGCAGAAATCCGCCAAGGCCTTCCTCAACGCCGGTCGCGGCAACCCCAACTGGACGGCGACGCGCGCCCGCGAGGCCTTCTTCCTGCTCGGCCAGTTTGCGCTGACGGAAGCCAAGCGCGCCTATTATGATCCGAAGGCCGGTGTCGCCGGCATGCCGCCGCAGGATGGCGCCCATGCCCGCTTCCAGAAATGGATCAAGAAACAGCTCCAGGCCACGGAAACCGTGGACGAAGAGGATGAAGGCATCCCGGCGGCAAAGACCCTTGGCGATGCCGTCGCCTATGCCATCAAGACCTTCGGCTTCGATCCCGATGGCTTCGTGCATGAGCTGACGGACTCGATCATCGGCGACAACTATCCGGTGCCCGACCGGGCACTGCACCACAACGAGATCATCACCCACGAATATCTGATGTGGGCAATGTGCGCCGGCCACCGGCCGAAGGTGAAGTTCGACCTCTACCCGGTCGAAGGCGGCACCGCCGCCATGTGCTACATCTTCAAGGCCTTGAAGAACGCCCGCCTGCTCAACGCCGGCGACACGATCGCGCTCGGCACGCCGATCTTCACACCCTATCTCGAAATGCCGGAACTGGAGGACTACGACCTCAAGACCATCAATGTCAGCGCCGAGCAGGAGGACCGCTTCCAGTTCACCGACGAAGACATCAAGGCGCTGGAAAACCCCAAGGTCAAGGCGCTGTTCCTGGTGAACCCCGGCAACCCGTCCGCCGTTGCAATGGATCCGGATTCGATCAAGCGCCTAGTCGACCTCGTCAACAAGAAGCGCCCCGACCTGATCGTGCTCACGGACGACGTCTACGGCACCTTCGTTCCGGGCTTCCAGTCGCTGCTCGGCCATCTGCCGCGCAACACGATCGGCGTCTATTCCTATTCGAAGTATTTCGGCTGCACCGGCTGGCGCCTCGGCGTCATTGCGGTGGCTGAGGACAACATCTTCGACGAAAAGATCAAGGCCCATGCCGAGCCGATCCAGAAGCAGCTCGAAAAGCGCTACAAGGCGATGACGCCGAAGCCGCGCGAGGTGAAGTTCATCGACCGCATCGTCGCCGACAGCCGCGACGTGGCGCTGAACCACACCGCCGGCCTGTCGCTGCCGCAGCAGGTGATGATGACGCTCTTCAGTGTCGTCGAACTGATGGATGTCGAGAAGCTCTACCAGAAGGCTTGCATCGCCATCTGCACAAAACGGTTCTGGAACCTGGTCGAGGGCATGGGCGTCGAGTCCAATCCCGGCATCTATTTCGACCACTATTACGGCATCATCGATTTCGAATTCTGGCTGCGCAAATATGTCGGCGAAGATGTCGTCACCTGGGTGAAGGACAACATCCACCCGCTCGACATCCCGTTCCGGCTGGCCGAGGACCACGGCATCGTGCTTTTGAACGGCTCCGGTTTCGATGCGCCGAACTGGTCGGCGCGCGTCTCCTTCGCCAACCTCAATGACGATGCCTATTCGCAGATCGGCCGCGCGGTTCGCTCGGTCGCCCGCGGCTATGTGCAGACCTACCAGGCGGCCAAGGGCCTGAAGATCAGCTAAGGACTGCGGCGGCCGGGCTGCCTGCCCGGCCGCCGCACCCGCGCCTGGCCAGCGCTTGCCTCGGCCATCGCATCCCCGCGTTCCGACGTGAATGTCTTGCATGCCGCTGCAGGTTCCCTCTCGCGCTTCGCCAAGCAAGAGTGAGGACACGCAGAAAACGTACAGTGCTGCGGGCACCCGTCAGCGTTCCATCGACCGCGGGGCTTGAGCAGGCAGCGTATCATCCGGCTGGAGAGCGCCCTCTTCGGCAGGCAAACAAGAGGCACCGCGCGCGTGATCGACACCGTTTTCAACATTCTGCGCATGCATCCGGAACTGGCCCTGTTCCTGGCGCTCGGCATCGGCTACGCGATCGGCAAGATCACCATCTTCGGTGTCACCATCGGCGCCGTCACCGGCTGCCTGCTCGCCGGCGTGCTGATCGGCCAGACCGGCGCGGAACTGTCAAACGACGTCAAGCAGGCCTTCTTCCTGCTCTTCCTCTTCGCCATCGGCTATCGCACCGGCCCGCAATTCTTCCAGAGCCTGAATGCCGACGCCCTGCCGCAGATCGCCGTCACCGTCACGCTCTGCGTCGTCGCGCTGGGTGTCGCGATCTCCCTCTCCATCCTCTTCGGCTTCGATCTCGGCACGGCGGCCGGCGTGCTCGCCGGCGGGGCAACGGAATCGGCAACCGTCGGCGTTGCCATCGACACGTTCCGCAAGACGGCGCCGACACCGGAGGCTGCCAGCCAGTTTGAATCGGCCGTCGCGACCGGCTTTGCCGTCGCCTATCTGGTCGGCGTCGTCAGCGCCATCCTGGTGCAGTCGCAGCTGGCGCCGCGCCTCTTCGGCCGCAGCCTGAAGGATGCCTGCGCCGAACTCGAGGCAGAGCTGAACATAACGCCGCAGACCAACGGCGACACTGCCCGCCGCGAGATCGAGGCGCGCGCCTTCGTGATCGCCGATGCGCTGGTGGGCCTGACTGTCGCCGAGGCGGAGGCGAAAGTTCCCGAGAGCCAGAAGGCCTATATCGAGCAGATCCGGCGGGGCCAGGACATCATCACGCCCACGCCCAAGGAGCGGCTTCAGGCCGGCGACATCATCGCCGTCGCCGGCCTGCGCGGCTTCCTCGTCGAATACGCCAGCAGGATCGGAACCGAGGTCGACGATCGCACGCTGCTCGACATTCCCGTCGAAGTGCTCGACGTGGTGGTGACGAACAAGGAAGTGGGCGGCAAACGCCTGTGGGAGCTGAGGCAACGGCCGGAGGCGCGCTCGGTCTTTTTGCGCGGCATCCTGCGCGCCGGCCAGCCGATCCCGATCTTTCCGGGCTTGACCGTCCGGCGCGGCGACGTGATGTCGATCGCCGGCGCCAGGCGCCATGTCGAGGATGCAGCGGCACTTCTCGGCTATGCCGACCGCGAGACGTCCGCCACCGACATGGTCTTTGTCGGCGTCTTCATCTTCCTCGGCGGCCTCATCGGCATCCCCGCACTGAAACTCGGCGCGCTTGAGATTGGCCTCGGTGTCGCCGTCGGCGTCCTGATCGCCGGCCTCGTCGCCGGCTGGCTGCGCTCGGTCCGGCGCACCTTCGGCTTCGTGCCGGAGGCGACCCTCTGGTTCTTCGACAGCGTCGGGCTCTGCGCCTTCATCGCCTGCGTCGGCATTTCGGCCGGTCCGAGTTTCGTCGCCGGTCTCGTCCAGTCCGGTCCGGCGCTGGTCATCGCCAGCGCGCTGATCTGCGTGATCTCGCACCTCGCCGCTCTTGCCCTCGGTCGCTGGGTCTTCCGCATGAACGAAGGCGTGCTCGCCGGCACCTGCTGCGGCGCCGGCACCTCGGCACCGGCGCTCGCCGCCGTGCAGGAGGCGGCGGGAAGCAAGGTCCCGACATTGGGTTATGGCCTCGGCTACGCGATCGGCAACGTGCTGCTTGCGCTCTGGGGTGCAGTGCTCGTTACGGTGCTTGGGTAGAAACAGGCTCGGCAGGGCACCGATATTTCGCGCGCTTGCCGATCGTGAAGGCCGAGACGGCACGGCCTGCACCTTGGCGAATGCAACACTATCGCCTCACGCAACACTGCCCCTATGGGCAACGCCGGCAATCGCGCATCGAATGCTTCCGTCCGTCTGGCAACTCACCGGATCTATGCGCCTTCCAGATAGTGCGCTTTCTGCGAGGGGTAGTAATCTGCGAACGACGGCAGGGCCTTGCCGGCGTATGCAGCAACCAGCATGTCGAGGTAGTATTCCCAGCCCGGCCCCACGTCACCCGCGAGCTTCGGATCGCTCAGGCGTTGCACCAGGCGCAATTCGGTCGTGTCGTCCGTCTGCGTGAACGTCAGCTCGATGCGCCACTCGCCGTAGTCGTCCTTCATGACCACGACCAAGCGTCGGGGCGCTTCGCAGTCTTCGATCAGCACATCCGTCCACGGCTGCCCCTTCTCATGGAGCAGTTGCAGCCGCACGGTCTTGCCCGGACCTGCTTCGCCTTCCCACCGGCCGAACCAGAGCGCGGTCTTCTCGGACTTGGTCACGCTCGTCCAGACGCCATCGATGGGTGCGCTGAAGGTGCGTATGAGGATCAGGTCATTGCCACGCACGTGGCCGGTGGGCTTAGGGCACATGCCGTCTTCTCCCCATTGTCGCTCACGGGCAGGCGGGCCTGCGGCTCTCGCCGCCTGACGCTTACCTGTACATGGTAACTGCTTTCTCTGCGAGAGAATGGATCATGCCTAACGCAGCGGCCACACCAGCATCAGCGTCGGGATGCTGACGATGACGATGACGAACGAGAGCGGCAGGCCGAGGCGCGGATAGTCGCTGAACCTGTAGCCGCCCGGCCCCATGACCAGCGTGTTGCACTGGTGGCCGATCGGCGTGAGGAAATCGCTACCGGCGCCGATCGCGACCGCCATCAGGAAGGCTTCCGGCTTGTAGCCGAGCGTGCCGGCAAAGCTCGCGGCGATCGGCGCCATGACGAGCACGGTCGCCGCATTGTTGAGAAACGGCGTCACCGCCATCGCCGCAAGCAGGATGATCGTCAATGCGCCCGCCGGCGGCAGGCCGGCCGCAATGGTGCCGAGCCACCCGGCGATGACGTCGGTGCCACCGGTCGTGCGCAAGGAATCGCTGACCGGGATCAGTGCTGCCAGCATCACGAGGATCGGCCCGTCGACGGCGCGGTAGAAATCGCGCAAGGGGACGATGCGCAGGACGACCATGGCAAGGGCGGCGGCGAAAAAGGCGATCGGCACCGGCACGAGGCCGACGGCCGTCGAGCCCATGGCGGCGGCCAGCACCAAAAGCGGCAGCGGCGCC
Source organism: Ensifer sp. MJa1 (assembly GCF_037026475.1). Classification (NCBI taxonomy): domain Bacteria; kingdom Pseudomonadati; phylum Pseudomonadota; class Alphaproteobacteria; order Hyphomicrobiales; family Rhizobiaceae; genus Ensifer; species Ensifer sp. MJa1. The sequence continues at coordinate 339,044 of NZ_JAKUMO010000001.1, read as the reverse complement.
TTGCGGGTCGTGCCGAGCAGGATCTCGCGCTGGGCGAGCGGCAGGCAGCCGAAATCCTGCAGAAACAAGGTCAGCTCGCGCCGCGCGCCCTGCAGCACCACGACGTCGCCGGCCCTCAGGCGTATGCTGCCGAGCCGCTGCTTCAGCCTTTCTCCCTGCCGGCTGACAGCCAGCAGGTTGATGTTGTGGGTGTTGAACAGCGCCAGCCGTTGCGCCGACATGCCTTCAAGCGGCGAACCGCTGCCGACAACCGCCTCCACCGCCTCGATCTCGGCATCCGCCTTCTCACGGGCGTTGGGCGAGCGGTCGCCGGCGATTTTCAGCTTGCCTTGCGAAACGATGCGGTCGAGCGCTGCGGGCCCGCCTTCGAGCAGCAGGATATCCTCGGCCTCGAGCGTGACATCCGGCAACGGCGCCAGGTGCAGGCCGCGGCGAAAGATGCCGATGACGACCGCGCCGCCGTCGCCAAGCTTGACCAGATTGTTGAGCGGCTTGCCAATCGCCGGCGAACCGGCGGCAACCACGGCCTCCGACGTATAATCGGTGATTTCGATCGCCGAGTGCACGGAAACCTGGCTGCTGGAGCGCTGCGGCACCAGCTTGTAGGCAAAGAGCAGGAAGATCACGCCCACCAGTGCCAGCGTCGCACCGACGGGCGTGAAGTCGAACATGGTGAAGCTCTCGCCGGTCAGCTCCTGGCGCACGCGCGAGACGACGATGTTCGGCGAGGTGCCGACCTGGGTCATCAACCCGCCGATCAGCGAACCGAAGGCCATCGGCATCAGGAACACCGAGGGCTGGACGTTGGAGCGCCTGGCAAACTGGAAGGCGACCGGCAGCATGATCGCCAGCGCCCCGATGTTCTTGATGAAGGCGGAAAGCACCGTCACGGTGATGACGAGCAGCGCCAGCTGTGCCCTGACCGACGAGATATTGGGCAGGAACCGCTGGATCGCCGCATCGACGATGCCCGAGCGCGCAACGCCGGCGCTGACGATCAGCGCACTTCCGACGATGATGACGATATCGTCGCTGAAGCCGTCAAAGGCATGGTCATAGGGCACGATGCCGACGGCAACCGCCAGCATCAGCGCCGAACAGGCAATCACGTCGTAGCGAAACCGCCCCCAGATGAAGAAGGCCATCATGGCGCCGATGACGATAAACGCGAGAGACTGTTCGGCTGTCATGCAATATCCGGATCCGGCAAGAGGATTGGCGGCGACGGGAGTGCGCTGCCGGCGCCAGGCCGAAACGCGCGATCCACGCTGAAGTACAGTGAAGACGTAACCCATGTTTCACAAAATCGGAATTCGCCTCAGCGACAAATCTGGGTATGGGCGCGAAACCGATGGCCCGCTGGAACGTCGAAACATGGAAATGACGGCCTCGCCGCAACATCGCTCGCTGGTTTCGAGGACGGCGGCCTCCGATGGATCGAAGCCAGCGTCGCGCGTCTTGCCGTTTGGAAACAGGCCCACCACCCGCCAGGCATTCTGCCCGCGCAGGGCAATGGTCATTCCTCGCGACAAGTTCGGCTCAAACCGTTGCTGCCGACCGGCCCATGCCTCCCTGCCTCGATCGCACAACGCCACGCTGCCATTGCGCCCCCCAAGCTACCCCCGTCGCGATCCAGGAGCATGGGAACGGCAGGTTGCGCCAATACCGGCCGCAACCAACGAAATGCAACTTTGCACAGACGCAAGCATGCCGGAGGCGCGCAAGCAGCGCGCACCGCGCGCGCATGGCCGGAACTTGGAAATTTCCATTTAAGCGCTACACTTTAGAAGAAAGTTCTGGACCTTGCCCGCAACGACCGTTCATCACGCTTTCGCGAGGAATCGCCAGGCCAAACGCAACCGAGGATCGCCGACATGAAACATGCCCTTGCCGCACTCTCCGTCGCTCTCATTCTCGGCGGCTGCACGGCCTCTGCCGGTCCCACCTACTACGGCTACTCGCCCAATCTCGAGCCGATCCCCGGCAGCATCACCTATGGCGGCCAGCCGCGCACCAAGCTGAAGAAGGCGCCGGTTGGCAGCATCGTACCGCACCAGTTCATTGATCAGTACGGCCGCAAGGTCTACGAGACCTACATCATCGAGCCCGATCGCTCCCTGCGGCTGACCAGCCGGCGTTGGCAGCCGGACGATATCTTCGACTTCGACTGATGCTATCAAGGAGAGGTGCCGGAAGAGCCTGATGGCAAGGAGCGGGATCCTTCGCCTTGCGAGCAGCCGCATCCGGAGCGCATCGGCCGCACGGGGGCCTGACCGCACGGGTCAAAGACCTTAAGCGCGCGACTTGTGGCCGAACACGCGACGAAGCAACTGTGCGCAAATGAAATCGGATCCGGGCAGAAACACCGGATTGGCAGCGACCGTGGGTCGCATTGCAGCCGATCCACGCCCGGCGGCGATGCCGCGGCAAGCGGGCCGGAACCTGGGCACGGCGACAGACATCTGGCGGGAAACCGCGGCTGCCGGTCAACCGTGTGGAACGGCCCTAGGGATGCAGCTTGGGCATGACGCCGCGGTTGGCGAGCCATGCCTCGAACGTGCCCGGGCATCCTTCATTGGTCCAGATGCCGCGATAGGAGAAGCCCGGATAACGGCGCCCGAGGTAGCTGATGCCATCGTCGATACGATCGATGGCTCCGCTGACCTTGTGCATTTTTCCGGGATGTTTCTTCTTCGACTTTGAGAACTTCATGTTCGCCTCCGACGCAATACAACCGCGAGGCCCCAGCGTCTCACAGCTATGGTTGTGGTCAAGGATTAGACGGGAGCGCAAAAGGGCTAACCCTTCGGCGGATAGAGCGGCCGCTTGCGTATCCGCGCAGCGTTCACGGCCTGCAAGGGATTGAAATCCGGCCGGAATCGTCACGGCCCATGCGTTGCCCGAAATGGCGACAGGCGGTTCTGCCGCGCGACGCCTCAGATCCTCGGTGGATCGACGTTGGCCCCGCCCCAGGCGGAGCCGTCCGGCGGCGCGTTTGTGCCTGCGCGTTAGCGCGCAAGAGCGCTGTTAGCGACCGCGACCACCGCCGCCGCGTCCGCCCCCACCTCTGGGCATGCCACCTCCGCCGCGGCGACCGCCTCCACCGCTGAAGCCACCGCCGCCACGATTGCCGCCGCCGTGGATGCTGCCACCGCCGCGATGCCCACCGCCGCTGAAGCTGCCGCCTCCACCGCCGAAGCCGCCGCCGCCATAGATCCCGCCGCCACCACGGTCGAAATTCTGGAAGCCGCCGCCGGCTTCCGGGAAACGCCGGCCATAGCTGCGGCTCAGTTCATTGCGGTTGCCGAACTCTCGTCCAAGCCGGTCGATCGCGAGATAGTCCGGCGCACGCTCGCGCACCTGTGGCCGGTTGCGACCAGTGGCAGGCCTGTTGACGGCGCCACCCTCTCTGCGCTGCACGGCCTGCGGGCGATTGGCTATTGCGCCACCGGCGGCATTCCTCAGGTCTTCGCGCTGCGGGCGTTCAACGGGTTGCCAGCCATCCGGCGTATGCTTCTGCCACTGGCCGTTCTCGCGGCGATAGACATTGCCGTTGCGCCCGGCATAGACATCGCCACCCTTGTCGCCAACGACAAAGCCGCTGTTGCCCCCGGTGTTCTTCCAGCGAAGGCCGCCGGCCGAGCCGGTCGAGCCACCGCTGATCTTGGCGAACTCGCCACCATGCTTGACGGAGACACTTCCCCAGGAGCCGTAGACGCCCTGCCCGCCTCGGGCAATTGCCGCATTGCCGGTGCTTGGATTGTAAGCGGCGACGAAGCCTCTCTGGCCAGCCGGCCCCGCCACCGCACCACCGCGGAAATAGGTGCCGGTCTTCGGATTATAGCCGGCACCGACAACGAGACCCCGGTTCGGGCCATAGGCGTATCCATAGCGCCCGAAGGTTCCGTAGGCGGGATTGTAGAACGCGCCGACGCCATAGCTGATCGGCGGCGGATAGTAGGGCGGCCAGTCTCCGCCGTCGTCGTAGTCCCAATAGGGCGGATAGTACCAGCCAGAGCCCCAGACGAGCGTATCCCAGGCCAGATACATGTAGAGATAGCCGAGTGTGTAGCCATACCAGACGGCGTCGGCCTCGGTGTCGTAGACCCTGACATAGGTCACGTTGTAAACCGGCGAGGACGGCGGGATCGTATAGATCTCGTCTGCCACCGCACGGGCAACCGCAAAGGGTCCGGTCGGCGTATCGCCGACGAACCAGATCCCGTCCTTGAGCACGAAGTACTTGTCGCCGACCTTGATCACCTGTTCGTTCGAATTGACCGCATAGAACATCGACGTGCCTTCGATCGGCACGAACTTCGGCTCGCCGCTATAGGTCGGCTCCACCTTGACGGAGCCATCGGTCGAAACACGCGCCATGCGCGGGATGCTGGCCCTGAGCCGCGCCTCGGCACTTTCAGAGGTTCCAGGGATCGAAGCGCGGGCGACAGAGTATGGCGCGTCGCTTGGCAGGTTCACGAAATCGGCGGGCAGACTGGGCGTGGCAAAGGTCCAGGGGCCGTCAAGCGAAGCCGACGAGAACCACCGCCCGGAGAGCAGCGTGTACCAGGCCTTGCCTGGCTTGTCGTAAAAAACGCCGCTCCTCGTGTTCGACGCCCATTCGAGCTCCGTACCCTTGACCGGCTCAAGCACCGGTTTTCCGTCGAAGATGATCAGCTCTGCCGGTTTGTCCGAGTAAAACACCCGCGGCACGGCCTTGTCGGCAGCAGCGGTCGGCGGCAGCGCCGCCTTTGCCTCCTTCCAGCTTTCATCGTCGGGCAGAGTGGAAAAAAGCTCCGGAAGCGTGTCGGCGGCAACCCAGCCGCTTTCGAGCGTATTGGACTTCAGCCAACTCTTCTCGTCGCGAAGATAGTATGTGTTGTCGGCATCGACCTTGAACAGATCCCAGTTGGTGTTGGTGACGAAGGACAGACCCTTTACCCCCTTGACCGGGGCGAGAACCGCAGCGCCATTCGTCTGAACCAGGATCGCAGACGCTTCGCTCGTAAAGATCGGCGGCGGATCTGCCTTGATGTCGGGGACGTCGGCAAGCCGCTTGTAATCCATCAGGCTGGCCGACAGCCGTTCCTGCGAGACAATGATCGGGTCGGTCGGCAGGATCTTGCCCACCTCGAGCGCGAGATCGGAAAGCTGCTCACGTTCGAGCGTCGAGAAGTCGACGCGCGTGACCTTCACGTCGGAAAGCGTCACGTTGCCGCTGTCGTCGTCAGCCACGGTTTTGGCGGTGACGGCGATGATGCCATAGGCGGGCTTCGCATCGGCAGTCATCTTGAGCTCGGTTGCAATCAGGGCGTCGAGCTGCTTGAAATCGGGCCAATCGGAGACCTGCGGCTGATAGAGCGTCAGCGTCGCCCCGGCATCCGAGGTGAAGACCTTTGGCCAGGCCGGCGTCGCGGCATCGGACTGCTGCAGGTACTTGCCGGCGACAAAACCATTTGTCCCCGAGTAGCTCACGGCACACCACGTCGCCGCGGTATCGCAGTCCTTGATATCGACCTCCTCGCCCTGGGGAATGACCCGCATCGAGGCAAAGCCCGTGTCCGGACCGGTCCTGAAATTGACATTGGCCGTCAGCGTGGCGGGATCGGCGAAGGCAGATGTGGAGACAAATGAAGCAACGGTGAGATAGGAAATCACTCTACGCATGGCTGCCTCTGTGTTGAATGCAGCTCTACTTTCAAGAGCGTAGGCAGGTTACGCCGCAATACAGCGTTCGTCCAGACGATCACCCGGCCGTGGGCGCGGTGTTTGTGTCACCCGCACCATCGGCGGCGGTGTCCGCGTCCGCCCGCAAAGACGGCGCCATGCCGCGACGTCCAGAAAACTGCTCCGCCACCCAGGCGCGCAGCACCTTGGTTGCCGGCCGGTCCGCCATACGCGGGCTGTAGACGAGATCGTAGCGGTCGCTGTCGAGCGTCAGCTCGAACGGCTGGACGAGAATCCCCGAGGCGAGTTCTTCCGCCACAAGGGTAAGGCTCAAGAGAGCGATGCCTTGACCCGCGACCGCCGCCTGGACGGCGTGGATCTCGTCGGTAAACGAAAGTCCCGCATTCGCATCGACATCCGTGATGCCGGCCCGTTCCAGCCACTGCCGCCAGACCGGCGCGCGCGGATCATTGCGGCGTGAGGCGCCCCAGTCGAAGTGAATGAGCGTCGATCGTTTGAGCTCGGCGGCACTTGCCGGCGCCAGGCGCGGCGCACAGACCGGCGCGAAGCGATCGGCAAACAGCGGTTCGGTGACGAGGCCGGGATAGTGCCCGCCACCATAGCGGATGGCCGCATCGGCATCCGCCTCCAGATCGACCGTGCGATTGGAGGCATCGAGCCTCAGCGTCCAGTCGGGATAGGCTTCGCGAAAGGAGCCGGCAAGCGGCGCCAGCCGCTTGGCGACAAAGGCTACGGTGGAGGTCAGCCGCGCCACCTGGCCAGCCTGCTGGCGGCGCACATCCGCGATCGCCTGTTCGAAGCGATCAAGACCCTCGCGCAGCACCGGGAAAAGCGTCTTTCCGGCAGCCGTCAGGTGCACCTGCCGCGTCTCGCGCTCGAAGAGCTTCACCTCCAGCAATTCCTCCAGTTGCCGGATCTGGTGGCTGACGGCGGTTGCCGAGACGTTCAGCTCTTCGGCGGCATGCTTGAAGCTCAAGCGACGGGCAGCAGCCTCGAAGACCCTGAGTGCACCGAGCGGCGGCAGTTTCCTCATCACGTCCCCATGCATGAATTCAGCTCATCTATCGGCTGAGAAATCGTCCTTTGTCAGCGCGCTTGCGCCCCAGCATATTGCCCTCAACAGCCAAGGCAACAGCGCCAAGCTGAGAAAATCTCACGCATGAAAGGACCATTCCATGTTTCTCGAACAGGTCGTCACAAAGCCGGACCCCTACGCACCCTTCCTGCTTTCCCAGGCAATCAAGGCCAATGGCTTTGTCTTCGTTTCCGGCCAGGCTGCCATCGGCGATGACGGCGAACTCGTCGGCAAGGGCGACTTCGACCGCCAGGCCGAGCAGGCCTTCCGCAATCTCGGCCGGGCGCTGAAGGCCGCGGGCTCCGGCCTCGACCGGATCGTCAAGGTCACGATCTTCCTGCGCTCCATGGAGAACTTCGGCAAGATCATCGAACTGCGCCGCAAGTGGTTCTCCGCCCCCTACCCGGCCGACAGCATCATCGAGGTTTCCTCGCTCTATTCGCCGGACGCCCTGATCGAGATCGAAGCGATCGCGCTCGATCAGGGCCGCTGACTTGAGCGCGCCAGGTGACACGCCCCATCGCTCTTGAAAGGACATCCCATGCCACTCGAACAGGTCGTCACCCGGCCTGATCCCTATCAGCCCTTTCTCCTGTCGCAGGCGATCAGGGCCAATGGCTTCGTCTTCGTCTCCGGTCAACTCGCGATCGGCGATGACGGCAGGATCACCGGTATCGGCGACTTCGATCGCCAGGCCGATCAGGCCTTCCGCAACCTCGAGCGGGCGCTGAAGGCGGCCGGGTCCGGGCTCGACCAGGTCGTCAAGACCACGATCTTCCTGCGTTCCATCGAGAACGCCGGCAAGATGGTCGAACTGCGCCGTACATGGCTTTCGGCGCCCTATCCTGCCGAAAGCATGGTCGAGGTTTCCTCCCTCTCTTCATCGCAAGCGCTGATCGAGATCGAAGCGATCGCGCTTGACGGAGATCGCTGACATGAACGCACCACTTTTCCCACCCTCGCCGGTTTTCGCCGGCACCAGGCTCAAGCAGCTCGACTTTGCCAATCGCCTGTCGGTCGCGCCGATGACCCGTATCAGCGCCTCGGCCACGGGTGTGCCGGGTGACCGCATGCGACGCTACTACGAACGCTACGCCCGCGGCGGCTTCAGCCTGATCACAACCGAAGGCATCTACACCGACAAGGCCTATTCCCAGACCTATAGGAACCAACCCGGCTTGACCGACGCCGAACAGGCAGCCGCCTGGCGGCGCGTCACGGATGCGGTCCATGCAGCCGGTGGGCGGATCTTCGCCCAGCTGATGCATGGCGGCGCGCTGGCGCAGGGCAATCCCTACCGTCCCGACACAATCGGCCCCTCGGCCATCCGCCCCAAGGGCAGCCAGATGACCGGCTACCACGGCGATGGCCCCTATGCCCTGCCGCGCGAGATCAGCGAGACGGAGATTGCCGAGGCGATCGAGGGTTTCGCCAATGCAGCACGCCTGGCCATGGAGGTCTCAGGCTTCGACGGCATCGAGGTCCACGGCGCCAACGGCTACTTGCTCGATCAGTTCTTCACCGACTTTTCAAACAGGCGCACCGACCGCTGGGGTGGCGACATCGTCGATCGGCTCGGTCTCTCGCTCGACGTGTCGAAGTCCGTTCGCGAAGCGATCGGCCCGGGCGTGCCGCTCGGCCTGCGCCTTTCGCAAGGCAAGGTCAACGACTTCAGGCACAAGTGGGCCGAGCGCGAACGAGGTGCTGCCCGCGTGTTCGAGGCGCTGGCCGAAAGCTCCTTGGATTTCGTTCACGTGACGGAGTTCGAGGCTTGGCAGCCGGCCTTCGAAGGCGGCGACACCTCGCTTGTGACGCTTGCCCGCCGCCATGCGCCAAAGCTGTTCCTCATCGCCAACGGCAGCCTGCACGATGTTGCACGCGCCGAACAGGTGATCGCTGACGGAGCGGACATGATTGCGCTCGGCCGCGGCGCGCTCGTCAATCCCGACTGGCCGCACCGCATGTCAGGTCGAGGCGAGTTGCGGCCGTTCGAGCTGCCGTTCCTGGCCCCGATCAGCGACATCAAGGACAGCGAACTGGGGCTTTGAAACGCGAAATGGCGGGCACCACGATGCCCGCCATTGCTTCCGTCTCCATTCCATCCGGTCAGGCCGCCGCAACAAAGCGGTATGCCGTGCCGTCTCGTTCGGCCCGCCCGATGCCCGGATAGGCCCAGTGATAGCCGAGCAAGGTCAGCTTTTCCGAAGCCGCCCGGTCGATCAGCGCCTTGCGGTTCTTCAGTGCCAGTTCGGCATCCGTATCAAAACCGAAATGCCAGTCGGGGTGCTCGAAGAAGACGATGTTGCTGGTTGCAGCGTCGCCTGTGATCACCAGCCCATCGCTGCCAGCGCCGTCGCCACCGCCGAGCTGCAGCGAGATGTGGCCCGGCGTATGGCCGCGCGTATCGAGCACTTGCATGCCGCCGACGATCTCGTCGCCCGGCCGGACCAATGTCACATCTGGCCGTAAGCTTGCTGCTGTGCCGCGTTCTCGAAGGCTGCCGCCTGCTGGGCAAGACCCGCCTGCCGCGACTGCTCCTGCCCGGCGTTGAGGATTGCGCCAAATCGGGCGTCGTTCGCCTGCCGGTTGGCCTGGTCGATCGCCCTGTTGTAGGCTTCCGATCCCGGCTGCAGGCCCTGATTGGCAAGCTGCGTTTCCAGGGCGGCACGATCCCGCTCCAGCTGCGGATTCATGCGCGCCATCAGCGCGTCCTCGTACCGCTTGGTATCGAAGTTGGTCTCGTAGCTGCGCCTGATGTCGCCGGTATTGCCGAGCGAGGTCTGGATCGCACCGGCATTGGCAACCGCCGTTTGAGCGCTGCCCAAATTGGGGAGTGACGTCTGCAGCGTCGGACCCGGACCATATTGCTGATACTGCGGCAGCTTGATCGCGCCGGGGTTACCGGCTGCCGGCGCGCCGGAGAGGTCGATCGGCCGGCCGAGCAGATCGTTCAACCTGGCCGACTGGTTGTTGGCCAGCGTTGCCAGGTTCTTCTCCGCGGCGTCGGTCTGGTCCTTGATTGCCTGCTGCGCCGGCGAAAGCGTTTGCGTCGCCGTCCAACTCGGCAGGTCGTAGATCTTGCCGTTGAGCGGGTCGGTCCACTTCGTCGAGCCCGTCTGGGAGTAGGTCAGACTGCCGTCCGGCGTCACCTGGTTGATGTTACCGAGTGTCCCGTTGGCAATTGCGGTTCCGATATTGGTCGCGGTCTGCGCCGCCGCGGTTTCGCGCGGATCCGGCGGCTTTGGAGCTTTGGGCTTTCCCATGGTTCCTACCTTTGATTGACGGGATGCGCCCGCCAGTCGCTGTCTGTCAGGGTGAAGATGATTTCTGCTTCCGCCCGCCCGCGAAGGCGGGGAATGGAATGCGGCGTGAAGCCGAAACGTTTGGCAATTGCGACCATGCCGTTGTTGCGCTCGGAGACCCTCAAGACCGCCATCTGGCAGCCGATCTCGTCGAAGGCGTAGCCGAACATGGCCTTCAGCACCGACCGCGTCATCCAGCGTTTGCTGGTCGAAGCCGCCGACAGCTCGATGACGCCTGCCTCGGGCGCATAGTTGTGAAACACCACGCCGGCAACGAGCCCGCCGGCGTCGATGACACCCATGGTGGTGAAATCGGCAAAGCCGCGCTCGCATCCCTCGATATGGTTTGCAACGAAATCGGCGATCGCCTGGTTTGTCGTGGGGTCGCGGCTGCCGCCCCAGACCACCCTCATGTGCTCGCCTCGCCGGTTTCGACCTGAAGTGTCGCCAGATCCACCTCGACGTCCAGTTTCGCAGCGCCGCCCGAGGTGATGGCGCAACCGACCGCAAGCATGTCGCCGGTCGCCCGCACATTCTGGCGGAAGCTGTAGCGAAGCTGCTGCGTCAGCGCATCCCAGGCTGCCGTATCCCACAGGCCGACGTCCCATTCCGACGACGCGGTATTGCCGGTTGTGACGGCTGTGGAAGACGGGATCGTCCGGTCGAAATCGCCGCGGGCAAACAGCCGCACCTTCGGCTCGCTCTTGGCGCGAAAGAACATATGGGCAAGCGTTGCCCGCGCCCGCTGGCCGAACTGGCCGGCGGGTGCAAACTGCGAGAGATAGGCGGCGGTGAAACTCAGCCCGTCGTCGGTTCCTGTCGTGTCCCCCTGCCAGCAGAACCCGTCATCCGAGCCAAAGAACAGCCCGCCCTGCAGCGTTTCGTAGCAGCGGGCCCGCCAGTTGCTGATCGTCGACCAGCGACCGCTCAAGACGTTGAGCACGAAGGTCGTGTCAGCAATGACCGAGTTGGGCGGAAAGGCGATGAAGACGAGGTTCTGTTCCGGCCATTGTTTCACCACCCAGCCGGCACCCGTCGCGTTCGCGGCACGCCGCCAGTCGTCCTCGATCGGCCGTGAAACCGAAACCTGGCTCAGGGCCTGGCGGTCCCGCTGGAACACCTGCGAGATCGGCGTCAGCCCGTCGCTGGTGGCAATCAGGATATCGCCTCCGGCACGGATCCAGGCATTCTTGCCGAGCGGTCGGCCGATCTGGTAGACGCCCTTCAGCGCAAAGCTGTTGGCGTCACTGGGATCGGACCCGGCATAGACGGCCACCTCCCCTTCGGTTGAAACGAAGACGCAGAGATCGGAAAGCCCGTCGCCGCTTTCGAGCGACCAGGAAAAGCCCGTCAGCAACGAGCCGCCCTTCTTCATCACCCCGCCAAGCGGAAACACGGCCGCCGCCCCGCCGATCAGGTTGACCGGCAGATAGTAGGCGTCGAGCGTGGCATTCTTCAAAAAGAACTGCCGGTTCTTGAACAGCCAGCCATAGTTGAGCTGCGCCATCGTCGTCGTGTCGGTAAAGGTGATCGCCGGTGTCGTCGTCCAGCTGCTGCCGTCATAGACCCGGCGCTGGTCCGCACCGTTCAAGCAAATGAGAAAGGAACTGCCGGCATTGGTATGCTGGAAGGTGCACCAGTTGCCGCTCGAAAGCCCGCTGACGGCGGCTGCCGTTGTCGCTGGCGGTGCTGCCGGCGACGTCATGTCGTAGATTGCCGCATCCGTCGCCATGAAGAGCTTTTCGGTGGCGCCGTATTTGTACTTGAAGGCGCTTCGAATGGCCCCGCCATCGGCTGCTCGCCCTCGTTTCTGGGATCCACCGCGAATGCGGCAGCCGACGAGCGTCGGGAAAAAGTTGCGAAGCACTGTTGCGGATCCCGGTTGCTGCGCGGCCATGTCAGCGGCCGTGACGAGGCCATTGACCGGCGCCGGAAAGGTAACGGGCTGCGAGGTCTGCTGCCGCCCGATGCTGGTTGCGCCACGATTGCTTTGCCCGATGCGCCCGGGCTTCACGTCCACTCTCATGACACCCCCCTGTCGGCGTTGATTTCCTGCAGGAGATCGGCCTCGAATTCGGCAAGGCTGTCGTCATAGGGCAGCCCCTTCTGCCGTTTCCACCGCCACAGGATGCCCTTGCAAAGCAGCCGCTCGGGAAACACTGTGCCGTCGTCGTCCGCCTTCAGCGTGTCCCGCTCTTCATAGGGATCACCAAGCACCCAGTTTTTCGAGACGTAGTCGACGACGGCGCCGACGCCCGCTGCCGCCGGCGAGAACAGGATCTGGCTGGCACGCAGGAAGAAATAGGGCTGCGCCGATGCAGTCCCGTCTACAATCGCCCATTGTGAACTGTTGGCGATGGGCCGGAAGCAAGTGCCGGATGCGGTCCTGACAGCACCGCCCGGCGTCATCCGCTGATAGTCCGCCGGTAGCGTCATTGGCGAAATGATCGCCACCTGCTGCTTCAGAAGGCGCCGCCAGTCGCTGCGGCGGGCAATCTCCTCGCCCGCCTCCTGCGCCAGCGCCACCATGGTCTCGGCATTGGGATCGTTCGACCCGTAGATACTCTCGAACCGGTCGAGCGAGACGATGTCGCAGACCTCGTTGATCACGGAAAGCAGGGTCATGGCGTGACACCTCCGACTTTCATTTCGGCATCGCCCCAGCGGGCGCGCTCATCAGCAATGCCAAGGCCCGCCAGCGCCGCCATTTTCAATTGCTGGGCAGCGCCCGCCTTGCCGCCATCGCGCTCCCAGATGGCGATCTCCTCGACCAGGCCGTAGAGGTAGACGTCGGGCGCTTTGGTGAGCAGCCAGTTCGTCGGATTGGCGGCCGCAAGCGCCGGGATCTTGCGATAGTAGGTCATGGTCAGCCCGGAGCTTGCGGGCGGAAAAGCCTTGATCCGGTTGCCGACGATTGCGTATCCAGGCGGCGCGCCGGCCCCGGAGCTCTCGGCCAGCTGTTGCAGCGCCACGGCGTGGATCGGCCGGCCGCTGGCTGTTCGCACCAATCGCACGTCCAGATAGTCGTCCGGCAGCGGCGCGTCGCCATCGACGACCGAAATCGCCGCCGTCGCCTCCATGTCGGTAAGACGCAGCACCCGGTTGAGCTTCAGTTCCGCAAGCCCAACAAAGCGGGGAAACAGATGGGCGATATCGTTGCGCCCACTGTATTCGCCGGCATCGACAAGCAATGCGGCATAGTCGGCAATGCTCATAGCCGGCCCTCCTTGGTGCGCCAGGCGCGGTTGTCGCCATCGTTGAGGAAGCGCTTGACGAAGCGGTCGTCGCCTTGCGAATGCGCGGCCACCAGGCCCGAGGCATGCGCAATGTTGTGCGGAACCGAGGCGACGCGGTGCCAATCGCCTCGCCAGATCTTTTCGGCGCTGTTGCGCACCTCCTGGTTCTCGCTCACCAGATTGTCGACCGGATAATCGACGCGATAGACGTCCTTCTCCCCGTCGAAGAGGTGCCAGGTCGAGCGCCCCGTCACCCTGTCATGATCGTAGAGCGTCCAGGCTCCATCGCGGATCACCATGGCTCACTCTCCTGGCAGCGGATCGGCGCGCTCGGCCTTGCCGGCGGCGATCAGCGCTTTCGCCTCGTCGAGGCTGACAGACACGGTCGTGCCAGCGGCTGTGCGCTCACCCTCCTGTAACCAGACGTCGTAGACGAGACGGACAGGCACCGGTTTCTTTGCGTCGGACATAAAAATCTCCATGAAAAAAGGCGGCTCCGAAGAACCGCCTTGCAAGAATTGTTCGCTTGAATGGGGATGCGCCGCCCATGAACTCAAAGGCGCGACAACAGCCGGAAGTACAACGACCACACGCATTGCCCCGACGGAGCCGCAACAGCGCCGAGGTCGATCGACACGTTTCCAGCGGGCTTTCGCGCGAGGTCAAACCGTTATCTCTGGCGGCGCTGTGGTACGTTCGAAGAAAACGGCGCCACCGCCAATCCATGGGCAAGATCCCAACCGGCCAGGACCTGTGGCCCGTCGCTGCGGTTTACCGTGCCGATGTCATTGCTTGAACAAGCTTTCGGGTTTGGGAAACTCTGTCATGTCGCCCATCATGTCGGCCGTTGCGCCACAAAGCACATTCGTGAGCAACGGAAAATTCGACCGTTCGACCTTGAAGACACGGTAGGATTGCCCCTCAGCCCCTTCGCTTCCGGCACTCGCCGGAGGCCGCGTCTCCAGCGCCCATTCCCCCCAGCCGATGTGTTGCGCCCTGCTCAGGGTCTCTGTGCGCGTCGATAGCCAATGGGCGACAAGCCGCACATCTTCCTCGGCGCGAAACCCCCACCAGAAGGCGACGGGCTTGCCGTCCTTCTTGTGCAGCATCTGGGTGTATCCCTTCAGATCCAGCCCGTAAGCTCGGATTGGCTCGGCAAAGGTCACCGTACTGCCTGAGACTTCCCCCACCCGACCATCCGGTGCGGCTACGAACAGCGGTTCGATCGTCACGCGTCCAAACCGCGCCTTGGCCTGCGCGAGCGTCGTGAAAAACGTCACATCGCAGCGAGAAAACGCCTCAAGCGCGTCCTCCTCGTTCGCCGTCTTCGGCAGAACGAAAAGGCTGGTCGTGGGCGGAAGCCGCTTCCTGCCTGTCCTCTCGTCGGTTTTGAGCTCCGACATCCTGTCTTCGCTCGCATTGCAGAGGATCATGGAACGATCTGAGCGGTCATCCTGAAAAACAAGCAGGCTCCGATAACTTTCTCCGGGTCGCATCCCCGACACTGGCTTGGCATTTGCAGGTTCAAGGCGCAACTCAAAACCTCCTGCATCGGTCGAAGCAAACCGGACGTCGGAAAGGCGCGCCTCGATCATCTTGGCAACCTCGGCTGCCTTCCGGTTCGCAGAAAATCCCCAGGTCAGGCTGGGGCCGCTGGCAGCCTCGTTGTGTTGCTGGATGTAACCGTTGAGGGGCACACCGTCGACATTCACCAGCGCAGAAAACGGAACCATTCGTCTGTCGACCCAGACCGGTGCGATATGATCCTCATGCGACTGGAATTCCCTCGCCGGAAAATCCGCCTGGGCGCTGGCCAAGAGATCAAAGAAATCGACCTTGCAGGTCAAAAACGCGTCGAACACCTTCTCGACGTTCGCCTGGCCAGGCTCTGCGGCAACAGGCGTCCCCACCATCAAGCGCCAGCAGGACGCGAATGATACTGACAAACGGGGTAGCGCGCATTTCCTGTTTCCGCTCCTGAAGCCTATTGCCTGAACATGCCGCTGACATCCGGCAGTGACGTCATGTCGCCCATCAGGTCGGACGTGACGATGCACAGAACGAGAGACTGGTTCGGATTTCCGGACTCGTTGATCATCATCGTGCGCGCCGAGGCCGTGCCGCCGCCAGACTTTCCCTCTTCGATGACACGGAAGATCACCTCGCCCTGCACAAAGAACTCCGCCGTGGGTTCGCGCACACGGATAGCGTCGGCGAGATCCTTTGGTGCACGGTCGGTGACGAAACCCCACCACCAGGCGTCCGGTTGTCCGGCCGCCTTCATTTGCGAGTACTTCAGGAGACGAATGCCATCGACGTCAATCGGAGCGGCAAAGGTTACCTTGGCCGTCTCCGTCATGCCCTCGCCGGCGAGATCAGGTGCGGGCGAAACGACCTCGCTCGCGCCAAAGGCTGGCCCCTCGTCCCGCAGCACCGCAAAAAACTCCGGCCTGCAGTCCAGGAAAGCGTCAAACGCCTTCTCTGCATCAACGCCCTTGCCCCCGCCAATGCCGGCGTCGCATGCGCCATGACGGCGGCCATGACCAAACACTTTGCGAAACAACGATGTAACACCGACCTGCAACTCCCATGCAACGTTCAAAACTCGCTCCACGACGCCACACGAAAAATGTGCGCTCAAGCAACCTTTCCCGCTATTCTTGTAGAACATTACAGGAACACACGCAATAGACGTGCCGGCTTCTCTTGACTTTTCGAGAAGCGCGCAAGGCGGTGCATACCCGGCCACAGCGTCTTGCGGCGATCATTCAAGCCATTTCCGCGAGGCATTGAAGAGGTTGTCCAGGCCCGGCACATTGTCCCGCCAGAATCGTTGCAGATCGGACACTGGCGGCGTTGTTTCTGCAGGCACCCGCTTGCTCGGCCACATTTGCCAGGCCTCGCGTTTGTCATGCAGGCTTTCCAGTGAAGACGAGGTCGCCTTGCGCTCCAGTGCCAGCCGCTCCTTGGGCGTGTCAAACCCCTGGTAGGGATCCAGTTCGCCACGCATCTTGGATACGGCTGCCCGCCCATCATAGGTAAACTGCGGATTTGTCCTTCGCGGCCCTGGAAATCCATTGGGCGGTACGGCCACCCCATCTGTGAAAGGCATCTTTTCCAGTTCGTCCTCAGGTACATGAGGCACGACGTCTTCGCCTTGCACGCGCCCGACGATTGACGCACCAGCGATCCCGGCGGAGTTGTTGAGATGCTGTTCACCGCCATCGCCGTAGGGATTGAAATTGAACTCCCGTCCCTCAGCTTTGGCCTTGGCCTTGCTCGCGGCAATGTTCCTGGAAAGGCTGTCTGGTTTCATCTTGGAGAACATTAAGTGAACAAACACAAGGCATCGTTGAGAAGAAATCGTATCTTTTACCCGGCACAGCCGACCACAGTTGCCGCCTTGACGAACTCGGCAATGGCAACGGAATCGTGTGAACTGTGACACGACCGTCCTTCGGCCACGGCCACACCCTTGATGCCGCCTAGCGCCGCCAGGGTGGATCTGAGATGGGATTGCGCATCGGATTGGCAGGGGGAACGGGTGTCTCGACAGAGTAATCCGGAAGTCCCAGAACCCGCCGCACCAGCTCTTGACGTTCGGCAAGCTTCATCTTGGCGGGGTTCGGACGCTCGTACTTGTCGGCGACGACGTAGGTGGCGTTGTCGATATCCTTGGCAATCGACAATGGCTCCCGCACCCCCTGCTCGCCGTTGAGAAGTTCGTGCTTTATGAAGCCGTAATTCGCTTCGTAGGACTCATGCGGCAATCCACGGTCGTCTGCCCATTTGAAGAAGGCCTCCCTGCGATCGTCCCACTGCGGATAGCCGTAGGCGTTTCCGTTCACGCGCCCATTTTGCCACAGGTTGCCGAAAGTCCGACCAAAGCCACCGCTCTCGAGCTTGCCTCGGCGATCGTCGACAGGATCTTTTTATCGCCCCAAATCCGAAGCAGTCTTCATCGCCGACGCAACGAAGAGATCGAACTTATCGGAGAGTGCCGTACTGATGTCTCGAGACAGGAACAGGTCGTAAATCGAAGGCAAATCCTCGACGTTGGAAGCCCCAGCCCCGACAACACGACAACCAAGCCGTGTTCCAGGAAAATCAGGCGTGTCGGATGCCGTTATCGCGAACGCGCCGGAACGTGGGTTTGCTGCCAACGCGTCGTTGCGGGCCATATCCAGCGCGCGCTCGACCTCGTCAGGCTGTTCCGACGCATAAAACCCCCACGCGTAGTCGCTCTTTCCCGGCACGGCCTGTTGCGCGTATCCGGTGAGGTGAAGTCCGTACGCCTCGACGGGCTGAGAGAACGGCACAACGGAAGTCCGCGGCTCGCCTGCGTCGAGAAGCTTGTAAGGGTGAGCCACGATATTCGCCCTCTCGAAAACAGCCTTCTCTTCGTCAAGGGTCTTGAAGAATTGGGCGTCGCACGTGAGCAATGCAGCCAACACCTTCTCGGCGCTCTCCGGCGGCATCGCGCATTCCGGCGCTACATCACCGCTCCTTTCGCAAATTCCGCCGCGGCTCATGTCTTCAAACGAATACGGATCGAAGATCGCGAAGACCAGCCCGACCAGTACGACGAACAGCCCGAAGAGAGTGACAACAGTGTAGACCAATACCTTCAGCCACTTCTTCATACCGCCTCCTCACTTGCAGAGCGTAACCAGACATCTGCCCACTAGAACATTTCAAGAACAAACACAAGGTTGAAATCGGTCCTTCTCCACAGCTTATGCGGTGCGTTATTCACGCCATGATTTCATCATCTGCTTGAGCGTGCCGCGACCGGGAACAAGCCCACTCCAGAAACCCTCCTCGGGCAGAGGAGGTTTTGACTGCCAGCCATCGGCATTAGCCTGCATCCGCTGCAGATCCCGCTTTTCGTGCAGTGCCTCCAGAGGCGGCAAGTTGCGCGGGGGTGGGCCCGACCAGGACGGCTGCTCGGACGCCTCCGAGTACATCTTGAGGCGGGGGTCCGGCACAATGTCACTGATCGAGCGGATCAGGTCGCCGTTGCGTCGGGCATAATCGACCAGCCCGAACACATCCTCTTCGCCCAGGCCGTGCTCCTTGGCGTAGCGCCCTATCTGTCGGCCGACATCGTTGTTCCACTCATCACGCAGGTGGTCCTTCGTATTGTCTTCACCCTTCCACGTATCGGATATCCAGGATTCCCATTCCCTCCCGGTACCGAGCGCGCTGGCCAGACCCGGGAAGTTCTCCCGCTCGATCATGGCGCTCGTGTAGGCGTGCGCATTGGCGTTTCGAATGCCGCTGATGTCTCGCAAGTTCGCCAACGGCGTAGTCGTCCGTTCCGGATAGTTCCTGTTGTTGAGGGCCTCTATGGCTTGTTCGTGCCTGTCGTAATCAACATAGTCGGCTACCGCCTTCTTGAATGGAATTTTCAAACTTCGCCTCCTTGGGCCAGCAATGGGTGGCACGCGGGATGGACGGCTCTCATCCGTCGTATCGCGTTTTTTTTCAGAAAGAGTCTTGTTTTCAGAGAGAGTCTTAGGCGGACCTTGGTCCGCCCGCTCCAGAATTTATATTCCGTTCAGCTCGCCGCGCTCAGCCCGAACAGATCGGCCGCAACGCCGAGGCCCTTTTCGTTGTGCACCTTCAGCGTACCCTCGCCGATGATCACGCCCTTGTCGGCGTCGCCGGTCTTGGCGACCGCCTTGTCCTCCTGGATGTTGCGCAGCCAGAGGAAGGAGAGCATGTCGGTGTCGAGGAAGTAGGCGTTGCGCGCGAGCTTCGCGCTGCCCGCCTGCACCCGGTTCGGGTGGATCATCACCGTGCCGAACGGGCCCTCATAGTAGTCGGCGGTGGCCACGATCGTGTTGCGCTCGCCGCCCTGCGAGACGGCGTAGCGGAACGGCGCGACGTTGGCGTCGGACATGAAGGTGACGAACACCGACTTCACGTAGGGAGAGACCGAGACATGGCGGAAGTTCGCGCCGTTCTGGTAGCCGGTCTGCATCACCTGGTCGAGGATCGCCTTGGTGAAGGGGCGCTGCGTGCCGTCGGTCGGCGCCACCGTCAGGCCCGTCGTCGGGTTGTAGCCGCCATTGGCGCCGCCTGCCCCGCGCGAAACGTTGGTCGTCAGCCAGGTCGGCAGCGAGCCGAGCTCGCGGGTGGCGCCGGCGACCGAAGCATTGGTGTCGGCGATGGCGAATTCGAGGTCCTTGCGGATCTCCACGCCCTTCTTCAGCTTCTGGTACTTGCGCTTCTGCACATTGCCGGCCTCGGCCACCACTTCCTGGGTGGCAGAGATGATCCAGTCCTTGCGCAGGATCTGGGTGTAGTTGCCGAGCCTGGTCGGCGCGATGATCGATCCGAAGGTGTATTCGTCGCCTTCCTGGCGGATGTTTTCGCCGGGAGCGGCCAGTTCGTCGGTCTCCCATTCCGGGTGGTGCGTCTTGCACTTGCCCTTTTCAATGAGCGAATAGATCGGCGTATCCTCGGGCGTGATGCGGGAAACGACGTCGGAAAGCTCCTCGCGGTTGCCCACGGCCTGCGAGGTCGTGAAGGTGTTTGCTACGACAGCCATGATAGTGTCCTTGATTGATTGAGATAGGTCGGCAGCGCCCGCACCGGAAAAGGCGCGCGCACAGCAAGATCAGTTTCGGTCGAATGGGAGGCGTGCGATCCGGACAGAAGCCAGTTAAAACAATTGATTACGGGAGTTTCCGGACCAAAATTCTGACGAGCATCGAACGATGCCGGCCACCACCGGTCAGTCGAAGTCGACGCCCATCGCGTCACGGATGGAGCCGCTTTTCGACAGCCGCTTCATCGCTTCGCGGCTCTGGCGCGGCGCCTGTCCGGCCCTGGCCGCCGGCCTTGGCCGCGCCACCGGCCCCGGCGCGTGAGCGATCTTGCTCATCGCCCGCTTCTTCGCCTGCTCGGCGGCGAGGCCGAGACGGGCATAATGCGCGAGCTTGAACAGGCGATGGTCAGTGACTTCCCGCACCTCGTCTTCCGAAAAGCCGAGCCTTTCCGCCACGTCGAAGGCACCGGCAAAGAAGGAAAGACGTCCCTCCGCATCAGCCGTTTCGGGAAAAGCTTCGATTAGCCTGGCATTTTCTGCCTCGAGCTCTTCGTCGCTTTCCGCTTGCGACAGCGCATCCACCACCGTCGCCGGCGCCTCGGCAATCGACAGGATCTCGTCGATCCTGTTGAGCCCCGCCTGATGCAGCGCCCATTGCCGGCGGTAGCCGTCCGGATCGAGTGCCGCCATGTGCTCGGGCGGTTCCGGCGGGATCTGGCTGGCGAGGAGGTTGGCAAAGGCGTTGGCCGATTGCGCCACCCGGTTTGCCATGCCTTCCAGCGCCCGCCCGCGATTGGCGATATCCTGCGTCTTGTGGCGGTAGTCGCGGTCCCGCATGTAGCCGAGCTTGAGCTCGGAAAACGGCACTTCCTCGCCGCCTTTCAGCACAACCAGAAAATCCGCGTCTTCGTTGGCCGCCGCGTCCCCGTCAGGATCAGTCGGCTCGTCGTCGGGATCGTCAGGGTCGTGGTTGCCCTGGTCATCGGCCGTATCTGCGCCGCACTCGCTAGCCCCTCCCGGCTCCAGGTTGGCCTCGTCTTCAGGCTCCCAGAAATCGAGATCGGCGCCGTCAAGCCCGGTCGCGGGGTCAACGGTTTTGCTCCCGCCGAAAGGCAGGTTGGCACTATCGTTCGTCATGGCGTGACCTTTTTTGAGAAGCAGTTCCAGGAAAAGTGTGAAACGTCCGGAACTGCGTTTTCAGATGTATGGGCCGCTCAGCCGTCTGCCCGAAGCGGCACTTGAAAGCGCTTGCCCGTCAGGCGGGTGCGCCCTTGCCGTCAGCCTTGGCTTGCTCCGTCAGGAACTTGAGCTTGCTGCGGAAATTTCTAATCGCACGGGCTTCGGCCGCATGGGCCGCCCGGCCCGCGTCATCTGTTAGCGCGGCGTGGATGCAGCCATTGATCGCCGCCCATTCCAGCTCGTTCATCAGTTCGTCGAAATAGGGCACGTCGAGAATGGCGCGCGCAGCCGCTGCCCGTTCCTCTGGTTTCATGCTGTTGGCCTCGGTTGAAGGGCAGTCGCTTTCGACTGAAAAGTCATGTCGAACGTCGCCCTGATTCTGCTTTTGTTCTACGCTACCGATGTGCGAAACGACACATTCTACTACTCTGGGTGGCTCAGAGGTTGGCAAACGAGATACCGCCTGCCCGGCCGTTCGGCGTCAGAGGTCCCGGTCCGGATGGCCATCGCCTGGCACCAGCGGCGCGAACGGCCGTGCACCAGTCATCGGAGCGCACACCATCGTATGAGGAGCCCATGAGAAGATTGTCGAGCTTGATACTCTCCGCCCTGTTTCTCGCTGCCGCGGCTTCGCCGGTCACGGCGATCGGCCAGTCGGGAGAGCCACGTGTCCGCGTCAAGGCCCTCCTGCTTGAGACCGACAAGACCTTCGAGCACGCAAGCAACTGGTGCGGCTACGACAGCAACTGCAGCTTCACGGTCGGCGATTATGACGTCGGCTTAAGCTTCTTCATGAGTGGCAAAAGCTACCGCTTGCGCGTTGCGCCGTCCTGGAAAGGTGCCGATCCCTGCTGCTCCTTCGCGGATGGAAGCGACGAGGCCTTGATCGCAAACGGCCAGCCGCACGACGAAAGGCTCTACTACAGAACTGGCTCCGGCTGGCAGGAACTCGGCACACTCTACATCGCGCTCGAAAGCCTCGAATAGCGGGAGGCTGGCGGCTCGCGGAGCGTGCTGATCCTGTGCGGGATTGATTCTGCTTTTGTTCCGCGCTACCAGTATGCAAAAACACGATGGTGAACGCCACTTTACCGCGTGCCTGAGTTTTGTTTGCCGCCGCCCTCATCGCGGTGGCATCGGTTTGACATCCTGGAGATTTGGAGCATGAAGAAAGTCGGAGTTGCCCTCGATGCTGTCGTCGGCATCGTCCTCAACATTCTCGATATCATCGTTCTCGGCCTTCTTCTGCATCGCGTGGCACGCTTGATCGTTCCACTGTTCAGCTTCGGTCGGGTGCAGGTCGAGGATATCTATGCCTCCGGCACCGGCTTCAACTGGCTGGGCCTGAAACGCCAGGAGGATGGACGCCTTCTCCTGAACTCCGACATGAGCATGGTCGCAGCTGCGCTCTTCTGGGTCCTATGCCTGGTCGCTTACCTCGCCGTCACCCGCGGCTTCTAGCTGCGAACGACCGACGCACTGGGATCATTCACGCCACCGGCCTTGCGCCTCTCGCAGGGAGGAGCGGCCAGGGAACAGGCCCTCCCAGAAGCCACGGTCGTTGTGCTGCGCATCATTGACCGGTGCTTCCGGGGCAGGCGCTTCTGGCAGTCGGGAGGTTCGTGACGCCGGCGCCAATTTCGGGGGCCCTTTGAGTTCTTGCGCGTCTTTTCCGTATGCGTCTTCCCAAAAACCAGGATTCTGGCGGTAGATTTCGTAGGCATCGTGCCATTCATTGCCAAAGTCCCGGGCAATCCTGTCCGCGTAGGCTTCGGGCACGTTGAGCGTGTCGTTAAACATCGACTTGCCAAGCTTTCTACCGACGCGCTTCAGGCCCTGGTTGATCAGAAAATTCATGTCACTCTCCTTGTTTCACGCGCAAGCGCTCGTTCCGGGTTTCACGCGCAAGCGCTCGTTCCGGGTTTCACGCACGAGCGCTCGTTCCGGCGACCCATCGAGGCGCGTCAGATGAAGGCCCGCACACTTGCGTGCATTGGTGGTTGTTGGATTGGCTTCTATCGGTGTCCCGACCTGAGCGCGGTGGCGGCGCTCATGCATTTCAACTCGACAGTTTGGAATGAGGCCGGAATCTTTGCGAACCAGCCATCACCCGATCGACAAGCGGTAGCCGGTGCCCCGTTGCCTGCAGTCGGGCCTTTTGCACCGACCTATTTGCTCGCCCGCCTGGTGCACTGGTTCTCTCGGCTGATGCAGGCAATCTCCGCCGTCGAGCATTCGGCGACGCCGTTGACGACGGCGCAATGCGAGCATTGATCGGTGAACTCCAGGCAATCCGGATTGGCCTTGATGAAGTCCTTGAGGCTGGCATTCTCGGTCTGCTGCGACTCAGGAGCAGCATCGGGCTCGGGCGTATCGGCCGCGCGAGCAGTCGACATCCCCGAAACCGCAAGTGCCAGGCAAAGCGCGACACGAAAGCTGCACTGCCTCATCCCCTGCTCCTCCCAGACAAACCCCGACGCGACGCGAAACAGGCCATCGGTCCGGAACTGCACAATTTCAAAGAGTGCCGTCACAATGGCCGTCGCGCAAGCGACCTTCGGCCGCCCTCACCCCAGTTCGTTACGGATCGCCCGCATGAAGACCTTGGCGCCGATGCCGATCAGGCCATCGGGAAAATCATAGTCCGGATTGTGCAGCCGCGCGTGGCTCTCGCCGGCCCCGAGAAAGAACATCGCAGCAGGCGCCACGCGCCCAAACAGCCCGAAATCCTCGGATCCCTTCATCGGCAGCACGCCTTCGCCGCGATCGTGGCTGACGCCCTCCTCCTCCATGGCCCGCTCCAGCGCGCTCACCGCGATTTCCGCATTGCTGCACTGGTGGAACACGTCCTCATAGCCGATCGCAACCTTCAGCCCCGCAGCCTCCGCTTCGCTTGCGACCAACGCTTCGGCGCGGGCCACGAGGTCGGCCATGCGCTCGTCGGTCAGTGTGCGGAGCGTCGCCCAGATCTCGGCATACCCAGGACTGATGCCGAAGGCCGCCTCGCCGAGCCGGGCATGCGTCACCGTGACCAGCGTATAGTCCTCGTTAAGCGGCCCGTTTTTGCCAAGCGCCGTCAGCCCGGAAAGCAACGTGGCCATAGCAAAGGTCGGGGCAATGCCGTCCTCCGGCGTCGAGGCATGCGCGGTCTTGCCGGAAAGCGAAATCCGCATGCCGCGCGAGGCGCAATTGACCGGCCCCGTGCGCAGCGCCGCATGGCCGAAGCGCAATCCCGGGAAATTGTGCAGCGAAAAGACCAGATCCGGCTTGATCCCTGAAAATTTTGGGTCGGCGAGCACGGCGGCAGCACCAGCGCCGTTTTCCTCCGCCGGCTGGAACATCAGGATGGCCCTGCCCTTGGCGGGCCGCTTCTGCCCGAGCCCCTTGGCAAGCGCCATCAGGATCGTCATGTGCCCGTCATGGCCGCACAGATGTCCCTTGCCCGCAATCTCCGAGCGATGCCCAACCTCGGATATCTCCTCGATCGGCAGCCCGTCGAGCTCGGCCCGCACCATCACCGTCGGCCCGGGCTCTCTGCCCTCATAGACCGCCGCCACCCCATGCCCGCCAAGGCCAGTGATCACCGCATCCGGCTTCGTCTCGGCAAGTGCCGCAACGACCGTCTCCGCCGTCTCCCGCTCCTCGCCCGAAACCTCCGGTCGCCGATGCAGGTCGCGCCGAAAGGCCGTCAGTGCCTCGAGTTCATGGTCGATCAGAAACATTCAGCCCCTCCGCATTCCAGTTTCCCTGCTCTTAGCAGCTCACGAAGGGTGTCGCCAATCGCGCCATCACGCGTTCTGGATTCAATCGGCCAGCCCGGACAAATAGTGCTCAAGAACTCGTCCGGTTTCATCATTTTTATCTCATCGGCCAATGTGCATCAGGACTTCCAGGGCACAACGTCGGCTACTGCTAGATCGTGCTCTCTCGCGCCGGCAATGCTATCTGTGCCTTGGCAATTCTTCTGACGGGAAGATCGAGGGCGATATAGGTCAGCAGAAACACGAAAGTCTGGGGCCCAAAAAGGCCAAAGATGACCACAATTGCGATTGTTTCCAAAAGAAAATTGACGCTGTCGATGCTGTTGGCAACGAAGAAGTATCCGAATGGTACGATCATCAAAACGACTGCCGCCAAGCAGATACACAGAAGCCGTTTCCACAGAGGTCGGGCAGAAAGCGGCACCAAGGCGAACAGGTAGAGCGACGAAAACAACAGGGCGGTGGTGAAGTCCACATAGCGACCGAAGAACCAGGCAACGGTCGTCAGCATGGCGACGTAACTCAACAGAACTCGGATCGTATTGAGAACCATGTACCGCATGGGATACCTGAAGCATGAGGGGTTGTTCTTGCCGACCCAAACTTTGGCAGGCCTATTGGCTTTGCCTGGAAGCTAACTGTGGCATATGCGCCCTAAACGCGAAGCGGAAGAAAAAACCTCCTCTGATTGCACAAGGCTATCACCCGATCTTGTCAGGGCACCGTCCGATGTTTCCTGCAAACGGCCTATCCTAATCCCTGACCCGCGCGCCGTCCTGCCGGTGCGCGCGCTGTTTTAGTCCCTAATCCTCTCGCCTTCTTCACCTGGCTTCTCGATCGCCACAGCCTTCGCCCGGATAGTAGTCTTGACTTTCACATAGTCCCCGAGCTCGTACCCCGAGCCGATTTCCATAACGACCGTGAAGCGATCCCCATCGTAGCCAAGAAACTCGATGGAACCGAACTCGTCATTCAGCAAGCGACCGGGCGGGTCGAAGGAAATGTGATCAACCCCTTCGAACACCAGGAAACCATCGTCAACGTCTTCAGCAGTGTAAAAATTCCACGTTTCCCCGCGCATGCGCGACAAGGAATCAATTTGGATCTTGACCTCGTCCTTCCAGCCGTCAAGCACGATGGACTTACATGCACAGTCGACGAAATGGATCGTCTTCAGGAATTCATCCGGTTTCATTTCATTTCCTTATGAGCCAGAACGCGCGTCACATCTCTGGGATGACCGCTGTTTCGGGCAATCGGCCCAGCCTAATCCCGGATCCGCGCACTTTCTTCACCCGGTTCCTCAATCGCCACCGCTTTCGCCCGTATGGTCGTTTTGATGAATCCGTAGTCGCTGACCTCGTCGGCAGCGCCCAATTCGATTACGACCGTAAACCTCTCACCATCGTAACCAACGAACTCAATGCTGCCGATTTCATCGTTCGGAATTCGTCCGGGCGGATCGAACGAAACGTGATCGACTCCTTCAAAGACCAGAAAACCATCGCGTACATTTTCGTTCACGTTCCACGGTCCCGAACGAAGACGCGATATGGAGTCGACCTGGATCTTGACCTCCTCCCTCCAGCCATCGAGAACGATCGCCTTGCAGGCGCGGTCACCGAGATAGAGCGAGTTCAGGAATTCGTCGGGTTTCATGCTTCGTTACCTTGTTGGCCAATGCGCTTCGTTCGGGCCTTTGCCGACCTAGTCCCTGATCCGCTCGCCTTCTTCACCTGGCTTCTCGATCGCGACCGCCTTCGCCCGGATAGTGGTTTTCACCGAACCATACGTTCCGGCTTCGTCGCAGAAGCCCATATCGAGCACCACAGTGAAGCGACCGCCTTCGAATCCCAGAAATTCGATATCTCCGAAATCATCATTCGGCATGTTGCCGGGCGGGTCGAAGGAAATGTGATCAACACCCTCGAACACCAGGAAACCATCCACCACGTCTTCAGCAGAGTAGAAATCCCAAGCCTCTCCCCGGACCCGCGATATGGCATCAATCTGGATCTTCACCTCGTTCTTCCATCCGTCCAGCAGGATGGCCTTGCATGCACGGTCACCGAGATAAATCGAGTTCAAGAATTCGTCCGGCTTCATTTCACTTCCTCAATGGCCAATGCGCGTCAGGGCTATTGTATGGCACCACATTGCCCCAAACATCAATCGACGCTCCCTGTCCCGACTTGCCTGGACCGGTGCCCTCAAGGTGTCCATGCCCATGCGGCGTCTTTCTGGTGCCATGCCCTTCGGGGTTCAACCTCTGATAGTTCGATCCATTCGGATAGCGCGTGTGCGTGTCAACCGGGTTCTTCCCAGGCACGGTGCTGCCCCCCAACGGTTCCAGCATGGTATTACCGTTGTCATCGCCGATGTAGCGCTGAATGGGCCACCCGGTTTTCTCGTCGATAACATGTGCCCTCTCCAATTCCTCCTGGCGGATTCGCAACTTCTCGCGCTGCTCGTCGAGATATCTGGAGGTTGTCGGCATTCCGCTGTGTGGCCCCGCAATGCCCGGGCCGAACAGCGGAATGCCGTCCTCCCTGCGGCTTCTTCCGGGGAATGGCTCGTAGACAGAGGACGGCGCCAGGGCGCGATCATCCGAAGTCTGGTAGTTGTCCGGAATTCCATCGTCGTTCCTGTCGGCATCAGGTCCGCTGACGAAATCGACCAACCCGCGCACACGATTATCCCGCATGCCTCGATTGCGGTCCCAACGCGGGTGCGATTGGAATTGCAACCCTGTGGATACCGGGCGGCCGGTTTGCCGGTAGATATCGCCGCGCTCAGGATTATCGCGGTTTGACGCCCAACTGTTCGCCTCCTCGCCAAAATCGCGAAGCTCCAGTGCGCCGCCAAGCCCGATCGGCGCTTCATAGAAATCGTCGAAATTGCTGATCCGCCTCATCCCGGCATCCCTCCGATATGCGCCGTCGTCAGCGCCGTGCCGCCGGCCATCTCGGCCAGGTTCTGCTCGCGTTTCAGGTTGAGTTCGGCGTCGATCTGGTAGCGTTTGAGCGCGCCGTTCTGTTGGATCTCCGCAAGCTTCAGCTCGCGCTCCATCTCCAGCTTGCGGCTGGCGTTTTCGCCGTCCATGCGCGCCTTCTCGTTCGCTAGCTGCATCTGCATCTGCAGTTGCTGCATGCCCACGTCAGGCTGTTGCTGCGGCTGCGCCGCCTGCATCCGCTTCTGGATGTCCTCGGGCGTCGGCTTGGTGAAGTAGAGGTCGGGCGATTTCAGCCCCGCCGCCTCCACCGTCTTCGCGATGCCATCGTCTATGGTTTCGTGACTGCCGGACAAGACCGTCGCACAAGACGGCTTTCCAGGAACACATAGGTGAGCACGAAGACCAGGTAGTTGGGGCCGATCCAGCTATGCAGGGAATACAGAAACAGGCCCCGCACAAACGACTCGCTGTCAAAAGTGCCATCGGCCACGAATGTCCAATGGTACGCGCGCGCAACGATCGTCAAAAGCATGAAGACGGTGATGAGTAAGACGCGGTTGCGAAGCGAGACTGTGTGAAGCGGGACAAATGCCACAAGAAAATAGGTCGTGGCATAGGGCGCCATATACCACTGGAAGAAGCGCCCATAGAGCAGTTTCGCAACAAGCAGCATAACCGCATAGCAAACGAGAACGCGGACGGTATTCCATAGCGTGTATTGCATCGGTTCTCGGATCCGCTGTTGCGTCGGTGAACGTTGGGGCCAGCGATTTCTACTCTAGAGATTGCGGCGATTTTGCGCCACCCTGAGTTTAAGACGAGGATTTACGGCTTCCTCAGCACACGGCGCAAGCTTTCCAAGTCGGTGGCCTCGTCCACATGCCTGTCCAGACCGCGCAACTGCCGATCCAGGACAACCGGCCAGTCGGTCTTCTCCACCCCGCGAAAAGGACCAACGCCGCTAACTGCCTCGCTCACAGAAGTCGTGCAACGCGCCAGTCCCCCGCCGCCAATCTCGTCCGCGCGCCGGATGATCTCAGCCTCCTCTTCGGGCGTCGTCGCAAACTTGCGCACGGTTACATTGGGGCCATCACGAAGCTGATACTGCAGATAGTCCTCAGGAGACACTTGCGATCCATATAAAGCACGCCCGCTGCCCATTTCTCTGCTCATGTAAGAACCTGACGGATCGTAGAGGAAACGCCCCTCAGGATCGCCATTGTCGGGAATGATAAAAAGCCCACTGTGCATGTTGTTGCCAAGCAGAGCTTGAATAGGCCAACCCGTCGGATTCGTATTGGACATGACATAGGTCGCAGCCACCTCCACGCCCTTGTCGCGCCCATGCTCCTTGCCCCACCCTGGCAACCGGCTGTTGGCCTCCTCGCCGAAATCGCGCAGCTCCAGCGCCGTCGTCGACGGCGCGCCGGTTTCGTACAGGCCGTCGTCCGGCATGCCCCCAACGGCGGTATGACCCGGTTTCACGCCAAAGGTGTCATATGCTCGCTTGTTCATTCTGATCATCCCGGCATCCCTCCGATATGCGCTGTCGTCAGCGCCGTGCCGCCGGCCATTTCGGCCAGGTTCTGCTCACGTTTCAGGTTGAGTTCGGCGTCGATCTGGTAGCGCTTCAGCGCGCCGTTCTGCTGGATCTCCGCAAGCTTCAGCTCGCGCTCCATCTCCAGCTTGCGCCTGGCGTTTTCGCCGTCCATGCGCGCCTTCTCGTTCGCGAGCTGCATCTGCATCTGCAGTTGCTGCATGCCCGCGTCAGGCTGCTGCTGCGGCTCAGCCGCCTGCATCCGCCGCTGGATGTCCTCAGGCGTCGGCTTGGTGAAGTAAAGGTCGGGCGATTTCAGCCCCGCCGCCTCCACGGTCTTGGCAATGCCGTTGTAGAGGTTGTCGGGCGAGACGTAAGGGTTGTCAGGCCCGAGCGTCGTCAGCAGTTTTTCCTGCAATTGCTGGATCATCTGGATCATCAGCATGTCGCGTTCGCGGGTTCCCGCACCAAGCCCGGTGTTGACGGTCGCATCCATGCCGGCGTTCCAGTGGCGCGGGTCGAAGGTCACCCATTTGCCGCGCAAGCGCACCGCCCGCGGACGATCCTGGTGCTTGATGGTGAGCCCGAGCAGCCCCTTGAACACCCGCCTCAGCCCTTGCGCGAAGGTGCGCACCATCAGCTCCGTCTGGCCGATGCCCGCCTGTTCTACGAGGGCCGTCGCCTTCGCCGTCATGTTCTGCAGCGCATCCGGCGCCATGCCGCTCGACGCATCGGAAATCCCGGTGCGGTCAGTCGCCTCCTGGTCAAGATAGCCGAGCATCGAGAAGGACTCGCGCGCCACGAACGGCACCGCCGTATAGCCGACGGCACCACGCACATCGACGCCCTGGCCGACGCGGATCGGCTGGCCGAATTTCGGGTTCAGCACCGATTCCGGGTTCTGGATAACCCCTTCCTGCACGATCGGCTGCTGGTTGTTCTGCCAGTAGAGATTGTCGAGCGTCTGGCGCAGAAGCACGGTCTTCACCCGCTGGATCTCCGCCATGTCGTCGGTGATCGCATTGCCCTCGCGCTGGTGCGGCCGCCGCTCGGTGATGAGATCGGCAAAGGGCACCTCGTCCCATTCCGCGTCTTCCAGCAGATTGTCGGCCCCGGTGCCGCCGGCAAAGACCAGGCGGCGGAGTTCCGCAATGCCGTCGTCATCCGCATCCACCTTCACATAGAGCTCGTAATAGTCGACCTCTTGCAGCGCCGTCGCCGTCTCCTCTCCATCGCCGAAGATGCCACGCCTTCGGGCAAACTCCTCGTCCTCGCCGTCCGCATTTCCGGCAACGGCGAAACCTTCGACGAGATCGCGGTCGTAGCCCATGGCGATGAGATCGGAGCGGCGCATCCGCCGCTTGATCCCGGCAATCGGGCTGTCGTCGATCGAGATCGCATCCGGATGAACGAGGAATTCCTCGAGCGGCACGGCGGCAAGCCTGGTCGCCCCGCGCTCCGCCATGCGGCGGATCTTCACGGTGAAGACAGGCTGCTCGACAGGCCCGGTCGGCAGCTCGATCCGCTCGACCGATTGCGCCTGTTCCAGCACCTCCACCGTGTCGTCGGCAATGAGTTGCACCAGCGCCGCCTCGTCGAGCCCGCTATGGGTCGAAACTTCGACGCTTTTTCTCTTCTCGTACCACCAGCGGATCACGCCATTGCCGAGCTTCAGCGCATCGTGCGCCGCGTCCTGCACCGCGTCATAGCCGTCGCTTTCGGGAAAGACGATGTAGTTGATGTAGTCGGTCGCCTGCTCCGCACCCGCCTCGTCGCCCTGGTTGACCGGCTGGTATTCCACCACCTTGTCATTGCCAAGCACGGTGCGAATGAGCGAAGGCAGCACCTTCTTCACCGCCGCCCGCACGTCACGCGAAACCACCTTGGAGCGGTTTGCTTCCGCCGGCACATCGGCCATCACCCCGTCATAATATTCCATCGCCCGCACACGCGCCGCCGAAAGCTGGTCGCGATAGTCCTCGCAATCCCTGACGAGCTGGCCCACGAGCTCCGTCAGTTCCGGTTTCGTCATCGCTGCCATCAGAGAACCTTTCAGGGTGGAAATTTGGTTGAGATGCTGGTGTTGCCACGCACGGCACGAACGGGTACGGCCCGGCGCCTGGGGCTGTTCGGCAGCGGAAGGATGTCGCAAGAACATCGTTTGTCGTGATGAATTGGTGACGGCGAACACCGGGGAGCGAGGCCCTTTGTTCGCCTGCTCAATGCTTGCTGTCGCCAAATGTTGGACAGGTCGGCAACGGAGGGCAGCCGTTGGTCGGTTGCTTCAGCCCTTGCGGCGAGACCTTCGATGAGACCTGACCGCGGCCAACCAGTCTGGAAGAACGAATATGCCACTGGCCGACGCGACGAACTGAGCGACGGGCATGAACCCTTCTTGCCGTGCCATGCCACTCGACAGGGTCGCGAACATCACCATGCCTCCGAACCACAGGTAGGCTCGCTTCATCTCCGCCACCGGCATGACGTCGAAGAGCCTGGAAACGTAGTCGGGCTCGAGCCTTAGTATCATCGCGGCGATGAAGGCGAGAGACAGTATTGACCAGGCATAGACCGAGAGAGTGGCGCTCCGCGCGGCTATGATGCCGTTCTGGTGCAGAACGTTGGCTAAAATCGAAATGACCAACAGGGCGCCAAGCAGCGCCCAAATCAGCTTCCGTTTGCGTCCCCAGAAAACATACATACCCGCACTGGTAGCGAGCCCGCGTTAAAAGTTCGCTTCCGGCAAGGTGGTTCTCTGCCGATCAGAGAACCCTCCGGTCGGTAAAGGCCCAGGCGGCGTTGTCCGCCTTCACCCGGGCAAAGCGTTTCATCATCAGCGCATAACGAGAGGCCGAAATCACGTCGTCGCGTTCCTTGACGATCCGGCCGTCCTTGCGGTGGTAGAGCCTGAATTCCTCGAACCAGTCGCCAGCGGTCGAAAACACCTTCAAGCGCCCGGTCTGCATGCGCTGCAGCATGTCGGAAATCCCCGCCTCGACACCGTTGGTGCCGTCGTCGAAGGTTGCGCGTTCAGGCAGCATCGCGAGCCCCTGCCCGCGGTATTGGGCCGCGAGCTGCTCGCCCGAGCCCTTGTCATGTTGCAGGCCGTCATGCGGCCAGGCCCATGGCAGCCAGGCCCCCCAGGGTTTGAGTGCCGCCGCATGGATGATCGGCGTTGCCTCGCGCTCGCGGTAGCAGCGGGTCACGTAGAAGACATCGGCATCCCGATCCCAGGCGCAAAGCGCTGCGGCAAAGGGGTGATCCCAGCCGAAATCGAGCCCGCCGATCTGTACCCAGTGCCTCGGTATCTCGAAGGGCTCGACGCGGATCTGCTCTTCCGTCACCGGGAAAATCCGGCCGGACCCAAGCGTCGGCACACCCTTGGTGCGCGCTTCCTTCTCGTGCGCCGGGTAGCTGGCAACGATCTTCGCGCGCTCCTCGGGCGAATAGTGTTCGGCATCGTCGATGGTCATCGTCACCACGGTCCGATCCTCCGATGGTTCCAGCAGATAGCGGCTGACGACCGAGCTCATGCCCTTGAGCGGCGTAAACGTCACGGCGACCGAGCCGCCCGTCGCATTGGTGCGGGTGATGCCCTCGAAATAGACGTCCTCCGGCGGTTCTTCGTCGAACCAGACATAGTCGACCGTGTTGGCCTGCCACTTCGCCCGCCCCTGCTCGTAGGCTTTCAAGAGCAGCGTCGAGGTGCCGCCCGAAGCGTGGCGCACCGTCACGCTGTCGAGCGCGCCGGACGCGCTGGACCGTCGGGTCCAGCCGGCAAGGGCTGATTTCGGCAGATAGCCGGTGCCCCAGTCCTCCTCGCTCATCGGCGGGCCGACGAGCAGCCGCTGCACGCCATCGCGTGTCAGCTCGTGCGATTCCGAGCCGCCGATCATCGTGATCGGTCGCTCGAACCGTCGGCCCGCCCACCAAGAGGGATAGTCGCCTGTCAGATGCATCGCCGCTTCCGCAGCCCCGGCCAGTGTCTTGCCGAGCTGGTTTCCGGCCATGAACAGCCGTTCGCGAAAGGCAGCACCCGCCGCGTGAAACGCCTTCTGCTTCTGATAGGGCTGGTAGTAGCGCAGCCTATTCGTCTGCTGCCGCCGCCCGATCTCCATCGCCAGTTCCATCCGTTCCTTGAGAAGCAAGGAAAGGCCGGATGGTCTGGTCGAGCTTCTGGATCCGCTTGATGAGTTGTTCATCCGTCATCTCGCCGATCTGGTTGGCATGGATGGTGACGTCCTTCGGCATCAGCGCCGCGATCGTCTTTAAGAAATCATTCGGGTTCTTCTCGATCAGCGCGTGGATCGCCGCAGCCCCCCGGGCTTCCCAGGCCGAAAGCATGTCTTCGAGAAAGAGCTCGCCGAGCTTGTTGCGCACCGCCTTGCGGGCGCGCGAGCGAGGAACGGCGCCCGCACCTTCCGCTACGCCTGCGCCTGCCCGTTCGCTGCGCGGCAGAAAGCGCCCGGTCTTCGGGTCCTTGGCGGGTCTGGTTGTCATGGCATTGCTCCGTGGCGTGGACATGCGGCAACACTCCTCGAGCGCAAGGCGGACGCGCATCGTGACCGGGAGTTGCATTTCGCCATCAATGCCAATGGGCCGCTTGGTCGCGGCATGATTTGTGGAGGCGGTAGCAGGTGATCGGCAGATTGGGGCGAAACTGTATCGTACGTTCGCGAAACCGGCCCCGCCCTCGCCCGAAGCAGCAAACGTGTCGTCTCCAAGTGCGATCGCTTCCGTGCCAGCGGGCGGCGCCGTCGTGTCGCGACGGCTGTTCGAACTCGCCGAGGCGGGTGATGTCGATGCCCAGGCCGCCCTTGGCGAACACTTCTTCGACGATCGCGAGGAAAACTATGCCGCCTGCCACCATTGGAACGAACGCGCCGCGCTTGCGGGACACGTCGGGGCCCAGGGCCGGCTGGCGACGATCTATCACGAGGGGCTCGGCGTCGAGCGCAATCCCGAAAAAGCATTCCAGTGGTGGTACAGCGCGGCCCAGCAGAACCACCACGGCGCACAATTGATGGTCGCGGTTGCCTATGAGAACGGCACCGTCGTCAAGGCCAACCTGATGGAATCGGCCTATTGGGCGTCGCTTTCCTATCTCAATGCCCGAGACGATACCGAAGGGCGTGCGTGGACCACTGCCTACTATCGATCGGTCCTCGCCAAATTGACCGAAGAGCAAGAACTGCAACTCCTCGCGCGGCTTCAGCGTCAGGCCAAGCCGGATTGACGAACGGACGAAGGCAGCGGCAGCGGGCCGCAAAAGCAGCAACGGGGCCTTTCGAGGCGCCCGTCATGACAACCGGTCACAGAGATTTGTTGATGTCACGCCTGATGTCACGCTTGCCAACTTGACTTCAGGTTGTATTGCGTCATCAATATGCCCGCGTGGGATTGATCTTGCTTGGGCGTCCCCACCGGAGATGTTTTGCAAGTACCGCTTTTTCAACGGCAGCGATCAGAAAGAATCAAATTACTTCAAAATCTTGAATGATTTTCAGGCCATTGCGGCCACGGCTTCGGGAATGACGCGATGGATGCGATAGGTGGCAGATGATCCGCAACACGATTAGCAGGTTGAAGACCATTCTCACCCCAGGTCCGTCCGCAACCAATATATCGCCCAGGTTGCTTGAACTGGCCACGTCGGGAAACGTCGATGCCCAGGCAAAACTGGGTGAAATCTATTTCAACGATGGCGGCGAAGAACACTACGCCGCGTCGCTGCACTGGAACCGGCAGGCCGCCCGCCAGGGGCACCCAACCGCTCAGGCCCGTCTTGTCACCATCTATCAAAGGGGCCTTGGCGTCGACCGCGACACAGGGGAAGCCTCGCGCTGGCTTCGCAGCATCGGGCAGCCCCGCCCGCGGCCTGAGACGGGGCTCGCCGGCTCCATCGTCAAGCAGGAAGCCTGAAGCGAGCCGCAAGTCTGTGCAGCGCTTTTGCCCTGGCCAACAGATCCGGGCGTCAAGGCGCAGGACAGGACGCTGAGAGATTGCGATGCGCCCACCGCGCCATGTGTCCTATCCCACACGAAATGGTCGCAGTAGCACTTTGAATTGCTGCATGTTTTGTCCTCTGATCGGCCACGGCTAAAGGCAACAAGCCGTAGCGGCCAAGCCACGCAACGCGTGCCTTGCGGCGGCGGACGCCACACGTACCATGCGCTGACAGCCACCCATGATCGCCGGAATCAAAAAGGCCGCTTCAATGACGAAACGGCCAGCCTGGAATATCCTTAGCCCGCTTTCGGATGCTTGGCAAGCCTTTTGTTCGCTTTTTGTTCTTTTTATTGCACTCCCCCGTTGCCATCGTCGGCCGCACCGCATGGACCGCCGTTTGGTGATACAATTGCCCGCCGCACGCGACCGCGCCCTGTGGTGCCCCCACGATTGTGGTTCCTGCAGGGCCTCGCGTGTCGGGTTCGATGTTGGGCAAATGGCCGTTCCCAAGATGGAGGGTTCCATGATGCAACGAGGCCTGATCGCCGCGATTTCCATAGCTCTCCTTGTGCTTGCCGGCTGCACCACCGACCAGGCGAGCCGCACCACCACCACCCCTGCCCCGGGCCAGGGAAGTCAGGGCATGCAAGGGGCGATGGAAAGCAGCCAGGGCGGCGGAAGCTCGGGCTACTAGCGCGCCGTGCGTTCGCGACGATGCATAAAGGACGCTTGCACCCTGTTTCAAAGAGCTGCCGCTTGCCGGCTACGCCGCCGGAATGAACCTTCAGCGCTCTATTGCGTTGAGTGATGGCGCGCCGATTGATGGCACGTCGAATGGCGCCTTGAGTAACCATGACGGGCAATCTCCGTGCCATGCCATTTGTTTGCGCGCATTCTGTGTTAAGCTTCCCGTTGGGAGGAAAATGCCATGGAGAATTTCTTCGGACTTGCCGCCATCGTAATTGGTTCCGCCATCCTCGGGCTTGCGCTCGCCTACGGTTTCCGCCGGAAGGACGCCCACCGGCCTCCTGAACATGATGATGCCCGGCTGAAATTCTAGCGCCGCAGGCTCTCCCGCAAACGGATCAAGACCCGTGCGACTGCGCGCGTTATCCCATGGCTGCTCATCGGGAAGGTCACGTCCGCCGGTCGTCCATCCTTCAGTCGTCGGGGTCTGCGCAGGCCGACGCCGCCGCCATTCAACCGAAACCAAGACCTTGCCCGCCTCCCCCCCCAAAAAAATGAATGGTGCGGAGAGAAGCCTCCGGATGCCCGTCGTGTTTGCGGGCCAGGAACTGGACGTGTCGCCGCCACGAGAGCGCCGTGCGTTCATCTGAATGCACAAAGGACGCTCTAGCACTTTGATTCTAGTGCATTTTTCCGCCCGCAAGTGTCTCAACCTGAAGGCAGGATGCTCTAGTTCGCCGGGAAAGCAGGACCCCGACCGGCAAGCTGCGGATGGAAGAAGGGCCCGCCGGGGAGGTCACCGGCGGGCCTTGAGACGATTGCCTCAATAGTAGGGCGAATAGCACTGCTGGCGCGGACCGCCATAGGGCTGGAACGAGTTGTCATAGGCACGGTAGGAGCGATAGCGGGCGTAGCACCAGTCGACATGGCGCGAGTTGATGCCGGTTTCGTAGCGCCGCGGCGGAGCGGCAATCGCGCCGCCGATGATGACGCCGGTGCCGAAGGCTGCCAGCGGGTACCACCAGCCGTCATTGTGCCGGCGGTAGCCATAGCGCCCGTAGCGATAGCCGCGGTAGCCGTTGTAGTAACCATAGCGGTAGCCGCCATGCCAGCCCGGACGCGGGTGGTAGCCGCCGTGCCAGCCTGGCCGCGGGCGGTAGCCGCCATGCCAGCCCGGGGGACGCCGGCGATAGTGGCCGCCGTTCCATTCGCGGTACTGCACCAGGTCGGCGTCGCTCTTTTGCACCCGCTCGATGGCAACAGCCGGCACGGCGTTGGCCGGCGTGATGCCCGAAAGAGCCGTTATCGTCGCCATCACGACGATGCCAATCTTCTTCATCTCATCACCTGTCCGTTTGAAAACAAGCGCAAGTTTCATCGAGGCACGTGAACCCGCAATGAATGCACCGCCCCTAATATTCGTGACGCTAAAAGGCGCGGCCTCCACGGATGGCGCCGCGCCCTGCACCTGTGCGTTCAGGCATGCGTGGGGCCGAGATCCACGCAGATCGCGCCCCCGCCCACCGGATCGTTCATCGCGCCTGCGTCAGCCTTTGCCGCGCGTCTTCAGCGCGTGCGCAATCAAGGTCTCGACGGCAGCACTATAGGAGATCCCGTCGGCGGCCAGCGCCTTGGCATACATGCTGATATTGGTGAAGCCGGGAATGGTGTTGATCTCGTTGACGACAAGGCTGCCGTCCGGCCGCAGGAAGAAATCGACGCGCGCCATGCCGGCGCAGGCCAGCGCCCGGAAGGCCTGCTCGGCCATCTCCCGTGCCCGGTCCGCCACATCCTCGGACAGGTCGGCGGGCGCGTTGACCACCGCGCCGCCGGCATCGATGTATTTGGCGTCGTAGCTGTAGAAGCCGTGGCTTTCGGCCGGAATGATCTCGCCCGGCCGCGACACGGTGATCCGGCCCTTGGCATCCTCCAGCACCGAGCATTCGATTTCCCGGCCCTCTACGAACTCCTCGATCAAGAGCTTGTCGTCGTGGCGAAAGGCCTCGTCGAAGGCGGCCTGAAGCTTTTCGAGGCTGTCGACGCGGCTGACGCCGACGGACGAGCCCTGCCGGGCCGGCTTGACGAAGACCGGAAGCCCAAGCGTTTCGAGCACCGTCTCGCTTGAATAGCTGTCGTCGCGGTGAAGGGCGATGGCGCGGGCAACCGGCAGCCCTTCGGCAACCAGCAGGCGCTTGGTCAGCGCCTTGTCCATCGCTGCGGCCGAGGCCGCCACGCCGCAACCGACATAGGCGATGTCGGCCGTCTCGGCATAGCCCTGCACCGTGCCATCCTCGCCGAAGGGACCGTGCAGCACCGGAAAGATCAGCTCGATCGGCTGAAGCAGGCCTTGGCTGCCGTCGGCGGCAATCGTGACCGCCCGCCCCCGCCCGCCGGGCACCAGCGCCACTTCCGTTCCCGTGGCCGGAATGGCCTTGGGCAAGTCGCCGTTTTCAAGGTCGAGCAGCAACCAGCGGCCATCCTTGGCAATGCCGATCGGCACGATCGCGTAGCGGCTGCGGTCGAGTGCCGCGACCACGTTGCGCGCCGACATCAGCGATACCTCGTGCTCCGCCGACCGGCCGCCAAACAGCACGGCAATGCGCAACTTCTTCGTCATGTGAACTCTCTCCAGAATCGCTGCAAATCGAAGACCAGAAGGAAGCGGCCGAAGATGGCAACAAGAGGGTCAAGGACACGCGCCGATGTCGCGGCGGCAAGGTTTTCCCTGCCTCACGCCGGACCAGTCGCCTTGCCGCCGGCGGATAGAGACGAGCGCCGCGACCGCGATGGCGGCGCGGGCGCTGCCGCGTCGCGAGGATGCGCACGGCATCGTCGCCGCGCGCGACAGCAATGGGTTGCTCTTCTAACGCTTCATTCAACTTTCCGATGTAGCCTGGCAACAACTTTGCCACCACGTGCTGTACCGTCCTGGCGCTCTCCTTCCACCACACGGGCAGACGGCGCAACAGGATTGGGAGTACCGCATGCCCGATACCGTCTGGGTCAGCAGCGTGATGGGCGATTACACGATCGGAAACAGGCAAGGCATCCGCGAAAAGTTCTATGGCGGCGACTGGGCACCGCCGACCTTTCGGCTAGGCGTTGAGCCGGATCACGTCGTCGTGGCGCACCGGCGGCATACGCGCGGCGAGACCCTCGAGCGGACCGATTTTCCCGAAGCAATGTATGTGTTTGCCGAAAACAACTGGAAGCGGGTGGGCGATCTGTTCTGCGCCGGCCCCTTCTATGCGGTGAAGGGCAGATTGGCCGAGGTGCTGAAGGACTTCGATCTCGGCAAGGGCGGCTTGATCGAGTTTCCGATCTATGCGGCCGACAAGACCACCCGGCTTCCCGGCCCCTTCTACCTGCTGAACTTTGGGGCGATCAAGGATAGCTTCGTGCCCGGCGAAAGCCGCAGGCTGCACCCCGAGCGAACGGTGGAGCAGAACGGCTACGAACTATGGGCGGCCTACGATATCGAGGACGGCGATATCGCGCTGACAGCGGCCGCTTTCGAAGGTGCAGACCTGTGGCTCGAGCGCAAGCTTCAAAGAACCCTCTTCATCAGCGGCCGGCTTCACGACGCCATCATCGCCGCAAAGGTGAAGGTCAAGTTTCGCTCCGTGCGAGCGCGGATCGTCGATTGACGCAAGCGCGCACCCTGTCCTTGGCTTAGCACAGCCGAGACCGCCATGCGCTCATCGGAAGCGACGACCGCTCAACCCGAAGTTCATGGCCACCGACTGGAAACGGCGACTTGAACAGGGAAGTATCGAACGCAAGCTGAAATAGTTCGAAAAATCTTGATTTGTTTCGACTACCATCACGGGAAAATAACAAAATCGTGATAAGTAATATTTCCCCGCCGCCGCCTTAACCATTTCCGAACAAACACAAATCCCGAAAGCACCGCACCGGCCGGCTATGTAGTGATTTCTCATAAAATCTGCAACATTAGGTGGAAAGTGGGGGGGGCTTCCTACGGTTACCGATCAGACAGATTCCTGGGCTGGAAACGACGCGCACGCCAGATCCGGCGCGCGACTGGATTTTGTCGTCCAGAGCCCGGCCCCGCGCGACCTGTGGCAGCACCTCATGCTGGTCGACCACGACGCTCTTCCCTATCAGTCGCCGGCATGGCTCGACAGCCTCTGCGCGCTCGGCTGGTATCGCGATGCCAGCCGCGCCTATAGCTTCGCCGACGGGCATCACTATATCCTGCCGATGGTGCGCAACCGGCACCTGCCGGCACGGCTCTGTCTCGCCGAATCCATGCCCTATGCCTGGGGGCGCGGTGGCGTTATCGCGTCGGCCACCCCGCATGTCAGCCACCTGCGCGCGATATTCGAGGACCTGGCCAGCCTTCCCTACCTTAGGATCTCCGTCCGGCCGAACCCCCGGCATGCCCATCTGTGGGCAGCCGCCGCACCGCCCGGCGTCACCTCTGTGCCGGGACTGGCGCATATCCTGGATCTCGACGGCGGCTTCGACGCGGTCTGGGCGAAACGGTTCAAGAAGACCACTCGGACGCGGGTGCGCAAGGCAGAGCGCGGCAACATCGTCGTCGAGCGCGACACCACCGGCAGGTTGCTGCCGGTGTTCCACCAGCTGCTGCGGACATCCTTCGACCGCTGGGCCGACAAGCAGAACGAGCCGAGGATGCTCGCGCATCTGCGTGGCCAGCAGCGCGATCCGATGTCCAAGTTCGGTTCGATCGCCCGGCACCTCGGCGACGCCTGCCGGATCTGGGTCGCCTGGGTGGAGGGCAAGCCGGCGGCGGCGGCCTTCGTGCTGCAGTATGGCAATGTCAACGACGCCCGCGGCGCCATCGACCGCGAGGCGCTCGGTGCCTCGGGCGCCAACGACCTGATCCAGAAACTGGCCATCGAGGAAGCCTGCCGCAGCGGCTGTCGCTTCTATCACTTCGGCGAAACCGGCGGCTCGACATCGTTGGCGCATTACAAGCAACGATTTGGCGCCACCCCGCACCCGCATGCGGAATACTTCCTGGAGAAATTGCCGATCACCGCCGTCGACACCCATGTCCGAAACGTCGCGAAATGGACGATCGGCTTCAAGGACACCTAGAGCGCCGTGCGTTCATTTGAACGCACAAAGGACACCTCCAGCGCCCGCGACCAATCCGTTTCCGCCGTCTTCATCGACATCGCGACGTCCATTTCAGTCGGCTCTCCGTCAATGCGACGCGACACGCTAGGGAATCCTCTGCGATCTCGATGCGGCAATCCCGTCCACGGCCGACAGCGCGGCGCGGCTTATCAGCGGCGCAAAGGCGCTGTCGCACTTTGAATTGCTGCCTGTTTTGTCCGTTGATCGGCTCGCGAAACGCAAACATGCACGAGCGCCCAATGTCGCCATGGTTGCGGCCTAAGTGATACGGTAACTGCGGCGCGAGACCAGATTCCAGGGAGAACCGTTCATGGCCGAAATCCTCGTGTTCCACCACGCCCAGGGGCTGACACCGGGCATGTTGGCCTTCGCTGACGAATTGCGCGCTGCCGGCCACGTGGTGCACATGCCCGATCTCTTCGAAGGCCGCACCTTCGCAAGCATCGAGGAGGGCCTCGGCCATATCGAGGCGGTCGGCTTCGAAGAAATGCGCGAGCGCGGCGTGCGCCTTGCCGACGCCCTGCCCGAAGGTCTCGTCTATGCCGGCTTCTCCTTCGGCGTGCTGCCGGCACAAAAACTCGCCCAGACCCGGCCCGGCGCCCGCGGCGCGCTTCTGTTCTACTCCTGCATCCCGATCAGCGGTGAGTGGTCCTTCGGCCCCTGGCCGGACGGCGTGGCCGTCCAGATCCATGGCATGGACAACGACCCGATCTTCGTCGGCGAAGGCGACATCGACGCCGCCCGCGAGATCGTCGAAAAGGTCGAGGATGCCGAACTCTTCCTTTATCCCGGCGACCAACACTATTTCGCCGACAGTTCGCTGCCGTCCTATGACACCAAGGCAACGGCGCTGCTGACGCAACGGGTGCTCGCCTTTCTCGCACGGGTCTGAATAGTGGGCGTGTCGACATATTGGCCGTTGATCTTGAAGTCTCGACCGCCTTTCCTTCCTGCGACGAGACATCGCGCAGCAAATTGATCCGGGAAGAACCGCGTCCGCACTGAAATCCGACGCGGAGAGCCATGCCTGAATGTTCAAACGAATGTCGACTGCCAAGCGGCAGATTACGACCAGAAGACGAAGGCGAAAGGCTATCGCCTGCTGCGCGCAAACCCTGCCCCTTTCGCAGGCGGGCCAACAACTACGTTACGGTTACGGCCGCACGTAAGAGCGGCGCACAACCAGCGGCGTCGTGACCACGCCTGGCCGAAAGCGCCGCAATGGAGCCTGCGGGCAAGGACGTCACCACAACCGAATATTGGGATTGTCTTGCCAAAATACCGAGGCACTGGAAATCTGACACAAATGGGCAATACTGCAGCCAATTGAGATCCGCGCAAATCATTCTCGGGATTTCAAGCAATATTACTGCAAGATTTGAACTATTTCGGAGTAGCCGTGCTTATCTATTCGGACGAAAATCTCGAAGTCATCCATCGCCCGGGCTCTTCGCCTTTTCTTCTGGTCACCTTCAACGAGATGGAGATCGAGGCCAATGGCAGCCGCTACTGGGGCCAGCGCTTGTGCGACAAGGCCGATATTGCGGCCCTCGGCATCATCAGCCGCCGCCCCAACTGGTTTCCGGCGGCAAGCATCGTCAAAGCGGTCGAGGCGGCCGCACCAATCCTGAAGGCGGCACCGGAGCGCATTCTCTACGGCCACTCGCAGGGCGGTTACGCCGCCCTTCGCTATCGCCGGCGCTTCGACGCCACCACCGCGATCGCCTTTTGTCCGCAGGTCTCGATCGACCCGAAGTCGGTGCCCTAT
This sequence comes from Ensifer sp. MJa1, assembly GCF_037026475.1. Lineage (NCBI taxonomy): Bacteria > Pseudomonadati > Pseudomonadota > Alphaproteobacteria > Hyphomicrobiales > Rhizobiaceae > Ensifer > Ensifer sp. MJa1. The sequence continues at coordinate 296,223 of NZ_JAKUMO010000001.1, read as the reverse complement.
GACAATCGTTTTGCCCGGTATTTCTCCCCCGAATTGCACGCCAACATGGGCATTTCGCCCGACCAGGCGGCCGGCCGCGGCTTCATCTTCCATGATCCCTTCCACGCCATTGACCGCCGCCACGCCAAGCGCATTGCCGAGTTGCAGGAAGATACCCACCTCGTCCCCGTGCACATGACCGGCCACGGTACGGTCAGGGTGTTCAGCACCACCGAACGCGCCGTCGCCCTCATCAAGGCCTGCCGTAGCAACGATCGCGTGCGCCTCGGCAAGCTTGCCCGCGCCGCCCGCATCAACGCGCCGATGCGCCCATACCAGATCGCCGTTGCCGCCATGCCCCGCCGTCCGGCGCTCGCCGACCGGCTCCATGTCGTCTTCGGCGAGCGCTTCGCGCCGATGGAGCGGATCAACTTCCTCTACCACCGCGCCAACCGCCACATCCGCGACGGCGATATCCTTTCGGCCCGCGACCAGCTTCAGACCGCGCTGTCGCTGCTGCCGGGCGATCCGGCCATCAAGCACCGGCTGAGAGAGCTCGACGCCCGCATCCTTCGCGAACAGAAGGTTGCGAGCGCTTCATAGGGCAGGATCGCCGGCGTTACGCCGCGGCCTGCGCCTGGCCGGCGTCCGGCACCAGAGCGAGATGTCGCTTGAAGAACGGCACCAACTGCTGCAGAGCAAGTTCTACCGGCTCCGGCCGGTCATAGAGGTCGTAGTGCGACCAATGCTCGAGCAACACCAACTGGCGGTCCATCGAAGCGGTGGCACGACCATGGATCTCCATGCCGTCGCGGAAGGCTCCGAACGCCCCGACCTGCTGCCCGATCACCACCATGACCGGCTGGGTCAGCAGCGTTTCGGCAAAGGCAAACGCATCCCAGGCGAGCGTCTTTTGCGCATGGGAGAACAGCATGCGCGTGGCGCCGCCTTGCTTCTGGCCGCGCGGCGTCTTGTAATAATCCGTCGCCTCGAACACGTCCCTTTCGGTGAGGCCGGCGGCCGTTGCCGCGCCAGGGCTCGCAGGCAGCAGCTCGTTGACGAGTTGTGTTTCGCCGCGTGCCTCCTTCGTGCGCTGCGCCGCCATGGCGGCAAGGGCTGCGAGCGGATCGTAGTTGCTGAAGCCCTCGCGAAACAGCCGGCCGATATTGACGCCGGTGATAGAGACGACCGCCTTGATGCGCTTTTCTGTGAGCGTCGCATTGATGGCATAGCCGCCACCGCCGCACACGCCGATCACGCCGATGCGGTCTTCATCGACATAGGGTAGCGTCACCAGATAGTCGATGACACGGCTGATGTCCTCGACGCGCTGGGTCGGGTCTTCGATGAAACGCGGCTCGCCCCCGGATGCGCCTTGAAAGCTGGCGTCATAGGCGATGACGACGAAGCCCTGCTCCGCCAGCGCCTTGCCATAGACATTGCCTGACGTCTGCTCCTTGCAACTGCCGAACGGATGCACGCTGACGATGGCGGGGTATTTTTTCGTTTCGTCGAAGGCCGGTGGGAACTGGATGTTCGCCGCGATGTGCCAGGCCATATCGGGGTTCTTGAACGTTACGCTTTTCATTGCTGCCTCCTTGGGATCGAGACGCTAAGGGCGCCTGCCGGCGCCCGGTGTCCAGTATCAGCCTATTCGGCGGCCTGACGCGCGGCTCTGCCGGCGAGCTTCTCTCTGAAGAACGGAGCGAGTGCCGAGACGGCTTCGTCGACATGGGTTTTTCCGTCGTAGAGCGACATGTGGTTGGCGCCGTTGACGATGTGCATCGCCTTGTCGGTGCTGGCGGCCCGGGCGATGAGGTCGTCACTCATCCACTTGCTGCCGGCATCGCTTCCCACCACCGCAAGGATCGGCTGGGTGAGATAGACATTGGCCAGGTGGTAGGCGTCGTAGGTGATGATCTGGTTGAGGCTGCGCAGGGTCGCAAAGCCGGGGGCGGTCGGATGGGCGGCGCGCGGCGTGTGATAATATTCCCAGGCCTCGCGCAGTTCCGCATTCGGCGCGTCCGCTTCCCTCATCGGCGCCAGCGGCATGGTGGCGGCAGCACCACCCTTGGCGTCGTCCGTGCGGGCATTGGAGCCTGCCTCGACATAGGGCAGCGCGTCGATATCCTTCACGTTGTTTTCCCAGCCGTTGCGGAACATCGAGCCGATATTGACCGCGCTCACCGTGCCGATCGCCCGGATGCGGCGATCCTGAATGGCGGCATTGGCCGTATAGCCGGCGCCGGCGCAAATCCCCATCGCGCCGATCCGCGCCTTGTCGACGTAAGGCAGCGTCGTCAGGTGGTCGATGACGGCGCTCACATCCTCCGTGCGGATGTAGGGGTTCTCGAGCTGCCGCGGCGCGCCGGTGCTTTCGCCCTGGTAGGAGGCGTCATAGGCAATGGTGACGAAGCCCTGCTCGGCGAGTTTTTTCGCATAGGTTCCCGCAGTCTGCTCCTTCACGCCGCCGCCCGGATGCGAAACGACAATTGCCGGATAGCTCCCGGCCTCGCTGAAGCCTTCGGGAAAATTGATCACCGCCGACAGCGTGATCGCCGGATTGTTTGAATTGGTGAAGCTGATCTTTCCCATGGTCGTCTCCTGTTTCCGTCTTTCTTGCCGTCCGGGGCTCGAAATCGCCCCGGCAGCGGATGACTGGAAATATAGACCGCCCTCACCTATCACTCTATACTGCCAAACCGCATGAACCTATCAGTGAGGTGATAAATGCGGCGTGAGGAAATGGCGGATCTCACCGCCTTCGTGGTGGTGGCCGAAGAGCGCAACTTTACCCGGGCGGCGCTCAAGCTCGGCCTGTCGCAATCGGCGTTAAGCGGCATCGTGCGGCGGCTCGAAGAGCGCCTCGGCGTGCGTCTGCTTGCGCGCACGACCCGCAGTGTCGCACCCACCGAAGCCGGCGAACGGCTGGTTCGGACCCTCGGCCCCATGCTTGGCGATCTCGACCGCAGCATCGCCGAGCTCAGCGAGTTCCGCGACCGCCCGGCCGGCACCATCCGCATCACCACGGTCGAACATGCGGCAAGGACCATCATCCGCCCGACCGTCACCCGGCTGTTGTCCGAGTACCCGGACATCAGCGTCGAAGTGATCGTCGACTACGGCCTCGTTGACGTGGTCGCAGACCGCTACGACGCCGGCGTTCGGCTCGGCGAGCAGGTCGCCAAGGACATGATTGCCGTGCGCATGAGCCCGGATATCCCGATGGCGATCGTCGGCGCGCCCGTGTACTTCGACAGGATCCCCCAGCCGACCGAACCGCAACAGCTCGTCGAGCACCGCGCCATCAACCTGCGCCTGCCGACATCCGGCGTGCTCAATGCCTGGCGCTTCACGAAGGATGGGCGCGAGATCAGGGTCAGGGTCGATGGACCACTCGTCTTCAACACCATCGACCTGATCCTCGACGCGGCCCTCGACGGCCTCGGCCTTGCCTATATGCCGCGCGATCAGGTGGAGCAGCATCTGGCGAGCGGGCGCCTCTGCCAGGTTCTCGCCGACTGCACGCCGCGGCTGCCCGGCTACCATCTCTATTATCCCAGCCGGCGCCATTCGTCCCCGGCGTTCAACCTCTTCGTCGATGCGGTCCGGTATCGGCACTAGAGCGCCGTGCATTCACATGAACGCACGCACGACGCTCTAGGAACTTTGAACCTAGAGCATCTTTCTGCCTCAAGTGATTCCACTTGAGAGCAGGATGCTCTAGCGCATGCCCGGATCGCCATTGCCGGCAACTGGGCAAGTCAGCGACGCCTTCCCTTCTCCGGGCCCTATCGTTACCCGCAGCAGCTCGAAGCGGTCGAGGGACCACAGCAGCTCGATTGCAAGGGTTTGACCTCGCTGGCAAGCCATCGGTCCCGCGGCTTGCAGCTCGCTGGTCGCGGTGACAGCTGGATGAATACGGCGTCGCCGCGCTCGACCGGTTCAGCGGCAAAATAGAGCTGCATCGGCTTCACACCATCACTGACCTCAAAGGTCAGCTTGGCCGATCCGTCGAGGGCGACATGCTCGGAAACCTTCCGGACGATCGCCGAGAACTTGCCCGCCGTCATGTGGGTGCGGTCGCCATCGTCGACATCCCAGAGCTGGACGAAGATCTCCGACCACGCCTCGGCATTGGCGCCGCAGTCCAGGGCCGAGAACTGGCCCGCCTTGACCTCGGTGACGTGGTAACCTGGCCGGACGGCCCTTCCCCCATACTCGAAGACGAGCGGCCTTGAGGTCGCGTCTCCTAGCTTTTCCAACAGTCGGCCAAGCGTGATGTCTGAAACCGCAAGCCGGGTATTGCCTGTGAGCGTCATCTGGTCTACTCCTTTATTCAATATTTCAAGGATTATTGAATCATGAAAGAACGTCAAGCCCTCTTGTCCTTTGCAGCCCTGTCCCAGGAGACCCGTCTCGGCATCGTCAGGACGCTCGTCGTCGCCGGGCCGGAGGGCATGGCGGCCGGCGCGATCGCAGCGAGCATGTCCGTCTCGCCCTCCAACCTTTCCTTCCACCTGAAGGAACTGGAGCGGGCCGGCTTGATCGCGCAGCGACGGGAATCCCGCTCGATCGTCTACAGCGCCAATTACGATGCGCTGTCCGGCCTCGTGCGGTTCCTGATGGAGGACTGCTGCGCCGGGCATGCCAGCGTGCGTGCACTGGTGGACAAGGGCGACAGTTGCTGCTCGCCCGCTTCGGCGGCAGCCGAAAGCGGGAATGTCTGAGATGAGGCCCGACGTTCCCGCCGCCGCCTTCGTTCCCGCAGCCCCCGCCATTCCCGTCGCGACCGTCGCAGCCCTCGGCCTTACCCAGATCATCGGCTACGGCACGCTCTATTACAGCTTCAGCATCCTGGCGCCGGGCATGGCAGCCGACCTCGGACTCAGCGTCGAGCAAGTCTTCGGCGTCTTCTCCGCCTCGCTGTTCGTGGGCGGCCTTTCGGCATCGTTCATCGGGCGCTGGATGGATCGCTTCGGCGCAGCCATGATCATGACCTTCGGTTCGCTCCTGTCCGCACTGGCGCTGCTGATGTGCGCCTGGTCGCCATCGATCGCGGTGTTTGCCGCGTCGATCGTCCTCCTGGAAGTGGCATCCGGCATGGTGCAGTATCAGGCGGCCTTCGCAGCGCTCGTGGAAAGCCGCCCACGGGCGGCCGCGCGCAGCATCACCTATCTCACCCTGATCGCCGGCTTCGCATCGACGATCTTCTGGCCGATCGCCGCGAGCCTTGGCGAACATTTCACCTGGCGTGAAATCTATGTCGCCTACGCCGCCTTGAACCTCGCGGTCTGCCTGCCGCTTCACTGCTGGATCATGCGCAACAGAAAGGCGCAGGCGGCCACATCCACCCATGAGGACCGCGCGGCAGTCGTCGGGGCTCTGCCTGCAGAAGCCAGGCGGCGCGGCATGCGCCTTGTCTCGCTGGCGTTTGCGCTCGAGGGCTTCGCGCTTTCGGCAATGCTGACGCATATGGTGCCGATGCTCGGAACCATCGGCTTCGGAACGGCTGCCGTGGTGATCGCTTCGCTGTTTGGCCCCGCCCAGGTTCTGAGCCGGCTGATCAACATGGCCTTTGGCAAGAGCCTGTCACCACCTGCCCTTGCAACCCTGTCTGCCGGCCTCATCGTCGCGGCGGTGGTTGTGCTCGGCCTGTCCGGAACCTGGCTGCCGGGCGCTGCGGCCTTTGCCATCTGCCTTGGCCTCGGCTCGGGCATCAACAGCATCGCCCAGGGCTCGCTGCCGCTGTGGCTGTTCGGATCCGTCGGCTATGGCGCGATTACCGGCCGCATGGCCGCCACCCGGCTGGCGGCGGGCGCCACGGCTCCTTTCGTTTTCTCGGTGCTCATGGAGCGCTTCGGCATCGATGTTGCCTTGACGGCCAACGCCCTGCTTGGCGCAGTCGGCGTGGCGGCTTTCGTCGCGGTGGCGGCGTTAGCCCGGCCTGTTGGTGAACAGGCCGCCAGAAAGGGCGGCTAGTATCTGGAAAGATGGCGCTCGCGGAGTTTCGGGAATGGTGCTCCTGCTTGTTTCATCCTTTGATCGTAGTCGATTGAGGGATAAGAACATGCAGCAAATCAAAGTGCTACGGCGACCATTGCGCGTCTGATAAGACGCGCGGCGCTGTAGTCCGCTGAAGAACAACTCTTGCCGCGAGCGACGATGACAGATCTGACCACAGACAAGCCTGCCGCAAACTCCGTCTCGGCCTTCATCGGCGGCGGCGTCATCGGCGTGCTGGGCGGGCTGATCGGCCTTGGTGGAGCAGAGTTTCGCCTGCCATTGCTGATCGGGCTGTTCAAGTTCGCGGCCCTGGAGGCGGTCATTCTGAACAAGGCCATGAGTCTGGTTGTCGTTGCATCCGCCTTGCCATTTCGGGCCGCAACCGTGCCATTCGGTTCGATCGCCGATCACTGGCAAATCGTTGTCAACCTGCTTGCCGGCAGTCTCTTTGGCGCCTGGTTCGGTGCAGGCTGGGCGACGCGACTGAAGTCGGAGACGCTCTACCGGGTGATTTCCGCGCTGCTTGTCGGGATCGCGCTCGTCCTGGTGTTCGGCCATGATGCCGTCGCCAACCAGCCGTTCTTGACCGGAACGGCGCAAGTGTTTGCGGGTATCGTCATCGGCTTCGCTATCGGTGTGGTTGCCTCTTTGCTCGGCGTCGCTGGCGGCGAACTTCTCATTCCCACGCTGGTCCTTCTGTTCGGCGCCGATATCAAGCTGGCGGGAAGCCTGTCACTTGCGGTCAGCTTGCCGACCATGATTGTCGGCTTCACCCGCTACAGCCGGGACCGAAGCTTCTCGGTCCTCGGCCGCAACATCCGGTTCGTCGTGGTGATGGCGATCGGTTCGGTTATCGGAACCTTTTTGGGAGGACTCCTTCTCGGAGTGGTTCCAGGTGCGTATCTGCTGCCCGCTTTAGCGGTCATCCTGATGATCTCGGCGGTCAAGGTCTGGCGGCATCGCTGACGTCAGATCGCCTTGAGGTTCACCCGCTTTTCAAGCTTCTCCGCATCTTCCTTGCGCTCGCTGTAGCGGTCGACGAGATAGGCCGACGCGTCGCGCGTCAAGAGCGTGAACTTCACCAGTTCCTCGCACACGTCGACAACGCGGTCATAGTAGGAAGACGGCTTCATGCGGCCGTTGGCGTCGAACTCCTGATAGGCCTTGGCGACCGACGACTGGTTGGGGATGGTGATCATCCGCATCCAGCGCCCGAGCAGGCGCAGCGCATTGACGGCATTGAAGGACTGCGAGCCGCCCGACACCTGGCAGACGGCAAGCGTCTTGCCCTGGGTCGGCCGGATCGAGCCGATCGACAGCGGGATCCAGTCGATCTGCGCCTTCATGATGCCGGTGATCGCCCCGTGGCGTTCCGGGCTCACCCAGACCTGCCCCTCCGACCAGGCCGAAAGCTCCCGCAGTTCCTTCACCTTCGGGTGGCTGACGGGCGCATCGTCCGGCAGCGGCAGTCCCGAAGGATCGAAGAAGCGGACCTCGGCGCCGAAGTGTTCCAGCAGCCGCCCGGCCTCCTCGGCCAGCAGCCGGGAATAGGAGACCTGGCGCACCGAGCCGTAGAGGATCAGGATGCGTGGCGGGTGGCTGGAGAACGGCGGCCTCAGCGCGTCGAGATCGGGCTTTTGCAGGTGACGCGGATCGGCAGCGGGAAGATCAGACAATGCGACGCCCCTCCTCATCGAGAACCTTCTCGCCGTCTTCCTTGACGAACGCGCCCTTGAAGGCTTCGGCAGGCAGGATGTCGAGAACCGCCTCCGATGGCCGCGCCAGTCGCGTGCCGATCGGCGTGACGACGAACGGGCGGTTGATGAGGATGGGGTGCTCGAGCATCGCCGCCAGAAGCGCGTCGTCGTTAAGCGTGGGATCGTCGAGGCCGAGTTCGAGATAGGGCGTGCCCTTTTCGCGGATCGCCTGACGGACCGAAAGCCCGGCGTCGGCAATCATCCGGGCAAGCTCATCCCGGCTCGGCGGCGCCTTCAGGTACTCGACCACGGTCGGCTCGATCCCGGCGTGGCGGATGAGCGCCAGCGTGTTGCGCGAAGTCCCGCATTGCGGGTTGTGGTAGATGGTGACGTCCATGGTCATTCGGTTCCCTTGACCGTTGTTGTCGAAAGTGAGGTGTTGCGCTCGCTGAGCATCCAGCCGACCAGGGCTGCGGCGATGAGCGCGCCGACCACTTCGGCGGCGATGAAGCCCGGCACATCGGCCGGGCGGATGCCCGCAAATGTGTTCGAGAAGGCACGGGCGATGGCGACGGCGGGGTTGGCAAAAGAGGTCGAGGCGGTAAACCAGTAGGCAGCGGTGATGTAGAGCCCGACCAGTTGCGGAATGGCGTCCGCGCGAAAGCGCAGCGCGGCAAGGATGGTCACGACAAGGCCAAACGTGGCCACCGCCTCGGCGATCCACTGGCCAGTCCCGGTCCGCACCGTCTCGGACACCTGCAACAGCGGCAGGTCGAACATCGCATGGGCGATCACGGTTCCCGCCACGCCTCCGGCGACCTGCGCGGCGACGTAGAGCGCGGCCGCATATGCGTCGATCTCGCGCCTGGCCGCAAACACCATGGTCACGGCCGGGTTGAAATGCGCCCCGGAAATCGGCCCGAGAATGGTGATCAGCACCACCAGCATCGCGCCCGTCGGTATCGTGTTGCCAAGCAGCGAGACCGCCACATCGTTTGAAAGGCGGTCGGCCATGATGCCGGAACCGACCACGGTCGCAACCAGGAGCGCCGTGCCGAGGGTTTCCGCGGCAAGGCGGCGTTTGAGATCGAACATCATGCGTCAGCCAGCCTTCGGAACGTTCCGGCCGATCTCGTCGAGCCTTCTTTGCAGGGCGAGCCTGTCGAGGCTCGGCATCGGCAGGCTGACGAAGATCGAGATGCGGTTGTTGAGCATCCGGTAGGTTTCGGCGAAGGCGAAGTGCCGCTCGGCCTCGCTGCCTTCGGCCGCGGCCGGATCAGGCACGCCCCAATGCGCCGTCATCGGCTGGCCGGGCCACACCGGACAGACTTCCGCAGCGGCGTTGTCGCAGACGGTGAAGACGAAATCCATCTGCGGCGCACCGGGGGCGGCGAACTCGTCCCAGGCCTTCGAGCGGGCAAAGGACGTGTCGAAGTTCAGCCCTCTCAAAAGCTGCAGGGCGTACGGATGGACCTCTCCCTTCGGCTGCGACCCAGCCGAATAGCCCTTGAACTTGCCGATGCCGAGCCGGTTGAGAATGGCCTCGGCGATGATCGAACGGGCTGAATTGCCCGTGCAGAGAAAGAGGACGTTGTAGATTCTGTCGCTCATGTGGCTCTCCCAGCATGTCTTATCGCGTTTGCGCCGCCTCCTTGGGAGGGCAGCATGGGGTCAGGTCGGAAATGAGGGGTGCGCAGAGGCTGGCATTGCCGCCGCAGCAGTCCTGCAGCAGATAGAGAACGACGGCGCGGAAGCGATCGAGATCGGCGCGGTAGATGATCGACCGGCTCTGCCGCTCGCCCACGACGAGGCCAGCCTGCGACAGCGTCGACAGATGCGCCGACATGGTGTTCTGCGGCACCTCTGCCAGCCTTGCCAACTCGCCGGCGGCGATGCCATCCGGCTCGCGCTCGACCAGCAGCTTGAAGGTCCTGAGACGCGTGGGCTGCGCAAGGGCGGCCAGGGCGGCGATGGTTTGATTCTCATCCATATATCCAGAATAATGGATACATTGGACCAGTCAAGGGTCTCGTCGGCGCGCGATCGGCAAGCAAGCCTACCCCTGCAGCTCCGCCCGCAGCTCGCGCACGCCACGGCCGAGGTGACGGCGCAGCAGCGTTCTGAGCGTCGCGGCATCGGCGTAGCCGACCTCGCTTGCCACCGCCTCCAGGTCGAGCCCGAGCGAGACCAGATGCTGGGCGCGCTGAACCCTCAGGTCCTGCACGAAGGCAAGCGGCGACTTGCCGAGCACCGCCTCCGTGCGGCGCTGCAACGTCCTCGGCCCGACGGAAAGCGCCCTGGCGGCCGCCTGCAGCGAAAAGCCCTGGGCCAGATTGGCCCGCACATAACGCTCGAAGCGGTCGACCAGCGGATCGCTCTTTGCCAGATAGCTCGGCACCACGTAACGCGCCTGCGACGAACGCCTGTCGACGAGCATGAAGCGAGCGGCAAGCGACGCGATCTCCGGGCTTGCCTGGGCCACGAGAAACAGCGCCAGGTCGAGATGCCCCATCATCGCGCCCGATGTCACCAGCCGGCCGGAGACGGTGATCATCTGGCTGTCGTCGAGCCTCACCTTCGGGTAGCGCTTGCGAAACAGCGGCGCCATCGGCCAGCTCGTCGTGGCCTCCCGGCCATCCAGAAGCCCGGTCTCGGCCAGGAGGAAAGTTCCAAGACAGGCGCTTGCCAGCCCCGCACCGGCGGCATGGCAATCCTGGAGGTAGCCGAGAGCATCGCGCACATCCGGGCGCGAGAGTGCCATTTCCAGTTTGTCCGGCTGCCGGGTGTTGAGCGCCGGCACCGCCACCCAGTCCGGCCGCGCGGCGCCGTCGATCGCCTCGACGGTCGCCATCAGGCCAAGCGCGGTGCGGACCGCGCGCCGCACGCCCACCACCTTGACCGCGAGCAGCGGCCCCTCCATGCCCTCGGCCGCAGCCAGATCGTTGGCGACGGAAAACGTGTCCAGGAGTACGCTGAGGCCGCTATCGAACACCTCGTCGAGAGCAAGAACCGACAGCCGCATGACGCAATCACCCCTAAAATTGTCATTTGCGACTGTAGCCTTGCTGAAGGCGGCAATCTAGCCTGCAATCACCATTCGAATTGTGAGGCCCCTGAGATGAGCAACGCCCCGAAGACAATCCTCGACACGATCGGCAACACGCCGCTTCTCGAACTGCGCAACGTCAGGCCTTCGAATGGCGCCCGCATCTGTCTGAAGCTCGAGAGCCAGAACCCGACCGGCAGCATGAAGGACCGCATGGCACTGGCGATGATCAGTGCGCCCGAGGCCGATGGCCGGCTGAAGCCCGGCGGCGCGGTGGTGGAATATACCGGCGGCAGCACTGGCGTCTCCTTGGCGCTCGTCTGCGGCGTCAAGAAGCACCCGCTGCACCTGGTCACATCCGATGCGTTTTCGAAGGAAAAGCTCGACCATATGCGCCTGCTTGGCGCCAGGCTGACGATCGTCCCGAGCGACGGCGGCAGGCAGACCGAGAAGCTGACGAAAGACATGATCCGCGAGGCCCACCGCATCGCCGCTGAAACCGGCGCCTACATCACCGCCCAGATGGAAAACACCGACCAGCTCAAAGCCTACGCAAAAATGGCCGACGAGATCTGGGACCTGACCGTCGGCCGGATCGACGCCTTCGTACAGGCGGTCGGAAGCTCTGCGTCGCTGCGCGGCATCTCCGAGCGGCTGCGAGCGCTCGCTCCCCGCATCCGCATGGTCGCGGTCGAACCGGCCGAATCGGCGGTTCTGTCGGGCGGCCCGTCCGGGGCCCACAAGATCGACGGCATCGGCGCCGGCTACGTCGTTCCGCTTTGGTACCCGGAAATGGCCGACGCCATCGAGCCTGTCTCGACCGCCGAGGCAAAAGCGATGGCCTTTCGCCTCGCCTCCGAGGAAGGCCTCTTCTGTGGCACGTCCACCGGCGCCAACGTCACCGCCGCGCTGCGCGTGGCCGAGCGTCTCGGCCCCGAGGCCACGGTCGTCACCGTGCTTTGCGATACCGGCATGAAGTATCTCTCGACCTTCGCCCGGGATCTCGATCAAAGATCGGCCTGACGGCCTCGGCGGCTCTTGGCGCGGCGTGGACCAACGATGCAGAATGGGCAAAAACGATCCTGCCTGACCGACACTCCCGCCCCTGCCGCGCCATCAATCGAGGACCGCCCCGTTCATGACGAAGCCCCTGCCCGATCTCGATGAAATTCGCGCCCTGGAAGAAGCGCTTCACCGTGCCGAAGTGCGCCGTTCGCGCACAACGCTCGAAGCGCTGCTTGCCGACGGTTTCGTCGAGTTCGGCGCCTCCGGCTCGGTCTATCACCGAACCGAAATCATCGGCTTGTTGCTTGAGGAAGAAGAGGCCGATGGATCGGAGCTTTGCGCCGACGACTACCGGCTGACGGCGATTGCGCCGGACGCCGTGCTTCTCACCTACCGGACCCGGCGCACTGAAACGGACGGCTCGCAGCGCCATGCGCTCAGGAGCTCGATCTGGAAACGGGACGGTACGAAATGGCAGATGCTCTTCCATCAGGGTACGATCACGAAGCCCTTCGCGTGAAGACCGCCGTCGCGCCCGGTCGCCCTGTTTGAATTCACGCTGAGGACGATAGAACTCGGCTTCGCCGGACATTTTCGACCGCGATGTGTCGGAACCTCGCCCGGCCGGTCGTCCTTGGGACAGACCAAGCGATGGAGGATATCATGACGATCACGATCACCGCCTTTGAACGCTCGCCCGACCGCGGCCGCGGGCTCGCGCGACATGCGCGTGCGCTGGGCGCTCGAAGAGGTCGGCGAGCCCTACGACGTCCGCCTCGTCTCGTTCCAGCAACTGAAGGAGCCCGCGCACCTGGCGATCCAGCCCTTCGGTCAGATCCCGACCTATGAGGAAGGCGATCTGGCGCTCTTTGAATCCGGCGCCATCGTCTTCCACATCGCCGAAAGGCATAGGGGCCTGCTGCCCGATGATGCCAACGCCCGAGCCCGCGCCGTCGCCTGGATGTTTGCGTCCCTCAACACGGTGGAGCCACCGATCTTCGACCGCAGCCTCGTCATGATCCTGGAGCGCGAAAAGCCCTGGTACGAGCCGCGTCTGCAGGCCCTCGAAGACGTCATCCGCAAAAGGCTCGCCAGCCTATCCACCCGCCTTGGCAATGCCGACTGGCTCGACGGGTCTTTCAGCGCCGGCGACCTCCTGATGGTCACGGTGCTGCGCCGGCTGCATGGTTCGGGCATTCTGGAAGAATTCCCGAACCTTGCGGCCTACGTCGCCCGCGGTGAGGCACGCCCTGCCTTCAAACGCGCCTTCGAAGCGCAGCTTGCCGTCTTTGCCGCAGCATCAGTGGGTTGATCGACGACGACCGACGACGGCCGGGCGTCTGGCGCCCACACGGACTACATTCGATCTATGGATCGATCTCGTGAAGCAAGCGCCTGCAACACCAAAGAGAGCGCTGCGGCCGCTTCCGGGCCCGGGCGGGATCACCGGCTACGCCCAATACCGGCCATCCGGTTTCCAGGCTATGATCCGACAGCCAGCTTTCGTCAGTGTCTTCCACGCCCTTTGAGGAGCAACCGGCATGACCCGCGACCAGATGCTCGCCCACCTTCGCGCCGCAGGTGACGTCGCGCGCGAGGCGGCAGTCCATGGCCACCATCCCTTCGGCGCCGTCCTTGTCGGGCCGGACGACCGCGTCCTGATGCGCCAGGGCAACCTCGACACCGTGCGCCACGCCGAGACCGAACTGGCCCGGCGCGCCGCGGCCGCCTACCCGGCAAAATTCCTGTGGTCCTGCACGCTGGTTACAACCGGCGAGCCCTGCGCCATGTGCACGGGCACGCTCTACTGGGCCAATATCGGCCGTCTGGTCTACGGCTATGAGGAAGAAAAGCTGCTTGCCGAGACCGGCGACCACCCCGAGAACCCGACCATGAACCTTTCGTCCCGCACAGTCCTTGCCTCCGGCCAGAAGCCGATTGAGGTCTTCGGCCCCTTCCCCGAGATCGAGGACGAGTTGTTAGAGCCCCACCGGACGTTCTGGCAACGCTGACGCCGCCCGATGGGCTGTGAAAGCATCTGTCTCGTCTACAGGCCGGCGTTCGATGCGGAGCGAGCCGCCTTCACGACGGGGTCCAATCAGGGACGCTCGCACACCCCAGTTTGACCTCGGCATCCTCACGCCTCGCCTTGAACCACGACCAAAGCTTGGTACCGCGGCTCCTGATGTAACGGCGCCAAATCAGTGTCGTTCCTCATCCAGTCGGCGAGTTCGGGGGGCATGTTGGAGATGCACGACTCCAGTAGGTCGAGAGCGTGCTGGGTGTTGCCCATTTTGACCAAGGCGCAAGCCAAGTTGTAGCGGTCCAGTATGTCGTCGGGCTCCATGACGATGAGTGCACGGGAGACCCATTCTTTGGCGCGATCGAGTTCTGCTAGATGAGCCAATGCAAGCGCCCCGCAAATCACCGCATGTACGTTATCGGGCCGCAGCGCGATCTCACGTTCAACCCGCTCTAGCACGCGTCGTGCGGCGAGCCTGGATTCCTCTCGCCTGCCAAGCGCGTCGCAGCTTTGAACCACAAAACCGGGAGAAACGTAGTCGCTCTCGAGAAGCTCGGCGGCCCGCGAGAAATGTTCAATGGCCTCCCTATGGCGGCCAAGACGCAGGCAGGTGCGCCCAAAACCAAAGTGGCAATCATGGCACTCCGGGTCCAGGCGCAATGCCTCGAGGTGCGAGGCAAGCGCCTCATCGGCGCGACCGGCATCTGCGAGAATTCGGCCCTTGGCCGCGTGCGCTTCAGCCAAGCTTGGATCCAGTGACAGAGCTCTCTCGACGGCTGCATTGCCCCGTTCCCCTGATCTTCCTCCAAAATAGAGATCGGCCTGGCAATGAGCGATCATTGCCCAGGCTCGCGCATAGCTGGGATCGATTTCCACCGCGTGCCGACAGATCCGAAGAGCGATTTCCACGTGTCTTGCGCCATGTTGCAGGTAGTGCCGGCTTAACAGGTAGAGTTGGTAGGCCTCGGGGTTAAGTGTCGAGCGGTTCTCGATCGCACGGCGTTCGGTCGGCAGTAGCTTGACCTTCAATGCCTCGACAATTGCCGTCGCGATCTCATCCTGCAGGGCAAAGATATCGGTTAGTTCGCGGTCATATCGCTCCGCCCAGACGTGATTGCCCTTGGCGCCATCGATCAACTGCGCTGCAATACGCACGCGGCCGGCGGCCTTGCGGACACTACCTTCGACAACATAGCTGGCTCCCAGTTGCCTGGCCACCTGACAGACGTCCACGGATCTGCCTTTGAAGGTGAAGGCCGTGCTCCGAGCCGTAACCGAAAGGCCGGAGACCTTCGACAGATCGACGATGATGTCTTCAGTGATGCCATCGCTGAAGTACTCTTGCTCCAGGTCACCGCTCATGTTCAAAAACGGCAGAATGCAGACCATCGGCCGCGTGTCCGCCCCGATGTCCGCGACGTGCAATCGTCTGGAGTTCGGGACTTGGCTCGCCCCGACAGAGCGAACGCCAAACACCCGAATCGGGCGTTCCTGCTGCTTGACAACGTGCTCGCCAAGGTCGTCGAATGCCACGGCGAGCCGTCCTGCGATATGGTCGTGGACTGTCTGGGAGATCGCGACACTTCCCGGGCTTGCCAACGTCTGCAATCGCGCCGCCACATTGACGCCCTCCCCGTAGAGGTCATCGCCCTCGACGATTAGATCGCCGAGGTTGACGCCAATCCGATAGCGGATGCGCTGCTCCTCGGCCTGCTCAAGGTCGGCACCTGTCACAACCCTCTGGATTTCCAAGGCACAGTTGACCGCGGCAACAACACTCGTGAACTCTACGAGAGAGCCATCGCCCATGAGCTTGACCACGCGCCCGCCGTGCTTCTGGAGCAGAGGTAACACATGCGTCCGCCGGCTGCTCTGGAGCCGCTCGAGCGTTCCAGATTCATCCAGTTCCATCATCCGGCTGTAACCGACCACATCGACGGCCAGTACGGCAGCGAGACGGCGTTGAACCGGTTCCTCGGTCATTGTTGTCCCCGCTGAGACATCGATCTGAGGATAGTAGAGGTGCCCAGAGGCGGAGTCTATTGGAAGCAGATGTCCGGATCGGCCTCACCCATCCGGACAAGATGACAATTGAGTTCGTTTCTTTCGTCAGGGAAATGACATGCGAAACGGTACCTCCCCGGCGCAGAAACAGCTGCCGGTAGGGACCGTTGGCACGGTTGAAGCCGGCCCGTCCATCTGTCTCACTCCTCCTTCTCCCGCGACAGCCCCAGGTGCCAATGCAGTTCCTTCAGCCCGCGCTTCAGCCATAAAAGTTGCGGCTCAGGCATGGTGCGCAGCATCTCGTAGTCCATGATGCAGACATTGAAGACGGTCGTCTTCACCTGCGGCCCGTCGGGCAGCCTCAGGAGCACGCCCTCGAGCGCCATCATCCGGTTGGCCGCCTGCCGGGCGCTTCTTGCGCGCTCGGCGCTGGTCTCGCCGGCAAAGCCCTTGACGTCGAACAGCGACTGCGCCCGGACACTCGGGAAGGGAATGCCGGTGAGGCTGTAGTAGCGCGCCATCTGCCTGGCGTATTCGTCGCCCGCCTCGCGCTCATGCGCGGTCAGCTTGCCGTCGAGGAACATGCGGCCGAGCGTGTAGCCGGCAAAGGGGCTTGCAACGTCGACGTCGCGTTTTCCGGCAAAATGCATGCGCTGGCGCGCGTCGAGCGCCACTGAGCGCACCTCGCGCTCGGTCTCGCCATGCTTGATCTGCCCGCTTGGATAGCGCGCCACATTGGCCTTGCGCGGCCGGCCCGCCCGGCTTGCACGCTTGATGCGGATGCGCTCTGCCTTGGATGTCATGCTCTTGTCTCCTTCTTCCCATTCTCACTTGCCGCGCCTGCGGGGCCAGCCGCCCGGCCCCGCTGAAATCATCGGCACATCAGACCGCCGGTCAGCCGGCCCGGCTGAAATCATCAGCGCGCCGCGCCGGCCGTTGCCTGTTGGCGTGCCCGCCGCGGCGGCCGATCGCCCTCACCCCGCTTGTTGACGGCGTGCAGCACCGAGGTGTGGTCGCGGTGAAAGATCCGGCCGAGCGCCGGCAGCGAAAGGTCCGGGCGCTCGCCATAGACGGCGCTCATGCACCGGTGCCGTGGCTCGACGAGGCGGCGCTCGCGGCCGACGCCGATGACCTGCTCCCAGGTGATGCCCGGATAATTGCCAAGCACCTCCTCGACGATCTCACGCACCGGCCGACGGCTGAAGAGATCACCATCGGCGGCAAGCGTTGCGGCACAGATGAGCTTGGCCTGCGACAGGATCCGCGCCTCGGCATCGGCAAGGGCCAGTTCCAGCGCTGCGATCCGGCGCGTCTGCGCCCGCACTTCAGCCGCGACAAGGCCGGCAAGGTCGTCGAGGCTCGCCGGCGGCGTCTCTTCGTTCAACCACCCTTCGTCCCCGGCCCGCTTTTCGTTGTCAGCCCGGCCCTCCGCGCCGGCCTGCGCGCGCCTTGCCGCCGAAGCGCCGATCGCAGCCTCAGCGCCCATGGCATGCACGCTGCCTGCGCGGTAGCACCTTGCGTCCGCCTGCCTGCCATCGACGTCTCCGCCAGGAGCACCGGAACCGGATCCCGGCCGCGTCTTTTTCGGGCGCCGCTCGGTCGCGCGCGCCTCGCTCTGCTTGCTCGTAAGATCTGTTGCTTCAGGCTGCATGGGTGGCGTCCTTGGAAAGGTTTGGGGTGAACTGGGGAGCGCTGCCGGCACCGTCCGGGCGGATGCCGGAGACGTCCTGCCGTGCCGCCGCATGGGCCTTGCGGAAATTTTCAAGCAGCGTGCGCACGCGGCCGCGGCTTGCGGCCGACCGGCGATCGTCCGTCCGGTTCGCCGAAAGCGCCGCCAGGATCTCGCGCTTGCGGGCAAGCTCGGCGCGAAGGCTGAGCGCCTCCGCCCGCGCAAGGGCCGCCAGCACCGGCGGCTTGGGGATCGTGCCCAGGAGCACGTCCGGGTTGGCGGCATAGTCGCCGCGGATCAGTTTCGCGGTCGCCGCCGCCAGGCCCGGGCCTGGTACGCCCGATAGCGCATAGTGGTAGACGGCAAGGATTTTCCTCGGTTCGATTGCCGGCGGCATCGTCATGCCGGCCGTCTGCATGGCATCGAGACTGCGCAGCACCGCCGCCTCGCCGACACCGGCAAGCCGCTCAGTGAGCACGGTAATCTCCCGGCCCAAGGTCGAAAGCCGGGCCTCTCCCGGCAAGGTCATCATTTCTGAAAAGGTCATTGCGCTCATTTCCATCTCGTTCCTGCCGATCGCGTTGCTGTCCATTGAGTTCCTGTTCAATCGCCTGCCTGCATTCCCGCTGGTGGCGGGCAAAGGCTGTTTCTCGCGGCGGCGCCTGCTTTGGATGTCCGCGCTGCGGTCGCGCGGCCCGGCGCGGCTTTTCGGCATTGCGCATCCAGTTGCGCCAGGTGGCGGCCCAGTCGAGTTTGGTGGCATTGCGCCCGGACTTGGCGATCCAGTAGTCGCGGAACTTGTCGAACTCGACTGCGGCATCCGCCCGGGCAAAGCCGAGGCCGGCGGCAAATTCCCAGTCGGGCTCGAAGCTCTCGGGCAACCGGCTCGCCCGGTGGCGGCCCGGCCGGAACTGCACTTCAGCCATGCCTTCACGGTCATCCGGATGCGGGCAGGCTTCGGCCGCCACAGCCGGATTCGGCTCGGGAGAGTTATTTTCTTTAGGGGGTGTGGGGGAGCTTTCTTTATCAGAGAGGGCACCGGCCACCGTCACCGTGACAGGGCGTGACGTCACGCGCGCCCGGTGGCGGCGCTGGCGTTCGCGGTCGCCGGCCCGGCGCCGCTCGACCTCGGTGGCCTCCTCCGCCTCCGCCGCCCTGACGGCCGAGAGGATCATCTCGGGCGAGGCGCCGGACAGAACCAGGGCTTCGACGATTGCGGTGATGCGCATGGCTAGGCTCCACGCGTCCGGAAACCGGCATGGCAGCAGGCAGCGCCCGAGCACCGGAAAAGTCGCCCGCATCGCCGCAGTGCGGCCCGTCCGGCGCCCTTGCCCTTATCCTCGGCCCAGCCTTCGCCCTGCGGCGCGCATCCACCCCATCGCCTGCCCTGCCGCGGCAGCCTTCGTTTCAGTTCGTCGTCGGCCATTCCTTCTTCCCGTCTTTCCCATGCGCTGCGCATGCGTTCCCGTTTGGCCGCCCCGTCTGGCACGGCCATTCCGTCGCGCCTGTCGCGCGCCCGTTTCCGATCCTGTCTCCACCCTTGTCGGCAGGCCGCCGGCCAATCCGCATTTTGCAGACGGAGCAACCGGCCTTCCCGCCCCGGTGCCTCCGGCACCCGGTAACCAAGGCATCCGGCATGCGCCGAAGCCCGGCAGAACGGCCCTGATGCCGGGTGGGCAGCGCATCTTTTCAACACGCCACCCACCCCTTCCCGACCGGATCGCCCAGGCTATCCGCCGCGGACCGTCATCGGCTCCACGGAGGCATCGCCCGGCACGGCGGCCGGCTAAAAGTGAAAGCGAGAGGTCGCCGGGGAGGAAACGACGACCCCTCGCCTGGACCACCGCAAATGCTGCGGCGGTCGATCCTTTGCCGAAAGCGCGGCACCGGCTGAAAACGGGACGATGGCCCGCCACCAAGACCGCGCCGCCGCCAACGGGCGGTCCGCGACGGAAACAGGGGGATCACACCGCTCATTTCCGTTGACATCCTATCCATAGTAGGATTTCTTATCGTCAGCAAGAGGAAAAATCCTATTGGACGCAGGAAACGGAATCTGGGAAGCCAGTGCCATGGACGAATTGCGCCGCCTTATCCGGGAAGCTGTCGACGCGAAGAAGACGACCTACAAGGATCTGTCGATCGCGATCGGGAAGAACCACGCCTATATCCAGCAGTTCGTCGAGCGCGAGACGCCGCGCGAGCTGCGCGAACGCGACGCCCGCGCCATCGTCGACCTGATCAGCGGCACGCCCTCATCGGGCGAAGCGGCACTGAAGCGTGCGCCCGGCTTCGCACCGCAGATCGTGCCCGGCGAACAGCTCGTCGGCCATCGCGACCTGCCGATCTTTGCCGCCGCCCAGGGCGGCGACGGCCACGTGATCGTCACCTTCGATGCGGTCGAATATGTCAAGCGGCCCTCGGTGCTCGAGGGCGTCAAGGGCGCCTACGGCATCTATCTCACCGGCAGCTCGATGATCCCGGCCTATGAGCCCGGCGACATGGCACTCGTGCATCCGCACCTGCCGCCGGCGCGCGACAAGGATGTGGTGCTCTACCACGTGCCGCCCGCCAACGACGCCGAGGCGATCATCAAGCGCCTCGTCTCCTTCAACGACCGCGAATGGACGCTCAGGCAATACAACCCCTTCCTGGAGTTCACCGAAAGCCGGGTCGAGTGGTCCTTCTGCCACCGGGTCGTCGGCAAATACAGCGCGCGCTAGGGTGCTTGCTGGGGGAGCCGGAGCTCCGGTCGATTGGTCAGGATGTCACCGGCCCGGGGGCACCGGCGAGAGCGCGGGCAGCAAGAGAGCGCGGGCAGTAAAAAGACGCCGAAGCCAGCCCAACGGTAAACTGCTGTTTGCCGGCACTGGCAACGAATGGACATCGATGGCGCCTTGACGCACGCGCCAGGTTCGACAAGAGCTGTGGCGTGCAACCATGCCCCAGGAGGTGCGCCATGATAGAAGTGCGACCTGCCCGACCAGACGACCTTCAAGAACTCTCCAACATTGGCCTTGCGTCCTGGAGGAAGGGCATCTTGCCGCTCGTCAATGCTGACGTTGCCGCTCGCATCGAGGCGAGCAACCCCTTCATTCCTTTCCTGAGAGAGCAAGGCGCAAACATACTTGTCGCTGAAGCGAATGGCGCGTTGGCCGGGCTCGGTGCTTCTGAACATGGCGATAACCACATCAGCGACATCTGGGTTGCCCCAGAGCATGAGGGAAAGGGCGTCGGCTCGGCGCTCGTTGGCGCGCTGGAGCAGCAGTTTCGAGCACGCGGCTTTAGAGAAGCGACGATTCGCGTATCAGCCGACAACGCGCGAGCGCTCGGCCTGTATCTGCGCCTGGGCTATCACGAAAGATGGCGAGGCTTCGACCATGACCCGATCCTCGGCGTGACCCTTGAAAAGATCGAGCTCGCCAAGTCGCTGGAAATGAGCGTGAACGACGCCTGACTTCGAGGCGCCCGCGGCACCGCCGCAGGTCTGATCGGACGCGCAAAGGTCGCTGTAGCGCATTGAGTTACGCACTGGCGCACTTCGATCCAGCCGAGCATAGCATATGGAGTGATTTCAGCGGCTTGCTGCCGCAATCACTTGTGGCCGCTGCGCCGGCCCTTTAGTCGGAGCATCGCTCCACGAACGCCTGGAATGCGGCGTCGAGGGCCGCCCTCGGGCTGTTTGCGGCGACCCAAATCGGATCGGTCACAGCAAGCACCCTGCCGCCTGGCTCACCACTATCCGCCTCTGGAACCGCCTCGAAAACGACGCAAGCGCGCTTGCATTTTCGACTGAAAGCAATCTCGAACGCAGCCTCGGGCGGCCCGACACGATCGGCAAATACCTGCACGACATAGGCCCGAAAGCTGTGACTGTCCTCGCAATCGTTGATTTGTCGCCAGAGCGAAGGGCTCAACTCGGTCGGGTTGACCGCGATGGGCGGAGACCAGAATGGCCCGGCGGGAAGCTCGCTGGTTGGATCAATGTCGACAGGCACCACTGCACATCTCCCCTTCCAACCCTGGAGGACGACATTACCATGGCGAACCCGGCCAGTAACCCGTGAAGTTTGAGTGGCGCGGATGGGGCAGCCGCCGTATCCGAACGCATTGGCTTCATGTGCACATCACGCCGCCAACTCCTCCTGCATGTCCGTCGGCAGCTCGCCCGACAGGAACAGCACCGTTGCATCCTCGAACTCGCCGGTTGAAAGATCGCCCGTCCGGCTGAAGGCGATGACCCCCACCTTGCTCGTTGCCAGCCTTTCGGCCAGCCGCAGGGCATGCTCGGCCCCGGTCGCCTCCACCGGATCATCGGCGAGGAACGCACCACGGCTCCCCAGCGTGAAGCTTTGAACGACGAAATAGGTGATCATCCCATGCTCCTTTCCGCCACCTGGAATGGCGGCCCCAAGGTGGCGCAATCGCTAGAACAAAACAAGAACAAATAGCAGGTCATCGACAGTTTCACCCAAATTCCTGTCGGCAGTAATTTTCCTATTGATTGAAGATAGGAATTTTCCTATATTCAGCCGCCTATGAACAGCCCCGGAGACCACCGCTCGACCGACAGGGCCGTGCGAACGCAACCCCGGAAAGGATCGAGGTGATGGAATGCCCGATGCAAGGATCCGCGACGCGATGCGGACCGTGACGGCCGCGCCGTTTCTCCAGCCGCGTGAAGTCGTTCTCGTCGTGATGTCGCTCGGCGCCGGCCCTTTTTGCGAGGAGACCGACACCTTCGGCACCGTCTACAGGACCGCAGCCGACTGGCTGAAGGTGCACGACGGCGAACACGTCGTCCGGCTGATCCGCTTCGATCTCGACGCGCTTCACGGCGAAGACATCACCGAAACCGTTGCCGACGCCTGGCTCGACCGTTTCGACCAGACGCCGCAGCAGGCCCATGCCCTGCCCGCCTTCGTGCGCACCTCCGATGCCTGGGACCGCTGGTGCGCCGATTTCGACGCTGATCGGGGCGGCTTCAGCCAGGCGGACCACGGCACGCTCAACCATCGCCAACAGTTCGGGACACAGCCTTGATGACCGTCACGCTCGACAAATCCGCCCTCTTCTCGGCAATCGAAGCCTTCTTTGAGACCGAAGGCGGCAACGACCGCGGCATCGAGGCGGCGATCTCGGCCTATCTTGACCGGCTGGGACTGGCCACTTTCAACGACATGGCCACGCGCAAGCGCGCCGCCCTGGCCGCCGCCATCGCCCGGCCGCAAAGGCCGGCACCTTCAGCGGCATCGACG
Organism: Ensifer sp. MJa1; assembly: GCF_037026475.1. Taxonomy (NCBI): domain Bacteria; kingdom Pseudomonadati; phylum Pseudomonadota; class Alphaproteobacteria; order Hyphomicrobiales; family Rhizobiaceae; genus Ensifer; species Ensifer sp. MJa1. The sequence continues at coordinate 273,536 of NZ_JAKUMO010000001.1, read as the reverse complement.
TCAGGGCCGGCGCCGCAGCAGATGCCCAATTTTGGCAATCACCAATAACTTTCGGAAATGCTAATAAAATGAGCGACAGGCATGAATAGGAGAGAATCAATGCCGCGCCTTGCTCATCTCTATTTCAAGACCGCAATCATTTTCCTGATCATCGGCCTCTGTATCGGCCTGCATATGGCGATCAGCCAGGACCACGCCGCAACGCCGGCCCATGCCCACGCCAACCTTCTCGGCTGGGTGACGATGGCGATCTTCGGTACCTACTACGCGCTCAATCCCGCCAAGGCCGAGCGCCGGCTCGCGCTGATCCAGTATTATGTCTACACCTCGAGCATCGCCGTTCTGGTGCCGTCGCTCTACCTGATGGTCACCGGCAGGCCTGAGATCGAGCCGATCGTCGCCGCCGCCTCGATCGTCGCCTTCATCGGCGTCATCCTGTTTGCCGTGTTGATCTTCACCAGCAGCGAGACGACCCGCGAACCGGCAGCGCTGCGATCAAGGTAGCGCGGGCCAAGGCGCCGCACAGAAGCCGCCCGTTCTTGCCTTCGCGCCGGCGCCCACGTGGCGTCCGGGCCTTGCACCCGCACGGCCACGGCTCGCTTCGCCGTCGACGTCAGGACGCGGTGCGTCGCATTGTCGAGCGCAAGCCCGGCCTCGGGTCCTTATGAATCCCGCGCGCCGTGTTGCCGCAGGCTGCAAGCGCAGGCGATGGCAGCCACAGGACGGTGAGCGTTGTTTTTGACATTCGCGCCTCCGCTCGCTTCCCTCATTCGGGAAGCGCGCTGCTGCAAAGGCCATCGGCATCGCCGCCCGTGGCAATGGCGGGAAACAGGCGCCCGGCAGGCGCCGCCTCCCCGCCCGCCCTTAGAATTATTTTAGCAACCGTACCGGAATCGCCGATTCTGGCCTTCCCCAGCCGGCCGGGCCCGCGTTAGCTTCCGTACCGCGCAGTACGTTCTTTTTTGGACTGCGCTTCCCCGCACCCCGAGCCATTTTTGGGTGCCTGCTTGCCCCGCCCTCGCGCGGGGCTCTTTCTTTTCTGGGCTGAATTCTCGCGGCCTATTCGACCTTGAACACCGCATCGCCGGCAAAGACGATGACATATTGCCCGCCGTCAGCCGCGTGCGCCCAGCGCTTGAATGTCTCGGCATAGGGCGCCTGCCTCCAGCTGTCGGGGAAGTCCGGATCGACGAGCACGGTCACCTGCGGCCCCTGCCGGTAGATCATCATATGCGAGCGCGCCGGATCGAAGGCATCATCGAGGGTCTCGTCGGTGCGCCACAGACAGAGAAAATCCCGGCAGAGCTGCGGCCGCTCGGCATAGATCTGGCAGCCGCGCCCCTCGGTGCAATGGCGACACCAGGCATTGGCCGGCTTGTCGAGCGCGTCGATGTCCGGCAGCCGGCAACAGAGCGTGCACGTGCCGCAGGCGCGCTTCTCAAGTGGCGTCGATGGCAGCGTGGCGGGCGCTGCGGAAATGGGAGGGGCCGGAATGGTCATGCGCCGATCCCTATCACCTTCGTCGGGCGCGCCATAGGGCATCCTGCCCTCGAGCAGGCCGCCACCTGAGCGTTCCGCCGCTGCTTTTCAGGTGAAGCCGAACAGATTGCCTTGCCAGCGCTTTTCATTTAGTGCGAAGGCAACCCTAGTCACGAGAAGTTCCGGAACAGGTATGACCGAAACCGCCTATCCTTTCAGGGATCGATCCGCCGCCGAGATGGTCGCTGACCGGACACTCTACGATCGCCTCGTCACCTGGTACACCTCGGCAAAGGTCCAACGTCGCGAGCGCCGCAAACACTTCGCGACCGAACTGCGCTGCATCAGCGCCAATGGCCAGACAGCGCTTCGTCCCGACGATCTTCCGCTGCTGTTTCTGACGCACAACGATGCCAAGCTGGTACCCAGCCTTCTGGCGCATTACCGGAAGCTCGGGGTGACGCGCTTCATCTGCGTCGACGATGTGTCCACCGATGGCACGCGCGAATATCTTCTGGCCGAACCCGACGTCGACCTTTGGGCCTCATCCATCCGCTTCAAGGATGCGCGCCGTGGCAGGGCCTGGCGCGAGGCGCTGTTCGGCCTTTATGGCTACGGCCGCTGGTATGTGAACATCGATTCCGACGAGTTCCTGGTCTATGACGACTACGAGAACCGGCCGCTGCGCTCGCTCATTGACGCGCTCGAGGAAAACAACATCCGGCGGCTGCCGGCGCCGATGCTGGATATGTATCCGGTCGATATCGATGCTGCCGACGTCGACCAGTTGAAGACCCGCGCGCCCCATGAGATCGCCGATCATTTCGACGCCAGCGGCTACACGCTTTCAACGACGAAACGGGCGATCAGCGTCAAGGGCGGGCCCCGGCAGCGCGAATTCAGCTACGACCTCGAAATGATCAAGTACCCGCTGATCTTCTGGGACAAGACCTGCCGCTTCGGCGCGAGCATTCATCAGCCGCTGCCCTACCAGCGGAATTTCCCGCCCGTGCTCGGCGTGCTCCTCCACTTCAAGTTCTTCGCCGACTACGAGAAGGTCTTCCAGGACGCCGTCGCCGACGGCCAGTATTTCGACGGTTCGGCCGCCTATGCCAAGATGAACGACGTCTTGGCCGAGACCGGCGCGCTCAAGCTCTTTTCCTCATCGTCGGTGAAGTTCGAAGGCTCCCGGCAATTGCTCGAGCTGGGCTTCATCACCCCCGTGCCGGCCGCCAGCCGCGGCTAGGCCGCCTGCGTCTACCGGGACGCAACGGGCAAGCCAATACGCCCGGACACCATCGGGCCTGCGACAACCCCGCTTGCAAACCCAGGGACCGGACCGATGGCAGCAAGCCCTCGTTCGGTCGCGGTCTCCGGTCCCGGAAGAAGCGACCCGCAAGCCTTCGTGCCCATACCCCGTCACGCCGACCATCCGTCACAGCCACGATCGCGATGGCATTCGCCCGTGCCGGCGGCAGCGCGGGTGGTGCCGCTCGATTTTCAACCGCGTGGCGAGCACGGCCGTTGATTATTCGAGCGACCGCTCCATTTACAGTCGAGAGGCACCTAACCTTAAGGAGAAGCCTGCATGAATCGAAACACAGTCATCGGTATCTTGGTTGTGATCGTGCTCATCATCCTGGGGGTCATGTATCTGAAACCGGCGGCCAACGAGCAGGCGACCGGTACCGCACCGGCAACGACCGAAACCGCGCCGGCCACCACCACGACGACGACGACGCAGCCAGCAACCACCGAACAACCCGCGACGACCCAGCAGCCGGCAACGACTGACCAGTCGACCACACCGTCGACCACTCAGCCGGCCACGACGCAGCCGTCGACCAGCCAGTAACGGCCAGAACGCGACCACCCCCTGCCGGCATCGCCGGGCAGAGGGTGGTCGCATTGCCAACGCGGGACATTCGCATGTTTCCTTCAAGCGCAAGCGGTTGAAGGACAAGGCCATGCGGCATTTCAGAGTGTTCCAGCGACCGTGGCGCGCCTTTAGGGACGCATGCCGCAGGCCGTTTCACGCGGAAAAGAGGCGTCGAATACGTAGCAAAAGGGGCTAACGCGCAGGCTCGAGCGATGCCGGGTCCGGAATGGTGATCACCGGTCCGCCACCGGACAGGGATGCGGCAATCCTGCGGTGCTTGTCGGCCAGCAGCATCTGGCCCATGGCCATGGACGCAAACATCATGCCGACATGGGCGTCGCGATGGTCCTTGTTGATTTCGAGCGCCTTGAGGAAATAGGTCACCGCGCGCTCGTTCTCTCCCCGCTGCTGCAGAACCCGGCCATGATCGGACAGCAGCGAGGGATCGTCTGGCTTCAGCCGCTCTGCCATTGCAAATAAGCGTTCGACTGTCGGAAGCGGCGCAGCCTTTTGCGCCATGGCGACGGCAAAGCCCCAATAGGCGTCGGGACATTTCGGGTCGATGAGCCACGCCTGGTTGAAGCGCTTCAGCGCCGTGTTGGGATCGTTCAAGGCGATGTAGTGCCAGCCCAGTTGAATGGCGCGCCTGACGCCAAGCTCCATGTTGCCGCCGGTGGCGCTGCGAACGTCATCGATGAACTTCTTGTCCGCATCGAGCTGGATGGCGGTCTTAATCACCCCTTCCCACATCGGGACATTGATATCGTCAGCCCGCCCATCGCCCGCCGGCAACGACAGCCCGAATGCCAGGGCAGCCGTTGCGGCCAGACCTCTCACCCCGGCCAAGCTGCGCGCGGATCCCCCTCTGCCTGCGGATGACTTGCCCTTTCCCATGACGTGCACTCCCTACTCGCTACCGCCACTGCATCCTTGACGTGCAGTATGATCCCGCTTGCGAGAACGACAATTAGTCCAATTGGAGGGTCGCACAGGCCCGCATGGGCGTCGGCATTTGGTAAGCTAGCCCTTTCGAATGACGCCGTGATTGACAAGGCAGAGGCGGACGGAGACCCAGCAACCCCTCATCCGTCTGCTTTTCATGGGCATCCAGCCGCGCGCAAGACCTTCGGAAAGGCGGGCACCCGCATTGCGGCGCCGCGTCTCCCGCCGCCCGACGCCGGCTGCTGCACCCCTCCGACAAGCATGGAGTCGAGCGTGGAGCGGTTGCGCGCTTCGTGAAGGGTCCCCGTGGACATCGGGTCATCCACATTCCCGCCCGCAGCGGAGACCTGGCGGAGTGGAATAGCTGCCCCGCCAGCAAGCCGTTGCATGTTTCCTTTAACGTCGCCGATCAAAGAAAACATGCAGCCATTCGAAGGACATCTGCCCATGCGCGTCCGATGAGACCAGCCGCTCCAGGCTATGTCAGCGGCCTGAGGCCCGCAGAGCGGGCCTCAGTTCTTTCGGCAGACCGGGTAGCCGACCGGCATCGCCCACAGCGAGATATCGGCCGTTGCCGGTCGCGTCACGCCTTCCTCCGCGCCGATATCGCGCAGCAGGTGGTCGGAGAGATGGGTGAGCTGGTTCAGCGTCCGGTGACGCCGCCAGGCGGCCGGGACGACGGCCTTGAGCGTACGCCAGAAGCCGAAGGTCCGAAACAGTTCGTCCATGATCGCCGGCAGGCTACCGGCGGCAGTCAGTTGCAATTCGCGCATGATTAATCCCCGCCGCTCCAGGCGGACGGGTCCTCTAGATTATGGACGTGCGCGGGCACGGAAACGCGTTCCGGCAAACCGGTCACATCAAGTCAAAATGGAAAATACGAAAAGGCGGAACTCGGACGACGCTTATGCGCCGAAGTAACCGATAGAATTGCAGCCTCGACGTCGAGACGAGCAAGCCACTCCACCAGAGGTGCACATCTGCACGAATGTATGATTCATCGTACGCCTCCTCTAGTTTGAGCTCCGATGCGGCGAAAGTTACACGAGTTTACTGTCACGGCAAGACGTAATCTTGCACCATCACGATCAAGCAGGCCGCTGTTGCAGACAAGCAACAGCTGGAGGTTGCGGCCGCTTGGTCGCCGTCAGTCGATCGGATCGAGGATGTCGGGACTGTCGTTCTTCGGCGAACCGACCCTGGTGCCGATCTTCCACATCGCCATCAATTCTGCCGGAAACGGCTTCATCAGGTCGGCCGCGTCCGGCTCCGGCGACAGCCAGCGCGCGTAGTCTTCGGGGTGAAGGATCACCGGCATCCGGTCGTGAATGTCGGCCACCATCTCGTTGGGCTCGCAGGTGACGATCGCAAAGGTGCGGATGTCCTCGTCGGTTGCCGGATCGCGCCAGGTCTCCCAGATACCCGCCAGGCAGAAGGGCTCGCCCGATGCCATGGCGATCGCATAGGGCTGCTTGTCCTTGCCGGTGCCGTGAATGTCCTTCCATTCGAAGAAGCCGTCGATCGGCACCAGGCATCGCCGGCGCTGATAGCTGGAGCGGAATTTTGTGGCGATGGTGTCGGAACGCACATTGACGAGCGGCCGCGGCTTCGGATCCCTCGCCCAGCTCGGGATCAGCCCCCAGCGCGCCGACACGAACACCGGCCCGAAGAGATCGGGGTCGCGGATCACGTCGCGGATGATGAGCGGATAGATCAGCGTCGGCGCGCCGTTGTAGCGCGGAAACTGGTTGGCGAGCCCCTCGACCTGGCCGCGCTCCGCAAAGCCGAAGGCGCGCAGCAGCCCCTCGAGATTGGTCTTCAGATAGACACGTCCGCACATGAGCGATCCTCTCCGGAAAGAGTAGGTATCGCGGCGAAGCGCGCCGTCAATCCGTGACGCACCAATGCGTCTTGCTGCGCCGGGTTGCGCCCTGCCCGCCTGTCGCCGCTGTTGCCACCGCGCACCGCAGCAACCGGCTGGAGCAACCCGAAAGAAAGGCGTAGCCCAAGAGAACCGCCCGTTAAGTTGATTTGCCGGCATTGCTCGCGCTTAATGCTCGGGCGTCGGCGTCGGCCGGTTCGATTCTGGCTGGAGCAACAGTTGAAGACCCTTATTCTCGCAGCAGCGCTTGTCTTCTCGTCCATGAACGGCGCTCGCGCCGTGCCGATGAATTCCATCTACGACGACTACCCGGTGCAATGCGGAGCCACCTATTTTCTGTACTGGAAAGGCTTCGAGCTGAAAAAAGCGACCGAGCAGGCCGAGGCCTACCGCAAGAAGTTCGAAAGTCTCTACGCGATCGCCGTGCCGCGCCTTGAAAAAAGAGGCCTCGATCAGAAGGCGGCCGACGCCTATATCCAGGACCACGTCAACATGATGGTGAGGCTTGCCGAGGATGACGACTATGTCAGGGCATTGGCCGGCTTCAGAACGCTCTGCGACCGGAAGTTCCCAGAACTCCAGTAGCGAGCGCAGGGCGACTACCGTGCAAGCTCCAATCAACTGGCGAAGGCACCACATGCAATTGAGTTCAGTCCCGCACACGTTCAGCACCGATGCCGCCGGATGCCGGTCCGGTTTTTCAACAGCCAGGTCCAGTGGAAGCCGCAGCAAGGCGGATAGACGATTAGCAATACTGATCGTCGCGAGCCTGATCACACCGGCAACCGCGCATGCGGGAGCTGAAACCTGCCCACCCGAGAAGGCCACCTATGCTTTTGACTGGACGGACTATGGCTGGGAGGACGAGCCGACAACCCGGACAATCTACCGAACCCTTTTCGACCCGCCAGTTGGACCCGGGGAACTTACTCCGCGCGGCACCCCTGTCCGCTTTGAAACCTGGCGGAACGGCGAGCTGGTCTGGTCGGTCAATGGCAGGGTTCATTGCCACCTCATTCCGGATTGCTTTCTGAAGCTCGACGAGGCTGAGCTTCAAGACAGTGCCGAAGAGCGTGAGCAATGCGCCTCAATTCCCGTCACAGCACAAGGCATCCTCGAGAAGGACCAAGTCCGCTACATGGCGTTCGGCATGTTGACGTCCTATTCCTGGGCCTGCTCCAAGCACGTCGCCATTCGCGTTGCGGATAAGAGCGCCCTCAGCGACAGGGAACGAACCGAAAAGACCTTCCCGCTTCCGCCCTATGTGCGGTTCGAATCCTGTTCTCGGTAAGGTGCAAGCGGTGACGGAAGCATGGATAGCGTCACTTATAGTTGCGTCGCTCCACTATCTTCCAATGCTGATTGCAACAGCCTGGTGGTCGACCCGAACAGTCCGGCTAAACTGGCTCAGCATTACAGCCGACGCCCTAACGCTCCCCTGCTTGATCATTGTTGTCATTACATCTCTTTCGCTGTTTTACTGGCCCGCCGATCGGGGGGCTTCCAATAACGGCCTATTGTTCCTGCTCGCCAGCGTCTTCTCGTTTGGCGTCATTCCACTTGTGACGATAACGTCGCATGTCCTGACCGGACGCTTTCTGGGGCGCGCCGGACGAAAAGGCTGGCACTGGTTGAAGCGAAAATCGTGAGCTGTTCGGCGCCGGCCAGGTCAAAGCCGGATTTGTTGTCGGAATGAGCATGCTCGGCGCGCGGACGCAATCCGCCGACACCTTGCAAGTACAACTTTATCAACGCTTTAGGAGAAGTTTTGGTGGGTGATCACGGGCTCGAACCGTGGACCCGCTGATTAAGAGTCAGCTGCTCTACCAACTGAGCTAATCACCCATCCGTGCGCTCGCTTTAGCGCACGGCCTTGTCGCACTCAAGAGGAAATCGTACCGGATTCTTCAAAAATCACAGCGCACTTCGATCTCGCGCACCGGGACGAGGTGCACTTTTCTCTCTCTCGGGTTGCAGGGCAGCAAAGCGTCTTCCGTCGTCGGCGGTTTCGACGTGGCGACGGCAGGAGATGTGCGGCTCAGGTGGTGAATGCATCGCTTTTGACGGCGAGCTCTTTGTCCACAGGGGCCAGGTTAGCCCCCGGGGACTTTTTCAAAAAAAATTCACAAAGCCGCTGGACAACCCAATCGAACGCCTTTATACGCCCCCTCACGACAGCAGCGGGACACACCGCAGCGGTCGCGGATGGGTGATTAGCTCAGTTGGTAGAGCAGCTGACTCTTAATCAGCGGGTCCACGGTTCGAGCCCGTGATCACCCACCAAATTTCTCCTAAAGCACTGATTGAATGGGTCTTTTGGGCGTTTGCCTTAAACCCTCACGCGCGCCCCTCACACAAACAACGTTCCCTCGGCGATCTTCACCGCATGGCCGCCGATGCGGGCATTGCTGATCTCCCCGCCTGAAATATCCAGATGCAGGTGGATGAAGGAGGGTCTTCCCATTTCCACCCCCTGCTCCACCAGGACGGGATGGTGGCCGTCGATGAACTGGTCGAAATGGTGGATGGCGCCCGAGAGCGCCGCGACGGCCGCGCCGGTTGCCGGATCCTCCAGATGCCCGGCGCCCGGGCCGAATTTGCGGGCGTGGAAGCGCGCCGTATGGTTCACGCCGCCACGGCAATAGACATAGGCCGAAGCGAGCCGCCCCTCGGCCATCGGCGTCAGCTGCTCCCAGCGCAGCACGTCGAACTCGATCGCCGACACCGCCGCGACGTCGTGCACCGGCACGAGCACGAAGGGTGCGCCGGCACTCCAGAACGAGGGTACATGGTTCTCGAAGCCGATCTGCGACAGTTTCAGGCTCATGGCATCGGCAATCGCCTGCCGGTCGAAGCGGGCGTCGAGCCGCACGGATTTGCGCGGCAGGTCGAACTCGGCGAAGCTCGCCGCCCCGGGCCTCAACCTCACGGCACAGCGCACCGGCCCCACCTTTTCCTCCAGCACCTGCACCAGGTCGAAGCCTTCCCTCGTCTCGCCATGGGCGGTCTCGGCGATCGCCACCGCGGCACCCACGGTCGGATGCCCGGCGAAAGGCAGCTCGTGGCTAGGCGTGAAGATCCTGAGCTTGGCGGTATGGGCAGCGCCGCCGGGCCTGCGGATGAACACCGTCTCCGACAGGTTGAACTCCAGCGCGATCGCCTGCATCGCCTCGTCGTCCAGCCAGTCCGCACCAAAGACCACGGCGAGCGGATTGCCCTGAAGCGGCCTGTCGGTGAAGACGTCATAGATCGCGTAGCGCAACGCCATTCATGTCCCCTTGCGAATATAACCCCCCGTGACCTTGCAATGTCGGGACGCAGGCGGCAAGGGCAAAAGCACCTCTGTCCAAGGTCGACTGCGGTCACGATTGCGTGGTCTTGGCGGCCGGGTCACATGGCGCGCAACGTCCAATAAACACCCTCCGGCGGCCCTCGCCCCTGCCCGCAAAGTGGACGGAACCTCGCCACGGCGATAGACTGGCCGCCACCCCTCGGTTGATCTGCCCGTCGCTGGTGTCGCCATGGAGCGTCGACTTGCCGCCGTCCTGATCGCAGACGTCGTCGGCTATGGCCAGAGAAGCCAGCTCGACGAAGAAGGCACCCGCGCGCTGTTCCAGACCGATATGACGCAGCTCTTCGAGCCGCGGGTCAAGGCGCATCGCGGACGCCTGATCAAGACCATGGGCGATGGCGTGCTGGTGGAGTTTCCAAGCGTGGTGGAAGCGCTGCAATGCGCGATCGAGATCCAGGACGACAAGGCCTCCTCAAACGCGGGCGGCACAGAGACCACCGGCAAGCCGCCGCTTCAGTTCCGCATCGGCGTCAATGTCGGCGACGTCATCGTCGAGGGCGACGACATTCATGGCGACGGGGTCAACATTGCCGACCGGGTGCAGGGGCTGGCGCTTCCAGGCGGCATCGCGCTCTCGGGTGCCGCCTATGACCAGGTCAAGGGCAAGCTGCCCGTAAACTTCGTCTCGCTCGGGGAGCAGCGGGTGAAAAGCCTGTCGGAACCGGTGCGCGTCTATCGCGTCTCCGCCGGAACGCCAGCCTCCGGCAAGGCCGGCGCAAGCATTGGAAAGCGGCTGGGATGGCGGATCCCGGCGATCGTGGCTGCCGTCCTTTTGCTGCTGTCCGCCCTCGTTCTTTCGGTATTCTGGCAGCCCCTGGCGACGATCGAGACGGCATCGCTGAAGGCGAAGCCCGCCGACGATCTCCGCCCCTCGCTGGTCGTCCTTCCCTTTGACAATCTGAGCGCCGACAAGGATCAGGAATACGTTGCCAACGGCCTGACCGAGGATCTGACGACGGCACTTGCGCGCGTGCCCGGCCTTTTCGTCATCTCCCGCAACACCGCCTTTGCCTACAAGGGCAAGAGTGCCACGCCGGCCGAGATCACCACCGAGCTCGGGGTGCGCTACCTGCTCGAAGGCTCGATCCGCCGCGTCGGCGGCGACATGCGCATCAATGCGCAGCTGATCGACGGCGCCACATCGGGACATGTCTGGGCGGAACGTTTCGATGGCCGCTGGGAGGACGTGTTTGCGCTGCAGGACAAGGTCGTCGGCAGCATCGCCGGCGCCCTGCAGTTGCGCCTGGTGGCCGATATCGTGCCGCGCGCCGGCGGCACCAGCAACCCCGCCGCCTATGACGCCTATCTCAAGGCGATGGACATTTATTCGCGCGAAAACACGCCGGAGGAATTTGCCGAGGCCGTGAAACTGCTGCAGCAGGCCGTCGCGCTCGATCCGAATTTCGGCGCGGCCCGTGCCCAGCTGGCCTGGGCCTATTGGGATGCCGATACCACCCGCGCCGTGTTCATGGGGCTTTCGATCGACGAGGCCTATGCCAAGGTCGGCGAGACGCTGGCGATCGCGGCGCGCAATCCGTCATCCGCCTATTACCAGCTCGTCGCCGAACTGAAGGTGCGCGAGCACGCTTCCGACGAGGCCGTCAACGTGCTGTTGAAAGCGGTGGCGCTCGACCCAAGCGACAGCTGGAACCAGCTGTCGCTGGCCCACGCGCTGAATTTCAACGGCAAGCCCCAGGAGGCTCTCGGCTATCTCGATGCGGCAGCGCGCGTCGACCCGAATTCCTGGGTGGATTTTCGCCGCTACCAGGCCGCGCTCGCGCAGTTCACCCAGGGCAACTTCGAAGCGGCGATCGACTTGATCGAGAAGATGAACTTCAACTCGCCCGATCCCTGGGCGAAGTTCTACGCCCTGCAGGTGCTCGTCTCGGCCTACGCCCACCTGGGGCGCACCGAAGGCGTCGCTTCCGCGCTTGCAAGGCTGAGGAAGGCGCTGGCTGACCGCTACATGGGCGAACAACCCAACCAGCTCATCACCCAGGATTACATGGTTTTCAAGAACGCCGAAGACATCGAGCGCCTGCTGGCTGGCCTCAGCAAGGCGGGCGTGCCCGAACTGCCGGCGCTCGGAAGCGGCGGGTTGGTTGCCCGTGACCGGCTGACCGGAAACGACATGAAGCGCCTCCTCTTCGGCAGCCGGATCCGCGGACGCACGGCGCTGCCGAAGATCTTGCCGATCGAACAGGCCATCACCGCCAACGGCGAACTGACCGAGACCGTCGACACACAAACCCGCAAGGGCACGGCCTGGGTCCAGGGCAACTTCTTGTGCAAGGCCTTTCCGGGAGAACTGTCGAGCTGCGGGGCAATCTATCGCAATGCCTTTCGAACACCAGGCCGCGAGGACGAGTACCGGGCCGTGCACCGCTGGCAGCAATACGAGTTCTCTGTCGTCAAATGACCCGCGTCCCGGCCGACGCCCCGCGGGATCAGCCGCCTGTCCGCAAGCGGTGTCATGCCATCGCCACGATGCGCGCCTAAGCGCGACCTTGTGAGATGCGTGGGAGCGTGGACAAGACAGGAAACTCGCCCGGACCTGGCTTGATTGCCTCATGATCAAAGAAACGAATTGATCAGCAGAAACAATCTCTTGTCGCGCGCTTCCGACTCAAGCTCTGAACGGCAGATGCTTACCGGAACAGCCATTTCAGGATCGGCGGGATGAAGGGCGGGTAGTTGTTCGCGGCCGGATCCGGCCCGAAAACGGCAATCGCCTCGTCGATCTCCGGCTCCGGGTCGTTGGCGATATGCGCCGCCACCCGCGCCACCAGCGCCTCGGCCGTTTCCGGATAGCGGTAGACGCGGATCACCGTGACCGCCCGCTCCATATGCAACAGGTGATAGCCGGGCTCGGCGGTGGCGAGCGCAAGGTCGATGCCGGTTTCTTCCAGCGCCTCACGGCGAATGTTACCGTCGATATCGCAGCGACCGTCGACGATGTCTTCCGGCTCGAGCGAGCCGGAGGGGCTGTAGACGCGGGCCGGATTGGCGGTGTGCCCGCCCATGCGCACCAGGATCAAAGCCCCGTCGGAAGAAAGGATCGCCGGCATGGCAAAGAGGTGGAAGGCGCCTTCCGCGCGGGTCTTGCGCCACCACAGAAAGGTCGAATAGGGCACCACATGCCCCTCGCCCCGCACCCGCCCGTCCTCGATCCTCAGCGCCCGCTGCAGCACCATGCGGCCGTCGAAGAGGTGCGGATTGGCGGCGATCTCCCAGGCCCAGTTCTCCTGCGCGCGACCGACTTCCTCCAGGTGAAACGGATGCACCGCGCCATTGACGCGGATATCGACGTCGGCAATCGGAATGATCACGCCTTCGGCCGGCCACTGGCGGGTATTGCTTTCGAGCGTGCTCATCATCAGACGTCCAGGGTCATGGCCACGGGGCAATGGTCGGACGCCTTCGGGCGGTCCCAACCGGTGCGCGGATAGCGCTCCACCTCCAGCCCCGGCGGAAAGATGGTGCGAAACGGCTGGCCGCCGCGAATGACCTCGGGCACCTGGTGGGCATTGCGCTTGGCCAGCGCCGGCGACAGCCAGATGTAATCGAGCTGGCACAGATGCCGCTCCTCGGGCCCGCGGCTGTGAAACAGCGTCCAGCGATCAAGCACCGGCCGGCGCTGCATCGGGTTTACGACGAAGTCGTCAAGGGTGAAGACGTCGAGCGCGCTTTCCGCTTCCTCATAGGGCACGAACTCATAGCCGTTACGCCGGTCGCCGAGGATGTTCACCTTCTCCTGGTAGTCGTTCATGTCGCCACAGATCGCAAACATCTTGTCGGCGGTCTTTCCGCGGCCGAAGCGGCTTTCGATGATGTGGCGCACCGCCTTTGCCTCCGCCTGCCTGATCGGCATCGTCGCCTGCCGTCCGTCGAGCCCCTCGCGCGCCGGCCCCATGGATTTGAAGTGCACCACGTAAAGCGTCAGCGGCCGCCCGCCGATCCGCAAGTCGAGCTCCAGGCAATCGCGCTTGAAGATCCGGTCGGCCGGCCGGCTGGTGAGCGCTATTTTGTCGTTGAAGAGATCGAGATCCTCATAGGTCAGCCCCGCATGGCTCTTCACGTCCAGGCACTCGATCGGCTGGCCGTCGCGCGTCTCCTCGCGCATCAGCACCGCGACATCGATGCCGCGCGAATCATTGCCCTCGATCAGGTACTTCTGCCGGTAGCCATTGCCGACCATGCGGAAGAGATAGTTGTATTCGAACGCCTGCAGCGAGGCCATGTTGTCGGCTTCCTGCAGGCAGAGGATATCCGCATCGCAATCGGCGATCGCCAGCGCCGACATCTGCCTTGTGTCGTCCGTATGCGCGATGGTGCGCGCCTCCTCCAGCCGCTGGTATTCGGCCTCGCTCTTCACGTCAAAGAGCCGGAGCACCCGGTCCTGCTTCAGCTGGTTGCGAAAGCCGGAAAAATCGAAGCGGCTCAAAAGGTTTTCGATATTGAAGGTGGCAAGGCGAAGCGACATTTATCAATTCCGTGGCATGAAATGTCGGGAGCTTAAGCAATTCCAGGAAAAGTGTGAAACGGTTTTCCGTCCTGAATTGCGACAATACAATGAGCAAATCCAGCAAAAGTGCGAAGCGGTTTTGCGTTCGGGTTTGCGACGAGAAAACAGCAATTCCAGGAAAGGTGTGAAACGGTTTTCCGCCCGGAATTGCGACAATACAAAGTGCAATTCTGCGAAAAGTGTAGCGCCTCCCGCAAGGTGCGACGTCCCTTGCTTCCCTCTGCCCCTTGTCGCACTCAAAAACCGCCACCTCAACTTTGATCCATGTCATCGAGAACACGAACCAATGTGCTCATATGGCGTTATCGCCTTGTCTGCGCTCATGGAGGATGGGTTGAATACGGAAATCGAAATCAAGCTGGAACTCTCCCCGGAAAACCTCGATCGCTTCCTGGCCTCCGGCCTGCTTGGCGAGCCGGCCAGGGTCGAGGAGCAGCAATCCGTCTATTTCGACACGCGCGGTCGCGATCTCTTTCAAGCGGGCTTCACGCTCAGGATCCGCACCGTCGGCGCTGCACGCAAGCAAACGATCAAGGCGACCGGCCCGGGCGCTTCGCTCTTTGCCCGCCCGGAATGGGAGATGCCGCTGTCGGAAGACCGGCCGGTCGTCGATCACAGCACGCCGCTTGCCGGCGAGTTCGGGCTGGAGGCGGATGATCTGGAGCCGCAATTTTCCGTCGACGTCGAGCGCACCATCTGGGACGTCGACCAGGACGGCACGAAGATCGAGGTCGCGCTCGATCGCGGCACGGTCAAATCCGGCAGCCGCCGGACCGCCGTCGGCGAAATCGAACTCGAGCTTAAGGATGGTGACCCGAAGGCGCTCTTTACCCTTGCCCGCCGGATCGAGGCGATTGTTCCCATCCGCTTCGGCGTCGTCTCCAAGGCCGAGCGGGGTTTCCGGCTGATCGACGCCGAGCGGCTCGTGCACAAGGCGGAGCCGGTCGATCTCGAGCGCGAGATGGGGCTTATGAAAAGCTTCCGCGCCATCGCCCTTTCCTGTCTTCGTCACTACCGCCTGAACGAGGACGTGCTGCGCGAGCGCGGCAATCCGGAGGCCCTGCACCAGGCGCGCGTGGCGCTGCGCCGCCTGCGCTCGGCCTTCTCGCTCTACAAGGATATTCTTGGCGATGACGAGAGCCAGCGCATCAGGCAGGAGCTGAAGTGGCTGGCCGGCGCCTTCGGCACCGCCCGCGACGTCGATGTTCTCTTGACACGGCAGCCAAGCCCGGAGCTGCGCGAGCGCCTGCGGACGGCGCGCGCCGCGCGTTATGCCGAAGTCTTCGAAACGCTCGACGGTCCTCGCGGCCGCGCCCTGATGCTCGACCTGCAGGATTGGCTGCACTGCGGCGACTACCAGTCAAGCGCACCCGCCGAGCTGCGCGAGCGTTCGGCGGTCGATTTCGCCGAAGCGGTGCTCGACCGTGAGCGCCGCAAGCTGAAGAAACATGGCCGCGCGCTCGCCAAGGTCAGCGACGAAGACCGGCACGAAGCCCGCAAGGATGCCAAGAAGCTGCGCTACGCCGCCGAGTTCTTCGTCTCGCTGTTTGACGACAAGCGCGGCGCGCGCCGCCACCGACACTTCATCGACGCGATGACCGGCCTGCAGGACCGGCTCGGCACCCTCAACGACCTCGTGTCCGGGCCGCATGTGCTGGAAGCAATCGGCCTTGAGGACCACCCCGACGCCGAGGCACTGACCGTGCATGCGGACAAGGAGAAGCTGATCGACAGCGCCCAGAACGCACTCGACGACGTGATCGATGTGAAGCGGTTCTGGCGCTGACGCTTCTGGCCCCGCCCTTCTGGCGCCAATTGGCGCCGGGGGGCCATCCCGTCACCCGTTTTCAGCCGGCCCGGGATCCGAGTGAGGCGGGAACCGCTTCCCCGGCACGCCGCACCTAACCTATTTCGGAAACAGGAAGACGATCGCGGCGCGCACGCCAAAACCCTCGGGGCCGTTGTCCGGTGCGGCCGCCCAGTAGCGCGCGCCGAGCTGCAGGCTTACCGGCTGCTCGCCGAACTTGGTGAGCTTGGCGACGGTAAAGTTGATCGGCACGCTCCAGTCGTCATGCTTCCAGTCATAGGTGCTTTCGGTGTTGAGCGTGAAGGTCCAGGCATCGGGCGTGGTGTAGGAGAGAAATGGCTGCAGGAAGGTCGAGCTCACATCGTCGCGATCGTCATTTCCGGCGACCGACCAGATGTGGTTGGCAAGCACGCCATAGGTCCAGTGCCCTTCCTGCTTGAGCAGGACAGCCGTCGGACCCACGCCCCATTTCTCGCCGCCCAGCAGGTCGTCCGTCGCCGTCGGCAACAGGAAGGCCGGGCCCGCACCCCAGATGAGGCCGCCTGCCGTCGGCTCCTTCGGCGAAAAGAAGAAGCTCTGCAGCGTATCGCCAAGACCGAACTGGTTGCCGCTGTCGCCGGCAATGTCGTTCTGGTTGACGACGGGCAGGATGGTGCGCGAAATCACGTTCCAGTCGTCGTTGAGCGAGATCGGGATGACCGGCTGAATGTTCAGCGTCATCTTGTTGCCGTCATCAGGCCCGTAGCCGCGATCATAGTTGAACTGGAACGGCACGCTGATCAGCGAGGCCACCGGGTTTGAAAGCTGCTTGGCAAGATCGGCATCCTCAGCCTTTGCCGACGAAGCAGCGGCAAGCACTGCCGCCACCCCCAACGAAGCTATGCGTGCATGCATCGGCAGGCTCCCGAATCACAACCTCTATGCGATTTAGCACATATGAAATCGCGGAACGGGTCCACCGGGTGGGCCGTGGCCACAGCCGGGGTGCACAGCGAGTTGATCGGCAGCGGAAAGTACGTAACAGTTACGGACAATCGTCAGGGTTGCGCTTCCACAGCATGCGAGCGTCTTCCTGAAGATCGGACGCCCTGGCAGCAACCTGTCCTTTCCGCTGCATTTAACGACGCGGCGCCACCCGGTGGCTATGCAGATTGTGCCAAATTGACGGACCGCAATTCGAAGCGGTCGACGGTCACGCGCGAAAGCAGAAACAGACACCGGTGCTGCGCCGGCATCGGCTAGTAGAACACAGGTCCGTGTCGCTGCGCCCGTTGCGCCAAAGCCAGCGTCTCGTGCGGATATTCGCCAAAGAGCGTGTGGTAGCGGCCGGACATGCGGCCGGGTTCATGGATACCCCAGCGCGCAGCCACCTTGGCGACCGTCTGTGGTGTCCCGGCCTCGCTCGCCAGGTCCCGGCGGATGCGATGCAGCCGCAGCCGGTTGACGTAGTCGACGGGCGTGTCGTCGAACACCTCGACAAAGGCACGATTGAGCGTGCGCTGAGAGGTCTCGGCGGCTCTGGCAACAGCACTCAGCGTCAATGGCGCAGCCAGGTTTTCAAGGATGAAGCGACGCGCCCGCGCGACGATCCGGGCGCGTCCGGCAGGTTCCATCCCGCCGTTGCCACCCGGTCCGGTGGCAAAATGCGCGATCACGGCCTCAAGCAGCCGCGGCCCGATCTCGCCGCCGGCTGCCTCCGTCACCGCGTCGCCGCGGTGGATGCCGGCAATCTGGTGCCTCAGCCAGGCAAGCACGGGCGGCGCCAGGGGCCTGTCATGCAGACCCGCCTTCGCGGTCATCTGCGGATCGTGGGCAAGCCCTGCCTGCCTGGCAATCTCTTCGAGGCGCTCGCGCGAAAGCGTCGCTGCCACATAGAGCGTTCCCTCAGTATAATAGGCGTCGTAGCGGTCGTCGGGCAGGAAGATGGCGACGTCGCCATCACGCGCCGCATTGAGCCAGAGGCGTGAGCCCGGACCGACATGCAGCGCGATGCCGAGTGTTACCGCATCGCTCGGCAGAAAACCCGACAGTGCCACCCTGCCCTCGATCAATCCGCTCGAAAGCACGATGCCGTTGCCGGCGGCGAAAGCAAGGCTGCCGCGGATCGGCGGCCCGGTCATCTGCAACACGTCGAGCCTGGCGCCGAAAATGGCGTTGCCGAGATCCTCGATCCGCCGGATCTCGAAACGCTGCCAGGTCGAAAGGCCGGAGAGCCCCTGCCTCAGCATGGCAGGTTGCAACGGCTTGGTACGACGCGGTCGGGCCTGGGAGCGAGCCTAGCGGATCGCGGCGTCCTTGGCCCGCGTGCGCATCCATCCCGCACCAACGGCACCTGGACCTTCGACCCCATGACGCCCCTCCATGTCCTGATATCGAGGATAGGAAGCAATGGCCGGCTCTGGCTATGCAGTCCGTGCCAAACTGGAAGACAGAAAGGCTGGCCTGTCGTTTCGCGCCCAATATCCTGCTCTCAACGCACGGCGCTTTAGTGTCTGGACGCGCTGGACTTCGCAGTCTGCAACTGGTGGGCAAGCGCCAATGTCTCGCTCGGGCGTTCGCCGAAGAGGTCGCTGTACCAGCCGGCCATGCGGCCAAGCTCGCTGATGCCCCACTGGTTGGCGATCAGCGCGATGGTGCAGGCCGTTTCCTCGTGGCTTGCCAGGTCGTGGCGGATGCGATGCAGCCGCAGCCGCCGCACATAGCCCTGCGGTGAATCGTCGAGAATATCGGCAAAGGCACGGAACAGGGTACGCCGGGAGGTATTGGCAGCCCTTGCAATCTCGTTCGGCGAAATCGGCTGGGCCAGATGCGCAACGATGTAGGCGCGCGCCCGCTCGACGATACGCGCATGCGCCTCGGCGTTGCTGCGCCGGTTGCGGGCAAACGGTTGGCGACCGATATGCTCGATCAGCACGTCGAGCAGTGCCTCCCCGATATCCGCCTCGCCGAAACGCGGCACGGTGCGGCCGGCGTGAACACGCTCGAAGGCCTGCTTCAGCCGTTTGTTGATCGCCGGGGACAGCGGCCGGTGATAAAGGCCGGTGCCGCCGAGCAGTGGTTTGTCGAGCACGATCCCCTGCCCGGCGGCAATCTCCTCCAGCCGGTCGACCGACAGCGTCGCGGTCGCATAGAGCGAGCCCGGTGTGTAAATGGCGTCGTGATCGTCGCCGCCGTGGAAGACGCCGACGGCGCCGGTTGGCGTCTCGGTCAGCCAATGGCGGGTGCCTGCCCCCAGGCGCAGGCCGACACCGACGGTCAAGAGGTCGTGGTGCAGCGGGCCACTCAGCGCGATCTGCCCGTTGATCAGCCCGCTGCTGTAGACAACGCCGTTCTGCTGGGAAAAGACGAGGCTGCCCGAGAGCGGCGAGGTCGACATCTGCATCACCTCGAGACCGGCGCCATAGACGCCGTCGCTCAAGTCCTCGATGCGAGTAACCGGAAGTCTGGCCCAGGCTGCGGAAAGCATGCTCATGAATTGCCCTCAAGGATGAACCCAGGACGCCATCGTCTCGAAAATCGCTGCAGGCAGGAAGTACGTAACAGTAAAAGACGGCGGCAATACAGGCAACGCGCGCCTGTCACCTGTCGGCGACTGCCGTTCGGGCGACCAAAAGCAACATGCCGGACCGCCCCGTCAGGCCAAACAGTTGCAGCATTGGCGCGGGCCCGCGCTCACTTCAGGATGGACTGCCGCTCGGTCCGGGACATGAACCGTTGCTCGGCCGGATATGAGCTGCGCTCAATCCGGATATGAGCTGCGCTCAATCCGGACATTCCGCGCCGGCTTCGACCCAGGCGGAGATCAGCGCGGCAAGCTCGGGCTGCGAGCCGGGCGGTGCGCTGCGGCCTTCGCCCGGATGCCACGCCCAGCCGACCAGGTGATCCTCGCCCATGTGCTTGACGAGATCGGCATGGGAGCGGTTGCCATTGCGCTCCGTGTCCTTCACCTGCTGGCAGATCTCGCCGACGGTCAGCCCCTGCCAGGCCATGCTTTCGGGCGCGAGTTGCCAGTGGGCGTCGCCGGGAATGGATTTCAGCCGGCTGCCGACGATCGTGCGGTTCTCCGGCCCGTGGCAGGCGCTGCAGGCAAGGCCCGCCGGTCCCATCGAGCTGTCGCTAGCGATCATCAGCGGCACATGCGGATGCATGTCCTCGCCTTGCGTCGGGCTGCGGGTTGCCGGATGGCAGTTGATGCAGCGCGGATGGGTGAGCACGCGGCTCGCTTCCGCAAAGATCGCCTTGGAGCGTGCGCTCGCATCGGCAATCGAGGCGAACTCGGCGACTGGCTTCAGCGCGCCGCCGGAGGTTTCGGCATGG
This sequence comes from Ensifer sp. MJa1, assembly GCF_037026475.1. NCBI lineage: Bacteria > Pseudomonadati > Pseudomonadota > Alphaproteobacteria > Hyphomicrobiales > Rhizobiaceae > Ensifer > Ensifer sp. MJa1. Next base: position 253,353 of record NZ_JAKUMO010000001.1, on the reverse strand, counting down.
CCGCGCATCGGCTCAAGGGCCGCGACGAGACCGGCTGCAGCAAGGACGGCGGCAAGTGGCAGGGCGAGTGTTCGCTTGATCACGGTCACACCCTCCTGATCTCGTTCTGGTTGATCGGCCAGGTGCGAAGCCGCGTGCCGGTCGCCGCAAAGATCGCATTGGTGAGCGCCGGCGCCACGCCCGGCGTTCCGACCTCGCCGATCCCGCCCGGCGCTTCCGTGCTCGGCACGATAAACACCTCGATCGGCGGCGTCTCGTTTATGCGTGCAACCGGCGCATCGTCGAAATTGCCCTCGACCACCGCTCCGTTGGCAACGGTGATGCGCCCGTAGAGTGCTGCACTCAGGCCATAGACGACGCCGCTCTGGATCTGCGCCTCGACCGTATCCGGGTTGATCACCAGGCCGCAATCGACGGCGCAGATGATCCGGTCCGTCTTGAACTTGCCGTCGTCGCCGACGGTGACTTCGGCAATCATCGCGGCAAAGCTGCCGAAATCCTCGGCCACCGCAATGCCCCTGCCCTTGCCTTTCGGCAGCGCCGTCGACCAGCCCGCCTTTTCGGCAGCCAGGTTAAGCGCGCCGAGAAGCCGCGGCTTGTTCGAAAGCAGCTTGCGTCGATACTCCAGCGGATCGACGCCGGCGATCCCGGCCAGCTCGTCGATGCCACACTCGACCGGGGGAATGTTGCGCGTCGCGCCCACGCCACGCCAGTTGCCGGTGAGCATGCCATCCGGCGCCTCCTGCCGGGCGAAATCGGCCTGTTTGTTGGGGATCCCGTAGGGCGATTCGGCGCCGGCCATCTGGTCGAGATCGACGCCGTCCTTGGTGAAGCCGGGGAACCAGCGCGCCATGACCGAAGGACCGATCACCCGGTGCCGCCAGGAGACGGGCAAACCGTCAGCCCCGAGCGTCGCCGTCACCCGGCTGTAGTTGAGGTAGCGATAACAGTCGTGGCGGATGTCTTCCTCGCGGCTCCAGGTCACCTTGACCGGGCCTTGCACCTGCTTGGCGATCTTGGTTGCGAGCGTGATGCCGTCGACATCGAGCCGCCGGCCAAAGCCGCCGCCGAGCAGATGGTTGTGCACCACCACCTTTTCGAGCGGCAGGCCGGTGACATCGGCGGCCGCCTGCCGTGCCCGGCTCATGATCTGGGTTCCGACCCACACCTCGCAGCTGTCCGGACGAACATGCACCGTACAGTTCATCGGCTCCATGGCCGAATGGGTGAGGATCGGCATACGGTAGATGAATTCGTGCACCGGCCCGTTGTCGGCCTCTGCCTTCATCACATCGCCTTCGTTGATATGCGGCAGCGCCTTGCCGTCGATCGCAGCGTCCATCAGCCGTTCGAGTTCGGCCTGGGCGATCGCAGCGCTCGGCCCCGGATCCCAGTCGATCGAAAGTGCCGCGAGCCCCTTGCGCGCAGCGCCGGTGTTGTTGGCAACGACCGCCACCGCCTCGTCGATGCGCACCACCTGGGAGACGCCCTTGACCGCCATCGCCGGCTTTTCGTCGACCGCGCGCAGCTTGCCGTTGAAGTGGGGACAGATGGCGATCGCCGCATAGGACACGCCGTCGGGCCGCGCGTCGATGCCGAATTTCGCCGTGCCGTTGACCTTTTCCGGGCTGTCGAGGCGGTGGGCGGGCTTGCCGATCACCTTGTAGCTGGAGGCGGGCTTCAGCGGCACGTCCTGCGGCACGGGTTCTGAGGCCGCAGCCGCGATCAGGCTGCCATAGGCGGCCTTGCGACTGCCACCGGTCTCGACCACATGGCCGGCCTCGGCCTTCAAGGCATCGGGCGAAACACCCCACTCACGCGCCGCAGCACCGATGAGCATGATGCGGGTGGCCGCACCCGACTTGCGCATCTGCTCGTAGGCGCCACGAACGGAGAACGAGCCGCCGGTGATCTGGTCGCCGAGCAGCGGATTGGCATATTGCTTGGGATCGGCCGGTGCATGTTCGAGCACCACCTGGTCAAGGTCGACCTCGAGTTCCTCGGCAAGCATCATGGCAACCGCGGTGTAGATCCCCTGCCCCATCTCCACCGCCGGCATCACAAGTGAGATCTTGCCCTCGGGCGGAATGCGGATGAAGGCATTTGGCGCGAAGGGTTGGGCTTGAGCGGCCACCGGCTGGGGCCTGAAGCCGATCACCAGGCCGGCCCCGGTCAGGGATGCGCCGATCAGAAAGCCACGGCGCGAAACGGATAGATTGGTCCTGTCGAAGATGGACATCTGATCACCCTCTTGCTGCCTGCTTGATGGCGGCGCGAATGCGCGGGTACGTTCCGCATCGACAGATATTTCCGGCCATCACCGCATCGATGTCGGCGTCTGTCGGCTGGGAATTGGCGGCAAGAAGCGCGGTGGCAGACATGATCTGCCCGGATTGACAGTAGCCGCATTGCACGACGTCGATGTCGAGCCAGGCCTGTTGTATCCGCTTGCCCTCGGGCGTATCGCCGATCGCCTCGATCGTGGTGATCGGCTTCCCCGCCGCCTCCGAAACCGGCGTGACGCAGGAGCGCACGGCCTGCCCGTCGACATGCACGGTGCAGGCGCCGCACATGGCGATGCCGCAGCCGAACTTGGTGCCGGTCAGCCCAATCGTGTCGCGCAGGACCCAAAGAAGCGGGATATCGCCGTCGACATCGACGGCATGTTTCGTTCCATTCACAGAGAGATCGTAAGGCATGACACCATCGGCCGAAGCCGTCCCCTGCATGTGCGAAGGCGCGAAAATACCAACGAGGGCGGCGGACGGCCAAATTACATTTCCGTGAGGTCGGCCCCGAAGGAAGCCCGCAACGGGCGCGCCACCATTTCTGATTTACTGCGTCAAGCGCGCAAGGCACAACCTCAAGGAGGGTCTCATTCCGGGCTTTCCAGGAGCCTTGTGCGACGCAGAAACTGCATCGCCGCCGCGTCGTCACCCCTCGCTTGCGCGAGCAGGGCCAGGTTGGCGTTGGTCTCTGGATCGTGCGGCCGCAACCGCAGCGCGATCAGGTAATGCTCCTCGGCGGCTGCCAGTTCGCCGTTCTCGTGCAGCATGACCGCCAGATTGTTATGTGCTTCTGCATAGTCCGGTTGCGCGTCGACGGCGGCGCGGTAATGCTCCTCCGCCCGCGCTCGATCGCCCTGTTCCAGCAGCATCGCATAGTTGTAGTGTGCTTCCGCGTAGCCGGGATGCAGCCTGAGCGCTTCGACATAATGCGCTTCTGCGCCAGTGGCATCCCCGCGCTCTTCCAGAAACACGCCATAATTGTTATGCGCTTCGGCAAAGCCCGGTCGCAGGCGTAGCACCTCGTTGTAGTGTCGTTCCGCCTCGATCCGATTGCCCATGGAGTTCAAGAGACCGGCATGGCGTAGCCAGGCATCCACGTCGTCGGGGCGCAACTTGATTGCCTCACGGTAGTGCCGCGCCGCGCTTGCGCGATCGCCGACGTCTTCGAGCAGGATGGCGAAATTGTAGTGCGCTTCAGGATAGAACGGCCAAAGGCGGAGCGCTTCCTGATAGTGCTCGGCAGCCGCCTGGATGTCACCCACGGCCTTGGAAAGTATGCCCAGGTTGTTGTGCGCTTCGGGATAGTTGGGCCGCAATTGAATGGCCCGCTCGTAGCAACGGCGCTCTTCCCGCACGTTTTCTTTATCATGCTGAGCAAGGCTGACGCCTCTGAGGAACCAATCCTCGGCGGTCATCTTCTCGTCCGGTCGCGCAGCAAGCGCTGTGTGATCGACGGACGTCAGCCGATAGAGTTGCCTCTGGGGCAGGAAGTCTCCCCGGAGGTCGAAAAGACCAGCCTCGCTGAAGTTGAATATCGGCAAATCGATCAACTCGAGGATCGTCTCGGTAACGAACAACGTATCGGGCTCCGCATGCGTCTCCACCCGCTTGGCGATGTTGATCGCCCGCCCGATCCAGGCGTCATCCTCCGCCATGCGACTGCATTCGCCGAAATGGCACCCGACGCGGACCGGCAGATCGTGCCCGCTGGCAGCCGACATCAGCGAACGACGCCGTTGCTTCCAATAGGCGATCAGTTTCAATCCGAAGTGGACCGCAACGTCGGCGGACTCGAAAAGATAGAGATGGCCGTCGCCGGTGAAGTTCTCGTGTCTGCGGCCATACTGGCTCGCAAGTGTCTGTGACAGATAGCGATGCTCAGCCATTATGTTGGTGACGGTATCTTTCGGCACCGTGTTCCAGACGGCCGAATGCCGGACGAGATCGGTGAATATGGCGGCGAAATAGATAGTCATTCCGCTCACTACCAGAACGTTATATCGTGAGCGACGAGCGTGTCGAAGTCGACCTGACCGCCGCATTCGCTGAGGCCAAAAGGAGACCCATCATGCCACAATACATGGTTGAAAGACACTTGCCCGGCATCACGCCGGAGCAACTGACCGCAGCCGCCACCCGCGCGAAAGCGGTCACCACCGAAATGACGCAACAAGGCAAGCCTGTCCGCTACCTTCGTTCGACCTTCGTCCCGTCCGAGGAAAAATCTTTCTGCCTCTTCGACGCCCCTTCCGCTGAGCGCGTGAAGGAGGCAAACGAACTCGCCCAGCTTCCGATGCAACGCATCATAGAAGTTGCGCACATCGCCGCAGACGATCTGGCGTGAAGGGATTTTGGATGCGCGCGGATGCGCACCGATAACGGCCGCCTCGACCTCACCGAAGGGTGTTCTTGTGGATCACCCCGTCCTTCATGATGACCTTGAAGTTGGTCTCCGGATCGGCAACGAGCTGGATGTTTTCGAGCGGATTGCCATCGACGAGCAGCAGGTCGGCATACGCCCCCTCCTCGACGACGCCGAGTTTGCCCGGATAGGGGTTGCGCGGGCCGGAGAGCGCCAGAAGCTCGGCATTGGTTCCGGTCGCCATCGCCAGCGCCTCGGCCGGCGTGTACCAGCGGGTGAGCGACGCTAAAATGGCGCCCTGCTGCTTGGCGAGCTCAGCGGAAAACAGCACGTCGGTGCCCCAGGCGGTCTTGAGCTTGTATTTCTTCGCAAGCTGGTAGGTCCGGTCGATGCCGGGCCAGACCTCCTCGGCCTTTTCGCGCTGCACGGAGCCCTCGGGCAGGCCCAGCCGCATCATTTCCGGAAGCGGTTGCAGGCTCAGCCACACGTCACGCTCGGCCAGGAGCCGGGCGGTGTCCTCGTCCATGAGGAAACCGTGCTCGATGCATTTCACGCCGGACAGGACCGCCAGTCTGATCGCTTCCGAGGTGAAGGCGTGCACGACCACATAGCTGTGCCAGTTGTTGGCGATTTCGACGGCGGCGCGAAGCTCGGCCTCGGTAAAGGTCGTCACATCGAGCGGGCTGTGCGGCGAGGAGACGCCGCCGCCGCCCGTGAGCTTGACCTGCGTCGCCCCTTGCATGAACTGCTCGCGCACCCGCATGCGCACTTCATCGGGACTGTCGACGATGAGGCTGCCGCCGATCACTTCCATGCGGGTGGGCGGGCCGCCGGTGCTGCGCGGCAACTCGGTGAACGGCCGGAAATCACCATGCCCGCTGGTCACGGTGATCATGGCGCCGGAAGGATAGATGCGTGGACCGGCAACGATGCCTTCATCGATGGCCCGTTTCAGGCTGAAGGCAGGACCACCGACGTCGCGCACCGTCGTGAAGCCACGCATCAAGGTGTCCGTCGCCTCGGCTCCTGCCAGGAGCGTGGTGTAGCCGATATCGCCAAGCGCCACGACGGGATTGACGCGAATGAGCATGGCGTGCCAATGGGCATCGATCAGCCCCGGCATCAGCGTTCGGCCGTTGCCGTCGATCCTGAGCGCGCCTTGTGGGTCGATCGGGTCGGTCGAAATCCGCGCGATCAGATTGTCCTTGACGAGCACGTTCGACGGAGCGGAAAGCTCGGCCCCCTTCCCGTCGAAGATCCTGACGCCCTCAAACAGGACATCATCGGCCGCGGCGATTTCACCGGAGGCGAGCAGGAAGACTGCGGCCAGCCATTTTCCGGCGGCGGGCCCAAGCCTGGCCGGGGCGCTGAAAGATCGCAGCAAAGTGAGTACCGAAGACTGGACACAACCGGACCCGACGCGTCCATGCCATTCCATAGATCCGCCAAACATTGCCGCATTCCTTTTCAGGGAGGGAAACCGGGCGAAGGAAGTGTCCGCCCACACGTTCTGGCTGTCAAGGTGGGTGCATTGGCAGAGGCGAAGCGGAACAACGCTGATGGCCAAGGACGCGCGTCGGCGTGAGCGCGCCCCAAAAACGGCTGGGGATGCGCGGCATCGGCCGGCATCCCCGAAAAAACTCTGTGACGCCTGATGGCGCTGACTGTCTGGTTGGCGGCCTTAGAGGAGATTGGTCTCGACGTCGACATTGCCGCGGGTCGCCTTGGAATACGGGCAGATCTCATGGGCGGCGTGGATGATTTCATGCGCCACGTCACGGTCGAGGCCGTCGAGGCGGACATTCATGCGGGCGCGCAGGAAGTAGGAACCGTCGTCGACGTTGAGATCGATCTCGGTGTCGACCTCGGGGCCTGCCGGCAGCTTCACCTTGCGCTGCAGTGCGGCAAGCTCGATGGCGCCGATGTAACAGGCCGACCAGGCGGCGCCGAAGAGATTTTCAGCCGCCGGATGGGGCTGCGACAGCTTCAGTTCCAGCGTGCCGTCCTGGCTGACGGTACCGCCGTTGCGGCCGCCGGTGTTGTGGGTCTTGCCGGTGAAAAGCAGCTTCTCGGTCATGTCATTTCCTCTCTGTTCGTTGTTTTTAGTCGTATCCGCTTCAATCGGATGCGATGTATATACGCAAAGGCGAACGAGGCGTCAACACCATTGCGATTTAATCGGATGCGATTTATATTAAGTGCAGATAGCAAAAAGGAAAAAAGAATCCCATGTCCACGTCCAAGACAACCAAAGCCCCCGGCGCCGCAGCCGAAAATGGCGGCAAGAAGCTTTCGAATTTCCTGTGCTTCGCGATCTACTCGGCCAACCTCGCCTTCGGCCGCGCCTATAAGCCCCTGCTCGACAAGCTCGGCCTCACCTATACGCAATATGTGACGCTGGTGGCGCTGTCGGAGGAAGACGACCAGACGGTCGGCATGCTCGGCGAAAAGCTGTTCCTGGAATCCAACACGCTGACGCCAATCCTCAAGAAGCTCGAAGTCGACGGCTACCTGCAGCGCCGGCGCGATCCGGCTGACGAGCGCCAGGTGCGCCTGACGCTGACGGCCGCCGGCCGCGCGCTGGTCGACGCCGATCCCGGCTCGGCGCTCGTCGAGGCGACCGGCCTTGGTGACGATTTCTCAACCGTCCAGCAATCGGTCGCCGGCCTTCGCGACAACCTGCTGCGCTCGATGCAGCCGGGATCTGGCAAGGAATAGCAGCGGCTTCGCTTCGGCCCGGCGTCACCGGCACCGAGCGACGGCGCAGACAGCATCGTCGGCGCCGTCACTCCGGCGAAGGCCGCACTTCAGCGGAAACCGGGCATCTCACGAAAAACGCGAGACGCCCGGTTGTGCTTCAGCACACAACTCTCTAAAGCTGCGGCATAGTCAAATTTCTGCTCCCGAAGGCTCCTTGAAACAGGATTGCGCCTATGAAGCTGGTGACCGGTAACGCCAACCGCACCCTTGCCGAAGCCGTCGCCAAGCACCTGGATCTTCCCCTCACCGATTGCACGGTCAAGCGCTTCGCCGACCAGGAAATCAATGTTCAGCTTCATGAGAATGTCCGCGGCGAGGACGTCTATATTCTTCAATCGACCAGCGCGCCTGCCGACGGCAACCTCATGGAGCTCTTGATCCTCACCGATACGCTCAGACGCTCGTCGGCGCGCCGCATCACCGCTGTCATCCCTTATTTCGGCTATGCCCGTCAGGATCGCCGCGCCACCGGTCGCACACCGATTTCGGCGAAGCTGGTCGCCAACATGATCGCGGCCGCCGGTGTTCACCGCGTCATAACGGTCGATCTCCACACCGATCAGATCCAGGGCTTTTTTGATATCCCGACCGACAATCTCTATTCAGCACCGGTGATGACCCGCGATATCGAGCAGCGCTACGACATCAGCAATCTGGTGGTCGTTTCGCCAGACGTGGGCGGCGTGGCGCGGGCACGCGCCATCGCCAAACGCATTGGTGCCGATCTCGCGATCGTCGACAAACGGCGGCCCCAAGCCGGCGTATCGGAAGTCATGAACATCATCGGCGACGTGTCGGGGAAAAACTGTCTTCTGATCGACGATATCGTGGACAGTGGCGGCACGTTGATCAACGCGGCGGAAGCGCTGTTGAAATCCGGCGCCAGGGACGTTGCGGCCTATATCACCCATGGCGTTCTTTCCGAAGGTGCCTGCAAACGCATTGGCGCCGGCCACCTCAAGGAGTTGGTCGTGACCGATTCCATCTGCGAAGCCGAAGCGCAACGGCAGGCAGCCAACATCAGGCGCATCAGCATCGCACCGTTGATCGGCGAAGCCGTAGCCCGCACGGCGCGCGAGCAAAGCGTTTCAAGCCTTTTCAGCTAGGTTGGCGCGTGGCGCGGATCCCAAATGCCCTGGGATCGCATCGCACCTTACGCGCCAGGCCGCCTGCGCGGCTCCATCATCTCGGCCGCCCGGGCATAGCCGCCATCCATGCCGTCGAGAAAGTGCAGGTGCTGATCCGGACGGGCCGAGGGCACCAGGCAGGTCATCAGCGCATGCGACTGCCGGTGGAGCCCGAACTGCACCTCGCCGCGCGCCCGCGCCTCGGCAAGGATCGCTTCGGCCCGGTCGATCTGCTCGACGGTGCAATCGACCGTCAGCCTGAGACCATCGTCATATTTGCGAAAATCCGAATTGGCAGCGACCCCCTGCCAGCGCTCCGTGGCGACATGCACACGCGGATCCTTCGGCACGCCCATTTCGCTCGGCAGCGGATGCGACTGCCGTGGCCCTTCGTCGAAAACCGCGATCACATCCCGCGTCAGCGCCGCAAAGCGCTCCGGCGCCACCTGCTCGGTGGGCTCGACCAGCAGCGACAGGATCTGCCCCTGCCGGCTTGGAAACGGCCGCCATTCACAGGCAAGGCCCTTGAGATCCGGCTCGCCGCCATCCTTTTCCGGCTCGAGCTGAAAACGCCCCTGCTTCAGCTGCCGCTCGGCCCATTTCAGCCCACCGCCGGCAAACATCGCATAGGTGGCGTCCTTTGACGCGGCATAGCGGGCGATCCGCACGTCCTGGCCGCCGGCGCGGATGTCGTCGACCGTCAAAAGGCCGACGCGCAGGTCGAGGCCGAAGCGGTCCCGGATGAAGCCTGCGATCCGGCTGAGCGCCAGGCGCGCAACCGCCTCTGCCTCGGGCGGCAGCGCAAAGGCCGCGCCATCACCGCGAAAGACGAAGGGAAAATCGAACCTGCCCCAGGCATTGCCGATGGCGGCAATCGCCGAGGCGCCCGCATAGTTGACGTCCTCATAGCGCCCGGAGCGGATCGCCAGCGTCGAGTCGACGATATCGGTGATACCGATCAGCCAGTCGCCGGGCAGCGGTTCGTAGACATCGGGATCGAGCAGCAGCGAAAACTCGCTGTAGGCCTTGGAGCGTTGAACGGGGCTGCTTGGCATGCGCATCTCCTGATCGACGGAAACGACCGTTCGTCATCCATCGCCATTAAATCGGATGCGAGATAAATCGCCGAAACGCGCGTCAATGTCAATAGAGAGCGATTTAATCGGATCCGATAGTATACGATGGCATGGGGTGACAAGGGCGCTTGATCCGCTGCGGGGCAGCCTATTCGGGCGAGGCGATGCGAATGGGACGTGTTCCGATCGGAGCGCCAGTCACGCGGTCGATGGTGACGGGATCGATCTCCGTCCCGGCCTCGGCATCGAAGAACTGGGTTACGTTGCCGCCGCCGCGATGCTTGCGTCCCCACGCGCCGATCGCAAAAAGCACTGGCAGAAAGTCGCGGCCGGCCTCCGTCAGCACATATTCGTCCCGTGGCGGACGATCGGAATAACGCCGTTTCTCCAGCATCCCCTCGTCGGTCAGACCTGAAAGTCTCCCCGTCAGCACCGTCGGTGCGATACCGAGGCTCCTGCGAAAATCATCGAAGCGCGTCAGTCCCGCATGAGCGTCACGCATGATCAGCAAGCTCCATGCATCCCCGACAAGCGCCAAGCTACGAGCGATCGGACAGGGTTGGTTGGAAAGATTCTTCATGTCCATATCTTTTTAGTAGTGACTCAATACCGTTTTGATAGTAACCGATGATGCATCGATGTTCCATGGCAAAATCAGAGCGGAGCCCGATCAGCAAAAGGGAATACGGGATTTGCCCGAACGAGCCGACATCGCCGGAAAAACGGCGGGACCGGTCCGCGACATCCGCTGCTTCTTGCCCGAGTCCTTCGGCAACCTTCGGAAACTTTCCAATTGAGCTTTCATCGCCGCGCAGAAACGAGAGTTAGCATGATGAAATCATTCCAGATCGATCGCTATGCCAAAGGCGGTGTTCTCCGGCTCGGCGAAGGTCCCGAGCCGGAACTGCGTGAGAACGACGTCTTGGTCGAGATTCATGCTGCCGGCGTGAACCCTTTGGACAGCAAGATCAGGGACGGAGAGTTCAAGCTCGTCCTGCCCTACCGCCTTCCACTGGTGTTGGGCAACGATGTCGCGGGCGTTGTCGTCCGGGTCGGCGCCAAAGTCCGGCAATTTAAGCCCGGAGACGAGGTATATGCCCGTCCGGCCCAGGATCGCATCGGGACATTTGCAGAATACATCGCCATGGACCAGGCCGATGTGGCAATGAAGCCGAAGAACCTGACCATGGACGAGGCCGCGTCCATTCCCCTTGTCGCCCTCACGGCGTGGCAGGTATTTGTCGAGCGAGCAAACGTGCAGAAGGGGCAGAAGGTCCTGATCCATGCCGGGTCGGGCGGTGTTGGCACGATCGCCATCCAGATTGCCAAGCATCTCGGGGCCCATGTGACCACGACCACGAGCGCGGCGAATATCGCTCTTGTGAAAGGTCTCGGGGCAGACGCCGTCATCGACTACAAGAACGATGACTTCGAGAAAGCGCTGCGGGGCTATGACGTCGTGCTGAACAGCCTCGGGAGGAATACGCTGGAGAAATCCCTTGCTGTGCTAAAGCCCGGCGGCAAGCTGATCTCGATTTCCGGTCCGCCCGATCCAGACTTCGCGAGACAGAACGGCTCCGGCTGGCTGCTTCAACAGGTTATGCGCCTGCTAAGCTTTGGCATTAGGAGAAAATCGAAACGCCGGGGGGTCAGCTACTCGTTTCACTTCATGACAGCCAACGGCGGTCAGCTCGGAAAGATTACCTCCCTGATCGAGGCCGGTCACATACGCCCAGTGATAGACCGGGTCTTCCCGTTCGAGAGGACCAACGAGGCACTGGACTATGTCGCAAAGGGTCGTGCGAAAGGGAAGGTCGTCATCGCCGTGAAGTGACGTCCGGGGCGAGCGATGCATTGCGGCAAACCGTCATCTTGCGGCTCTGGTCAGTCAATACTGAACCTTACGCGATGGCGATGATTTCCAGCTCCTGATCGCCGACCGTGACCAGATCACCAACGCCCTTGCCTGAGAGCACCCGCGCCACCGGCGAAACATAGGAAATCGAGCCGGCCTTCGGATCGGCCTCGTCCTCGCCGACAATGCGATAGGTCTGCACCCGCCCGTCGTCGCGACTGAAGGTGACCGTGCTGCCGAAGGCAACCACCTCGTTGGAGCCCGGCTGCGGCATCAGCTGCGCCGTGCGCAGCCGCTCGGAAAGATAGCGCGCTTCACGCAAAGGCCCCGCCTGCTGCCGGCGCTTCTCGTTGACGTCCTCGATCGATGCGGCGGCCTCATAAGCCGCACGCGCCTCTTCCATCTGCGCCTCCAGCGCCTTCAGCCCCGCTTCCGTCACCAGGTTCGGATGCGGCGAGATCGGCCGGTCGGGCAAAAGCGTCTCCGCCGCGGTTTCGGCACTTTCTTCCTTGGTGAAGGCAACGCTCAATCTAAAGAACTCCGTGTGGGCAGTAATTTTGCGTGGGTGAACCGGGCACCGGCTCCATAGGCCACCGATCCGCCGGCCCGCAAGACCGGCCGGCGACCGCGGGCCGTCGATCAACACCATACGCGCTTTCCGCCATCGCTGGCCACCGGCTTGTCGGCCCAAGGTCCGCGCGCGGGCAACGGCGCCATCGGCACGCGCCTGAAGCCGCGTGGCATCCGTTGCTATCCTCTGTCCGGCTTTGCCACGACCAGCTTCTGCTTGGCGCCACCGCCCGAACGCTCGATCCCGTCTACCAGTCCGGATTGGCAACGTCTCCGGACGCGGGTCGCGCTGGATTGCAGCCTTGCACACAAGCATCGTCGGCCCTCATCCGCGACGCGCTCAAGGGGGACATTGCGCCGGCCGGACAATCCTCTAAGTTGAAACAGACACAACCTTAAGGGGTCAGATGGTCTATTTTCTCAGCCACAAAAATGAAGAAATCTACAGCTACTCCATGACGGCGCTGGATGGAGACGTCGACAAGATCCGACCTGTCGATCTGACGCGGGATGTCGGTGTTCGGGTAAGGGCCGGTTACGCCTATGCGGGACGCCCCTATGAGAAGGAACATGTCCCGACCTGCATAGAGCTTGAGGGGCCGAAGCGCACGATAACCGACATCTACAGCGGTTACGGCTTGTTCGTTGACGAGAAGTTCAGGCTTGCGGTCGAGAAACTGGAGCCGAACGTGCACCAGTTCTTCCCGATCGACCTTGTTTGGAAGGACGGCAGCCATGCCGCCCATCGCTACTGGTTCGTGCCATGCAACAGACTCGATAGCGTCGACCGCGCGAAGACCACCTTCGAGTTCCGAGGCTTGTGGGACATTTTTGGTGGGCCAGACAAGCTACTTGTCTTCAGCCGATCCCAAATCGGCAGCCACCATGCATGGATCGACAAATATATTCATGCGCCTATGCCGCTCATCAGCGAGGCGCTCAAGGCCGAGTTGGAAGCAGCCGGTGTCACCGGTGCACACTACAATCATTTTCCAGAGACCGACTGACGCGGGTCGCGCCAAAAGCAGAGACATGCCGCGAAGGTTGCCGATGGCACGAGGCGGCACCGGCGTCGCAGCGCCGCAACGTCCTTTCGTTCGCGTCACCCCACGGCCTTGCGTTGCCGGGTTTGGAGTGACATCAACACAAGCGGGAGAGTGCACCGCAGCACCGCCAAAGACCGACCATGACCCACGATAGCGCCCCACCCCTCCTCACCGAAGACGACCTGCGCGCGATTGCCCGGTGGGCCGCGCTCTGCGCCGAACGGGCACTGCCGGTCTTCGAGGCGGTAGCACCAGGCGATGGGCGCCCGCGCGAGGCGATTGCGGGCGCCCGTGCCTTTGCCGATGGGGCGCCGCGCAACGCGCATCTGCGCAACTGCGCCTGGGATGCACAGGCCGCTGCCCGCGCGGTCACCGATCCCGCCGCCAAGGCTGCCGCCCGCGCGGCCATTGCCGCCGCCGGTGCCGCCTATACCCACCCGATCGAAACGCCGCACCAGATCAATCACATCCTCGGCCCCGCGGCCTATGCCATCCAGGCGCTCTCCCTCGGCAGGAACGACGAGGCCGAAGCCGTGGAAACGCAATTGCGGCGGGCGATCTCTTCCGCCTCGCCCGAAATCAGGCGGATCGTCGAAAAGCTGCCGGGGCGAAAGCCGAGCAAGGGCGCCTTCCACGCCCTGCTCTATCGGCTGGATGTGGCCCTGCGCCGCTGATCGTCCCGCCGGACAAGCGGCACCAGCGCCGTGCGTTCAAACGAACGTTGAAGGGACGCTCCAGCGCTTTGATTCCAGAGCATCTTTCTGCCTCGATTGATTCCACTTGAGAGCAGGATCTCTAGAGCGCCGTGCGTTCATACGAACGCACTAAGGACGCTCTAGCACTTTGATTCTAGAGCATCTTTCTGCCTCAAGTGATTCCACTTGAGAGCAGGATGCTCTAGGCCATGGCGCGCCCCCGCGCCTTTTCCGCCTCCGCGCCGATCCAGGCGATCACCGTCTGCAGGCCTTCCGATTTGCGGTAGCGCGGCCAGACCAGGTAGAAATCCGACGGCCCGGTGAGCGATCCCGCAAACAGGCGCACGAGCCGCCCTTCGGCGATATCCTGCGCCACGAAGTCGCGATTGGCGAGCACGATGCCCTGGCCCGCCGTCGCCGCCTCGATCGCGTGCGAGGTCTGGTTGAAGCTGATGCCCTTGAACGTCGCCTGCCGGCTTCCGCCGAAGTGGCGCTCGATGAATTCCGGCCAGAAATTGTGCGCGTCGTGCAAAAGCGTATAGCCGGCAAGCTCGTCGGCCGTTTCCGGCACCTTGCGGCCGGCCATCAGCATCGGGCTGCAGACGGCGACGATCTCCTGCTCGAACAAGAGCTCCACCGCCAGCCCCGGCCCGAACGGCGGACGGCCGTAGCGCACCGCCAGATCGACGCCGTCCACCTGGAAGTTCGACATGCGATCGGTCGCCAGAATATGCAGGTCGAGGTCGGGGTGGCGGGCGGTAAATTCCGGCAGCCGCGGGATCAGCCATTTCGAGGCGAAGGACGGCGTGGTGCTGATCGTCAGCCTGACCGGCTGCGGCTTCAGCCCGTCGGTCGCCCGGGCAATGATTTCCAGCGCCCGCCTGACATCGGCGATATAGGCGCGGCCCTCGCCGGTCAGCGCCAGCGCCCGCGGCAGCCGCTCGAAGAGCTTGACCCCGAGCTCGGCCTCGAGCCCCCGGACCTGCTGGGCGACGGCCCCTTGCGTGACGCCAAGCTCTTCGGCCGCAAGGCGAAAGTTCAGGTGCCGCGCCGCCACTTCGAACACCCTCACGCCGTTCAGCGATGGCAGTTTTCCAGGCGCGTCACTCATCCGATAGTTTTTCTACTGGCATAGGAAAGCGAAACTCGTTCGTCGTTACGTCGGCGAGATGGTATTTCAATCGCAATATCAGCACAATCGGCGCCAGAACGTGCGCATCAGAGGAGGACCCTACCATGGCAGTAGAAAAAGTGGCCGTTATCACCGCCGGTGGCTCAGGCATGGGCGCCGAGAGCGCCAGGCGTCTCGCCGCCGACGGCTACAAGGTGGCAATCCTGTCGTCCTCCGGCAAGGGCGAGGCGCTGGCGGCCGAACTCGGCGGCCTCGGCATCACCGGCTCCAACCAGTCGAATGACGACCTGAAGCGGCTGGTCGATGCAACGATGGAAAAATGGGGCCGCATCGACGTGCTGGTCAACAGCGCCGGCCATGGCCCGCGCGCCCAGATCCTCGAGATCACCGACGAGCAGTGGCACACCGGCCTCGACGTCTACCTGATGAACGTCATCCGCCCGGTCCGGCTCGTCACCCCGATCATGCAAAAACAAAAGTCGGGCGCGATCATCAACATCTCCACCGCCTGGGCCTTCGAACCCTCGCCGATGTTCCCGACCTCTGCCGT
This sequence comes from Ensifer sp. MJa1, assembly GCF_037026475.1. Classification (NCBI taxonomy): domain Bacteria; kingdom Pseudomonadati; phylum Pseudomonadota; class Alphaproteobacteria; order Hyphomicrobiales; family Rhizobiaceae; genus Ensifer; species Ensifer sp. MJa1. The sequence goes on along the minus strand of NZ_JAKUMO010000001.1, from coordinate 237,892 downwards.
CTTCCGCGCCGGCCTTGCCTCCTACACCAAGATCTTTGCCGACACCTATGCGGGCGACAATGTGCGCATGAACAACGTGCTGCCCGGCTGGATCGACAGCCTGCCGGCCACCGAAGAGCGCCGCGACGCCGTGCCGATGAAGCGCTACGGCACCAGCGCCGAAATCGCCGCCACCGTCGCCTTCCTCGCCTCCGAGGGTGCCGGCTACATCACCGGCCAGAATCTGAAAGTGGATGGTGGCCTGACGCGCTCGGTGTGAGGGCCGCCGCCAACCCCGCACCACTTACACAGCGCTCTTCCGATGAAGCGCCTGCTGCCGGCGCTGCGTGCCGCCGGTCTCGACCTTGCCTCCAACGCCGTCACTGTGCGCTCGGGCCCTGGCGGCGCTGCGGAGGCCGAGGCGGCAGCGGTAAACCTGGCGCTGGCCAGGAAGCCGGCGGCGGCACCGGAAGCTGCCGACACGGAAGGGTGACGGTCACTCCGGCGCGACACGGCACCAGAGCGCTGCGGCCTGTCGGACGCGCAATGGTCGCTGCAGCACCTTGAAGTGCCGCGTGTTTCCCTTGATCGACGACGATGAAAGGAAACTCGCAAGCAGACTTCCTGTGTTCGCCGCGGCCGGTCTCGGCGAATAGCCTTGCCATCGGCCAACACCTGCGCTTACTTCTGATACTCGACAACCTTTTGAACTGGCATACGGACCCCTATGAACGACAAAGCCTTCGACACCTTGACCGGCATGTACTTCACGGTCGACGATCCCGATGGAACCTACGGCACCGGCCAGATCATCCGGCTTGCGGCCGAAGGCATCTATTTCATCCGCTTCGACGGCAATGAGGTGACGCTGCCCCTGGAACTCGTCTCCATCGGCGAAATGCTGCAGACCACCGAGGAAGACTACAAGCTCTGGCGGTTCTTCGACACGATCGAGGAACGCGACCAGTGGATCGAGTGGCTCGACGCGCCGTCCAAGCCGCGGGTCATCTCGCTCGTCAAGCCGACGAAATAGGCGCCGATCAGGCCAAGCAAGGCCGCGCAAGTAAAAAGCGCGGCCGGCGGCCAGCACCCGCTACAGTTTTGACATCATCCTTGGCTTACCTCAAGCGCAACAGTCACAGCACCCCGCCGGCGCTGCCCTGTTGCCGCTGCCACCGAGGATCTTGCCTGATGCGATCCATGCGCCTTGCCCCGTCTGCTCTCGCCTTCTCTGCCTTTGCCCTTTCGCTTCTGCCCTTCGCCACCGCCCACGCCGAACCGCCCACCTATGCGCTGCACTATGCGCTGATGCTGGACGGCGAGGATCCCGTGGCGGGCGAGGTCGCCTGTTTCGTCGGGAAGCCCTGTGAATTCACGCCGTCCCCGGTCAGCAAGATGACCTTCACATTCAGCAGGCGGCAAAACGAAATTGAGATCACCTGCCCCGAGCGTGAATGCTCGCTTGGCTATGGCGAAAGCCGAACACATTGCGGCACCTGCGAGGAAGTCGGCATCTTCGAGGGTCGCGACGATGGCGGCATCGAAACCTTGTTGGTGATGCGCAACTACCCGCGGATCGGCTCGCTGCTGTTGCGCTACCCGAGACAGTGACGACCGCCTGAGCGCCGGCTCCAGGCTGGCGCTGACACCGGCTGCAACCTTCCCGTAGCCCGCCCGAGAAACGCTCAAGGACATTGCGCAAAGCCCGTCAGGCACCGCGCTGTTGCCCCGCGTCCATCCCCTGTCTCCGCGGGAACAAGGGACGCCCGGCTCCATTTGGTAAAAAACGCCTAAAGGGCCCGAAAAGATCGGACCCGAGGTTCAACTCTCCGCCTGACGCAACGATGGATCACAGTCAGGCAAACACGTTCGGAGCGGCACATGCGTATCGTCCTGGTAGCACTTTTCGCATCGGTCATGAGCATACTGGCGTTCAAGTATGCCGACCACTCGCTCGGCAACCACCCGATCGCCGCAACGGCAGAACAACTCGCAGCCCTCTGAGCGCCCGCCTGACGACGGCGCAGGCAACGGCGCCGCTCGACCAGCAAGCGCGCCCTCGCCCTCCCCCAAGCACCACGACCCACCGGCCTTCCTCACCCTTCCCGACAAGTACCGCAATAGCGCAGACCCAAGCCCGAAGGCCCGGGAATGCTTCACCTATTTTTCAGATGAGAGCCGTAAGCTTCACGGCATGCGGCCCTTCGTTCGAGCCATTTTTGTCTTCCTGTTCCTGTCTGTACTCACCCTGCAGACCTGGTCCGGTGTTCTCGAAAAACTGCCAGGAGGCGAAGACGCGCGTGGTGTGCGCGGCATCAACGCAGTCCTGGACTTCCTGCTCATTTCACCGCTTGGGGTGGTGCCGGCCACGGGCGTGATGGCGGCGCTCACCGTGATCCTCACGGGCATGGCGCTCCTGCGTCCCGCTACGGGTGCCGCAGCAAGAGGAGGTCAGACCGCGGGCCGGCGTCAGCCGACTGCCCCACCTGTTTCAAAGAGCCGGATTGCATCCGCCCTGCGGGAAACGGCAACACCCGCAACGGAGCCGGCCCCACGTGTCGGGGATGCGTGGGACAGCAGGGCGGTGGTCCGCGAATTTATCGCCCGTTCGGGTCGACACGAGCGCCCCGCGCAAGCGCCGGCATGGGCGCTCATGTTCCGCTCCCCCGTCGTTTCGTTTGCAGACGTTACCTCCTGGCTCGGCGGCGTGCCGCATGCACCTGCCGGCTTCGACTGGCCTGAAGATGTCGATGGAACCCCGCTTCACTTTCTCGCGCAAATCGACCTCGCCGCACTGAAGCCAGAGCCGCAGACTGGGCTGAGACCGCCCGGCCTGCCAGCGGAAGGTGCCTTGCTCGTCTTCATCGGCTCATCCTACGCCTGCCGCGTTCTCAAGGCTGAAGAGATGCAGCGGGCCGTGCCGCAGCCTTTGCCGGACGGGCTGGAACCGGTGTCCAAGCATGGCTTCTTCAGCGAAGAACGGTGCTTCACCCGGCGACCGGTCGATCCTGTCGCCTATCTGAGCACGGAAGGGCGGCCTCCATTCATGCCGGAACGTTTCGTGCGGCCGCGTGACTGGATAACGACCTGGGCGATCGCGGTTCTCGACGCAGAGGCCGTGACGGATTGCCTCGAAAGCGCCTTGCGGCTCGCTCGAACCTCGGAAAGGCTGCGGCGGACCGCGGTCGAGGTGCCGGTTGTCGACAGCGCGAGCGGGCGAGCGAAAGCAGCGTACGACGCCATCATATTGCGGGAAGCGCCGCTGCTCCTGGGGGCCATGAAAGACTTCCTGCGGCTGGCGCGTGCACGAGCGAAGGAAGACCCCGTTGACCTTGCCATTCTTGATCAGATCTTCTCGCAGCGCCTGGCCTTGTCCGAACAGATCGTCGATACATACACGCCCAAGCTTGTCTTGCCAGGCAGCGCCGAAGCGGTCTGGCACAAGCTGCAGATGCTTTATCCGGGCCTGCGTGACGAGAGCCGCTGGGACAGGCTTCCGGCCTGTTACCGCCCGTTTGCCGAAGCCTGGATCACCGACTGGCGTGAACACCGGCTCTTCGGCCTGGAACCTGAATTTCCCAACAACTGGGAGGACTTTCGCGGCCAGGATTGCCTGATCAGCATTGCGGCCGACGAACTCATCTCCACGAAATCCGAACACGAGTACGGCATGTCCGTCTGGTGCCCCCGAACGCGGATGGCAGATGGCCGGTACGATCAAGGCATGTTCGTCCGGCATAGCGCAGGCTGATCGCGGGGGCCTACCCCTCTCTCTCCCGGAGCGATCGTCAGTCGGTCTCCGGAAAATGCTGGTAGTTCGCGCCGCTAATGCCGGCCGCATCCAGCGCCGCCTTCAATGCCTCGCTGATCGCCGGCGTCGGCATCACGATGAACTTGTCGATCCAGACATGATGGCCGCCGATCTGCGCGCGATTGAAGACCAGATCCTTCCTGCTGCCGTCCAGGTACCAGACATTGCGGAATTCGAACGTCGTCTTCGCGCGATCGACCGTATCCAGCCGATTGCAGGGCACGAACCAGAACCGATCAGCGGCCCTGGTGCCATCCGCCCACACAAGCTCCATGGGAAAGAACTGGTGGACGCTGGGCTCGAAACGTTCGACAACGTCCCGAAACGTCGCGCTCACCAGCAAACCGTATGCGCCATAGATATCCGCAATGGGCCGCCTGGGGCCAGAGAGTTCGATTTTCGTCGGGACGTGCCCGGGTTCAATCGGCCTGCCATAATAGGAGTAGCCGGGCCGAATACGCACCCCAGCATCCCGCGTGAGATCGGCAGCCTGTATCTTGCTGACGTCACCGTTCAAGGCGCGGAACGTATAGCTGTAGACGTCTTCGTTCTTGTGACTCAGGAAATAGACCATCAGCCCCTGCGCATCGCCCGAAGCGACGGTTTTGCATCAGACATCTGCGACACCACATAATAGGCATTCTTGACAGCACCACAACATCTGCGCGCACCTCGGCCACCCGCATGTCTTCTTTAATCGTAGCCGATTAAGGGGTAAGAACATGCAGCAATTCGGAAGGCCAAAGCGGCCTTTGCGCGTCTCAAAAGACGCGCGGCGTTGCAGAGCAGGACCAAAAACGGAGCACGGCAACATGGACAACGACAACCTCTGGTACTGTCTCGTCGGAACCGGTGACACCAACACCGGCCTCGCCCGCATCATGGGGGCCGTGGTGGCGTTCATCGCGGTGTTCGGCACGCTCTTCTGGCTGATCGGCCTTTAGACGAGGCGCCCGAACCGCAGCCTTGAGGTCGCCGTCAGGCGCCCCGCCCGTCGCTTCATAAAATTGGTCGCGCCCACTTGCGCAAAGGCTAATACGCGACGAACGATGAGAGAACGCTCCAAGCACGAAAGCGGTTTCTGTTTCGCCGCTTCCCCCGATTGGGTGAGGAACAATTCGTGAAGGTCGACGCGCCGCGCCGGCGGCGATCGCGCCCTTGCGGCCGCTGCGGAAGCCGACAGACAAAAAAAGGCCGGCGCGCGATGGCTCCGGCCTTTTTTCTTTCGCTCTCAAAACTCGTGCCAGTACATCCGTGGTCAAAGTCGAAAGCGGTTCGCAATTGTTGGCGTAACGCCTAACAACATGCTAAACTTAAATATATACTTCCCCACGGTTTTTCCGCAAGCTGTCCGTTCGGGTTACGCCGGATGCCGGGGATTAATCTTGAAGACACCAGACTGTCCAGGCAGCAACCGCCAAAGGTCAACAGTTGAACCGCTCGGCACCTCGGCTTGAAGCCACGCAATCCGGTAGGCAGAGCCATTCGCGTTTGGGGCCGCCGCCATCGTCAGGATGATCGCCTGGAGCTGGAACGCTGGCCGGCGCAGACGAAGGTTTCGGCGCCGCTGTGAGGCCCCTGCACGCTTGGCGCCCGCTTCGCAGTGACGTGCAGACAATCACCTATACCTAATATATAGTCCATCGGGTGGCGGGGACGATCGGTGGTCCCTGCCGCCAGAAGCGTGAAGTTGCCGCCGCATTTTCGATCGTTCGACACTGTGGGATGCGTATGTCGGAACTCGATCACAGGCCCATGAACAACGCGGTGCTTTTCACCATTCTGGTGCTTGCCGCTCTCTTTCGCCTGCATGATGTTCAGCAACCCCTGGTCGACGCCTTCAGCTGGCGCGAGGCCAGCACGGCGATGATGGCCGACAATTTCTACCTGCGCAGCTGGAACATCTTCTTTCCCGAGGTGAGCTGGACCGGGCCGGATCCTTCCTATCAGGGCCGCGAACTGCAGGTGATCTCCTACATCACCGCCCTTCTCTATGCCGTCTTCGGCTGGGACGAGACCTTGGGACGCCTCGTCGCCATTGCCTTCGGGGTCTGGGGCGTCTTTGCGCTGCACCGGCTGATCGCGCGGATCTGGGACACGGCCCACGCCCATGCCGGCGCCTTCCTGCTGGCGATCATGCCCGGCGCCGTGATGATCGACCGCTCCTTCCTGCCGGATCCGGCAATGCTGGCGCTGGTGACGACGGGGGCCTGGGCCTATGTCGTCTATCTTCAGAGCGATCGCCTGCCGGTCCTTGTCGCAGCCGGCCTCCTCACCACGATCGGCGTGCTTGCCAAGCTGCCGGGCATCGCCGTGGTCGTGCCGATGACCTATGCGACCTTTGCCATCCTGTCCGGCCGCGGCACGCTCAACCTCAAGCGCCTGCTGCCGATCCTGCCGGTGGCGCTCATCGCCGGAGCAATGATCCTCGGCTACTATCGCTGGGCCCACTATCTCGGCACCAACTATCCGCCCTATCACGTGGCCGGCAGCGGCTATCTCTGGAGCGATGGCTTTTCCAAGTTCCTCGACGAGTCCTTCTACATTCCCGCCACCTGGACGATTGCCAGCAACTGGCTGTTCACCCTTCCCGTGGTGGTGCTGACGGGCATTGCGCTTCTGACGGCGCCGCCGGAGCCGAAGGCCGCACGAACAGCTGAAACGATCCCCGGTCGCGCACCATGGTTCTTCCATCTCTGGTTTCTCGGTGCGGCGATCGTCTATGTCTTTGCCGCGCGCGAGATCAAGACCAACCCCTGGAACTTCCATATCTTCAACGTGGCGATGGCGGCCCTTGCCGGCCGCGGGCTGATCCTCTTGATCGGCATCGGTCGCGAACGGAGCTTGCGCGTGCGCGCGCTGCGGCTTGCGGCGATTGCCGCCGTCATTGTTGTCGGCGGCACCCTGCCCGGCCTGTCGCTGATGAAGAAGCCCTATGCCGATCATGGCGAAAGGCTCGGCACGAAGCTCAGCGAACTCAGCCGACCGGGTGATCTCGTCATCACCGCCACGCCGACGATCGGCGACCCGGTGGCGATCTACTACAGCCGGCGCCGCGGCTGGGTCTTCCCGCCCGGCGGCGGCGAGACCGAATGGTCGATGCTGATGGAGGATGACGACGCGATCGCGGCGCTCGAGGACCTGCGCGCCAGAAAGGCCACCTGGTTCGGCATCACCAAGAATGCCCGCGACATGCAACGGCGCAAGCTCATCGAATACAATAGCGGCCTGATCGCGCATCTCGACAAGACCGCCGAACGTGTCGTCGACGACGACACCATGCTGATCTACCGCCTCGCCCGGCCGGCCGAAAGCCGCCTTGCGCTCAAGCGCAGCCGGCCGCGCTTCGAAGAAGCGCAACCCTAAAAAGCATGTCGCGCAAAAGTGCGCAGCGGTTTTGCGGTAACGACATGCGAAGAATCAAATGCTTAAGGCGCAAAGAGCGATCTGAAAGATCGCGACGCGCTTTCGCACCACCTTCGGGTCGGCTGGCAGGCTGGGACCGCCCCCGGTGGCGGTCGTTGATCCTCATGCAAACCGCCAAACGCAAGGGCCCTCCCGATGGCGTTCACACCGGGAGGATCCTGAATGAAAGCGATGGTTGCGGCTTACTGCAGCGTGCGGGTCGGTGCGGGCGCGGCCTGGCCGGCGGCAGTACCGGCCGGGTTGGCGGCCGAGCGGGCGCCGTCGAGACCGGTCGCAACGACGGAGACACGGAAGGTGCCGTCGAGCGTGCGGTCGAAGATCGAGCCGACGACGATGTCGGCCTCGTCGTAGACTTCCTCGCGGATGCGGGTTGCCGCTTCGTCGACCTCGAACAGCGTCATGTCCATGCCGCCGGAGATCGAGATCAAGACACCCTTGGCGCCGCGCATCGACACTTCGTCGAGCAGCGGATTGGCGATCGCCGCTTCCGCGGCCTTCAGCGCCCGGCCCTCGCCGGTTGCCTCGCCGGTGCCCATCATCGCCCGACCCATGCCCTTCATGACCGATTTCACGTCGGCGAAGTCGAGATTGATCAGGCCTTCCTTGACGATCAGGTCGGTGATGCAGCCGACGCCGGAGTAAAGCACCCGGTCGGCGATCACGAAGGCATCGGCAAAGGTGGTCTTGGCGTCGGCGATGCGGAAGAGGTTCTGGTTGGGGATGACGATGACGGTGTCGGCCGCCTCGCGCAGCCGCTCGATACCGAGTTCGGCCGTTTCCATGCGGCGCTTGCCCTCGAAGCTGAACGGCTTGGTGACGACGCCGACGGTCAGGATGCCGGCCTTGCGGGCGGCCGCCGCAATCACCGGCGCCGCACCCGTGCCCGTGCCGCCGCCCATGCCGGCCGTGACGAAGCACATATGCGTGCCGCCGAGGTGGTCCATGATCTCGTCGATCGATTCTTCTGCCGCCGCCCGGCCGACATCCGGCAGCGAGCCGGCGCCGAGACCTTCGGTGACGGCCGCACCGAGCTGGATGATGCGCGACGACTTCGACATCGCAAGCGCCTGCGCGTCGGTGTTGGCCACCACGAAATCGACGCCCTGAAGCCCTTCGTTGATCATGTTGTTGATGGCGTTGCCGCCACCGCCGCCGACCCCGATGACGGTGATCTTCGGGCGCATTTCGGTGATCGTGGGCTTCTTGAAATCGTTCATGGCTTGTCTCCTAGAGCCGGCACCTTGCGGGGCGCCGGCAGCGGCGAATCGGGCAGCTGTTATTTTAGGAATTGAAAAAAGCCATGGAGAAGGCAAGGAAAAAGGACGAAACGGCTATCCACATATGAATTTTAGCGGCGCCTTTCGGTGGCAACCCGGCGCACGACAGATCCTCTCGTAAACGACAATACATCAATAAGAATCAAAGCACTGCCTGACATGAGGGATCAGGGCTGCCCCTCTCCTCGGGTTAAACCCGAGGATTAACCCTCTCCCCGCAGGCGGGGAGAGGGGACGAGGACGATGGCCAGCTCGTGTTCTGCCGTCTTTGTTGAAGGCGCCTCGTTTGCGAAAGGTTGATGTGGAACGAGCGGCCGCCGCGAGTCTCCTTCTCCCCGTCAAAACGGGGAGAAGTTGGCCGGCAGGCCGGATGAGGGGCAGCTCAGCACAAGCGTGAATGTCGAACGCCTCCCCGCCCCTGATCGCTCCCCTACGCCTCGAAACTCGGCCGCGAACGCACCCGCTCCAGCCAGCGCTGGACATTTTTGGCCGAAGTCGGGATCTCCATGCCAAAGACGTCGCAGAGCCAGGCGGTGACGCCGGCGGTGATGTCGGCGATCGAGAATTCCTCGCCGGCAAGGAACGGCCGGCCATCGGAAAGCTCGTCGTCGAGCCAGCCCCATTTCCTCGGCACCGCCACCCGCTCGGTCTCGGCAAAGGCCGGAAATTGCGTCAGCCGCTCGGCAAAGAAGGCGTCCGAATGCAGCGCCACATTGCCGACAGTGCCGAGGATGACGAGTTCGGCGCGCCGGTTCCACATCTCCACCTTGGCGCGGCTGACGGCGTCATGGCCGAAAAGCTGCGGCTCACGCTTGGTCTCTTCCAGATAGCGGCAGATCGCCACGCTCTCGGTGATGATCGTGCCGTCGTCGAGTTCCAGCACCGGGATCTGCCCGAGCGAATTGACCGCCAGGAACTCCGGCGCACGGTGCTCGCCCTTGGCGAAATCGACATCCACCATCGGCAGCGAAATCCCCTTCTCCGCCATGAAAATGCGCACGCGATAGGAATTCGGCCCCATGCCCTGATAGAGTTTCATCTCGTCCTCCTGTCGATGAGGCGCCTCGCCTCGTTCCTCCTCAACCGCTCGCAAGCGGAATACCGGTTGCTTATAACAACCGGTTTTATTTAACTCAACGGTTTATTTCGCGGAAACAACTTTTCTTTTGAAGACCGTCCTGCCGGTGCTTGCGCCTGCGAACGGGGTCACGGCAGGTTCGCAAGCAGCAACGCCCGATGCCGCTCGAAAGCGTCCAGTTCGCGGCCCCAGTGGTCGAGATGCCCGCAGCACTTCAGCCGTTCAGTCGCAGACGCGCCGATCATCGCAAGCATCGCCGCTTCATCCCCCATATGGCGAAGCACCTCGGCCACCATCGCAAGCAGCGCCGCGTCGCAGCCAAGGCCGTAGGTTTCGCAGAAGCGTTTGAGACGCGGGCTGCCCCTGTCGAGGTCCTCGATCGCCGCCGCCTTCAAGTCGTCGGAGTGAAACGACAGCGGCACCATCCAGTAGGCGAGATAGGCAACGTCTCTCAGCCTTGGGCCGGGACCGGCAAGATCGAAATCGATGATGCCCGCCGGCTTCTCCCCGCGGAAGATCAGATTATAGGGCGCGAAATCATTGTGGCAGATCACCTCCCAGCGAAGACGATCGGGAAAGCGAAAGGCCCATTGATCGGCGTCGGTGAAGACGAAGTCGGCCGTTGCGTCGTGATAGGCTCTCAGCAAGGCGGCCGCCGCCGAAAGCGCCTCATCGGCGAGCCATATTTGCGCGGAGCCGCCGGCCTCGCCCTCAATGAAGCTCAGGATCTCGCGCCCCTCGCCGTCCCGCCCCAGAAACCGCGGCGAGGCGGCAAAGTCCTTCGCTTCCAGGTGACGCAGCAGCCTGTGAATGGTGGCGCTCTGTGCGTTCATTGAGCGACGCACCGTGTCGCCGATACGCACGACGCCCGTGTTGACATTACCGCCGGAGAGCGGCGTTTCCTGTGGCGGGCGTTCCAATGTCATCAGACCGTTCATGAACTCAGACCGGGGTTGTCGTGAGCATCAACGCAAGGATCCGCCACTGTCAACGGAGCCGCGGCAGCGGCAAGCGCGCCACCGCCGCTTGAACAGCAAAGACCACCGTGCTTCGCTGCCTTGAACAGCTTTCCCGAACAGGACACCCGCCATGATGCGCCGCTTGATCCTCTGCTGCCTCGCCTTCCTTGTCATCGCCGGACAGGCAACCGCAGCCCTTGCACCGAATTACCAGCGCGCCCGCGAACTGAACGCCGTCGTCAACGCGGTGGCCGCCGCCGTGCCCAAATACCCGATCGACAAGATCATCAGCCAGGGTCACGACCGCTACGCTGTGGTGGCGGGCAAGTGCAGGCTGATCGCCAGGATCGTCAGCCTGCCGTCGAAACCGGGCCTCGGCGGCCCGCGCCAGTTCGAGGTGGTGCTCGACAAGCCGGATTGCGATTGAGGTGGAGCGACAGCCCTCCTACAACCGCCACCCATGGCTGATGACGAAGCGCGCCGTCTCGCCCGGCTTCATCGCCTGGTCACCATAGGCTTTCAACATCTGCCCGTCCGCCAGCGCCAGCGTCAGCGCGAAGCGTTCGCCTTCGAAGGTGCAGGTGCTGACGCGAAGGGCGATGCCCTCGCTGTCAGCGCTCACATGTTCCGGCCGCACCAGCACATCGCGCAAGGGCTGCTCGGCGGCCTCGGCCTTGCCCATGCCGGCAAGCACGCATTTGAGGGTCGGCCACTCCAGCGCCCGTGGCGCATCGCCCGGCAGCGCCAGCCGCAGCACCGCGCCGCGGCCGATCAGGCCGCCGACGATGGCGCCTTCGGGTCTTGCGTAGATCTCGGCCGGCGGCGCCATCTGCATCAGTCGCCCCTCGGACATGACGGCGACGTCGGTGGCAAGCGCCATTGCCTCGGCCTGGTCGTGCGTCACATAGACCATGGTGGCGCCCGAGCGTTCGTGGAAGATGCGGAAGGTCTCCTCCATCGACTTGCGCAGGTGCTGGTCGAGATTGGCGAGCGGCTCGTCGAGCAAGACCACATCGGGCGAGGTCACCAGGCAGCGCGCAAGGGCCACGCGCTGGCGCTGGCCGCCGGAAAGCGCTGCCGGACGGCGATCGGCGTAGTCGGTGAGCTTCACCAGCGAAAGCGCCTCGCCGACGCTTCTCTTCCAGGCTTCGCCGGAAATGCCCCGGACCTTGAGCGGATAGCCGACATTTTCGGCGACCGTCATATGCGGCCAGAGCGCATAGGACTGGAATACCATCGCCATGTTGCGCCTCTCCGGCGGTAGCGCCAGCGACGCGTCGGAGAGCCGCCTTTCGCCGAACTCGATCGAGCCGTCGCTTGGGCGCTCGAAGCCGGCAATCATGCGCAGCACCGTGGTCTTGCCGCAGCCTGACGGCCCGAGCAGCGCCAGGAAGCCGCCCTCGCGCACCTTAAGCGACACATCCGACACCGCCGGCCGGCCGCCGCCGAAATGCTTGGTGAGGTGATTGAGGATCAGTTGCGCCACGGTAGTACGCCTTCCGGAAGATATTTTGCCAGCGCCTCGAGCGCCGCCATCAGCAGCATGACCATCACCACGACAAGCACGGAAAGTGCCGCGGCAAGATCCGACGAACCGCTGTCGTCGAGATTGAAGATGGCAACGCCGAGCGTCTGGGTGCCGGCCGACCAGAGCAGCGCGGAGACGGTCAGCTCGTTGGCGGCAATCAGGAAGACGAGGATGATCGCCGCTCCGGCCGCTGGCGCCACCAGCGGCAGGATCACGTCGCGCATACGCCTTAAGAATCCCGCACCGGCAAGCCGCGCTGCCTCCTCCAGCGACGGGTCCATCTGCAAAAAGGCGCTCATGACCGGCTTCAGGCTGACGGCCAGGAACGAGGAGAAATAGGCGATCAGGATGATCCAGATGGTGCCGTAGAGCGAGACGTTGAGGACCGGCAACGGGGCTGCGAAGGTGAGGATGAAGGCGACGGCCAGCACGATGCCGGGCAGCGCATAGGGGATCTCGATGAGAATGCCGAGCAGATTGGCAAGCAGGCCCCTGCGCCGGGTCATGAGGTAGGCGGCCGGCACCGAAACCGCGAGCAGGCCGAGCGCGGCGGTGGTGGCGAGGAACATCGAATTGCCGAACGCCTTCAGCGTCATCGACTGGCGAAAGAGGATCTCTTCGTAAGCCCGAAGCGACACGGTTTGAAAGTTGAGCGGCACGCCATAGGCCGGCACCAGTGAGCTCGCGATCAGCGCGGCGAGCGGCGCCACCAGCACGAAGAACAGGATCGCGACCAGCAGCAACTCCACGGTGAGCCGCAAGTGCCCGAGCGAAAAGGCGGCATTGGCGCCGGAGAGGCCGATGATGCGGTAATCCCTCCCCGCCAGCGCCCGCTGCTGCAACATCAGCTCGGCTGCGGCGATCACGGCAATGAGGCTCGACAAGAGCGCGATCTCGCCGAAGGTGCCGGCGCCGAAGCTCGCAAGTCTTGTGTAGATCAGCGTCGGCAGCACCTCGATGCCTGCGGGAATGCCAAGGATCGCCGGAATGCCGAAATTGCCGACGCCGGAGACAAAGGCGATCGCGGCACCGGCGATCAACCCCGGAGCCGAGAGCGGCGCGACGATATCGCGGAAAACGCGGAACGGCGTGGCACCGGCAAGCCTTGCCGCCTCCACCCCGTCGCGCGGCGAGGCCGAAAGCCCTGATTTCAGCGCCAGGAAGACCAGCGGCGCATGCTGCACGCCAAGAAGCAGCGAAATGCCGGCGAGCGAATAGAGCGGCTGCGGGCTGCCGAGCGGCGGCGCGATCCCGAGCGTCTTTAATAGCGGGCTTGCGGGCCCGGTCATTTCCACCCAGGCAAGGGCCGTCACCTGCGGCGGGATCATCATCGGCAGCATGAAGGCGAAGCTGAAAGCGAGCTTCCCGCGCACATCCGTCAGGCCCACGGCAAAGGCAAAGAGCGCGCCGATGGCGACGGAGACGACCATGCCGCCGCTTGCCGTGAGCAGCGTGTTGCGGATCGCAGCGAAGGTGGCTGGCTCGGTCAGCACGCCGATCGATTGCCCGGAGACGAGCCCGGCAAAGCCGGCCCTCGCCAGGCTGAGGAGTGGCAGCAGGCTAAGGAGGAACAGGCAGCCGAGCACGAAGGGCACCAGCCAGCGCGGTTCGGCAGCAGGGCTGGCTCCTGCCCTCGCCTGCCCGCTCCTGGCCTGCCCGCGCTTGGCCCGCCCGCTCTTCATCGCCTGAAAGGGAAAGCGCAGCCAGCGGTGCCGGCTGCGCAGGTCATTGCGTTCGAGCATTCTTGAGCGATCAGTTCGTGCCGAAGATGCCGGAGAACGTCTTGAGGTCACCCTCGGAACTCTTCACCGCCGCAGCAGCGTTGACCGGCAGCACCTTGATCGTTTCGCGCGCCGGATAGCCCTCGGGTAGCGCCACGCCGTTGCGGGCCGGGATATAACCCATCTTCACCGCAACCTTCTGGCCTTCTTCGGACAGGAGGAAGTCGACGAACTTCTTGGCGGCGTCGACGTTCCTGGCGGTCTTCAGGATGCCGACCGGCTCGGTCACGGCCGAAACGCCCTCGGCCGGGAAGACGAACTCGACAGGCGCGCCCTTGGCCTTCTCGCGGATCGCCATGAAATCGACGAGCATGCCATAGGCCTTCTCGCCGGTTGCCACCGCCTTCAGCACGCCGCCATTGCCGCCGGCAGCCGTTGCGCCGTTTTCGGCGAGCGCCTTGTAGTAATCCCAGCCGAGAGCGTCGATGCCGGTCAGCGTCTGTGCGTGGATGAGGGCCGCACCCGAGGTCAGCGGGCTCGGCATGGTGACGAGACCCTTGGCTTCGGACTTCACGAGATCCTGCCAGCCCTCAGGCTTCATCGCGGCAGACGTGTTGTAGACGATGCCGGTGGTGATCATCTTGGTGGAATAATAGGCACCGTCGGCATCATAGAGCGAGGCGTCATAGCCCGCTGCTTCCGGCGACTTGTAGCCTTCGAGATGGCCGGCTTCCTTCAGCCGCTGCATCGTCACCGTGTCGGCGATGAGCAGCACGTCGGCGACCGGATTGCCGGCCTCGATCTCGGCCATCAGCTTGGCCATGATCTTGGTCGTACCCTCGCGCACCCATTCGACCTCGATGCCCGGATTGGCCGCCTGGAACGCGTCGACGGTCGCCTGCGCATCCTCGTTCGGCTGACTGGTGTAAAGCACCAGGTTCTCGGCATAGGCCGCGGTCGAAAGCAGGCCCGCGACCAGCGCGCCGGCAATGACGGAAACGAACGATTTCATGAATTTGCCCTCGTGTTGAAACTGGCGCCGAGGGATAGAGCCACCCTTTTACAGGGGTGTGACAGACCAGGTGTCAGGGTGCACGAAAGCGACCGACGGGGTCGCCACACATGCACTGGTTCGCAAAAAAAATTGCGGGCGATGTCACACCAGCCGTTCCTGTCTCGTCATGGTATCGGAACCAACGAAAGGAAACGGAACCATGACTGCCAAGGTTGATCTCTTTGCCGCCGCTCCCGCCCTGATGAAGAGCTGGACCAGCGTCTCGATGGCCGTTGCCGCGAGCCTTGATGCCACCATTATCGAACTCGTGAAGATCCGCGCCTCGCAGATCAACGGCTGCGCCAACTGCATCAACATGCACACCCAGGAAGCCCGTGCGAAAGGCGAGACCGAGCAGCGGATCTACCTGCTTTCGGCCTGGCGCGAGGCGCCCTGCTATTCCGATCGCGAGCGCGCCGCGCTAGGCTGGACCGAAGCGCTGACCCGGCTTTCGGAAGGCCACACCCATGGCGAGGCTTATGAGGCGCTGAAGGATCATTTCACCGAGGAGGAACAGGTGAAGCTCACGCTGATGATCAACGTCATCAATGGCTGGAACCGTCTCGCCGTCGGCTTCGGCCTCTGGGTCGAGCCGGCTGACGCCAAGGCCGCGCAGGCTGCTGCCTGATGGCGGAGAGCCAGACCCCGGACGCAGCGGCGATCTTCGACCCGCTGCGCCCGAAACTCATCCGCGTTGCCTACCGCATGCTCGGCTCGGTTGCCGATGCGGAGGACATGGTGCAGGAGGCCTTCATCCGCTGGATGGGGGCCGACCGCACGGCGGTGCGCGAACCCGAAGCATTTCTGCGCCGCACGGTCACCAGGCTCTGCCTCGACCAGTTGAAGTCCGCGCGGCTGAAGCGCGAGACCTATGTCGGCCCCTGGCTGCCTGATCCGGTGGTCGAGGAGGAGCCGGAAGACGATGTCACCCTGCCGCTGATGCTGGCGCTGGAACGGCTGTCGCCACTCGAGCGCGCCGCCTTCCTGCTGCACGACGTTTTCGGCCAGAGTTTTGACGAGGTCGCAACAACGATCGATCGCGACGCCGCTGCCTGCCGGCAACTGGCTGCCCGCGCCCGCACCCATGTGCGTGACGAACGGCCGCGCTTTGAGATCGAGCAGCAACGCGGGCTCGAACTCGCCAACGCCTTCTTTGCCGCATCGAGAAGCGGCGACATGAGGACGCTTGGCGCCATGCTCGCAGCCGATGTCAGCGTGCATTCCGATGGCGGCGGCAAGCGCCCGGCCGCGATGCAGCCGATCCTTGGATTCGACGCCGTGATGAAGGTGCACGAGCAACTGGCGGCCCTCTTTGCCAAGCACGGCTCGACGCTGGTGCGAGCCGGCTTCATCAACGGCCTGCCCGGCTTTGTGACCCGGGAAGCCGATGGCGAACTGCAGACGACGGCACTGGAGATTAAGGACGGCAAGGTCGTGGCGATCTACGTGGTGCGCAACCCGGACAAGCTTACGCATCTGCATTAGCCCTCCGCCATCATGGTGGCCGCGCACTGCTTCCAAACGGAAGCAGTGCGTCCGGGTACCGGCGCCTGAGCTCAGGCCGCCTGCTCGCGCCCGGCGCCAGCAGCTTGCGGGATCCGCGCGATCACCTTGATCTCGAAGTCGAAGCCGGCGAGCCAGTTGACGCCGATCGCGGTCCAGTTGGGATAGGGCTTTTCCGGGAAGATGCGGTTCTTGACGGCCATGAAGGTCTCGAACTGGTTTTCCGGATCGGTGTGGAAGCTGGTGATGTCGACAATGTCGTCGAATGTGGCGCCAGCCGCCTTCAGCGTTGCCTCGAGATTGTCGAAGGCGCGCTCGACCTGGCGCTGGTAGTCCGGCTCGGGCGAGCCGTCCTCGCGGCTGCCCACCTGGCCGGAGACGAAGAGCAGATCCTGTGACTGGATGGCTGCGGAGTAGCCGTGCGCCTCATAGAGCGCGTGGCGGTTTGCCGGGAAGATTGCGTTTCGTGACGTCATCGGTCTGGTCCTTTCTAAAAAAATCCGGGGCGCAGAAACGGGCGCGCTCTGCCGGCTCGGCAACGCTTCACAAAACCCGCTTCATTTGATATACGCCGCGTATATGAACTAACCAAATACGACGTGTATGTCAAATTCATATACGTGTCGTATGCGAATTTGAGGACAGCATGGCCAGACGTCGCCAGGAGACGATGGAAGAAAACCGGGTGAAGCTGATTGCGGCCGGCCGCAAGGCCTTCGCCGAAAAGGGCTATGCGGCCGCCTCCATGGATGAGCTGACCGCCGATGTCGGGCTGACCCGCGGCGCGCTCTATCACAATTTCGGCGACAAGCGCGGGCTGCTTGCCGCCGTGGTCACTGAGATCGACGGCGAAATGGCCGCACGCGCCAAGGAGATCGGCGCAGGCGCTGGGGATCACTGGCAGGGCATGCTTGCCGAGGGTGCCGCCTATATCGAGATGGCGCTCGACCCGGAGGTCCAGCGCATCGTGTTGCTCGATGGCCCGGCCGTGCTCGGCGATCCCTCGAAATGGCCAAGCCAGAACAGCTGCCTGGTGGCGACGCAGCGCTCGGTCGAGCAACTCCTGGAAAAGGGCGTGCTGAAGCCGGTCGATCCGGAGGCGGCAGCCAGGCTCTTGAGCGGTGCCGCGCTCAACGCCGCCCTCTGGGTCGCTGCCAGTGACAATCCCAGCGACGTGCTGCCAAAGGCAATCGACGCCTTTCAGACTTTGGCTTCGGGCTTGCTGGCGGCTCGCTGAACCGGGGGCCGCCGACGTCAGCGCCGCTACCCGGCCCTTTCCCCCACCAGCTCCCAGAGATCGATCTTCGCCGCGCGGCCCTTGACCTGCACCGGCCCGATCGCACGGAAATCGAAGACGTCGGCGGCGGCCTGATGCACGTCGCCGCTGACGAGGATCGAGGTGTTGTATTCCTTGTTCAGCCCTTCGAGCCTTGAGGCGACGTTGATGGTGTCGCCCATCGCCGTATATTGCTGGCGCGAAACCGCGCCGATGCTGCCGACGACGGCCGGGCCGGTGTGAAGCCCGAAGCGGGTGAAAAGCTCGGGCCGGCCCGCCTGGCGATTGCTCGCATTCAGGCGGTCCACACCCGCCTTCATCGCCAGCGCGCAACGACAGCCATTCTCGATGTGTCTTGGATCCTCGACCGGCGCGTTCCAGATGACGAAGATGGAATCGCCGAGATACTGCACCACGGTCCCGCCGTGCTCTTCGGCAATGGCGTTCAAGAGCTCGAAATAGGCCGAGAGAATATCGACCACGTCCTCCGGCGAATGCTGCTCGGAAATGGTGGTGAAGTCGCGGATGTCGGTGAAGAGCGCCGTCACCTCCTGCCGCCTGCCCTTGACCACCGCCCCGCCTTCGGGGTCGATAATCCGCCGCACCACTTCGCGCGGCACGTAGAGCGCAAACTGCACGATGGCGCGGCGACTGGCGGAAAGTGCCGCCCCGAGTGTGTTGATCTCGGTGATCCAGGAATGCGCTACGCCCTTGCCGGCAAAGTTCAGGTCGCCGATCCGCCGCGCCTCGTCGGCCAACCTGTAGAGCTTCTGGCTGACCACCCGCGACAGCATCAGCGAGCCGAGCACGCCGGCCACCAGAAAGCCGGCGGCAATCATGAGGTTGCGCACGAGCAGGCGGTTCGCCTGCGACACGAGATCATCAAGCGGCACGACGATGGCGACCGAACTCCCCTTGAACAGGCCGTCAAGGCTGACCGGGGCGACCTGCGCAAGATAGCTCTCGCCATCCAGATCGATCTCGGCAAGGCCGCCATTGGCGTAGCGCGGATCCTTGCGCAGGCGCGCCACAGCTTGCACCTCCGAGTCGCGACTGCCTGCATCGGCACTGCGACCGCCTGACCAGGTTCCGAGGATCCGGCCCATGATCGACGGATCGGAATGGGCAACCAGCATGTCGCCTTCGCCGATGATGAAGGAGCGGGCGCGCGGCGAGATCTCTCGCGGATCGAGCAGCCGGCTGACGGTCTGCAGGTGGATGTTGACGCCGACGACGACCCGGCGGTCATCCTTCATCGAGGCCGCCAGTGCAAGCGTCGGAACCTTCACCGTGCCGGTGACGAAGGGCCCGACGGAGACCGGCCCGCCACTTTGCAGCGCGGCCTGATACCACGGGCGCTGGCGCGGATCGAAAGATGTCGGTTCGGACTTCGGCTCGCCGATCGGCCTCGTCTCGCGGTCCAGGAACTGAAGGGTCGACAGAGCTTGCAAACCCTGCCTCGGCGTGATCGTCCTGATGGCAAAGTTCGCCTCTGCCGGCGCTGAAAGGCTCTGGCGGACATAGTCCCTGCCGGTGTTGATCAGCTGCAGGTAGGAGCCATCGGGATAGCCGGCATAGATGCTCGTCGCGTTCGACACGCTGCGCAGCACCTCCACGAAGAACTGCCGCTTTTCCATGAGATCCGCAGGCGGCGCGGAAATGAGTTGCGGCACCGTCGATCCGAGCCCCACGGCCTCATGCCCGCCTTCGAGTGCGTTTCTGTAGCCCTCGATCAGCCGGAAGCTCATCTCGCGCATGTGCTTGGCGCCGGCAAGGACTGCCGCCTCCCGGCCCTGGCTGAACGCCATCCAGATGATCGGCATCGCCGTCATGAGAAGCAGCGCCACGACGAGAACGCTGAGATGCACTCTAAGGGGCCTGGACCACTGCACGCGACGTTCCCCAAACGCGACCTTGTTTTCAGGGACCGTATCACCGGAAGCTGCCGGCAGGAATGTGCAATGTTTCAAACAAATAGGCCATTTCGTTTAATCAGGGAGACCACGAAATGGCCCGATACGAGAGGTGGATTTCCGGGTCTTAGTTCAGCGGGATGGCGTTGCCGTCCTTGCTGTCCTGGTAGACGGAGGAGAGTTCGTCATATTTCGCCCGGATGGCATCGGCGCGGGCCTTCAGCTCGTCCCGCTGCGCCGCGGGCAGACCGTCGATCAGCTTGTGGATCGACTGGCCCTTCCAGAAGGCGTTGGTGCGGTTGTAGCCGCCCGGCTCCAGCGTGAAGACCTCTTTCAGGATCTTCAGGTCGTGCGGGATGGAGAATGCGTCACGCGAATCCTCGTGGCTGAAGAAGTAGTAGAAGTTATCGAAGCCCGCCCAGGTGATGGCTGACAGGCACATCGAGCAGGGCTCGTGGGTGGAGAGGAAGATGAGGTCGCGGCTCTCCGGCCGCTCGGTGCCTTCGATTTCGTAGAAGCGCTTCAGCGTGTGCACCTCGCCGTGCCAGAGCGGGTTTTCCGTCTCGTTGTTGGTTTCGACGAGCACGGTCGAAAGATCGGATTTGCGCATCAGCGCGGCGCCGAAGATCTTGTTGCCGGCAGCAACGCCCTTCTCCGTTGCCGGGATGATGCCGCGCTCCATGGTGGCAAGCAGCGCGTCGAGCAGTTGGTAGTTGTCGGTCTCTTGTGTCATTCCCAATGTCCTTTTGTTGGGTTTTTCAATCAACGCCAGGAAAAACAGGAAATGGCTTCCTGCCCGGAATGGCGGGGGTTAAATCAGCCCCAGAAGGCGCCTGAAGCGACGCCTGCCGGGGATTGCGCGACAAGGCGACGGGTCTAGTGCGCCTCCGCCGCAATCAGCGGCACCTCGGTGCCCTTGGCATCGTAGAGCTTGCCGTTGAGGAAGTAGTCGCCGTCATGCAGCCGGGCGATGTCCTGGTAGCGGATCGTGCGCTCGGTTGCAGCGACAAACACCGACTGCTGGTCGGAATTGCCTGTCGTCAGGTGGTTGAAGAGCAGGTTGAGCGCGATCGCCATCAGGGCTGCCGACGAGATGCCCGAATGGAAGATGGTTGCGACCCAGGCCGGGAAGTGCTCGTAGAAGCTCGGCGCTGCGATCGGGATCATGCCGAAGCCGATCGAGGTCGCGACGATGACGAGGTTCATGTTGTTGTTGTATTCGACCTTCGACAGCGTGCGGATACCGCTTGCTGCCACCGTGCCGAAGAGTACGAGGCCGGCGCCGCCGAGAACCGAGGTCGGAACCGAAGCAACGATGCGGCCCATGATCGGTAGCAGCCCGAGCGCCACCAGGAACATGCCGCCGGTCGCCACCACATAACGGCTCTTCACGCCCGTCACCGCCACAAGGCCGACATTCTGGGCAAAGGCGCTCTGGGTGAACGAGCCGAAGATCGGCGCCAGGATGCTCGACAGCATGTCGGCGCGCAGGCCGTCGCCGAGGCGGCGCGAGTCCACCTTGGTCTCGACGATCTCACCGACGGCGAGAATGTCGGCAGACGTCTCGACCAAGGTCACCATGATGACGATCAGCATCGAGATGATGGCGGCGAGTTCGAAGGTCGGGTAGCCGAAGTGGAAAATCTTCGGAAACGCAAAGACCGGACCGTTTGCGACCTGCGAGAAATCGGTCATGCCGGCGACATAGGCGATGCCGGTGCCGATGACGATTGCAAGCAGGATCGAAAGGCGCGAAATCGACGCGCTGCCGAGCTTGCTCAAGAGCAGCACGATGATGAGCGTGACGGCTGCAAGCTGGATGTTGGCAGTGCTGCCAAAGTCAGGTGCGGCCTTGTTGCCACCCATGGCCCAGAGGGCTGCGACCGGCATCAGCGTGAGCCCGATGGTGGTAATCACGATGCCGGTGACGAGCGGCGGGAAGAAACGCGTGACCCGCGAAAAGACCGGCGTGATCAGAAGGCCGATCAGCGATGCGGCGATGACCGCTCCGAGGATCGCCGGAATGCCGCCATTGCCGGAAATGGCGATCATGGTCGCCACGCCCGAGAACGAGACGCCCTGCACCAGCGGCAGGCGGCTGCCGAAGAACGGCAGGCCGATCGTCTGCAGGATGGTGGCAAGGCCGCCGGCAAAAAGCGAGGCGGTAACGAGCAGGCCGACATCGGTGGAATTCAAGCCCGCCGCCTGGCCGAGGATCAGCGGAACGGCAACGATGCCGCCATACATGGTCAAGACGTGCTGCAGGCCATAGGCGAGGTTCGCGCCGATGCTCAGCCGTTCGTCTTCGGGGTTCTGGACGGGGTTCTGGGCCGGATTCTGGGCCAAATTCTGGGTATGCGTAGTGTCCTCTGAAATGCTTGCCAAGGGTATCTCCTCCATACCATTGCGATATGTCCCGTCTCCAGCGGGACAACCAGAAGGGTAATGAAGGGCGGCAAATCTCGCTTTCCTAAAAAAGGCGAAACACCTTTCGTTTTTTCGGCGGGAATGGTTGGAGCGGAAAAATCGCAGAAATCGGCCGATTTTCGGCGTTTTCAACCGCAATTGGTCGCCTGAAAGGCACTCGCGGTGTCGTCAACGGTACATAGAGAGGAGAGCAGAGATGATTGCATTGCGCAATAGCCGCCTGGTCGCAGGCGCCTTCGTTCAGAAGGCGACGCCTGTCGAATAGGCAGAGTCCGGGCACGAACTGGCGTCAGCAGCCAGGCGAGAGCGGCACGTCTTCGCTCTCACTTGGCGGCGTTCACGGCGCCAAGCAGGTAGCCGCCGTCCCAGTGCCAGATCTGCTTGTCGTCGACCGTGACCTTGACGATCGCCTGGAAGCCGGCGAGCGTCCCGCTGCCGGCATGGAACGCACAGGTTCCAAGCGGCGGGCTGGCCGTGTCGTAGACCACGCAGTAGCCGACCGCCGAGTCGCCGTTTCCAACAGAGATGACCGCCGTGCTGCTGCTGAAGATGGGATTGGTGAGCACCGGCCCGTAATAGAGGATCTTGGTGCCCACCGGGATCGCCGCGAGGTTCGATTCCGTAATGGTGCAGAAGCTCGGGGTTTCGCCGCTGAACTGGCTGCATTCCTTGGCGATTTTCAGGGGTTGCGTGGCCGGTGCAGCAAACGTCACGGACGTTACTGCCAGGATCGCACCAGCCGACAGGATCAAGAGTCTGCTCATTGCCTACTCCCTACGGTCGAGTTGAAGCGCGGGATTCTACTCTCTGTCCCTCACCCCAGCAATTCGCCCTTCCGGGCAAGGCCGTGCCGTCGCCTCGCCGCCACCGGCAAGGTTCAGCCGACCCGAACCGAGACGGCGACGATCACCTTTTTGTTGTTGCTAAGCTGGCCGCTAGAGGCTGCAGCCCGGATGTTTGTAGAGATCGGCCTGCGAGAGATCCGGCGGGCATTCCGTGGTCTTGCCGCCTGCTTGCCCGCAGGCCGAAAGCTTGATCTGCGAGATCGCCGAATAGTGCCCCTGCGACACATGCACCCGGACGCAGGTCTTGGTGCCGTCGTTCCACCAGGTATTGTTGCCGCCGACGTCGACATAGCCGCGCGACTGCATTTCGCTTTCGGCGCCGGGGGCCCGCGCACCGACGAGATCGGCGATATCGGCCGGTGATTTGGCAAGGGTGGCGGTTGGCAGCAAAATCGAGGCTGATGCGATGATCATGACACTGATGCGCATGAGATCAATTCCTTCCGTGGCAAGAAGACCCGGTTAGCACGTCGATGTGGCAGTCTTAGCAGAGACGAAAGAGAAGTGCGACAGGTCACACTACTTCAAGATGCACCTCACCCTGGCAGCGGCGGCAGTTCCGGCGCCACCAGCCCGCGGAAGGGATCGCGCCAGGCGGCAATCTCTTCCAGTTGCGCGTTCCAGCGTGAAAGCGCCGGATAGTCGCCGATCGGCAGTCGCGCGGCGTCGTTATAGGGCAGGAACGTGCCCATGCGGAAATCGGCAAAGGAGACCCGGTCGCCGACCAGCCATGGGCGATTTGCAAGCTCGCGCTCGAGAATGGCCGCGGCCTTGTGGAAGGCGCGCAGCCCCTCCTCCGCCATCTCCTCGTCGCAAGGGCCGATGCCGTAGCGCAGCTTGGTTCCGCGCTCCCAGTGCACCATGTCGCAGGCCCTGACGAAGTTCTCCTTGCCCCAGCTGATCCAGCGGATCATGTCGGGCTCGTCGTCATCGGTGCGCCAGAAGGTCGAGCAAGAAGCGCGCGAGAGAAAACAGGCGATGGCATCGCATTCCCAAAGCGAGCGGGAGCCAAACTCCAGGATCGGCAAGAGCAGGTTCGGGTTGAGCGCCTCGTAGCGCGCCCGCTCGCTCGCCGCCTGTGGCGCGGCAAATTCGAACTCGACCTTAGCCTTCAGAAATCGGGCGGCGGCGACCGCCAGGCGAGGATTGGGGTTACGGCTGAAATAGAGCTTCATTCGGTGAGCCTCCGTTCGTGACCTTCCAAGGACGAACGAAGGCGGTTGATCCCGACACCAGAAAAAGCAACGCACAATACATGGCCGTTTAAGCCGGACTCACCTATAGCGAGGCGCACATTGCCTGATGATCGACGCTACCCGGCATCTTTCGTCGCGTGAACAATTCCGTTCTGGCTGCGTTCATAAATACGAGCGCTAGATAAGACCGCCGCTTAGGAGGTGACATACATGAAGAAGTTCGTTGCAATCAGCCTGCTGCTCGCATCGTTGATGCCGGGCGCAGCACTGGCCCAGGGCGTAGAGCTCTACATCGATGGCGGTGGCCCACGGTACGACGATGGGCGGCGGTATTACGACGAGGACTATCGCGACCGCAATTATCGCGACCGCTACTACCG
Source organism: Ensifer sp. MJa1 (assembly GCF_037026475.1). NCBI lineage: Bacteria > Pseudomonadati > Pseudomonadota > Alphaproteobacteria > Hyphomicrobiales > Rhizobiaceae > Ensifer > Ensifer sp. MJa1. Next base: position 213,519 of record NZ_JAKUMO010000001.1, on the reverse strand, counting down.
CGATAACCGCGCCGATCGCCGCTATTGCACGCCGCGCCGCGCGCTGGCGATCGCACAGGCAGAAGGCCTGCCGGGCGCACGGGTTGGCCGAACCACCAATCGCTGGATCGAAATCCGCGGGACGCGCGGACGATCAATCGTCTTTGGCCTGTCACCGCGCTGCCCGATCCTCGGCTATAACGACTGACACTGAGACTGGGACTGGCACCCGGGCCCTTCCGGGTGTTTCCGTCGACGGTTTGGGCGATCCCCGCCCTCACCGTGGCGGCGCCTCTCCCTCCGCCCCGCCCGATTTCGGGAGCAACACGGGGGCAGTAGCATGAGCCTGGACTACGACATGATCGCGGCCCGGACCGGCGGCTCGTGGCCGTGGCATCGCCTGGATACTTCGCCCGGCATCCGGCCCCCGAGACCCCACAGGATCTGGTGCGGCACAATTGCATCAACCACCGGCAGGCCGGATCCGGCGGGCTTTGCGCCTGGGAGTTTACCAAGGACGAGCGCGACCTTCGGGTGCGCGTCGACGGGCCGCTCACCTTCAACACCTCCTATGCCATGGGCGATGCCGCAATCTCCGGCTACGGCATCGCCTATGTGCCCGAAGATCTGGTGGCGGACCACGTGCGTTCGGGGCACCTGGCGCAGGTACTCGATGAGTGGTCACCCAAATTTTCGGGCTACCACCTCTACTATCCGAGCCGGCGCCAGAATTCGCCCGCGTTCAGGATCGTGGTCGAGGCCCTTCGCGTCTGAGCGCGCCGCCGCCAGACCTGCCGCCCGCTTTGCCGGCTCAGAACGGAACCATGTCGTTGGTGATCGCGATCTGGCGCAAAAGCACCCGACGGATCACATGCGTCGCCTTCACCCGGTCGGTCAAGATCGCAGCATCTCCCGCAGCACCGGCCGGCAACCTTGCGGCAAAGGCCTCACTATCCAGCTTGATGCGCACGACGAACGGTGCACCCGACGTCGCCGCTCCAGCAGGCGTGCCTTCCCGGCATCTGTGAATTCGCTTCCCATATCCTGCGAAACCGATCCGGCTACCGCTCTCCCGGGTCTGACCTATTTGTTTGTGCAACGGCGATGCGACCAACCGCTCATCGCTTCGACCAGAAAGGACAGGACTATGGCACTGAAAGACATCCTCCCCGGCAAGCTTGGTTTTGGCGCAGCCCCACTCGGCAACATGTTCCGCGACATCCCCGAGAAGGAAGCGCTCGGCACCGTCGAGGCCGCCTGGAACGACGGCATCCGCTATTTCGATAACGCCCCCTTCTACGGCGCCGGCCTTGCGGAGATCCGCATGGGCGAAGCGCTTGCCGGCCGCCCGCGTGACCAATACGTCATCAGCACCAAGGTCGGCCGGGTGATCCTTGACGAGATCGAGGATGTCAGCGCCCGCGATCTCGGCGAAAAGGGCGATGTCTTCCGCTATGGCCGCCCCAACAAGATCGTCAACGACTATTCCTACGACGCGACGCTGCGCTCGATCGAGGACAGCCTGAAGCGCCTGAAGACCGACCGGATCGAGATCGCCTTCGTCCACGACGTCGCCCAGGATTTTTACGGCGACGAATGGCTCAATGTCTTCGAGACCGCCCGCAAGGGCGCCTTCAAGGCGCTCGACGGCCTGCGCGACGAGGGCGTGATCAAGGCCTGGGGCTTGGGCGTCAACCGGGTCGAGCCGATCGAGCTGCTGCTTGCGCTCGAAGGCCCGCGCCCGGACGGCTTCCTGCTTGCCGGCCGCTACACGCTGCTTGACCATGACCGTGCGCTGCAGCGCGTCATGCCAGCGGTTGCCGAGCGCGGCCTCGGCATCGTCGTCGGCGGCCCCTACAGCTCGGGCGCGCTGGTTGGCGGGCCCAACTTCGAATATGCCCCGGCCACATCAGCCATCATTGAGAAGGTGGCAAACATCAAGGCAATCGCCGACCGCCACGGCATCTCGATGAAGGCGGCCGGCCTGCAATTCGCGCTTGCCAATCCGGCCGTTGCCGCCGTCATTCCCGGCGCCAGCCAGCCGAGCCGTATCGCCGAGGATCGCGCCGCGCTCAACGAGGTCATTCCCGCCGACTTCTGGCGCGAGCTCCGCGAAGCCCGCCTCGTCAACCCGGCGGCTCCGCTGCCGGTTGCCGGCTAAACCAGTCCCGACGGTGGTTGTCCTTCGGAAATTGTCGCTGCGGGCATGTCGCGCAAAAGTGCTTGAGCGGTCTCGACAGGCAACACCTCAACGGGAACCACCGGCCCTGCCTGTCATGCGACAGGCGGGGCCGCTTCTGTCGGCTCCTCGGCCAGAAAGCGCTGCAGCCGCGGCACGACGAAATCGAGGAAGGCGCGCACGCGGGCGGGCAAAAGCTGCGCACCGCGAAACAGCGCATGGATCTCGTCGGCCTCGGTGATCGCGCTGTCGGCCAGCACCTCGACCAGTTCGCCGCGGGCGATCGGGCCGCGCACGTGATAATCGGCAATGCGCCCGATGCCGACGCCGGCGAGCGCCATGCGGCGGATGGTTTCGCCATTGTTGGTGAGCAGCGAGCCGCTCAGCATCCGCTCGACGATCCGCCCGCCCTCGCGCATCGGCCAGACCGGATTGGCCCGGCGAAAATTGAAGCCAATGCAATTGTGATTGAGCAGGTCCTCCGGCGTTTGCGGCACGCCGCGCCTTTCGAGATAGGCGGGCGAAGCCACGATCCGGCGCTTGGTCTCGCCGATCTTGCGCGCAACGAGGTTGGAATCCGGCAGCCGCCCCACCCGGATCGCCACGTCGGTGCGCTCGAGATAGAGGTCGACCACCTCGTCCGACAACGAAAGGTCGATGACGATCTTGGGATAAGCCTCCCAGAAGGCGGGCAGGATCGGCTCCAGCGCCGTCGCGCCGAAACTGACCGACGAATTTACCCGGATCAGCCCCTCGGGCTCCGCGCCCCCGTGGGCGATCTGCTGCTCGGTCTCGTCGAGATCGGCCAGCAGCCTTTGGCTGCGCTCATAATAGAACTCGCCTTCCCGCGTCAGAAGCAGCCGCCGCGTCGAACGCTCGACCAGCCGGATGCCGAGGCGGCTTTCCAGCCGCGCGATCAGCTTCGACACGGTCGACGGCGTCATCATCAGTTGGCGCGCGGCTTCAGAAAAGCTGCCGGCCTCCACCACCTGGACGAAAACCATCATCTCGCCTGCCCGGTTGTCCATGACGCCGCCTGATTTGAATTCATAGATCTGCCGCCAGATTAGCGCGGAAAACCCGGCTTGTCGCGGCGCTGCAGCGTGTCTGCGGCCCATCTGTGAATTTTCTTATCAGATCCTGGGAAGCCTCGCCGTCTACTGCCGAACCGCCCGTCGTGAGATCTCTTGTCTCAAGCAAACCGTCCAGTCCCGCTTGAGCGACAAGAAAGGATCACCGAGATGTCCAGCACCGCCGAAGCCACCCTCGCCCCGCAGACCGCCGCATTCGATTTTTCCAGCCTGCGCCAGCAGATCGGCGGTGCGAAGATCGTGACCCGCAAGCGCGTCACGCCGCCGGTCGCTAAGACCTCGACGAAGCAGAACAACCGCCTGACGCTGCTCGCCCTGGCGCTGGGCAGCTTTGCCATCGGCACGTCGGAATTTGCCAGCATGGGCATCATCCAACTCTTCTCGCAAGCGATGAACATCGGCGTGCCGGAGGCAACCAGCGCGATTACCGCTTATGCCTTCGGCGTCGTCATCGGCGCGCCGCTGGTGACACTGGCGTTAGCGAGGATGAACCGCCGCACGCTGCTTCTGGCGCTGATGGCACTCTTTATCCTCGGCAACGTGCTTTCGGCGGTCGCCGCCAACATGGGCATGCTGATGGCCGCCCGCTTCATCAGCGGTTTGCCGCAGGGCGCCTATTTCGGTGCCGGCGCGGTGGTCGCATCCTATGTCGTCGGCCCCGGCCAGGCCGGCAAGGCCTTTGCCATCGTCATGACCGGGCTCACGGTCGCAACCATCGTCGGCTCGCCGCTTGCCACCTTCCTCGGCCAGACGCTCGGATGGCGCGAGACCTATCTGGCGATCGCAGCCTTTGCCGTCCTCGCCTTCCTTGCGATCTGGGCCTGGGTGCCGCGAACCAGGGCGCTCGACGGCGTGCCGGTCGTCCAGGAGCTCTCGTCGCTCAGCAAGCCGCACGTCTGGGGCGTGATGCTGGTCGCAGCCACCGGTATCGCCAGCATCTTTGCGGTCTATACCTTCATCGCCCCTGTCGTAACGGATGTCACCGCCCTTTCGCCCGCCATGATCCCGGTGGCGCTGGCTCTCTTCGGCATGGGCATGACGGCCGGCAACCTCTTGGGCGGCAAGCTCGCCGACCTCTATCCCGCCCGTGGCATCGCCCTTGGATTTGCCGCCGCCCTCGTCACGCTCGCCGTGCTCGCACTCGGCGCGGCAAACCCGTGGGTGCTCTTCCCCACCCTCTTCGGTGTCGGTGCCGCAACCATGGCCGCCATCCCGACGATCCAGGTTCGCCTTACCCGCTTTGCGCCGGAAGCCCCGAGCCTGATGGGTGCCATGAACCTTGCAGCGCTCAATGTCGCCAATGCCGTGGGCGCCGAAGCCGGCGGTGCTACGATCGCCGCCGGGTTTGGCCTGCTCTCGGCCGTCTGGGCGGGCTTTGCGCTCACTCTCCTCGGCCTGATCCTCTTCGGCCTCACTTTGTTGTCGAAGAAGGCGCGGCAGTAAGCAGATCCAGGAAAGGTGTGAAGCGGTTTTCCTCCGAAGGCAGACACAGGATCGGTGTGCCGGCGGTCTCATCAGACCGCCGGCACATTTCGCGTTTGCCGATGTCAAAAGTTCATTGCTCCGGTGATCCGTTCGCCTGTTCCCAACGTAATGTGGCCAAGCGAAAGGACCGGCCACGTGCTTGGAGAGATCGGCAGGAAACGGCTGATGTTGCGATTGCCGCATTTACGGGCGGCGATCGCAACAACGATGTCGGACAGCATGATCGAGCTGTTCTGCGGCTACGAGCTCGCAGTCGACATGCGCGACGCGCTCACGCTTGCCGGTAACCGGCCGGATCTCGCCGAGGAATACCGCCAGATCTGCCTGGAACTGGAGGAAGAGGTCGAGACGATGCTGTGCGCGGCAGCCCTCGCACGGCGGCGCAAAGGCCGGTAGCAGGCAAGGCCGCCCCACGCCTCCTGCCCCTATTCCACCGATACATACGGCCGAAGCGCCTCGACGAGATCGGTTTCGCCCCGACGAACCTCGCCCCCGCCCCGCTCGATGTCGATCAGCCCGCCCCGCTCGTGGGCGTCGTAAATGCCGACCAACAGGCCGGCAACGCGAGCTCTCCGGCGACGCGCGTCATCAGCGCGGGCTCAAGGCTGAGCCACAAGATCCGGCAGTCCGCATCATCCTCCCAAGAGCCTTCGACGCCCGCCGGCACGATGTCGATATCCCCCGCCTTCTGCACCCGCCGCGACCGCTTGCCGCCACACGTACAATCCGCCCTGACCGGCGGACCGAAATGCATGCCGAGCCGATGCATCGCGCCGCCAGGCACATGCACCCGGCCGCGCGGAATGTGGATGAAATCGGCAGACAAGCCGCTCCACCGCCTGCCCGCGCTGGTGAACAGGATTTGCGGTGTCGGTTGGATCGACGAAGAGAGTGTCATGGCGGCTCGGGTCCGACACTGTGGAAACCGATGCTACGTCCCCATCACACCTTTAACAACGGTCGCGCCCCCACTGAAAGCGCCGTCCGGTGCTCCGGCATCCGCCACGATCTCCCGTTCCCCATCCAGCGGATAGACGGGTCGCCGCACCCGCTGAAAGTTGCGCGCGCCGATATTGGCGCTGCTCAGGCCCGTGCCGTCGATCTCGACGATCTCGGACGCGATCGGGCCGAAGGCGGCGCGGAAGTGTTGCTGCGACTTGACGACGACGATTTCATAGTCTGATGGCTCGATGCCGACGGCGCGGAAGAGGTTGCGGTCGAGCATCTGCTGACGCTCGCTGCAAATGAGGATGTCGATGCCCTCGACATGGAAGCGTACGCTCGGGCCCATGGTCGCAGGCAGGCCCTGAAACATCGGCCCCTCAAAGACGATCCGGCCATGCGAAATCGCCTGCACCCGGCCCGTGACCGTGATCGGCCCGCCGCCGACGCTGGGGTCGATCTTGCAGCCGAGCGTCACTTCACGCGTCGCACCCATGCCGGCGGCAATCAGCTCTGCTGCCACGTCAGGATCGCAGAGCGCGCCAAAGGCGGCATTGCTGACCCCGATATCGAGAAGGGCGCTGAGCACGCAGGTGGAATCGCTATAGGCGCCGCAGCCGGGATTGTCGGAGAAGTCGGCGATCACCAGCGGCCCATGCCGCTCCTTGCCAGGATGCGCCGCGACAATGGCCGGCAGCGCAGCGAGCGGCAACTGCACGTCCTGATGTTCCCGCCTGTCCCAGATCTCGCGGCAAAGCCGCCCGGCTTGCGCTTCCGCCACCGCAGGCTGAACCCGGTTGCGGTCGTAGCAGATGACAGCCGATGGCCCGGTGTTGACGATGTCGGCATCGTAGAAGCCGGCATTGATGGAGGTGGCGAGCATGCCCTCGCTGGCGGCGATCTCGTCGGCAATCTCGAGAAGTTCGGTCATGGCGCAGGCATGGGTCGTGCGCCCGTCATTGCATCCGTTCAGCATCGGCGGCTGGCGGATGGCGATCGCCGGACGGATCTCGCCGCGCATGGCACGATCGAGCAGCGCGCCCGCCTTATGGGCACATTCGGCCATATCCACATGCGGATAGGTGCGGAAGGAGACGGCAATGTGGAGCAGGCGGGCCATCTCAGGCGCGGAATTGGCGTGCAGGTCGAAGGTGGCCGCAATCGGCAGGTCCGGACCGACAAGGCCGCGCACCACCTCCAGAAGCTGAGCCTGCGCGTCGTCGGCGGTCTCGGTGCACATGGCGCCGTGGAAGACGATGAAGACGCCATCGAGGCTCTGGCCTTCGAGCGCCTGCGCGAGATCGGCGACGAAGCGCTGCCGCATCGCCTCCTCGATCCGCCCGCCGGGCTCGGCGCGCGCCGCCACCGTATAGACCGGCTGCCAGCCGTATCTGTCGCAACAATCGATGAAACCGCCGAGCTCCGAATTGGTGCCGCGGCAATGCCGCTCGATTTGCTCGCCGAGGAAGTAGTGACAGGCTTCGAAAGCCTTGAACCCCGTCGTGAGCTTCGAAAACGTATTGGTCTCCTGGTTGAATTCGAGAACGGCCACTCTGAAGCTCATCACATGCACTTTCATGTTTGGAATGGGAGATGAGACGGGCGCCGGAGAAACGCGAAAACTCCGGCGCCGCGCCTGTCGCCTGCTGTGCGATGCGGCGAGCGCAGCACACTGCATGCGAATTCGTGGGCGGGTGGAGTAAGCCTCCGCAGCCCCTGGGCGTGGGTGTGCCACTCGCCCAGCTCGAGGCAGTTTCTTGACCTTTCGGTCTCGGCTGCCTCTTACCGCTTGGATCCGGAGTTGCCCCTCACCCTAACCCTCTCCCCACAAGCGGGGAGAGGGAACGCGGCTAGACCGCTGACCTGTCACCTCGCCCACGCCACCGGAGAAAGCCACGGGGCGTGGAGGTTTTGGGCGAGCGGGTGCCACACCCTCCCTTCTCCCCGCACGCGGGGCTAAGGTGGCCGGCAGGCCGGATGAGGGGCGCTGGCGCATTGGGGGATGCAGAGGAGATGAGGAACTGCGCGCTACGCCTTCAATGCGCGCGGACGCGCCCGCCCCTGGCCTCTAGCGGAAGTATTCGCTGGTGGTCTTCGGCTTCGCCATGATGTCGAAATCGAAATACTGCTTGCGGATCCGGTCGTAGGTGCCGTTTTCCATGATCGTCTTCAGCCCGGCGTTGAGCTTGGTGAGTAGCGCCTCGTCACCCTTGCGCACCGCCATGGCGTTGCCTTCGGCCGTGTCGAGCACGAAGCTGTCGCCGACGAAGGCGCAGCAGCCGCTCTGATCCTTGGCCAGCCACTCGGTAAAGGCCATCTGCCCCTCAAGGATCAGGTCAAGCCGGCCGTTCTCCATGTCGAGAAACACTTCGCTGAGCGTCGGATAGAGCTTCACCTCGCTGTCGGGAAAGAACTGCTGCAGTGCCTCCACGGCAACCGAGCCAGACTGCGTGCCGATCACCTTGCCCTTCAGCGCCTCGGGCGAGATCTCCGTGAGACCCAGATCCTTGCGGGCGACGAAGCGCATGGCGTTGAAGTAATAGGGTGTGGTGAAATCCACTTTCGTCTTGCGGTCCGGGTTGATCGCCATCGAGGCGATCATCACGTCGAACTTCTTGGCCTGCAGCGCCGGAATGATGCCGGACCACTCGTTGGTGCTCCAGACGCAATCCACCTTGATTTCGGCGCAGACCGCCTGGCCGATATCATAGTCGAAACCCTTGATCTCGCCGGCCGACGTCACATAGTTGAACGGCGCATAGTCTCCCTCCGTGCCGATCGCCAAAGTCTCGGCGCAGGCGCCGCCAGCCACCAGCGAAGCGAGCAACAAAGCCGTCGCAGTCATGAACTTCTTTTTCATCTCGTTCCCTTTGTCCTTCGTTCCGGCAGGCCCTGAGCCTTGGCCGAAGAGGCACCCACCGGGCTCCCGCCCGATCGACCTTTCGCCGATTTTCCTGGATTTCCTGCCGATCTCGCTTGCGTTTTCGCTTTATTATGCATCGACAATGCGGGACGATACGGCCCTTCGCAATGTGAAAGAAATCATTCCAGACATCGAAAAAATTCATGTAGGCTGTGCACCGTGCGACCGCCGGAGAACCCATGCGCGACCTGCCGAGCCTCAAATCCCTGCGCGCCTTCGAGGCGGCCGCCCGCAATGGCAGCCTGACGGCCGCCGCCGACGAACTGTGCATCGGCCAGGGCGCGATCAGCCACCAGATCAGGATCCTGGAGGAGCATCTCGGGCTTCGGGTTTTCGTGCGCAAGCAGCATGGCGTCGAGCTGACGCCCGAGGGCGGGCTGCTCTACGCCTCCTGCCAGCGCGCCTTTGATGATCTCGAGGGTGTGGTCCAGCACATCCGGCCGCGCACAAGCGGCAAGATCCTGCGCGTGCGGGTCGGCCCGTTCTTCTCGATGAAGGTGATCGCGCCTCGGATTTCCGAGTTCCTCGCCGCCAATCCCGGCGTGCAGCTCCACCTTTCGCACCTTGAAACCATGACGGCAGGCACCGGCCCCGCCGACGTGATCATCGACTATTGCCTGCAGCCGCCCGCTGGCCGCTTCTCCCGCAGGCTCCTGCGCGAACGCCTGGTGCCGGTCTACGGCCGCGTTCTCTTTCAGAACGCCGAAGACAGACTGGCGCTGCTATCAGGCAACCGGCTGCACTATCGCGGCCTTCAGGAATGGCAAAGCTGGATCGCCTCCTCGGGCCTCGCGCTGCCGCGCAGCCGCCAGGACCTGATCTTCGACGACCAGCACATCATTCTCGAAGCGGTGAAGGAGGGCCAGGGCGTGGCCCTCATCGACCGCACCATGGTGGAACACGAGCTGAAATCCGGCCAGATCTGCCTGGCGCACGAGCACTTCTACGAACCGCCCGAAACCTACCAGTTCGTCTGCCAGGAAGAACTGTTGCGCACGAAGCCGGTGACGAAGAGCTTTCTCAACTGGCTGATCGCCGAGATCGAGGAACGTGAGCGACAACTGGCGGGAAGCCGGAACAGCACAGACGAGGCAAATCTCCGACTTTCACACGCATCCCGCTCTGCCCAATAGGCAGGGCACGCTCGAAGAGCCTGCCTCCCCTCACCCCGCCTGTTGCGTCCCATGCGCGTGGATCACCGCATCGGCCTCCTTGCCGTAGAGCTCCTCGAAATGATCGAAGCTTTTCGAGAAGTAGCCGATCCCTTGCGTTGCCGCGCGCAGCGCCCTCGCAAGATCGTCGAGGGCCGATCCCGGCACGAGCGCGCGAAAAATGTCCCAGCCCTTGGCGGTCTCGTCACGGTCGAAGCCGAGCACCTGGCCCTTGTAGGTGGAGACGATCGGCACCAGGCTGCCGGAATAGATCGAGGGAATGTGGATCTCGATGCGGATGACCGGTTGCATGAGCACGGCAGACGCCTGGGACAGCGCCTGGCGCACGCCCATCTTGGCGGCGGCGCGGAAGGCGAAGTCGTTGCTGTCGACCGAATGGTGCTGGCCGTCGGTCAGGGTCACGCCGACATCGATCACCTGGAAGCCGAGTGGCCCCTTTTCCATCGCTTCCCGCGCGCCCGCCTCGATCGCCGGGATGAAGTTGCGTGGCACAGCCCCGCCCTTCACCGTCTCGGCAAAGGAGAAGCCGGCGCCGCGTTCGTTCGGGTGCACGCTGAGCTTGACGTCGGCAAATTGCCCGGCGCCGCCGGTCTGCTTGCGGTGGCGATAGTGCACGTCGGAGGGTTTCAGCACCGTCTCGCGATAGGTCGGGCTCGGATGCTTGTCGGTGACACCCACATGGAAGACATCGGCAAGCGTCTTGCAGAGATCGCGCAGGTGCATCGGCCCCTGCACGCAGACGAGTTGGGCGCCGGTGCCCTCCTCCTGCATGACGAAGAGGGCGCGGTCGGTCTCGGCGAGCTTGGCAAGCGTGCCCGAAAGCTTGGTCTCGTCACGCTCGCTGTCAGGCACCAGGATGCGCTCCAGCATCGGCGTCGGCGGCACCGTCCAGTCCGGCGCTTCGGCGCTGGTATTGGCGGCCAAGAGCGCCGGCACCGGCAGATGTTCGGCCTTGACCGCGGCAAAGATCGCGCCCGCCTCGGGCGTGGCATTGGGCAGCGGCTTGCCGGTCGCCGGGTCCTGCAACGAACCGATGCTGCCGCCGCCAAGGGTCGAACCCTGCTTGATGCCCGATGTCAGCGCCCGAACCAGCACGGTCTTGCCGACATTGGCCTTGTGGTAGGCGTGGAAGCTGACGGCCGAAAGCGCGCTCTCGGCGATTGCGCCGGCTGCCCCCAGTCGTTGTCGAAGCGCATCGACGCTTGGCGCCTCGTGGCGCAGCGCCTTCATCAGCCTCAGAATTCCGTTGGCGTGGCTCGCCGAACCGACCAGCACCGGGATGATGCGGTTTTCTTTCAGCAGCCGCGAGGAGATCGCATAGATCGTGTCGCTCGCGGGCAGCCGGTCCTCGATCAATTCGCCGAGCAGCCAATCGTCAAATTCGGAGAAATGTTCGAGCAGTTCGGTGCGCGCCTCCTTCTCCCGCTCCATGGTGGTATCGGGGATCTCGATCAGCGCCGAGGTCTGTCCCTCGCGGTAGCGCCAGGCGCGCTCGGAGATCAGGTCGCAGGTACCGACGATCTTGTCGCCTTCGCGGATCGGCACCTGGCGCATCAGCAGCATGTGGCCGGAATAGTCCTGGAGAGCAGCGATCACGTCGCGCAGCCGCCCGCGCGGCTCGTCCATGCGGTTGATGAAAAGAATGCAGGGCGTGCCCGAGGCCTCGATCGCTTTCAGGTAGGGCGCGGCAAGCACCGCCTCTTCCGGCGCCGGCGAAACGCACAGCACGCAGGCGTCGCTGGCAATCAGCGCATGCTGCGCATGGCCAAGCGCCTCGGTACCTCCGGGCGCGTCGAGCGCACACCAGGGTTCGCCGCCGAATTCGAATTCCGTCAGGTTCAGTCCATAGGGTGAAGCAGCTTTTCTGGAGGCCCCCTCCAGACCGGCCAGCTTGTCTACCAGCGTGGTTTTTCCGGTCTGTGAGGGCCCAAGTACCGTGAAGCAGCGCATCGGCAATCCTCCCCTGTCGCGATGACGACGGGCGCCGAGCGTTGCGACGCCCTTGTTCTATTAATTCTAGGGCAGCTTTTGCGCTTTCAATGGTGCTCAAGCCGGAATGAGCGCAAGTGTTGGCAGTTTTTGCGTCAAATCGGCCGAGATTGGCTGGCGGGACGCCGTGCAGGTCGGGCGACCTCGCCATTGAGGTCGGTCCCGGCGCCCAAGATTCTGATTGCAAAAATAGAGCAGTCTTGCGACGATCACGCGGATCAAACATCGAGCCGACCCGCCCTGTCTCAGGCAGGCTATCGGGCGGGCAATCAGGACGCGCGCAGCTTCAGGCCACCAGCACCGGAGATCATCTGCATGTCGCTTACGCTTTACCAGCATCCGCTCGCTTCGTTCTGCCACAAGGTGCTGATCGCGCTTTACGAGAACGACACACCGTTCAAGAGCAGCCTGGTCGACCTGCTGGATCCCGAGGAAGCCGCCCGTTTTTCGGCCCTCTGGCCGGTCGGCAAGATGCCGGTCCTGACCGACAGCGGCCGCGACGTGGTGATGCCGGAAACCTCCATCATCATCGAATACCTCGACCGCCACTATCCCGGCAAAGTGAGGCTGATCCCGGAAGACGGGGACAAGGCGCTGAAGGCCAGGCTCTGGGATCGCTTTTTCGATCTCTACATCCACGTGCCAATGCAGAAGATCGTCACCGATACGCTGAGGCCATCGGGTGAAAACGACCATCGCGGTGTTGCCGATGCCCGCGCCAATCTGGCCGTCGCCTACCGCATGGCCGATGACCACTTCGCCACCCAGCCATTCGCCGCCGGCGACAGTTTCAGCCTTGCCGATTGCGCCGCCACGCCGGCTCTCTTTTACGCCGGCATCGTCGAGCCCTTCGACGAGACGCACCCGCATCTGGCCGCCTATTTCGAGCGCCTGCTTCAGCGCCCGTCGGTGCGCCGGGTGCTGGCCGAGGCGCGGCCCTATTTCCACATGTTCCCCTACCGGAGCCTGATGCCCGAGCGGTTTTTCGAGATGTAGGCGGCGACGCTTTTCTCAGCCGGAACAAGGCGATCGAGCGCCCTGGTGAATCGGATTGGCAAGTGTTCTCGCGTGCTTGAACGCCGCCATCCGACCGAGGCGCAAAATTGCCCCTCACCCTAACCCTCTCCCCGCACGCGGGGAGAGGGAACGAGACCGGATCGCGCTGTCATAACACGTCCGATGCCGAAGTTTCGCTCAAGCATCGAATGCCAAAACTGCGGGATTGGATGAGATCGCCGTGAACGCGAGCGGCCGCCACACGTCCCTTCTCCCCGCTTGCAAGAAGGTGCCGGCAGCGGGATGAGGGGCGCTCCGCTCCTCACCGCGCGGATGAGGGGCACATCCCGCGCAAATGAGCGACTGCGCCGGGCGAACCCTACTGCACCGCCGCCGGTGGCGTGCCGATCGGGAAGGCGATGGTGACGAAGCCGGCGGTGCCCTCCGGCCGGTTCTTGGCGGCAAATTCCTGGAAGACCTTGAGCGTCAGCGAAACCGGCGTTTCGGCCACCTTGAAATTGTAGCCCATGGTGCCGCCGATGGCGGCGATGCGGCCCTTGAAGTCACCAAGACTTGCGCCGGGGCCGCTGTCGCCGGTCACCTGCTGGTAGAAGTAGCCGGCAACACCGGCGGAAAACTGCGGGCTGAAGTGCTGGGTCACCGCCCATTCCGCGTGGAATTCCGTACCCGTGCGATAGTCGGTCGCCGGGTTTTCGCCGTTGAAGGTGAAGCCCACGGCGCCCGAGAGATCAAGCCCGGTTTCGGGCCGGAACCAGGTGCCGGCAAAGGTCAGGTCGCCGGCCCAGCGGTTGAAGGAAATATTGGCAAGCTCGCCCTTCCGGTAGTCGCCGATCGGCACGTTGACGGTGGCGTTCGCCGTCCAGTGGAAATCGCCCTCATGCCAGCCGAGCGTGGCGCCGACCACCGGGTCGCCGATGGTGAAAACGGAGTCGCTGGCCGACGCCGATCGACCGGCGCGTGGCGCAGACAGCGTCACATCGACATTGGGCCCGCCGAAGGGCACGACCGCGGTAAAGCCGAGATTGCCGCCGAGCACCTCCTCGGGCATGACCCAGAGCCCGGTGCCGAAAACGCCGACGAGCGTCGCGTCGACTTCGCCGACGATCTGGCCGCCGAGCGGAAGCTGCTTGTTGCCCTTGAGCTCACCGACATAAAAGTAGTTGTCGTTCTGGAAGTAGGTTCCGGGCGGCGCGAGCAGGCCGGCCAGCGGACCGCGGGCACCCAGCAGATAGAAGCCGGCGCCGTTTTCGGCGGCCTTGGCCGCCGACGGTGCGATCGCCAGGGTCAGGCCGGCAGCAACAGCCGACGCGCAAGCCAAGCGTTTCGCGTAGACCATGAAAGTGATTCCCCTCGTCTCTCGGACCGAACGATACCACTTCGACCTGTTCAAGCCAGCCCTGACAAATCGCTGGGTTGCATCGGCGTCATCCGAATGCCGGACCGAGCGAGACGCCGAACCTTGCGCCAACGGCCCTTGCCGCTACTTTGTCTGAAGCGGCGTCTCCGCTTCACGCGAGACCTGTGCCGCCACGGCTGATCCACACGCGAAAGCAAAGGACGCGAGACCATGGAATACCGGCTGCTCGGCCGCTCCGGCCTGAAAATCTCTGTGATCACCATGGGCACGATGACGATCGGCGGCCGCGGCAAGTTCGCCGAGGTCGGCAATGTCGGCCTCAAGGACGCCCGCCGCTATGTCGATCTCTGCCTCGACGCCGGCGTCAACCTGATCGACACGGCCGACATCTATTCGACCGGCGCCTGCGAGGAGATCATCGGCGAGGTGCTCGGCGGCAAGCGCAAGAACGGCGTGCTCGTCGCCACCAAGGCGCGGTTTTCCATGGGACCGGGCCCCAATGACGGCGGCCTGTCGCGCCAACACCTGATCGCCGCCTGCGAGGCAAGCCTGAAGCGGCTGAAGACCGACGTGATCGACCTCTACCAGGTGCATGAATGGGACGGCCTGACACCGCTTGAAGAGACCATGGAGGCGCTCGACAGCCTGGTTCGAAGCGGCAAGGTCCGCTACATCGGCTGCTCCAACTATTCCGGCTGGCACATCATGAAGGCGCTCGGCATCAGCGCGCTCGAAGGCCGCCAGCGTTTTGTCAGCCAGCAGATCCACTACACGCTCGAGGCGCGCGAGGCCGAATACGAACTGATGCCGATTGCGATCGACCAGGGGCTCGGCGTGCTCGTCTGGAGCCCGCTTGCCGGCGGACTTCTCTCCGGCAAGCACCGGCGCGACGAGACGCCCGATGGTACCCGCCAGCTTGCCGGCTGGAAGGAGCCGCCGATCCGCGACGAGGAGCGGCTGTGGAAGATCGTCGACATGCTGGTTGCCATATCCGGCGAGCGCGGCGTGTCCACGGCGCAAGTGGCGCTTGCCTGGCTGATCGGCCGCAAGGGTGTGACTTCCGTCATCATCGGCGGCCGCACCGAGGCGCAATTTTCCGACAATCTTTCCGCCGCCAATCTGAAGCTCTCCGACGAGGAAAAGGAACTGCTCGACGCCATCAGCCTGCCGCCAGTCCTCTACCCCTATTGGCACCAGCTCTGGACCGCCAGGGACCGGCTCGGCGAGGCAGACCTGTCGCTGCTGGGTGCGCATCTTTGACGGTTGCGGCGATCGCCTGTCCAGGCGATCGCCCTTCTTGCAGCTGAAGCGTCAGCCACGGGCGTTCGAAATCCTAGCTCTGCAGCATCCCGACGGTTTCGTCCGTCGTCCACAGGCCGTTTGCCATGTAGCGGAAGTTGATCAGCGCCGCCAGGTAGCCATCGCCTTCGGGCAGTTTCGGTGCGGCAACGGCATCGCGCACCACCGCCACCTCGAATCCCTGTTCGAGGAATTCGCGCAGATGCGATTCCACGCACATGTTGGCGAGCATGCCGGCAAGGATGATCTGGTCGACGCGCTGTTTGCGCAACTGGAGCGGCAGGTCGTTGGCCTGCGGACCGTAGAGCTTGTGCGGCGAGCAAATGATCGTCTTGCCATCCTCGATATATGGCTTGAACTCCGGCAGGAAGTCCGCGCCCGACCCTCTGAATCCGTCCGTCGTATAGGGTCCCTTTCGGTCGAATATCCCGACCTGGTGCTGGAACACTTCGAGCGGCCCCTGGACCTTCCAATCGTGATCCCAGCTGTAATAGTGGTGCGGCGAGATCGCGACCACCATGCCATTGGCCTTTGCGGCCTGAAACAATCGCCCAAGGTTTGCAACGACATTGTGTTCGGTCACGCTCTCGCCAACAACCGGCCAGGCCTTGCCCTCAGGGCTCATGAAGTCGATCTGGGGGTCGATCACGACCAGCGCTGCCCGCGAAGGGTCGAGCTTCATGTTGCCCTTCTCGAGCGCCGGGCTGGCGGGATCGGCATAGGCGCCGGGCGTGGCGGCCCGGGCGGTCGATGCGCCGGCCGCAGCGAGCGCGGATGCCGCCGTCAGGCCGGCAAAGGTCTTGAGAAAGGTGCGTCGATGCGACGTGCAGCAATCGTCATCCTGCATGGGATATTCCTCCGGAAATTTCCGCCTCGTGCCAAAGCGGAATGTCTGCGGAGCGTAGTCCTCAGCATGATCGCCGACTACCTATACCCATTCATACCTAGCCGCCAAAGCCGTCCCATCTCCCGGCCGAAGGCAATGTTCATCGATTTGCCGTGAGGCCATCGAGCAGGAAGTCCAGGCCCTTCGTGAAGGTCCCGTCCCAGTCATTGTCGAGAAGCAGGCGGGAGCGCTCGATCGTCGGGTAACGCTCGCTGAGACCGGCAAGGCGCATCTGTGCGGCGGCCTGGTCGTCATCCGTCAGATCGAATTTCGCCCGGGTGATGGTTGCACCGATCACATGGTTCCAAAGCGACCAGATCGCGCCGTTCAAGTCTGCGTCGGCGACACCGGCCGAAGAGAGGGCCCTGCCCAGCAGTTCCAGACGAACAAGCATGTTCGGGCCGAGCGCGCGGCGCGGCAAAAGCGCGGCCGACCACGGATGGCGAAGCATGGCAGCGCGCCAGTCGAGGAGCAGATGGATCACCTGCCCGCGCCAGTCCTCAGGCTCACCGACATCAGGCGAGCGGCGGTACTCCAGCACCGTGTCGAGCGCCAGGTCGAGGACCTCTTCCTTGTTGTCGACATGCCAATAAAGGCTCATGGCGCCCGCGCCGAGGCGGTCGGCGAGCCGGCGCATCTTCAATCCGCCGAGCCCTTCGGCATCCAAGAGCTCGACCGCGGTCGCCACGATCCGCTCCAGCGAGAGCGGCGGCTCGCCGCGCGGTTCCGCCCCCGACGGGGACGACACATCATCCCGTTGCGGCCGTCTGTTCTGAGCACCACTGCGTTTGGCTGCCATGCGCCTTCCCTGCTGATGATGCCATCGGTTTAGGCCGACATTCACGGAATGTCGATGCCGGGCAATTGACTCATACACCGTACGATGCCATTTTCTCGTACATTGTACGAGTCAATTCTACGGGCGATGCGCTGACGGTCGATCCGGCCGGCCGGGAAGGCGTCGTGCGCGACCCAGCCAGGAAGGAACAATCATGTCGCGCGCCATCAAGCATCTCATTTCAGGAGGACTGATCATCATGACCATGAAGGTATTTACACCCGCGACGGCAACCGAGAGCGATCCCAAGCTCACCATCGTCAATCCGCCGCACCTCTACGACCCCACCCCCAACGGCTACAGCACCGCAGTGATTGTACCCTCAGGCGCACGGGTGGCCTATATCTCCGGCCAGGGCGGCCAGGACGCGACCGGGGCCCTGTCGCCCGATTTCGCCGTCCAGGTCAAACAGGCCTATGCCAATCTCGGCGCCGCACTCGATGGGCTCGGCGCCAGGCCGGACCAGGTTGCCAAGCTCACGGTCTTCGTGGTCGACCACGACATGTCCAAGCTTGAGGTGCTGACCCGCAACGTCAAGGAGATGTTCGGCGCGGCACTGCCGGCACAGACGCTGGTGCCGGTGCCCAAGCTCGCCATCGACCCGATGCTCTTCGAGGTCGAAGCCGTCGTCGTCCTGAAATAGCCGCGCAGATCAACTGCAGCCATTCGTGTCAGGGGCAAGGACGACACGCCCTGCCCTTGACTTCTCGCTCATGCGGTCCATTTATATCATATGATACAAATTTGCATCGCATAGGAGAGCGAAGTGGCAAGCGCGCAACCGGTTCTCGCGACTGACCGGGAGACTGCCCGGCAGGAGGAGGCTGTCATCGTCAAGGCGGTGGTGAAGGCCTGCGAGCTCTGGAACCTCACCAACAAGGAAGCCGCCCAGCTCTTCGATGTGCCGATCGCCACCTGGAACCGGATGAAGGCCGGCGACTTCAAGGGCAGGCTCGACCAGGACAAGCGCATGCGTGCCAGCCTGATCGTCGGCATCTTCAAGGGCTTGCGGCTGTTCTTCAACGGGCCGCTCACCTATCAGTGGCCAAAAGCCGCCAACACCGGACCGCTGTTTTCCGGCCGCTCGCCGGTCGATCTGATGATCGAGGGCGGCATTCCTGTGATGCTGAAGGTGCGGCGCTACCTCGACGGACTGCGCGGCGGCCTATGATCCCTGAGATCGATTTCAACGATCCGGCGACCGTCCGGCTGATCTCGACCGCCTATATCGACGAGCCGGCGGTCAAGCCGCTTGCCGATGACGACGATGAGATCGAGATCCTCAACCGGCTGGAAGCGATGACCTCGGCGCGGCTGAGCCCGCTTGCCCTTCCCGCCGGCGTCGACCCGGCCGAACTCCTCAACGAGACCTTCGGCTATGGCTGGTCGCTGATCAACGCCGCCTTCTGCCATGCCCGCCCGCCGGGCAACCGCTTCAACGGCGAGGAGCGCGGCGCCTGGTACTGTGCCTTCGGCCCGCGCGCGCTTGAAACCTGTCAGGCGGAGATCGTCTATCACCGCACCCGGGCGCTGCGCGAAGCCGGCAGCTTTGTCGACATCGGCCGCTACCGCGAGCTGATCGCCGGCTTTACCTGCCGCTTCCACGACGTGCGCGGCGAAGAGGGTGCCACCTATCTCGATCCGGATACGGCCCGCGCCTACCCCGCCGGCCAGGCGCTCGCCGCCACCATTCTGGCTGAAGGCGGCAATGGCCTGATCTACCCCTCGGCCCGCGATCCTGAAGGCGAATGCCTCGCCGTCATCAGGCCTTCGGTCATTCAGAACATCCGCCAGGGCCGCACCATCACGTTTCAATGGTCGGGCACGCCGGAGCCAAATATTCTCGTCGCGGATTGAATGCGCCATCACCTGGCAGTTGGCCGCAATCTTGCGGCAATGCGCTCTGCCGACAAGGGCGCACCGCTCCGGATTTCCGCGCTCGAAAAAAACCGCCCCTCACCCTCCCCCAATTTCGTGCGCGATCTCTGGTTCTAGATCCGCCTGGAAGACGGCTTCGGCGCAGGCACACGGCCACAAGCGGCCAGGCCTGCGCTGACACTTCCAAACTGCGCGACAGCCTTTGGCCGCGCGATCGCGTAGTGATCAGCGGACGCGGCTGGAAATGGGGCCTTGTCGCCACCGGCGTCAGGCGGGTCGACTGAGCCTCAGTCGCGCTTCACGATCACCCGCGCCTCGACCGGCTGGTCGAGGCCTTTCAACGTCAGGAGCCGCTGCGCGGCACCCGCCACCGATGCCCCGGCCTGAGCGGCGGTTTCGGATGAGATCAGGATCTCGCCTGCCTGCGCCTGGGATTCGAGCCGCGACGCCAGGTTGACCGTGCCGCCGATCGCGGTGAAATCGCTGCGGAAGCTCGAGAACTCGCCGATCTCGACATCGCCCGAATGAATGCCGACACCGACGCCGAGCGGCTGGCCCTTGAGATCGTCGAGCTGCAGGCTGCCAAGGGCTTTTGCGCAATGCCGCTGGATATCGAGCGCCGCCAGGATCGCCGCTTCCGCGTGACCCTTCCTGACGATCGGAAAATTGAAGATCGCCATCAGCCCGTCGCCCATCGTCTTGTTGACGATGCCGTCATGCGCCCAGATCGCTTGAGCACAGCGATCCTGAAACAGGCTGACGATCTGGCTGAGCCTGACCCGCTCGATCTGCTCGGACAGATGCGTGAAGCCGCGGATATCGGCAAAGAGAATGGTCGCACTTGCCGCGACGTGACTCTGCTTCTTCACGTAACGGAAGGAGCGCTCGCAGATGGTGCAGATGTTCGGGTTCATCTTGCTGCGGGTGATGCCGAAGGCACGAAACGGCAGCGCCAAAGCCCCGCGGATCGGGATCGGCACATGCATCTGGTCCCAGCACCCACGGCAGATCCTGGCATCGCCGCTCCGGGTCGGCTGGATGGTGGTGGCTTCAGTCATGGTCGGCATCGGCTCCGGCTCGCATGGCCCGAAGGGCATGGGCGGAGCTTCTGCCATTTGTCGCGCTTTAGCAACGGCCGCAATTATACGAAGGCGCCGGCCGTGCCCGGCATTATTCGGCAAACAGGTTCGCGGCCATAAAGTCGACGAAGGCGCGGACCTTTGGCGAGAGATATCGATTGGTCGGCCACAGGACGCGGAACGTGCCCGTTTCGCGGAGGTAATCCTCCAGCAGCGATACCAGCTTGCCTTCCGCCAGTTCCGGTGACACGGCGAACGGCGGCAGACAGGTGATGCCGAAGGATCGCTCCGCCAGGAAGATCAAGGGCTCGAGCGTGCTCGCAACCGTGGTCACGGGCAGATCGAGCTTAACCTCCCGTCCGTCACGTACGAGCGGCCACGGCTCGAGGCGGCCGGAGTTCGCATAGCGGTGATGAAGGCAGCGATGCCCGAGCAGGTCCTCCGGTACCTTCGGTCGACCATGCGCAGCGAGATACTCCGGCGCCGCGACGATCCTGTGCCGGAACGTCCCGAGCTTGCGGCTCATGAGGCGCGTATCCTTGATCTCGCCTGTTCGGATGACGGCATCGAAACCCTCCTCGATAACGTCGACCAGCCGATCCGTGAAATCGAGGTCGAGGTTGATCAACGGGTGGGCCCTCATGAAATCCGAAATGGTCGGCATCAGGAGCATGCCGGCCAAAGGCAGGCTGACGCGAAGCTGCCCGCGCGGTGTCGCGTGCGACCGCGACAGCTGCGCCTGGGCCGTTTCGAATTCGGACTGGATGCGGCGGCAGGTGTCGAGAAAGAAGCTCCCGTCCTCGGTCAGCGCCATGCTTCTCGTCGACCTGTTGAAGAGACGCACGCCCATTTCGTCTTCGAGCCGCGCGATGGCCTTGCCGACCGCAGACCCCGAAAGGCCCAGGCGGTGACCGGCGGCCACGAAGCTGCCGGCCTCGGCGACCTGAATGAAAATGCTGAGCGTTCCGAGCTTGTCCATCATCTGCCGATTGCGGAATTGTTTTCCGAAGTGATCAGAATACACGCTCGTTTATCCGCTATTTCTCCCCCGATATCCAGATGTCGTCGCAGCCGATGCACTGCGATGTTCAAACGGAGAGCCCCATGAATACGAGCCTTACCCCCACGTTCACAGCGTCCCCCGCCCCGACCACCTTTGTCGTCAACGTCATCCACGCCCACACCGGCAAGCAGGAGGAAGCCTTCGCAATCATCCAGGATGTCGTGCACTACGTCGCCGAACGGAAGGAAGGGTTTCTGTGGAGCACCCTGGCGAAGAGCACGGACGGACAGACGGTCGTCAATGTAGAGGCGATCCAGGGAACCGGGAGTGTCGACGAATTCTTTTCGGATCCGGTGTTCGTGGAGAAGTTCCGCAAGCTGGATGCGGTCTCAATGAGCGAGTTTCACACCTACTCGGTCGGCGACCTCGTCCTGCCCAAGCGCGGATCCGCGGCCTGATCGCGACTGCATGTTTCCTTTGATCGTACCTGGTTAAGGGACAAAACATGCAGCAATTCAAAGCGCTACAGCGACCCTTGCGCTTCTGGCAGGACGTGTGGCGCTGAAGTCCTGGCGCCTTCGCGCGAAGGCGCCAGGCAGGTCGCAGATGTCACCCCGCCTTCTTGACCGCCGGGATCCCCCAGGAGCCGTCGAGAATGGAGGGCGGGCTGTCGTCGGGCCAATAGAGCCGCATCATCAGGATGAACTTGCCCTTCGGCGCCGGCAGCCAGTTGGACTCCAGGTCCTTGCCGGGTGATTCATTCTGGACATGGATCTCCGTCGATCCGTCCGGATTTGCCTTGAGGCCCACGCGCGCACTGATCGAATAGCGGTTGAGCGGATTGTCGACGAAGAAGTAGTTCTGGTCATACATGGTGATCGACCAGAAACCGCGCACCGGCGGCAATTGCCCCTTCGGGAAGGTAATGACGTATTTGTTGGCGCCGTTATAGGCGCGGGAGAAAAGGCCGTCCTTCGATTTCAGCGACGTCGGATAGATCGCATCCTGCGGGCGATTGGCGCCGAGCCCGATCGCCGTTATCAGCGCGCGCTGCAGATAGCCCGTGCCGTAGATGCCAGTCTTGGTCGTAAAGCCCCAGCCGTTGATGTCCTGGATATCACCGTCGCTGAACTTGAAATGCAGCATGATGCGATGAAACGCGGTCACCGGAATGCGTGAGACGAAGGCGGCGTCGAGCTTGCTCTTGTCGAAATCCTGACCCGGCACGATGCCGATCTCGGCGAACTTGGCGATCGCTTCCGCATCCGCAGCGGTCGGCGGGTTGGTCTTCATCAGTTCGCACAGCAGCGTGAAATACTCGACTGCGTCCATTCGGTTGACCTGCTCGCGCACCGCCGTCTTCATGTCGATATCTGGGTCGACCTTGCCGGGCGGTGGCGTCCAGTCCTTGCCATAAGAACTGAGCGGCGAAAGCTTGCACTCGTCCTGCAGCGCGTGAACGGCTGCATAGTCCTCCGGCGAGCCGTCGCAATAGATGCGGCCGAGGATCCAGACGATGCTGGTCGGCGACTTGTACTCGGTCACGCCTTCCGGAAGGCTGCCCTGCCAGCCGGGGCCGGTGATCGCGTAGGACTGTGCCCCACCGCCGGTCGTGCGCTTGCCCGGCACCTGGAACACCGTCGTCCAGCCGTCGAGCATCGGAAACAGGAAGTAGCGATCCTTCATGTCCGGGATCGACAGCACCCAGGGTTCCTTGCCCACGTCGACGAAGGCGGTCGTGTAAAGCGTGTCGGCATTCGGTGCGGTGACATCCTTGAAGGATGCGTTCGGATATTCGCGAAGCTTGATGATGTGGCCCATCGGCCCCTTGGTGCCGACAGGCTTCTCGACATTGGTGACGACGCGCCGCGTCATTTCCGTCGTCACCAGCGGATAGCCGTAGATATAGGCCTCCACCGCCAGCCAAAAATCATCAGCCGCTTCAATGGGATCGATGAGCGGAGATTCCAGAGCGTTCGCTTGAATGAAGGAAACCGTTGTAAGCAGGCCAGCGCCTCCCAAAGCAACGGCACGACGTGTCATGTCCATGTCTACCTCCCTCTTGCCTTCATGGCGGGCGAAGGTTAGCACGCGCCAAACAATACTACCAGACATTGCGGGGCGCTGAACTTCACGTTGAGCCGCCATACCGGGCCGCGACTGGCCGTCAGGTCGCCGAAACGGCGGCGCCGAAGACCGGGCGGAGTTCGATTTTGCTTGGGTCGGCATCGGGTTCGGGCAGCGCGTCGCCGAGGCCTCGTCCACGTGCCTGACCGTCCGGGTCCGCAAGCCGAAGACCGGTCTCGACCTGCTGGCCGTTCATTTACCCGGTTGAACGCCGACCGCCGCCCCGCATGGCAGGGCGGCAGGATCACTACAATGGCCAGGGAGCCGATCAGAACGACAGGCGGTTGCTGGACCAGACCGGGCCGAGGCGCTCTTCTTCCTTGAGCGTGGCGGAACCGTAGGAGAAGCGCAAGCCGCCGAAGATGGTGCTCGTGTCGCCGGAGACCGACGCGCCGAGGCCCGAAAGCTCCTCGTTGGTATATTTGTAGCCGGCAAAGAGCGTCACGGGCACGACGTCCAGACGGTAGTTCGCCGTCAGCTTCAGGCTGCGCAGATCGTAGTCGACGTCGTCCTCGGTGATGCGGTGGAGCGAGCCATCGACGTCGAAGCGCAGGTTGTCGGTCGCGTAAATACGGGTGCCGAGTGCGCCCATATAGTGGTTGGCGTCGATGTCGTCGAAGTCTTCCACGCTTGCCTGGCCATAGCCGAACGCGCCGTGCAGCGTCCAGGTATCCATGAAATACGCCAATTCGACACCGCCCATATAGTCGTTGAGGTCGACGCCGATGCCAGGGTCGAGGCGCGCACCCTGCAGGAAGGCGCCGGCCGCGAAGAGATGGTTGCGGTAATAGCCGTGCAGCGCGCCGTCATAGCTGTCGGCATCGACGTCCTCGTAGGAGGCGCGCGTGTAGCCGAGATCGACCTGCAGGTTCATGCCGGCGCCGGCATCGATGTTGATGGCCCCGCGCAGATCCCAGGCATCCGCATCGATATCGCCGGGTGTATCGACCGCTGAGCCATAGGAGCCTTCGATATAGCCGGCGACGCCGCCATAAGGTTGCTCCACCGGCACTTCGTAGGCGTCCTCAGTCCCGACCAGCGGCGCATCGATATCGGCGGCGACCGCGAACTGAACGCTTGAAAGAAGAAAAATGACGAAGCCGCTCGCCCTGACCATTGCCCCACTCCGGTTGAAACCCCTCAAAGATAGGTAACCGAACATGGTTAATACAATCTCTACGGGAAACGGACGGAGCGGATCGCTGACGGCGGCTTGGTCCGCACTGGGCAGCGCATCCCAGGGCTACGTTCTCCCCATTCACCGCTGAAACCTTGAAGCTGCCTTCATCTGCCCTTGGAGGGCTTGCCCTCATCCACCCGGTGAGGGCTTGCCCCTCATCCGGCCTGCCGGCCACCTTCTCACCGCACGCGGGGAGAAGGACACGCGTGGCGCGCGCTCGCCGCGACAGCAAGCGCCTCAGTTTCACTCCGGCTATTGGTTTGCGGCCGACTAAACCCCGTTGACCCCTGACTGCGGCCGCGTTTGCAGACGCCGCGAACCGGGTTCGTCCCCTCTCCCCGCTAGCGGGGAGAGGGTTAGGGTGAGAGGCAAGCAGGGCGAGTCCTCGGGTTTAACCCGAAGAGAGGGGCAAGCAGGGTTAGTCTACGGGTTAAACCCAAGCGGCAAGCCCCCCCCAAGGTTCGGCAAAGAGCCCTTACTGGTTGGCGAGCTTCTCGCGCAGGCGCTCGTCCTGGGCGGCGATCTCGGGGGTCAGCGCGTCGCCGAAATCGGCGGCTTCGAAGACCGGGCGGATTTCGATTTCGCTCGGGCCCGGCATCGGGTTCGGGCAACGCTTCACCCAGGCGATCGCCTCGTCCATGTCCTTGACGTTCCAGATCCAGAAGCCGGCGACCAATTCCTTGGTCTCGGCGAACGGCCCGTCGATGACGACGCGGCTTGCCCCGTTAAAGGCGACGCGGGCGCCGCGCGAGGACGGATGCAGGCCTTCGCCGGCCTGCATGATGCCGGCATTGACCAGCTCCTCGTTGAACTTGCCCATCGCTTCCAAAAGCTCGGTCGAAGGCATCTTGCCTGCTTCGCTATCCTCGGTCGCCTTCACAAAAACCACTACGCGCATTATCTACTCTCCTCTGTCACGCCGGCCCCGGTCCTCGTGACCTCTGGGGGTACCGGCGTGGTGAAACCCAAATAGGTAGAGCAGGTTGCGGGCGCCAGACCCACGCGGACTTTTTTCCTATCCCGCTCCGGTGGAGGAAGCCGTTTCGGCCTCCTTGCCCAAATGACGAACGGGAAACGACGGTGCCGACAGGGGGCTTTGATTTTTTTCGCGAGAATCGACAGCGCCCCGTCTTCAAGGGCGTGATGACGGCTGCTCCCGCTCAGCGGCGCGCCCTTTCCGCAAGAAAGGCCGACAGCCTTTCCAGCGCCATGGCACCGGCCTGGGTATCGAGATCGAACTGGTATTCGTGGTTGAGCGGCGGCTGGAAATCGTCCGGGAAAGTCAATTGATCGACCTGCGCTCCCGCCGTCCGGAGCGCCTCGGCAAGTGCGCGCGTCTGCGGCGCCAGAGGGTCGGCATTGCCGACTGAAAGAAAGGTCGGCGGGAAGGCGCCCGTGACGTGGTTGCGCACGGAAAAAGCTGCAAGCCGCGGATCGTCGCTCAGTTGCTTGAGCCCGAAATAGGACCAGAGGACCGTCTTCAGGAATCCGCCGAATTCCCCTTGCGTATTCATGCCGCCAAGGTCGTAGACGCCGCAAAAGAGCACGACACCGGCAAGCGCAGACCGCGGCACTGCCGCAACGATGCCGACGCTTTCGGCGTAGCCCGCATCACTGACGATCGCTGCCGTCTGTGCGGCGATCTGCGCGCCGGCGGAATCGCCTGCAAGAAAGATCCGGTCCGGGTCGATGCGCAGCCGTTCGGCATTGGCAACCAGAAATGCCAATGCCCGGTTGACCTCGACGACCGGCGCCGGATAGCGGGTTGAAGGCGCCAGCGGATAGCCGACGGCAACCGTCGTGTAGCCGCGCGCCGAAAGGATGCGAAGATAACCCGCCACATCCGCCCGGTCCCCTGCCACGAACGCCCCGCCATGCACCCAGACGATGGTCGGCAGCGCGCCGGTGCCGGCGGGTTGGTAGACATCAAGAAGCCCGCTCGCGCCATCGCCATAGCGCTCGTCCCGAAGCACCGTCACCCCCGGCGGAGCATGCTTTTCCAGGGCGCGATTGCGCGCAACCGCATCCTTGTCGAAGGCGTTGCGAATGACGAGAACCGACGGCCAGGGGCTGAACGCGAAGGCGGCATAGCCGGCCGCCACGACGACCAGAACGAAAGCGAGCGCATAGCCGACAAATCGGAGCTTCATGCAAGGAGGCTACCGTAAATCCGGCAAGGGCGCGATGCGGCTCTTTTAGTCCCGCGCAGGCGAAATCCCCGACATCGCCTTGCCGGGAGATGCGACGGCCCAGATCAACCGCCGGCACCGCAGCCGCTCTATTGCCTATGCAACTCCGCCAACGCCTGCCTCAGATCGTCGATCGGCGTCTGGCCCGCCATCCTCTTGCCTTCCAGCTCCGGCGGCATCTTCCAGCCGGGATCGATGCCTTCCATGTTGGGCAGTTCATGTGCGATGCCCTTGTGGCAGTCGATGCAGGTTGCCTTGCCGGAAAGCAGGTAGCGGGTGTGGATCTCGGCGGCGCGCTGCGTCTGCTTCTGCAGGTCCATGGCAACGGACGAATGGCAGTTGCGGCATTCCAGGCTGTCATTGGCCTTCATGCGCGCCCATTCGTGCTGCGCCAGTTCCAGGCGTTTTTCGAGGAATTTCGAGCGCGTATTGATCGTGCCGAAGATCTTGCCCCAGACCTCCTTCGACGCCTGCATCTTGCGGGCGATCTTGTCGGTCCATTCGTGCGGCACATGGCAGTCCGGGCAGCTGGCGCGCACGCCCGAGCGGTTGGAGAAGTGGATGGTGCGCGTCAGTTCCTGGTAGACGTTGTCGTGCATCTCGTGACACGAGGTGCAGAACTTCTCGGTGTTGGTGATCTCCAGCGCCGTGTTGAAGGCGCCCCAGAACATCACGCCGCCGATGAAGCCGCCGAGCGTGAGGAAGCCTAAGCCGAGCGTGCCGGCCGGCGTCGTCATGATGCCCCAGGCCCAGAGGATGATTTTCCTGATCCGTGCGATCATGTCGTCACTCGCTTCCGGCCGGCTTGAAGCCCAACTCGCTCATATCCTTGAAATTGCTCGGCACCAGCGGGCTGGTGTCGGCCTGCGGCACGTGGCAGGCGGTGCAGAAGTAGCGCCGCGGCGACACGTCGGCGATCATCTGGCCGTCGCGCGTCATGTAGTGGGTGACGCTGATCATCGGCGCGCCGGAATCCTGGGTGAATTCGCGCTTGTGGCAGGAGAGGCAGCGGTTGGCATTGACCGAGAGTTCATAGCCCTCGATCGAATGCGGGATCACCGGCGGCTGGTCGGGATAGGCGCGCATCTTGCGCTTGTCGTCGACCACCCATTTCGGCAGCGGTGCGGCCGCCCCCGTCGCCATCTGCGGCGTCGGGCCTTCGAGCTGCGGCACCAGCTTTTCGGCAACTTGAGCCACCGCGGCCGTGGTGACGAACACCAGGAGGCCGGCGGCAATAGCCATCCATGCGGGGCGCTTCAGGAAGCTTCCTTTAAAGCTGCGCAAACGCTCTAGAGCGTAACGGGAACGATCTTGACCGCGCATTTTTTAAAATCCGTCTGTTTGGAGATGGGATCGGTGGCGTCGAGCGTAACCTTGTTGATCAGCTGGCTGGCGTCGAACCAGGGAACGAAGATGACGCCCGGCGGCATGCGGTTGCGGCCGCGGATGTCGACGCGCGAACGGATTTCGCCGCGGCGCGAGACGATGCGCACTTCCATGCCCTGGTTGATGCCGCGCTTGCGGGCGTCCTCGGCATTCATGAAGACGCGAGCACCCGGAAACGCCTTGTAGAGCTCCGGCACCCGCATGGTCATCGAGCCCGAATGCCAATGTTCGAGCAC
This sequence comes from Ensifer sp. MJa1, assembly GCF_037026475.1. Taxonomy (NCBI): domain Bacteria; kingdom Pseudomonadati; phylum Pseudomonadota; class Alphaproteobacteria; order Hyphomicrobiales; family Rhizobiaceae; genus Ensifer; species Ensifer sp. MJa1. The sequence goes on along the minus strand of NZ_JAKUMO010000001.1, from coordinate 185,284 downwards.
GCGGCCGGTGACCAGCCAGGTGTCGTATTCATCGTCGGGGGATTCGGCCGGCGGCTCATAGGGAACGGCGAGGATCACCGCCTTGCCGTCCTTGTTGCCGTAGAACTTCACGCCCTCGCCCGGCTTCACATAGGGATCGAAGCCCTCGCGGTAGCGCCAGCGTGTCTCCTGGCCGTTGACGACGGGCCAGCGCAGCCCCCGCACTTCGTGGTAGGTGTCATAGGGCGCGAGATCATGGCCGTGGCCGCGGCCGAATTCCGCGTATTCCTCGAACATTCCCTTCTGGATGTAGAAGCCGAAATCCTTGGCTTCGTTGTTGTCATATTCGGCGCTGACGTCGGTCAGCGGATAGCGATCGACCTCGCCGTTCTTGAAGAGAACGTCGAACAACGTCTTGCCACGATATTCGGGGCTGGCATCGAGGATTTCCTTCGGCCACACCTCGTCGGTCAGGAAGCGCTTGGAAAACTCCACCATCTGCCAGAGGTCAGAGCGCGCCTCTCCGGGCGCCTGCACCAGCTGGTGCCAGACGTGGGTGCGTCGCTCGGCATTGCCATAGGCGCCTTCCTTCTCCACCCACATGGCGGCAGGCAGGATCAGGTCGGCGCTCATCGCCGTGATCGTCGGATAGGCGTCGGAGACGACGATGAAATTGTCCGGGTTGCGATAGCCCTGCCAGGTCTCGTTGGCGGTGTTCGGCCCGGCCTGGACATTGTTGTTGACCTGCACCCAGTAGAAATTGAGCTTGCCGTCCTTCAGCATCCGGTCCTGCTGCACGGCATGATAGCCGGGCTTTTCCGGGATGATGCCGTGCGGGACGCGCCAGATCTCCTCGGCATGCTTGCGGTGCTCGGGGTTGGTCACCACCATGTCGGCCGGCAGCCGGTGGGCAAAGGTGCCGACCTCGCGCGCTGTGCCGCAGGCGGAAGGCTGGCCGGTCAAGGAGAACGGGCTGTTGCCGGGCTCGGAGATCTTGCCGGTCAGAAGGTGCAGGTTGTAGACCATCTGGTTGGCCCACACCCCGCGTACATGCTGGTTGAAGCCCATGGTCCAGAGCGACATGACCTTGCGCTTCGGGTCGGCGTAGAGTTCGGCCAGCTGTTCCAGGAATTCCGGCTCGACGCCGGTCATCTCGACGGTCTTTTCCAGCGTGTACTCTGAAACGAATTCCTTGAACGCTTCGAAGTCCATCGGCTCGGTCTTGCCCGGATCCTTGGAGTTGGCGGCGTTGACCTCGACCGGATTGTCGGGTCTGAGGCCATAGCCGATGTCGGTGACCCCTCGGGCAAACTTCGTGTGTTTGTTGACGAAGTCCTCGTTGACGCGGTTGGTCTTGATGATGTGGTTGGCGATGTAATTGAGGATGACGAGGTCGGTGCCCGGCTTGAAGACGACGGGGATATCGGCCAGATCCATGCTGCGATGGGTGAAGGTCGAAAGCACCGCGACGCGCACATGCGGCTGGCCGAGGCGCCGGTCGGCGACGCGGGTCCACAGGATAGGGTGCATCTCCGCCATGTTCGAGCCCCAGAGCACGAAGGCGTCGGCGTTCTCGAAATCGTCATAGCAGCCCATCGGCTCGTCCATGCCGAAGGTGCGCATGAAGGCGACGGCGGCCGATGCCATGCAGTGGCGGGCATTGGGGTCGAGGTTGTTGGAGCGGAAGCCCGCCCGCATCAGCTTGGTTGCCGCATAGCCCTCGAAGATCGTCCATTGGCCGGAGCCGAACATGCCGACGGCCGTCGGCCCCTTCTCCTTCAGCACCTTCTTTGCCTGCTCGGCCATCACGTTGAAGGCCTCGTCCCAGCTGACGGGCTCAAATTCGCCGTCCTTGGCATAGGCGCCGCCGCGCTTGCGCAGGAGCGGTGTCTTCAGCCGGTCCTCGCCATACATGATCTTGGAGAGGAAATAGCCCTTGATGCAGTTGAGGCCGCGGTTGACCTCGGCCTGCATGTCGCCGTGGGTGGCGACCACCTGCCCCTCCTTCACCCCCACCATCACGCCGCAGCCCGTGCCGCAGAAGCGGCACGGCGCCTTCGACCATTTGATCTCCAGCGCGTTGACGCCGCCCGGCACCGGCTGGGCGGCCGCAGGAAGGGCAATGCCCGCCGTGGCCGCGGCAATGCCGGCAGCATGGGCCTTCAATATCTCGCGCCGCGTCAGTTCACCGCTCATGGCCCTGCCCTTCCTCTTCCATCTCGACATGCTCGAAAACCATGTTCGCCGAGATCACGCCGTCGATGAGCGAGATCTGCGTCAGGCAGTCTCCGAGTGCGCCGGTAGTTGCGCCCTCGATGACGACGACGATCTTGCCGCCGCCGTGACCATGGATTTCGACGTTTTCCATTCCTTCGAGCGCTGCAAGCACAGCCTCGGTGCTTGCGGGCATGGTGGCGACCACGGCGCTCGAAATGTGATAGGGCCTGCCCGCCTTCGCGCCAGCTGCCTCAGACATGAGTGACCTCCGTCACCTTCACCGCGATTGCGCTGACCGGGCAGCCGCCGAGGCAGGCGCCGCAGCCGGTGCATCGGGCCTCGTTGATCTCCGGCAGGAACGGCCCGCCGATGCGGGGGCGAAAACGGATTGCCTGTTCGGGGCAGGTTTCGCGGCAGGACTGGCAGGCGACGTTTCGCCGTGCCAGGCAGGTGTCGGTAATGGCGGCGACATGGGGAAAGCGCTGCACGTCCTCCGCCACGAACACCGGCTCGGGACAGGCCGCTTCGCAGGCGCCACAGAAGGTGCATTCGCCGCGCGCGAAATCGACGAAAGGCAATCCGTCTAAAAGACGGATGATGCCGGTCGGACATCGCTCGGTGCAGAGGCCGCAGCCGGTGCAGGCAGCAAGGCTCGCCTCGGAAGCACCCGGCGGCCGGATGCGCACCGGTTTTGCGGCAGTGCGGCCGGTCAGGAGTTCACGGCGGGAGAGAGGCGCGGTGCCCATGGCGGACCTCAATGCCCCGGAGGACCGGGCGGCCCGAAGATGATCTGCAACATCCAGACGAGGAAACCATAGCCGCCGACCACGCCAACGGCGACGATCGGCCAGATGCCGAAGGCGAGCACGAAAAAGGTGACGAGCTCCGCGCGCCGCGAGCGCGGCGGCCTTTCGACCTGTTGCTGAACGATCCCTGACATTTCAGCGTCCCCCAACACAATCTACGGTAAGATGTGCCACCCGAAGTAAAAATCAATCCCGCGACGTCAGCATGACAGGATTGCACCTGCCTCCAGAGTAGATGCCGTTTGGTGCGGGGCATTGATCTGTGTCAATTCGGCAGTATTCCCCAGTCGAAACCGGCAAGGATTCTCGGATTCGCGCCAAGATAACTTGCGAAAAGCGATCAACTTTGCAAATACGATATGTTTGTTGAAACATATCGATTATCGGGCTCGTCACCCAGATTGGTCCGGTAAGCGGCCGTACCCGACCAGCAACGACCCCGCGCTTTCGCCAGCGACAAGGCCAGTCCTGATCGCCCTTGCAACCCAGGGCTTCATCCCCTAATTCTCGCCGCATGACACAGATGATCCAAATCGGAAACACACTCGTCCTGAGGTCTGCAAAGGGTGGTCCGCTCTTGGCAGCGCCGGGCGACGCCAATGATTTTCTTGGCGATGCCTGGGCGCATGAGGCCGACATGCTGGCGATCCCGGTGGAGCGGCTTGGGCCCGATTTCCTCGACCTTTCGACCCGTGTCGCCGGCGAAGTCTTCCAGAAATTCGTCAACTATCGCATGCGCTGTGCCATCGTCGGCGACATCGAGGCGAAGCTCGAAGGCAGCAAGGCGCTGACCGATTTCGTGCGCGAGACCAACAAGGGGGAAGCCATCTGGTTCGTGCCGGATTTCGAAACCTTGCGTGTGAAGCTCGAACGCATGGCCGCCGCCTGATCATCCAGGCAGCGTCTCAACACCAGCGCTGCCCATTCGGACGCCCCCTGTCATTCGGACGCCCCCTGTCATTCGAACGCCCTTTGTCATTCGGGCGCCCTGCCCTGTCTCAGGGCACATCGTGCACGCCTGCGGCTGGCCGCCAGAACATCCGGCTTGCTGCCACAATCCCGAGGGCGAGCAGGGTCAATAGCTCCGCGACCGCGAAGGTTGCCTTGAGGCCGGTCGCCACGGCTGCGGGCGAGGCCGTTGCCATGTCGCTTGCCGAAACCGCAAAGGCAAAGACCGCGCCCATGAGCGAAGCGCCGGTGACGAGGCCGAGATTGCGCGACAGGTTGATGAGGCCGGAAACGACGCCGCGCCGGTCGGCTGCAACATCCGCCATGACCGCCGTGTTGTTGGCCGCCTGAAACAGTTGGTAGCCCGGCGTCAGCATCGCGATCGCCGCGATGTAGCCGGTTACACCGGCAACACCGGGCAACAGCGCAAGGGCGAGGCAGCCGGCAACCATCGCCGAAAGCCCCACGATCACCACCGAGGCCGCACCCAGGCGGTCGACGATGCGGCCGGCAACCACCCCGCCAAAGGCGGAGATGACCGGGCCGACCGACATGACGAGGCCGACCTGCGCCGCATCGAGCCCGGCCCCGCGCGAAAGATAGAACGGGCCCACCACCAGCGTCGCCATCATCACCGTCGAGACCAGCGCATTGGTCGAAAGGCCGGCGCCCAGGGCCGGGTCGCCAAACATCGAGAGCCGGATCAAGGGCGAAGCAACCCTCGCCTCCACCTTGAGGAACAGCCAGAGGCCAAGGGCGGCCGCGGCGAGAAGCGTGATATTGGTGAGGCCAAGGCTGCCGCGCCCCGCCGTCATCGCCAGCGCATAGGCGCTAAGGGAAAGCGCCAGCAGCAAGGTTCCGGGAATGTCGAACCGCGCACGCACCCTGCCCTCAACCTGCCGGTCGGCCGGCAAATGACGGCGTGCAACGAAGAGGGCCACGAGCCCAAGCGGCACGTTGACGAGAAAGATCGCCCGCCAGCCGTAACCGCCAATCAGCGCGCCGCCGAGCGAGGGGCCAAGCGCCGTGCCGATCGCCGACATCGTGCCGAGCAGACCCATGGCGCTGCCCGTCCTTTCCTTGGCCACCGCCTCGCCGACAAAGGCCATGGTGAGCGCCATCATGATCGCAGCACCAAGGCCCTGCACGGCGCGCGCGGCCACCAGCAGCGCGAAGCTCGGTGTTGCGCCACAGACGACCGAGGAAACGGTGAAGAGCGCGATACCGCCGAGAAGCAGCCGTCGGCGGCCAAGGATATCGCCGAGCCGCCCGACGCTGACGATCAGCGTGGTGATCGAAAGCAGATAGGCAAGCACCACCCATTGCACCTGCTGAAACGAGACGCCGAAGACCTCGGCCAACGCCGGCAAGGCGACATTGGCGCTGCTGGTGCCGAGCGAGGAGAGCAGCATCGACAGTGAAAGGCTCGAGAGCACCCAGAAAGCCGATGCTTGCGGCTGCGCGCCGCTTGGCTGCGCGTCATGACCGGTCGATGTCATCGCTCACCTCCCGCGCCCATTGCTTGCTGGTGAGAGGCCACAGCGAAACCACGGCGCGGCATCGCAACCGGACCAGCCAGAAATCGGGAAGAACGGCGGTGTTTGCGGCCGACCGGCTCCGGTTGCTTCCGGTCGGGGCGCATCGCGGGTATCGGGAAACGGCCGAAAGCCGCAGGCGGAGAGCATCGTTTGATCATCGGGAAACCTCCAAATTCGGGTCCCCGCAAACGTAATGGCCGGTCAGATAGCGCGGAAGACGCAGCATTTGCACTTCATTCGTGCGTTTGACGCCATATCACAGGCAAACTCGTGTTATGAAGGGCGATGACCAGACCCGACCTCAACCTGCTCGTAACCCTCGACGTGCTCTTGTGCGAAGGCAGCGTCGCCCGCGCCGCCAGACGCCTCAAGCTCAGCCCCTCGGCCATGAGCCGGGCGCTCGCCCGGCTGCGCGAGGCAACCGGCGATCCGCTGCTCGTGCGCGCCGGTCGCGGCCTGGTGCCCACGCCCCGCGCGCTCGAACTTTCAAGCCGGATCGGCCCGCTCGTCGAGAATGCCGAAGCAATGCTGCGGCCAGCCGAGGCGCTGGATCTCGGCAAGCTGACGCGCACCTTCACGCTCCGGAACCGCGAGGGTTTCGTCGAGAATTTCGGCGCGGCACTGATCGCCCGCGTCGCCAGGCAAGCGCCCGGCGTACGCCTGCACTTCGTCCAGAAGCTCGATCGGGAAAGCAGTCCGCTGCGCGACGGCAGCGTCGACCTCGAAACCGGCGTTGTCAGTGACAGGACGGGCCCGGAACTGCGGGCGCAGGCCCTGTTCCACGACCGCTTCGTCGCCGTCGCGCGCCCCGACCATCCGCTCGGCACCGGCGAAATCAGCGCACGGCGTTATGCGCAAGCCCGCCACATCCAGGTCTCCCGCCGCGGCAACGATGCCGGGCCGATCGACGAAGCGCTCGCAACGCTCGGCCTCAAGCGCGATATCGCCGTCAGCGTCGGCAGCTTTTCCGAAGCGCTTGCGCTTGCCCGCGCCACCGACCTCGTTGCCAGCGTGCCTGAGCGCTACACCGGAACTTTGCGCGAAAACCTCATGAGCTTACCGCTCCCTGCCGCGCTCCCCACAATGACCATATCGCTTCTCTGGCACCCCCGCCTCGACGCCGACCCGGCGCATCGCTGGCTGCGCGGCTGTGTGCGGGAGGTGTGCGGGGTAAGCGGAGAAGCACCGGCTGCCTCGAGCGTCCGGCCCTCAAGTGGAACCACTTGAGGGAAGGAAGATACTCCAGAATCAGAGAGCTACTGCATGTTTCCATTAATCGTAGTCGATTCAGGGATATAAACATGCAGCAGATCAACATGCAGCAGATCAAAGTGCTACAGCGACCTTTGCGCGTCTGCGACGCGCGGCGCTGTAGAGCCTCCTTTGTGCGTTCATATGCATGGCGTTCTAGGCTGGCGAACCCAGGGCATCGGCCAGCGCATCGCGCGACACCGGCTTGTTGAGGAAGACGGCGGCACCGGCCCTTAGACAGCGTTCGCGCGTGCCTTCCTGCTCCGATCCGGTGATGACGATGGCCCTGAGCTCGATCGCGCGGCGGGCAAGCTCCTCCAGCAGTTCAAGCCCGGTCATCCCGGGCAGGTGCAGGTCGATCAGCGCGGCGAAGGGGACACGATCTTCGAGTTCGCGCAGGAAGCTTTCGGCAGACGGGAATGCAAGCGGTTGAAAGGAGAGCGATGCGACGAGGCGCGAAAGCGCGCGGCGAACCAGTTCGTCGTCGTCCACGATGGCAATGGCTGGCATTTCCTCGCTCATGCCATAAGCGTGAGCCGAAGCCGGCCGGCGGTCCAGTTGGACCTAGGGCCAATGGCGGAAAAGACAGGTGCTGCGGCTAGCGTGCGTGCTCGACCAGCCGCACGAGATCGGCAACCGTTCTGACCCCCAGTTTCGCCATCATCCGGGCGCGATGCACCTTGATGGTCTTTTCGACCGTGCCGAGATCGCCGGCGATCTGCTTGTTGAGCCGCCCGGCGACGACATGCTGCATCACCTCGGCTTCGCGCGCCGTCAGGCTCTCCAGCCGGGCAAGGACCAGCGCCTTTTGATGCTCGGCCTCCCTTTCGCCCCGCGTCCGCCGCACCCCCGCTTCGATCGCCGAAAGAAGGGCTGCCTCCTCGACCGGCTTCATCAGGAAATCCACCGCCCCTGCCTTCATCGCCCGGACGCTGGCCGGCACATCGGCGCTGCCGGTGAGAAAGACGATCGACGGGTGCCCGTCCATGGCCGCAAGCGCTTCCTGGACCGAGAGCCCGTCCCTATCCGGAAGGCCGAGGTCGAGCACGATGCATTCCGCTGTCGGAAGTTCGGCCGAGCCGAGCAGCGACCCGGCATCGGCGAAGGGCGTCACCGCATAGCCCGAGATCTTCAGCAACCGCTGCAGGGAGCGCAGCACCCGCTCGTCATCGTCGACGACGAATATGGTCCCGGCTCTCTTCGGCCGGGCACCGATCGACCCGGCCAGGTCCCGCCCGGTGCTGTCTTGCCCAGTTCTGCTTTGCCCGCTCCTGTCCTCGATCATCGGCGTTCCCTCTAGCCGGGCGGCAAGTTGACGACGGCACGGGCGCCGCTCGCCACCTTGTCGTCAAACACGAGCCTGCCACCGCGCGCCTCGACCAGCGAGCGGCAGATGGCAAGGCCGAGCCCAAGCCCGTTCTCCTTGCTGCTGACGAACGGCTTGAACACCTCTTGCATCCGGTCGGGCGCAATGCCCGGACCTGTGTCGCTGACGGTCAGTTGCCGCGCGCCATTGTCGCCGAGGCGCGTTGCGATATCAACCTTGCGCTGCCGCGGCGGCAGTTCGGCCATCGCGTCGCTGGCATTGAGGATCAGGTTGAGGATCACCTGCTGCAGTTGCACCATGTTGGCCTTGACCGGCAGCGGCTCGGCGCTCGGGCTCACCGAAACCTGGGTGCGCCGTGCCACCATCTCGGCATTGACCAGTGCCACGGTCGAGCTGACGGCGTCATTGAGATCGATCGTCTCGACCTTGACTTCGCCCTTGCGCATCATGCTGCGAAGCTGCCCGATCACCTCGGCCGCACGTTTGTTGTCGGCGACGATGTCGTCGAAGATTTCGCCGATTTCCTGGAGATCGGCATCCTCGGCCCTCGCCATTTTCCGCCCCGCTTCGGCATTGGCAAGGATCGAGGTCAGCGGCTGCGTCAGTTCATGCGCCAGCGTGCCGGAAAGCTGGCTGACATGGGAGTGCCGCGACATGTGGGCAAGCTCCAGCCGCTGCGTCGAGACCGTTTCCTCGAGCCTTCGGTTGCGGCGGTTCTGCAGCACGATCGCCGCGATCGAAAGCGCCTGGGCCGCAATCACCGAAAGACCGAGGATGATCGGCAGCCGGAACTGCTCCCATGCGGTCGGCTGGTAATGCAGGATCTCCGCATCCGCCGGCACGTTGCCACGCGCGATACCGCGGCTCACCACCTGTCTCCAGTCGACCAGCGACACCTCCTTCTGCATGACCGGCGGTCCGATGCCCTTGCCATCGAACAGGGTGAGCGCGAGCGACGCCATCGCTTCGCCGATCGCAGCAAAGGTGCCGACATGGCCTGCGAGAATAGTGCCATCGAAAAAGCTGCTATAGACACTGTAGACCGGCGCGCCGGACGATACGGCGATCCGGCCCGCGGACTCGCGCGGAACATAGGAAACACCGTCGGCATCGGCAAAAACGGTAAGGATCAGCAACGCGCTATCGGCCGGCAAGGACGCCGCCTTCACCTTGAACCCCTCAAGCGACAGGCCGCTGATGTAGTCGATGTCAAAGCCGGCATAGTGGTCGCCAACCAGCGCGCGCGCGGTCTCCTCCCAGCTTCGGTCAAACGGCGCCGACCCAGTGAGGATCGTCACCCGCTTCGCGTCGGGCTGCAGCTTGCGGGCAAGGTCGAGCGTTCCGGCCACGTCGAACCGGCTGAGCACGCCGGTCACATCGGCGGGCATGGGATTCTCATTCGGAAATTCGCGAACCGCGCCGAAGATGATCGGCACGCCAGGCGCAAAGCGTGCGCGCTCGGCAAGCGCGAAGCTGAGCGCCCCCGGCCCCACGGCCAGCACCGCGTCCACCGGTTTGCCGGCATACTTTTCCTGCACATAGCGGATCAGCCGTTGTCGATCCCCGTCCGAGCCGAAGCGTGCGAGATCGAGATGCTCGGAATAGAGCTCGAAATGGCGCTTGTCCTCGGCCAGGCGCCGGCGCACCCCCTCGGCAATTTCGATCAGCGCGGGCTGCGTACTCTCGTTCTCGTAGAGAATCAGGATGCGCTCGGCAAAAGCGCTGCCGCCAAGGGAGGCGGCGATGATCGACGCCAGCACGACAGGAACTGCCCAACGAAGCCAATTGCTGAAAGCCATGCGGTGCGTATGCCCTCCCCGGCCGAGACGTTCGATCGAGATCATGGCCGTCCCGGGCCGTGCGCCTCAGGCCCCCTGGATGTTCAGCCACGTTCCCTCGAACGGCAATTCTAGGTTTCCTTCGTCACCTGACAAGCCCGGATCGCGAGCGCTTCGCGCGGCCGGCGGAGACGCACAACCAACTGGCGGTGTTGGCCCTAGGTCCAACTATTCACACCACGAGAATAGGGGACAATATCGCGCTGTTTAGCGACGCGAGAAGCCGCAACTGCCCCCATGCAGCGATGCTGGGCTGTCACGAACACCGGCGGAGAGCAACGCGGCCGGCATGCGAAATGTTTCACCGACCATCCTCAAGGAGAAGTTCAGTGACAGACAAAGCCATCCCCACCGACACCGAGATCACATCGTGCGACACCGCCCAGGCCACCGGTGTCAGCCGGCGCAGCGTGCTGCTTGGCGGCACGGCGCTTGCTGCCACATCCGCCATCATCGCGTCTGGCGGCGCGAGCCCGGCGAGAGCCCAGCAGGCCGCGGCCCCCGCCGGCGGCAAACCCAACATCCTCGTCATCTGGGGCGATGACATCGGCACCTGGAACATCAGCCACAACAACCGCGGCATGATGGGCTACATGACACCGAACATCGACCGCATCGCCCAGGAAGGCCTGGCCTTCACCGATTACTACGGCCAGCAGAGTTGCACGGCCGGACGCGCGGCGTTTCTCGGCGGCAACGTGCCTGTTCGCACCGGCATGACCAAGGTGGGCCTGCCCGGCGCCAAGGAAGGCTGGCAGAAGACCGACGTCACGATCGCGACTGTCATGAAGGCCCAGGGCTATGCCACCGGCCAGTTCGGCAAGAACCACCAGGGCGACCGCGACGAGCACCTGCCGACCCAGCACGGCTTCGACGAGTTCCTCGGCAATCTCTACCACCTGAATGCCGAGGAGGAGCCGGAGAACCGCGACTACCCGAAGAGCACGGAGTTCCGCAAGAAGTTCGGTCCCCGCGGCGTCATCAAGGCGAGCGCCGACGGCAAGATCGAGGACACCGGCCCGCTCACCAAGAAGCGCATGGAGACGGTCGACCAGGAAACGCTCGACGCCGCCAAGGACTTCATCAACCGCCAGCACCAGGCCAAGCAGCCGTTCTTCTGCTGGTGGAACGCCACCCGGATGCATTTCCGCACCCATGTGAAGGAAGCAAACACCGGCATTTCCGGCCCGAGCGGCGACGAGTACCATGACGGCATGGTCGAGCACGACATGATGGTGGGTGACCTCCTGAAGCTGCTCGACGATCTCGGCATTACCGAAAACACCATCGTCTTTTATTCCACCGACAACGGCCCGCACTACAACACCTGGCCGGATGCCGGCACCACGCCCTTCCGCAGCGAAAAGAACTCCAACTGGGAAGGCGCCTATCGCGTGCCGGCCTTCGTTCGCTGGCCCGGCCATTTCCCGGCTGGCAAGACGCTGAACGGCATCGTCGCGCATGAAGACTGGCTGCCGACCTTCGCGGCTGCCGCCGGCGCAACCGACATCAAGGACAAGCTGCTCGCCGGCGTCGAGCTCAACGGCCGCAGCTACAAGAACTACATCGACGGCTACAACCAGCTCGACTATCTCGAAGGCAAGGCGAAGGAGTCGCCGCGCCATGAGTTCTGGTACGTCAATGACGACGGCCAGGTGGTGGCGGCGCGCTACGACGACTGGAAGGTCGTGTTCCTGGAAAACCGCGGCGAGGCCTTCGGCGTCTGGCGCGAGCCCTTCACCGAGTTGCGCGTGCCGCTGCTCTTCCACCTGCGCCGCGACCCCTTCGAAAAGGCGCAGCACAATGCCAACACCTACAACGACTGGTTCCTCGACCGCGCCTTCGTGCTCGTGCCGATCCAGGGGCTGGCGGCTCAGTTCCTGATGACGATGAAGGAATACCCGCCAAGCCAGTCGCCGGGCTCCTTCAACCTGACCAAGATCGAAGCCCAGCTTCGCGGTGTGGGCGGCGAGTAAGCCCTTGCCTGGACGCCCGGCCTCCGGGCCGGGCGTCGCGCCTATCGTGAAAAATGAGGCTGGCCCCGTCACCCGTGTTCCGCACGCGCCGATCACCCCTTTGGGTCCGCAGCGCAACAGGATGCCGCGACAACCGTCGGCGCGCAGATCTCGGGACGCCTGCCACGGCAGGCGCGCCCACCTTCGAGGTTTTGACGGTGTGCGCCCGATGCAGCTCTGGCGACATTTCGTGGCATCTCGGCCCAAGCTATCACCGGACCTCGATCACGAGCGGATAGCCCTCGTCGTACCAGTCCAGAAAGCCGCCGGCGAAATAGTAGACATGCGTGTACCCCCAGGCGACCGCCTTGGCCGACGCGTAAGCCGCATAGGTGCAATTCCTGCCCTGGCAATAAAAGACGATTTCGTCCTCCTTTGCCGCCACCTTGGCGAGGCTTTCCTTCGAAAGGCCGGTGACGAGCGACAGGTTGACGGCCTTCGGGATATGGCCATTGTCATAGTAGAGCGGAGCCCGCACATCGATGAAGAGCACGCCGCGCTGAAGCAGCGCCCTTGCCTCCGCCACATCGACCTTGATCGTTCGCTCGATGCTGAGTTCGGCTTTCGTCTGCGTCATGAGTTTCGCATAGTCGTCGAACGCAAGATCCGTATCCGCCCCCTCGGGCAACCCGGCCTTGCGGATTCCCTCCTGCAGACGTGTGATGTAGGGCCTGTGGTAGTTGAAGGCACTGCCATACCAATCATAGCCGCTTTCCTGGACGGTGAGCGGATCACCCAGCGAGGACGCGGCGAGCTTGTTGTACTGGTCTATCAGCCTCTGAAGGCCCTCCGTGCGTCCAAGGTGCCCGTAGCTCGATATCAGCGTTGCGTAGTCGGCCTGCAGGTCGGACTTTTCTCCGATCACCCGTTCGAAGGCGCCGGCGGCCTCATCGTATTTCTCTTGAGAAAACAACGCGACCGCAAGCATGCGCAGCGTTGCCCGCGCCGGGTGGGGATCGAACCGCATTGCCAGCCGGGCCTCCTGTTCCGCCTCGACCGCGCGTCCCTTCGCGTTGAGGATCCGCGCCAGGCCGACATGGTTGTCAGGATCGTTCGGAGCAAGCTTCATCGCCCGGTCGATGTCAGCGAATGCTTCGTCATAGCGTCCCTGCTGCGCCAGCACCTGCGCCGATATCGCATAGGCAAGCGGCGTCGGCTTCTCCATCGCCTTTTCCAGGTTTCTGATCAGGTTCTTCGAAGCGGTTTCCCGGCGGTAAGAGTCCCAGGACAGGATGCTCGTCCGCCAGTTTGCGGCCGCAAGCGACGCATAGGCGCGGCTATAGTTCGGATCGAGCACGATCGCCTTCTGGAAGAAATCGGTGGCCATGGCCGTTTCGGCCTCGCTGTCCCGGCGCAGGTGATCCCACCCCCGCAACAGCATGTCGTAGGCTTGGGGTTTCATGGTTTCCGCCACCGCGGCGACACTTTTCTCGGCACTCGTCAGCTTGACCGAGAGCGTCGACACGATCTGGCCGATCACCCTGTCCTGCAGGCCGAACACGCCGCTCATTTCACCATCATAGCGCTCGGCCCACAGGTGATGCCCATCGATCGCGTCGATCAGTTGGGCATTGACCCGGACATGGTTTCCCTCGCGCCGAACGCTGCCCTCGAGGATGTAGTGGACCCCCAGTTCCTCGGCCACCTGCTGCGCTTTGGTCGGCTTGCCCTTGTAGGTGAAGGTCGAGTTGCGCGCGATCACGAAGATACCCGACAGCTTCGAAAGCTCGGTAATGAGGTCGTCGGTCATGCCATCGGCGAAGTAGCTCTGCCCGACATCGGAGCTGAGGTTTTCAAAGGGCAGGACGGCGATCGAAGGCGTTTGCGGCAACGGCAGCGCCATCGACGCGACCGACGCAGCGTCGGCGCTTTCGCGCCGCTGCACCAGCCACGTTGCAGCAAGTCCTAGAGCGACCAGGAGGGCCAGGGCCGCCGCAATTCTCCGGCCGCGAACGCTCTTCAGATTGACGCGCCGAGGTGCTGCATTTCCCCCAAACCGCACCCGATAGACGCGGACCGGCCGCTGGATGTTCTTCACGTGATGCTCGCCGATGAACTCCAGCGGCATCTCGAACTTGCCCTGCAGGTGGTCGAAAGCGGTGCCGGAGACGAACAATCCTCCCGGCTCGCACATCTGCTCGAGGCGGGCCGCGACATTGACGCCGTCGCCGAGCAGATCCTCGCCTTCGACGACGACATCGCCAAGATTGATGCCCATGCGCAAGAGAAGCCGATGCTCGGAGGGAACATCCGCCTGGCGTGCGGCGACCGCATTTTGTGACGCGACGGCGCAAGTGACGGCGTCGACGACGGAAGCGAATTCCACGATCGCACCGTCGCCCATCAGTTTGACGATGCGCCCGTGATAGTCCTGCCTGAGGGGATCGAAGATCTCAGAGCGCCATGCCTTGATGGCTGCCAGCGTGCGGGATTCGTCGGCTTCCATCAGTCGCGAATAGCCAACCACGTCGACGGCAAGAATTGCGACCAGCCGCCGTTCTGCGCGAACTGCTTCCATGGCCACCTCTCCCGAAGGTGTAGAAGGCCCCGCTGCTGCACCTTTCCTTCAGTCTTGGCCGATCAAAAGACCAAACTTGCGGCAATTCAAACTGCTGCAGCGCCCCTTGCGAAAAGACACGCGGCGCTGTCGTGCGTCGTCCGGGGTGGAAACCCGGGCCCCCTGGCGGCGAAGCGATGCGTGTTCCCCCGCGGGCCAGAAGGACAGGGGATCGTTCCTCACCCCGCTCCCGCTTTCGTGAGCCCCTCGCGCAAATGCTCCACGTCACTCTCCTGCGCATAGTGCATGGTCGCAAGAAACGTCTCGATCTCGAATGTCGGGCTGAGCGCCTTCACCTTCTCCATATGGGCCCCCGCCGCCAGCGCGTCGCCGCGCCAGCCGTGGCAGGCGGCGACAAAGGCGTGCTGGGTCTCGTCCATGGCCGTCAGGTGCATGAAGGCCTCGATCGCCGCGCCATATTGCCGGGCGGCGAAATGCGCCTTGCCGAGGTGGCTCCAGAAGCGTTCCGGGTGATGCGGGTTGAGCCGCATGGCCTTCAGGATCCATTCCACCCCCTCCTCCGGCCGGCCGAGCCAGGTGAGCAACTCGCCCTGCTGCACCACGACCAGATCATAATTGGGGTTGAGGAACAGCGCCCGCTCCTGGTGGTAGCGCGCCGTTGTCAGCTCGTTGGTGTTGACGTTGACGGCGGCGAGAATCCGGTGCACGTCGGCGTCGTTGTCGTCGAGCGAAAGCGCCCGTTCGAGCTCGGCATTGACCTCCGCCCAGGTGGCATCCTTGTCGGCGCACCAGCCATAGACCCAGGACTGCCCGAGAATGCAGGCCCGCCAGGCATGGGCATGGGCGTAGCCGGGATCGAGTGCCACCGCCCGGTCGATCAGCAACTGCGCCTGGGCGTTGTCGTCGGGGCTGCTGCGGTGGTGCAGCACCTTGGCGGCAAGCGCGCATTCATAGGCCGCCATGTTGGCGGGCTTGGTGCGGGCGAGCTGGTCGCGCTGGGCAGCTTCCAGCCGGCCCGGGAGCGTGGCTGAGATCGCCGCCGTCACCTCGTCCTGAATGGCGAAGATGTCGTCGAGCTGCCGATCGTATTTGTCGGCCCAGATATGGGCGTCGTTGGCAGCGTCGATCAGCTGCACGGTCACGCGCACCCGCTCGCCGATCTTGCGCACGCTGCCTTCCACCAGATATTGCGCCCCGAGGCTCGCCGCCACCTCGCGCACGTTTACCGACTGGTTCTTGTAGACGAAGGAGGAATTGCGCGAGATGACGAACAGTTCGTGCCGGCGGGAAAGCTCGGTGATGATGTCCTCGGTCAGGCCATCGGCGAAGAACTCCTGGTCGGGGTCGCCGCTCATGTTGTCGAAGGGCAGCACGACGATCGTCGGCTTGCCGGGGCCCTTCTTCGCCTCGCTCGCATTGGCCGGAGCCGGCAGGTCCGCGCCTTCAAGCCCGATGCGATAGAGGCGCACCGGGCGGCTGATGTTCTTCAGCATCTTCTCGCCGAGGTCTTCGACCGGCACGTCGAGGCGGTCGGCGACCTGCGTTGCCACGGCAGCCGACACACAGATGCCGCCGACCTCGGCCATCTGCTCGATGCGCGCGGCGATATTGACGCCGTCACCGAAGATGTCGTCGTCCTCGAAGATGATGTCGCCGAGATTGATGCCGATGCGGAATTCGATGCGCCGGTCCTGCGCCACGTCGGTGTTTCGCCGCCGCATGCGGCTCTGGATCTCGATCGCGCATTTTACCGCATCGGTGACACTCTGGAACTCCACCAGCAGCCCATCGCCGGTGGTCTTGATGATCCGGCCCTTGTTCTTGGCAATCGCCGGATCGATCAGCTCAATGCGGTGGGTTCTCAGCCGCGCAAGCGTGCCCGCTTCATCGGCCTCCATCAGCCTGCTATAGCCGGCCATATCGGCCGCCAGCACTGCCGCAAGTCTCTGCTCCATGGGTCTGCCAACATTGAGGAAAGTGGCCCCATCCGGACAATCCGGACCAAGGAGGTTACCCAACAAATACTATCGCACGGCGGCGCGATCGCCTACCTAATTTAGCATCCATCAAACCAAGAGAACCAAGCTCCCGGAAGCAAACCCAGCGCTACCATCTTCATTCGATTGCGGCAGGGAGCGGCAAACCCGGCAGCCGAGGCTGCTTGCGAAAATGGCCTTGGTCAGAGGACATTCCCGTTCAGCTGTTCGCCTATTGGCCGCACGGTGCCGTTACCGCTTGACATTACTTGCCTAAGGCAACTAATTATCTGCTAAAAGCAATATTATAAAGGCATCATCCATGTCTCCGCAGCAAATCGACGTTCGCGCCCTGACGGTGCGGCGTTTCAACCGCTTCTACACCCGCCTGATCGGCCTGCTGCACGAGCACCTTCTCGCCAGCGCCTTCTCGCTGACGGAGGTTCGCATTCTCTATGAACTGGCGCACCGGCAGGCACTGGCGGCTACGGACCTCTGCCGCGAGCTCGGCCTCGACGCCGGCTATCTGAGCCGGGTCATCGCCGGCTTCGAAAGGAAGGGGCTGGTCGAAAAGACCCGCTCGCCAGCCGATGGCAGGGTCACGCAGCTTCAACTGACGGAAGCGGGGCGCGAGACGTTCCAGCCGCTGGAGGATGCCTCCCAGCGCGAAGTCGTCGCCATGCTGGAAAAGCTCTCCGTGCCGGAACAGCGACAACTGGTTTCAGCGATGGGCGAGATCGAGAGCCTTTTGCGAGACCGGCGGACGCCGGGCTACATCCTGCGCGATCCGCAGCCGGGCGACATGGGCTGGGTGATCCACCGTCAGGCGGCGCTCTATACGCAGGAGCATGGCTGGAACGGCGAATTCGAAACCCTGCTTGCCGAAATCGTCGTCAAGTACATGCGCGACTACGACCCGAAGTCGGACCGGTGCTGGATCGCCGAAAAGGACGGCAAGGTCGTCGGCTCGGTGTTTCTCGTGCGGCACGACGAAACCACCGCGAAGCTCCGGATGCTTTATGTGGAGCCGAGTGCGCGGGGCCTCGGCATCGGCCGCCGCCTGGTCGAGGAATGCATGCGCCACGCCCGGCTCCTCGGCTACCGGCGCATGGTGCTGTGGACCAATGCCGGCCTCGATGCTGCCCGCCACATCTATGAGAAGGCCGGCTTCGCCCTGATCGAGGAAGAGCAGCACCACAGCTTCGGCAAGGACCTGACCGGCCAGACCTTCGCGCGGGATCTGTGAGGCCCCTGTTCCCCGCCGCGGCCATGGGATGACCGGGTGACGCTACGGGATGAGGCTTGCCGCTGCCAGATCCCGTCCCTCGCCGCGTCCCAGCAAATGCGCTGCCGAGCGCCAGGCATGGTGTGCCATCCGATCAAGCCCGCGTGCGGCTTCGATCCGGGCAAAGGCGTCGGCGGCGGTCAGCTTCCCCGGGGCGACAGAAGCAAGCGTTGCGGCGCGATGCCCCCGCTGCACGGCATCGAGTTCGGTCGCGGCCGCCTTCGCCGCGGCCAGCGCCGAGAGGACCTCGGGCGAAACGGTCCAGGCAATCGGTGCCGCCTGGGCGCTGAGCGCCGATTCCGCGGCGATCTCGCCGCCGACCGCCGCGGCCGCGCGCATGGCGCCTGCGCAGAGCTCGGCCACATGCCGTTCCGCTGACGCGTCGTTCGGCTCGACCGAAAGCCCGTTAGTCGCCAGCGTTTCCACCAGGCGCGAGGCGTGGTCGAGTGCGTGCAGCGTGCTTGTCAGGCGGTGGTGCTCGGCCTCCGTTTCCGGCGGCTCCTTCAGTTCGGAGAGAAAGTCCCTGACCTTTTCGAGTGCGGATGCGGCCGCCTGCGTGTCCGCGGCGCGCGGCCCCACCCCGCCCGAAACCGCCTCGGCAACGGCGCCTGCCGTCGATGCCAGAATGCCGGCCACGACCCTTCGGGCCGTCTCCACCGCGATCACCGGGTTCACGAGAGCACTCGGATCCAGCGCGCGCTCCAGCGCCGTCTGCCGCGAAGGCAGGATCCTCTCGACGACGCGCGTGAACCATTGCGTCGCCGGCAGCAGCACGGCGACGCCAACGACGTTGTAGGCCGTATGATAGGCGGCCAGCAGCGTCATGCCGTCGATGGTCGCCGAGAAGGTCTTCAAGAGCGGCGCCGTGAACGGAAAGGCCGCCATCGCGATCAGCGCCGCGATGAGCTTGAAGAGCACGTAGGCGAGCGCCAGGCGCTTGGCCGTCGGGCTCGCGCCAATCGCCGCCAGCGCCGAACTCGTCGCTGTGCCGATGTTCTGTCCGATGATGAGCGCCGCCCCCTGCTCCAGCCCCACGGCACCGGCATAGAAGGCAGAAATGGTCACTGCGATGGCGGCAGTCGAGGATTGCATCACCGCCGTCATCGCGAGACCGACAACGATCAGCGTCAGCAGGCCGAGCAGCCCGGAAGGCCAGCCGACGCCGGGCATGCCGAGGACGGCCGGCAGGTCGGAGGGATTGAGGCTTTCGGCAAGGCCACCCATGCCCTGCTGCAGGGTCGTCAGCCCGTAGAGCACCAGCGCAAAGCCGGCAAGCGCCCCACCGGCGGCGGCAACCCGCCCGCCGCCCAGAAGCTTCATCAGCGCGCCCAGGAAGATCAGCGGCAGGGCATAACTCGACAGCGATACCCGCACACCGATCAGCGCCACCAGCCAGCCCGTTCCGGTCGTGCCGACATTGGCGCCGAAGACGAGGCCGAGCCCCTGCGGAAAGGTCAGCAAGCCGGCGCTGACGAGACCGATCGTCGTCATCGTCACCGCGCTCGACGATTGCACCAGCAGCGTGACGATCGCGCCCCAGAAGGCGCCGGAAAGCGGCGTCGCCGCCGCCTTGCCGAGCACCGTGCGCAAGGCGGATCCCGCCAGCGCCTTCAACCCGTCCGTCATGATCGTCATGCCGAGCAGAAACAGCCCGACCCCGCCGAGAATGGCAATTGCTGTCGACATTTACCCACCCCGCCTGCAAAGCAAACACGGCTCTCGCCAGGAAGCCCACAATGCAGCCGAAATGCACGCGGCGGAAGTACGTAACGGTAACGCGGCCCTCTCAAGCCATCACGGCATCTTCTCGACATCCGGCAGCTTCCAGGTCTTTTCGAACAGCGGCTTTTCCGGGCCGTAGAGCCGGAACAACAGCTCGAACTTGCGGCTCGGGTCGACCGGCACCCAGTTTGCCTCCTTGCCTGCGGGCGCCTTTGCGCCGAAATAAACGTCGACCGAACCGTCGGCGTTCTTCTTCACCCCTTCGCCGATCGAGGCGACGCTGGCCTTCTCCATGTTGCGGATCAGCGCATGGGTCTCGCGGTCATAGGCGGTCACCGACCAGTATTGCTTGACCGGGGCATCTTTCGGCACCACCAGCCGATAGTTGGCGGCGCCGTCGAAGGCGTTGCCGTCCTTGTCCTTGTTGGCCATCAGGTAGAACTGCGCCGTGCCGATGTGCTTGATGCCGGTAAAGCCGAGCGTGTAGGTCACGCCGCGGGCATCGACCGGGTAGCTGTTCGGGTCGGAATAGGCGTCCGAGGCGGCGGCCACCATGTCCGGGAGGCCGGCCGGAAACCAGCGGATGCCCTCGTTGATGACAGGAAAGCCCGCATCATAGTGGGCGGAAAGCTCGGCCCTCGCCTCGGCTGCCGCCG
Source organism: Ensifer sp. MJa1 (assembly GCF_037026475.1). Taxonomy (NCBI): domain Bacteria; kingdom Pseudomonadati; phylum Pseudomonadota; class Alphaproteobacteria; order Hyphomicrobiales; family Rhizobiaceae; genus Ensifer; species Ensifer sp. MJa1. The sequence continues at coordinate 165,208 of NZ_JAKUMO010000001.1, read as the reverse complement.
CGTCGAACAGCGTCTTCGTCTCGGCGCTGGGCTCGAAGGGCTTGCCCTTCTCGATGCCGAGCGACTTCAAATGATCGATCATGATCCGGTCGCGCTCGAGCCAGGGTTCCGTCTGCACGACGCGGTTCAGGTTGTCGAAGAAGCTCGCATCATAGCGGATGGTGCTGTCGAACAGCACGTCATAGGCATCGGTGAAGGTGGTCGCCGGTGGCTTGCCGGCGGCAGACATCGGATAGATCTTGATCGTCTTGCCATAGGCGACCGATTTTTCGATGTCGGCATCGCTGTGGCTCTTCAGGTTTGAGCGCAAAAGCGCAAAGCCGGTGAAGGTATCGGAGCGGAGCGCGATAAAACCTTCCGGCACCTCGCCCATATAGTCCGGTGGCAGGATCAGGTATCTGCCGCCCTCGCCCTTGTCCGCTCCTTCAGGGCCCGTATCTTCGAGCGGCATCTGCCAGGCATTGACGATATTGCCGGCGATCGAGCCGCCTTCGGCCGGCGGGATCTCGATGACAACAGGTCCGTCCTTCACGTTCCAGAACGACATGAGGTAGATCGAGTCCGGATTGGGCGTCAGCGTCTGGTTCTTCCAGTTCACCGGCCGCGACCAGTAGACGATCTCGTTGACCTTGGCCTTGGTTTTCGACAGCGCCTCCTGCAGCATGAGATCGGCATTGACCGCAGGCATGCCCCAGATGACGGCATCCGTGGCCCGGCGCTCGATGGCGCGGCGCTGAAGGCTCTCCGGCGAAAGTTCCTGCGCGGCGACCGCCACCGTCCCGGCAAGGAGGGCGAACGCGGTAAGGGCGATGCGAAGCATATCCATCCTCACTTTCGGCATCTGGGAACAAAGGCGCCAACCCACGCAGCACGCGGGCGCCTCGCCGATGAAATCTGCAGTCACCAAGTAGAGCCCGCATGCGCAAGGGGAAGTCCGTAACAGTTACCACTCACGGAAATCTGCTCGACAACGCGGCCCGGTTTGCACCCCTCAGTCTCGAGCCCTTGACTTCCGGTGAAAATAGGTAGATCGGTCTACCTAATTCATTGGAGACGACCATGACGGAAAAAGCGCCGGCACGAGAGCGATTGCTGAAGGCTGCAGCCGAATTGTTCTACCGCGACGGGGTCGGTGCCACCGGCATCGATGCGATCACGGCCCATGCAGGCGTCGCCAAGATGAGCCTCTACAACAACTTCTCGTCCAAGACCGATCTGGTGAACGCCTGTATCGAGGCCCGCCACAGGGAATGGCAGGCGCTTTACCGCGAGCGCCTGGCGCGCGCGGCAAGCCCACGAGAGCGCGTGCTGGCGATCTTCGACAGCTATGTCGACCACGCCGAAATGGCCTATTCCTGGGGGTTCCGCGGCTGCGGCCTGCTCAATGCGGCCGCCGAACTGTCGGTCGGCGATCCCGCCCGCGCCATTGTCGCCTCGCAGAAGGACGAGGTGGAAACGCTGTTCAAGCAGTATCTGCAGGACATGCGGCCCGACGCTGGTGCTCAGATCGACGAGACGGCCGAACACCTCTCCTTCCTGCTTGAAGGCGCCATGTCGCGCGCCGGCCTCGACGGTCACGACGCCAGGCTGAAGACCGCGCGCCGCATCGCCATCTCGATCATGGACCAGCTATGACCTCCCAGAATTCCGTTTCCTTCGTCGGCTTTGCCTGCGTGCTCGTCGCCTCGGCACTTTGGGGCACGACCGGCACCACCGCCACCTTTGCTTCCGGTGTCAGCCCGCTCGGCATCGGCGCCGTCGCCATGGGCCTCGGCGGCCTGCTTCTGGCGCTGACGGCACTGCACTCGATCGTCAAGAGCCGCCAGCGCATCGCCTCACACTGGCCGATGCTGATCCTCGGCTCGCTGTCGGTCGCGATCTACCCGCTCGCCTTCTACAGCTCCATGCATCTGGCCGGCGTCGCCATCGGCACGGTCATTTCCATCGGCTCCGCCCCGCTCGCCGCCTCGCTGATCGAGCGCATCTTCGACGGTCAGAGGCTGACGACGCGGTGGCTTCTGGGTGCCGCCACGGGACTGGCCGGCGCTGCGCTTCTCACTTTTTCCGAAAGCACCGGCCACGGCGGCACCAATGCCCAGGACGCAACTGCGGTGCTTTACGGCATCCTGCTCGGCCTCGTTTCCGGCCTGCTCTATGCGCTCTATTCCTGGGTGGCCCGCCGGCTGATGCAGGCGGGCATCCCGCCGCGCGCCGCCATGGGCTCGATCTTCGGCGTCGGTGGCATGGCTCTCCTGCCGGTGCTGGCCATGACCGGCGCTCCGCTTCTCACCTCCTGGACCAACGTCGCCGTTGGCATCTACATGGCGCTGGTCCCCGTGCTCGTCGCCTATGTGCTCTTTGCCTATGGCCTCGCCCGCGTCTCGGCCACCATGGCAACCACGCTCTCGCTGCTCGAGCCGGTCATCGCTGCCGCACTTGCCGTCGCCATCGTCGGCGAACGCCTGCCGGCCGAGGGCTGGGTGGGCATGGGGCTGATCGTCGGCTCGCTGTTCATCCTGACGGTGCCGTCTGGTCGCCGACGCCGTGGCGCCGATGGCGGCCGGTCCGCGGCGTCCAAGCGCGAGGCTTCCTACGCGCTCCCCTTGGACGCTTGAGATCATGAGCGAGTGCACAGCGCTCCCGACCAGCCAGCCAAGCCGCGTCTGGACAATCCTCGTCCTGGTCCTGCTCGAGGCTGCGCTGGTCATCTCCTGGAGCGCCGGCTTCGTCGGCATCCGTTTTGCCATCGACCATGCGCCGATCTTCCTTATCCTGATGTGGCGAAGCCTCGTTTCCGGCCTGCTGCTCCTGCCCTTCGCGCTGACGCTCGGGCCGAGGATCCGCCTGAAGGATGCCGCCCCGCAGATGCTGTTCGGTGCGCTCGCCATGTCCGGCTACCTCGCCGGTTTTGCGCTCGCCATCGACCATGGCGTGCCGACCGGCCTCGTGGCGCTGATCGCCGACATGCTGCCGCTGGCGGTCGCCATCCTCTCCTGGCCGGGGCTCGGCCAGGCACTGACAGCGCGCCAATGGCTCGGCTCGCTGATCGGCCTTGCCGGCGTGCTGATCGCGTCGGGCTGGTCGCTCGATGTTGGCAACGTGCCGCTCCTGGCCTATGGCCTGCCGGTTATCGGCACCCTGTCGCTGGCGCTGGCGACGCTTTTGCAGAAGCGCAGCCGGACAAGCGCCATGCCCGTCCACCAGAGCCTTTGCATCCAGTGCCTGTCGGCCGCCGCGATCTTCGCGCTTTTCGCCTGGCATGAGGGCGGCGTGTTTCCGGTCCTCGCGCCGGGCTTCATCGGCGGCATCCTGTGGCTGGTTTTCGTCGCCACCTTCGGCGCCTGGAGCCTCTATTACCTGGCGCTCAAGAAGTCCTCTCCCGCCCGCGTCACCGCGATCCTCTATCTGAGCCCGCCGGTGACGATGATCTGGGCATGGGTGATGTTCTCTGAGCCGCTCTCCTGGGCCATGGCCGGCGGCCTCCTGGTTTCGCTCGCCGGCATTGTCATCGTCGCACGCGCGCAGAAATCGACGCACGTTTAGGGAGTTCATCCACTGGCGGCTTGCATCTTGGAGTGGTACTTGCGAAAGTTCGAACCAAACCACGACGGATCGTTGCCGCGCCATGAGCTTTTCCGAAGTCAAACCACGTCACGTGCTCTGCCTGCTCGGCGGAAAACGCCCCTTCTCCGAGCTTTGCGACATGCTTCAGTCGGCGATCGACAGCTTCGCCGCGGGCTTCGAGGTCGACTATACGTTTTCCGAGGGCGCGCCCGATGACCGCATGCCGATGTCCTTCGAGGTATGCTGGGATCGCGTCCAGAAAGGCGCGTGGACAAAAGAGGACGAAGCGGCAGTCGGCGACCATCGTTCGGTGATCTATGTGCTCGGTCCGCCGATGACGGCCAAGGACGCCGTCCAGACCTCCGCAACCGCGCTTCGGCTTGTGGCACATGCACTGAGCCATGGCATCATTGCCGCCAAGGGCGAGAGCGCCGGCGTTGCGCACGGCATCGCCCGGTGGAATGAGCTTGCGCGCGAGGCGGAAGACCAGAAGGGCAGCGCCTTGGCCCGCCTCTGCCGCCTCGCCTTCGCCAAGCGCCCGATCGGCACTGCCGAGGTCGTCTACAGCATCGGCTTCCATCTCATCGGCCAGCCCGAGGTCTACGCGCCAAGAAGCCTTTCCGACGACGAACGGGCGTTGAGCGCGCAGATCGATACGGTTGCCGAGGAGGTCGCCCGCGACGGCGTCGAGGCGATCCTGACGCGCCGCGGCGCCAAGTTGCTGCCGGTCGACGCCTATGACGAGGACGAGTTCAAGTACAATCCCTATGGCGCCATCCATCTCGCGCCTTAGCTGGCTTTGGCAGATGCTTCTGCGCCTGTGCAGTCCACAGGGATTGTCTGTGGCTTCGTGCTTTGTCGGGCGGGAGGTTGGCGATGCGACCCCCGTCTTGCAACGCATCTCGATTCGTAATAATTGAAGTTACATGAAAAAAGACAGCCGCCTTTCCTCCGTCCTGCACGCGCTTCTGCACATGGCCGAGCGTGACGAGCCGATGACATCCGATGAGCTTGCGCTCTGCATGCGCACCAATCCGGTCGTCGTGCGCCGCACCATGGGCTTCCTGCGTGATGCCGGCATCGTCTCGTCCGCCCGCGGCCATGCCGGCGGCTGGGCGATCACCGCCGACCTCAAGACCGTGACGCTCCGCCAATTGCACGAGACGCTCGGCGAGCCTGCGATCTTTGCCATCGGCAACCGGCAGGAAATGCCGGACTGCCTCGTCGAGCAGGCGGTGAACGCCGCCCTCGACACCGCCTTTGCCGAGGCCGAGGCGCTGCTGCTCGACCGTTTTGCTCACGTCACGCTTGCCGATCTCGCCGAAGATTTCGCAAGGCGGCACAAGCTTCGATCGCATTGACTTCAGATCGACGCGCCTCATGGCGTGATTGATCCAGATACATGCGGGCGGGGCCGCACACATTCCCCGCTCGCGTACGCGGCAGTTCCAGGACCGAACATTCACCTCCGGAACTGCATCCATTCACGGAATCCCGGGACCGCGTGAAAGCGGTCTTCCGGCTGGAAGTCCATGTTCAAAGGCTCGGATCGAGGCACTGGTTCAGGAACCGGTGGGCTGGCTCGCGCCCAACAGAAAGGAAGATCCCATGCAACAGGACGTCATCATCATCGGCGGCAGCTATGCCGGCATGGCCGCCGCTCTCCAGCTGCTGCGCGCCCGCCGCCGCGTGGCAATCATCGACGAGGGCATTCGCCGCAACCGTTTCGCCAGCCACTCCCACGGCTTCCTTGGTCAGGACGGCATCGACCCCTCGCAGATCGCCGCCACTGCCCGCGAGCAACTGCTCGCCTATCCGACACTCACCTGGATCGACGGCCGCGCCGAGAGCGTGAGCGGCAAGCAGGACGCCTTCACCGTCACCACCGCCGATGGCGCCTCCCATCAGGGCCGGCGCATGCTTTTTGCCACCGGCGTCAAGGACGGCCTGCCCGAGATCGAGGGGCTTGCCGAGCGTTGGGGCAAGAGCGCCTTCCATTGCCCCTATTGCCACGGCTACGAGCTGAACGAGGGCGAGATTGCCGTGATCGCGGCAAGCCCGATGTCGGTCCATCAGGCACAGCTCATACCCGAATGGGGCAAGGTGACGTTTTTCACCAATGGTGCGCTTACGCTCGAGGCCGAAACGCGCGTCGATCTCGTCAGGCGCGGCGTCACCATCGACGAAACCCCGGTGGCGCGCCTTGGGGGCCATGCGGAGGTGGTGCTGACCGATGGCCGCCGCCTGCCCTTTGCCGGTCTCTTCGTCGCCACCCGCACCACGCCCGCAAGCGATATTGCCGAACGCTTCGGCTGCGACATCGAGGAAACGCCGATGGGCCTGCAGATCAGGACCACGGCCGCCAAGGAAACGACCATTCCCGGCGCCTTTGCCTGCGGCGATGTCGGCCGCGTCCCCCATTCCGTATCGCTCGCCGTCGGCGATGGCGCCTGGGCCGGGGCGCAACTGCACCGCTCACTGGTCTTCTGATCGGAGAGCGGCCGCCGTCCGGGGCCTCCCGGGGCACAGGTGGAACGGCCGAACGTGCGCATCCGTCTGCGCCGGTCGGCTTCCAGTCTTGTCAAATCAACGGCCAGCGTGCTTTGCATCGTTCCGTTCGAACGTAAGCTGGAGCTATCGATGCCCATCGCCCTCACCTGCTTTCAGGGTCGCGCCGGCGACCACAATGACCTGGCCATTCCGGGCGCCCGATCGATCGCCTCCCATCTCGCTCGAAGGCTCGGTCTTGAAACCGTCGTGATCGGAGAGCCGGAACCGGCACTGAACGGCCATTGGACGGTCGAGCTCGAAGCCGCGATGCCGGCACTCCGGCGCATGCAGGATCGCTTCGACGCGGTTTACGCCGAAGGATCGTTCTCGCTGGCGGCGACGAGCCGTTGCGCGGTGTCGCTGGCAACCCTGCCTGCCGTCGCCAGGCACCATGACGATGCCGTCGTCGTCTGGTTCGACGCGCATGGCGACCTGAACACGCCTGATACCAGCAGCACCGGCTATCTCGGCGGGCTGGCGCTTTCGGGGCCGTGCGGCCTCTGGAAATCCGGCCTTGGCCACGGCGTCTCTGTTCGCAACGTCGTACTGGTCGGCCAGCGCGACCTCGATGCCTTCGAAATCGACCTCATCAACGAGCGCAAGATCCCCCATGTACTACCCGGCGCCGGCCTTGCGCAAAGGCTGGCTGAAGCTGTCGCCGGCCGCCCCGTCTACGTGCACCTCGACTGCGACGTGCTCAATCCCGGCATCGTTCCGACCGACTATCGGCATGAGGACGGGCTTTCCCTCGATGATCTCAGCGCCTCCTGCGAAGTCCTTGCCAAAAACCGGGTCGTCGGCCTCGAAATCGCCGAATTTCAGAACGCCTGGTCAGAACACGGTGAACCCGTTTCGCCTCAACCACTTATCGAGGCATTGCAGCCGCTCCTCTCAGCGCTTCAACGCTGACGGCTGAGCTTCCAGCATTGCGGATCAGCGGTTTCAGCGTAGCATGCTTATTTAGCGACTGCTGAACCGCCCCGGCCACCATGAAACTGCGATCCGCATTTCTTGCCTGCGCTTGTCTCCTGGGCGGCAGCACCTCCGCCCAGTCGTTGCGCGTCGACCTCGCACTGGTGCTCGCCGTCGACGTCTCCTATTCGATGGAAGTGGACGAACAGCATCTGCAACGGCAGGGCTATGTCGCAGCCTTTCTCAACCCCGAATTGGTGCGCGCCGTTAAAGATGGTCCGCTCGGGCGCATTGCCGTCACCTATGTCGAATGGGGCGGAACCGCGGTGCAGGTCACGCCCTGGACGCTGATCGACGGCCGCGAGACGGCCGCGGAATTTTCAGGCGTGCTGCGTCGCCAGCCGATCCGGCGCATCGCCTTCACCTCCATTTCCAACACGCTTGCCTTCTCGCGACGGCTGTTCGACCTCAGCCCCTTCGAGCCAGGCCGCCGGGTCATCGATATCTCCGGTGACGGGCCGAACAATTCCGGCGTCCCTGCCCCGGTTGCCCGCAACTCCACCGTCGCGCGCGGCATCGTCATCGACGGCCTGCCGATCATGCCGCGCACGCAGGCCGACACCGCCTTCATTCCCGACCTCGACGTCTACTACCGCGAATGCGTGATCGGCGGCGAAGGCGCCTTCCTCATCAAGGTCACCGATGCCAGCCAGTTCGCCGAGGCCATCCTGAAGAAGCTCGTCATCGAGATCTCCGGCCTGCAGATGAGCCGCCTCGCGCCAAATGAGCAGCCGCAGCCGGTGCAATATGGCCTGGGCTACAATTGTTTCATCGGCGAGGAGATGCAGGAGCGGCTGATCGGGCGGTAGGCTGGCGACAATAAAGTGGTCGGAGAGCACCATTTCTCCACTGTCATCCTCGGGCTTGACCCGAGGATCCCTGCGCCGGCAACACCAGACCCTCCGACCACGGCTCCGGATGCGGTCAAGCCCGAGCATGACGACGGGAGCCGGACGCCAGCCAAGGCGCGCGGCGCTGGCGTCGGCAGCACCGTTGCAGGCGCGCCGCTCCTGCCCACGACCGGGATCTCCATCCACAGCCAACGACAGTGCAGCGTGTTGACACAGGGTTTGCAGCAGCATGAAACGATTTTCCGATCGATTTGCCCGATTTCAGACTGACAAGCAGACACGGAAAGCAGACCATGCCGCATTACCTGACCGAACTTTACAGCGCCAAGCCGGCGTGGCTGGCTCTCTCCCGGCAGGGACGCCAGCAGTTCTTCACCGCAATCGGTTCCGCCATGCCGGCGCTCAACGCCCTCGGCGTCGAGCTGATCACCTTCGGCAAGGTCGACCAATCCAAGCTGCATGCGGCATCGCAGACCTTCTTTGCGGTGTGGCGCTGTCCGGATGCGACGGCGCTGGAAGCGCTTGTTGCGGGGATCGCGCAATCCGGCTGGCACGAGTATTTCGACACCATCAACGCCGGCGGCAAAGGCACCGATCTTGCCGGCCACCTCGCCCAGCTCGGCGAGGCCGCTTGAGTCTTGCCGCCTCACTTCTCACTGCGGCGGCGCCACGCCTGAAAACCCCTGCCGCGTCCACTGATAGACCGACGTGTCGGTGCGGAAGCTGCCCACGCGTGCCGAGGCGAGGTCGAGGATGTTGACGATGATCGACGTCCAGACCAGCGTCAGGAGCACGATCAGGACACGCACCGGCCTGCCTTTGAGGCCGAACTGGTAGCCAAGCGCCCCCATGCTCAGGACCATCACCCCGATCAGCAGCCAGAAGATCTGCCATGGCAGGCGGATGCCGAGCGCATAGCGCTCCGCGGTACTGGCATCGAACGTGTCGTTGACGGCCGCCATGAGGGAGGCGGCGACCGGATCCGGGCGCGCGCGCACGATCGTCGTCACCTGCTGCCAGATCTGCTGCTGCAGCCTCGAAGTGTCGTCATTGGCCTTGGCCAGCGCCTCGCTGTTGCGCCCGGCCCGCACGAAGTCCTCGCGCGCCCTGGTGTAGTCCTCGAGAAGCTTGGCGATATCGAGCGCTTCCGGCGAACCGATCGCGGTCGCCCGCAGCCAGGCGGTGCCGATCGCATTGGCCTCAGTCAGCGTGCCCTGCCGGCGCTCGGTAAAACGCGTGGTCGAAAAGGAAAGCGTCAGCGCCAGCACGAAGGCGAGCAGCCCGAGCATGCCGGCAACGACCACCCCGACATTTTCGATCTGACCGCCCGCCCGCTCCTTGGTGCGAACGCCGAAACGGTAGCCGATTTCGTGGGCGGCAAGCTGGCCGACCAGCAAGACGGCGGCAAAAGCGATGACGCTGATCTCGGCAAGCGAAATGAGAAAATCCATCAAAGTCTCGCATCGTGTCGGGGCAACGGACTGTCTCCTGGAAAGAGATCCAAGCCGTGTGCTTTCTCGCCAGCCTGTGGTGGCGGTCAACAGGCGTTCCCGCCGCCAGCATCGACCGGCGGCGGGACTCTGCTGCGTTTACCGAGGAGCCAAGCGTTCCAGGTCGCCGAGGCGCTTCATCGCTGCCTGCTGCGCCAGCCAGCCGTAGTTGATACCGCTTGCATTCAGCGTGCTTCCGGTCTGGAACGGATAGTCGTTGAAGTCCTGGAAGAACTCCTTGATCTTGCTTTGGATCGGTACTAGCAGCCACATGTTGCGGGCGAGGAACTCGATCGCCCCGCCGCCGTCTTCCATGCCGCGTTCATAGGGGTCCATCCGCAGGTTGGCAATGACGGCCCAGCTCGGCACCTCGCGGGTGGCGGTGGCGATGTTGCCGTGGCTTGCCTGGGCAAAGCTCAGCTTCCAGTCGTTCCAGCGTATGGCGTTGAGGTTGCCGCCCTGGTCGAAATAGTAGACCGTGTCGCGCGGCGGCTCCTTCGCCTCGCCCTTCAACATTCCCGTCAGGTCGTAGCCGTCGAGATGCACTTTGAAGGTCTTCGACGTGCCCTTGAAGCCGGCCTTCATCTCCTCCTTGACATCGGCAATTCCGGCAGCCGCCGCAAAAGTCGGCAGCCAGTCCATCAGCGTCACCGGCTCGTTGATCTGCGTGCCCGGCTTCACCACGCCCGGCCAGCGCACCATCATCGGAATGCGGAAGCCACCTTCCCAGGTCGTACCCTTTTCGCCGTGGAACATCGTCTGTGCGCCATCCGGCCACAGCGCCAGTTCCGCGCCGTTGTCGGTGGTGTAGAGCACGATCGTGTTGTCGGCGATGCCAAGGTCGTCGAGTTGCTGCAGGAGCTGGCCAACATGGCCGTCATGCTCGACCATGCCGTCTGCATGGATGCCCTTGCCGGTCTTGCCGAGCGACTCTTTCTTCAGATGCGTGAAGACGTGCATGCGGGTCGAGTTGAACCAGCAGAAGAACGGCTTGTCGGCCTTCACCTGCCGGTCGATGTAGTCCTTGGCGGCCGCCAGGAATTCCTCGTCGATCGTTTCCATGCGCTTGGTGTTGAGCGCGCCGGTATCCTCGATCTTGCCATCGGCGCTCGACTTGATGACGCCGCGCGGGCCGAACTGCTTCTTGAATTCCGGATCCTTCGGATAGAAGTAACCTTCCGGCTCTTCCTCGGCGTTGAGGTGATAGAGGTTGCCGAAGAACTCGTCGAAGCCGTGCTTGGTCGGCAAGTGCTCGTCGCGGTCGCCGAGATGGTTCTTGCCGAACTGGCCGGTCGAATAGCCCTTGGTCTTGAGCACGTCGGCAATCGTCGGCATCCAGTCCTGGATGCCGTGCGGATCGCCCGGCATGCCGATCGTCAAGAGCCCGGTGCGGAACGGCTCCTGGCCGAGGATGAACGAAGCGCGGCCCGCGGTGCAACTGTTCTGGCCGTAGCTGTCGGTAAAGATCGCGCCTTCGGCGGCGATGCGGTCGATGTTCGGCGTGCGGTAGCCCATCAGGCCCATCGTATAGGCGCTGATCTGGGGAATGCCTATATCGTCGCCGAAGATGACCAGGATGTTCGGCGGCTTGCCGCTGGCGGATGTGGATTGCTGGGCCTTGGCCGGGCTCACCGAGGCGCCTGATGCCACCAGCGATGCGGCCGCAAAGATCGTTCCGCTCAAGAGCAGGTCACGGCGGCTCACGTCCGTTGCCCCATTTTCGGCCACCGATGGAATGGCCTTGCTACCGTCATGCGCGCTCATCGTTATCTCCTTGGCTTAGACGATGGTGAAATGCACTGCGATTTCGGGTTGCGGAGATGATGCGCTTCGAAGGCAGCCGGACAAGTACGTAACAGTTACGATGTGCAGGCGGCCGGCGCGCTCAACGGGGGCGGAGTTGAAGCGGCGCCAGTCGTTCGTGGAGGGTACGATGATCTGCGGCTGCATTTCGCGAGCACCACCGACAATGCCCGCGAATTGCGCGCTGGCTCTGCCGCCTAGCGCTTTCCATAGGCCGTGAAGACAAAGTCCGTCGCTTCCGCGGCCTGGTGACACGCAGCACCGCACTTGGCATCGTTGCCCTGCAGCTCCGTGTTCGGCGCAAGCGTATCCGATGCCGGATCATAGTCGAATTGGGCGTATCCCCAGCCGCCGGTATCGGCAAAGCGGCGGCTATCCTTCACCATGCAACCGACGCTCGCCAGCGTGTCGGGAACCTTCACGGCAAAAGGCGCAGCGCTGTGGTTCTTCGGCGTCACAGGATCTTCACGATCTTGGAACCGTCCGGGAAATGCTCTCCTTTTGCCGCTATTCCAGCCCGATAGGCCTCGATCATCGTCGGATTTGCGACGATCAGGTTGAGCTTGACCTCAGGCTCCTCCGGCAGGCTGCCGGCCAGTCGTCGTAGCCCCGACATTCCGACAGCGACAAACCACCGGCAACCTGCACGGTAAACTTGTCCTGCGCCGCGATCGCCACGCCTGCGACGACGACGAGTGCAACGGGGATGATCAAGCCAGTCCGGGGTCTTCTGCTCATGACACGTTCTCCTGAATGATCCTAAGGAAAGCCCGCGGGCCCCTGCGAGACGGGTCGGCGCGACACGCAAAGCTCGAAACTGTCGACATGAGATAGCCCGGGCGCGAAACGCCACTCTGCAGCCGCGGGTGCCGGCATTTTCCCACGCGGCGTCACGGGGGTCCATTGTGAACATCGGTGCGACAGAAACCAGAAGAGACCGTGGAGCCCGGCACGAGCCCGTAACCGTTAAGACGTGGAACGCCATCGCAGGCTGGCGCGTTTTCGCAAGCCGAGCGTGCGGACAAATATTCGGTGGATGAACCGGGCCTGGCCTGCCCGTTGCCCTCAGCCACCACTTCCGCATCGAGCCGGCGCAACTAAAGTGTCAGCAACCTGCCGTCGCTGTTGAAAAGGGAAACATGGGCTCGACAAAAAAAGGCAAAGGGCAGAAGACCGGCAAGACCGGGACGATCTTGCAGCAACTTGCGAGAGCGCCGGAGAAGCTGTTTTCGGGAGCCTTTCGCCAGCAATATGCAGCCCTGTGCTTCCGCCGCCCGAAGGACGGTCCCGGCATCGAGATCCTGGTGGTGACGTCGCGTGAGAGCGGCCGATGGGTAATCCCCAAGGGATGGCCGATGAAGCGCAAGAAGCCGTTCGAGGCGGCGGCGATCGAGGCCTTTCAGGAAGCCGGCGTTCGCGGAAAGGTCAGGAAGAAGCCGGTCGGCAGCTACACCTATCTCAAGGTGCTCGACGATGGCGACGTCGTCCCATGCGTCATCGATATATTTCAGATCGAGGTCGATGAACTCGTGGACGAGTTCAAGGAGCGCGGCGAGCGCACACTTGCCTGGGTAAGCCCCGACGAGGCGGCGCGCCGTGTTCGCGAAATCGAGCTGAAATCGCTCCTCGTCGATTTCGTGCCGCGTTGACGTCGTGCGGCCAACGGCATGACAGATTGACGCAATCGGCGGTCGCCATTTGGCGCAGGCCTTCGCAGCCCCTATATGAGGCCGGCAAAGCCAAGGATATGAGATGGACAACGAGTTGCAGGGCCGCCCCGCCCATGTCGCCGCAATCCGCGAGCGTGCGGAAAAAGAGATGCAGGCGATCGGCATCGATGAGGCCTTTGTCGGCCACCTGGTCGATACCTTCTACGCGCGCGTGCTTGCGCATCCCGAGCTCGGCCCGGTTTTCGACGCAAGGCTTTCCGGGCGCTGGCCGGAGCATATGGAGAAGATGAAGAGCTTCTGGTCGGCCGTCGCCTTCCGCACCGGCGCCTATGGCGGCAAGCCGGTGCAGGCGCATACGGGCGTCGCCAACATGACCCCGGACCTCTTCCCGAAATGGCTGGCGCTCTTTTCCGCGACGCTCGACGACATCGCACCGAACCAGGAGGCCAAAGCCTGGTTCATGGCAACGGCCGAGCGCATCGCCCGCAGCCTGACGCTGTCACTGTTTTACAACCCGGCGCTCGACGATCCCGCACTGAAGCGCGCTTAGAGCAATTCCAGCAAAAGTGTGAAGCGGTTTTGCGTCCGGAATTGCGTTCTTTCAAACAGTCTACGACCGCGCCCGCGATCCGGCGTCAGAGCGAGCGGCCCTCGATCAGGATGTCCTCGGCCTCCTCAAGTGACATCGCAAACACCCGCTTGCCGAGCTCGAAGCTGAAGCCGCCCCGGGCAAAGGCGGAAAGCTCCTTGCTCGCGCGCTTCTCGTCGAGATCCACCTTGCGGAACGGGCCGAAGGCACGCTTTCTCGCCAGCACGACAGCCGCATAGAGGTCGTCCACTTCGGCGACGGCCTGGGCAACCGCGTCCTTGGCGACCCCCTTCTCCGACAGCTTCTGCGCGATCACCCGCTTCGACTTGCCGCCGCGCGCGGCCGAGCGGGTCTTGATCTCGGCATAGGCCTGATCGTTGAGCGCGCCGTTGTCATAGGCGAAGGTGACGGCAGCGGCGGCCAAGAGTTCCACTTGGCTGGCGCTGACATCCTCGAACTTCTCCCGCGCCTTGCGCGCAATCGCGTCGAAGAGCTGCTTCTCCGTCATCATCTGGCGCGCCAGACGGTAGGCGGCCGAATTGCGCGCCCAGGCAAGCATGCGCGGCGTCGGCTGATCCGATTGCTCTTGATCGTCGATGAGGTCCAAGCCTGCCCTGCCCCTTTGAAGTACGCCCCAAGAAAAAGGCGCCGCTCACGCCTGAGATCGCCGCCGCGCGGAAGATGCGAGATGATCTGACTCTCCGGATCAAGGCAATCGCGCCGGAGCGCGCCTCACACTTTTCATGGCATAGGCGCTTGGTGGAGCGCGCAGGTGCTGGACAACGCCTGCGATCCGGATGAGGGCACAAGGCCGCGGATCCATCGCCGCTGGAAGCGCGACGCGGCGTCTGCACACCCGCCCTCCGTTGTCCTGTGCCGCCTATTCGAACTTTTCGGTGCTGTCGGCCTTGCCCTTGACCCAGTATCCGGAAGCCTTGAGCCAATTGAGCGGCAGGCCGCGCTCCTCGACGAAATGTGCCCGGATGGCGCGTGTCACCGCGGCTTCGGCCGCGATCCAGACGAAGGTGCCGGGCTCAATCGCCACCGAGCGCACCACCGAAAGCAGCGCTTTCGGATCGCTCGCCTGTTCCAGCGGGCGATAGGCCCAATGGGTGGAAAGCGTGGCTTCGGTACGGAAGGTCTGGCGCTCCTCCGGTCCGGTGACGGCGGCGATGCTGGTGATCTCATGGCCTGATTTCGCCTCCTCGATCCGGCGGCCGATCGCCGGCAGCGCCGTTTCATCGCCAATCAAAAGCAGGCGGCCGACATCGCCTGAGAGGACCGCCGAACCGCGCGGCCCGCCGATTTCCAGCGGATCACCCACTTTGGCGTTCATCGCCCAGGCGGTCACGGGACCTGCCTCGTGCAGGGCGAAATCAAGCGCCAGCAGCCGCGCGTCGTTGTCGTAGCGCCGCGGCGTATAGTCCCGGCGCTCTTCGCTGCCGTCAGCGCCTTTGACGAAGACCTTGACGTGGTCGTCCGCGCCGAGGCTGACGAAGTCGGCAAGGTCGTCGCCCGAAAGCGTGATCCTGAGCATGCCGGGTGTAATCCGCTCGATGCCCGAAACGACGAGAAAACGGCGCCTGGTCTCGTGTCGGACACGCTCGATGCGTGGCGGACTGAATTGCGAGTAGTTGAGAGAGATATCCATCTGTATCCTTTGAGGCTTTGAACCTCGATCCGCAGGACACAGTCGCGCAGATCGAAGCCGCTTCAAGCCGTTCGATCATACGCGTTGAGTGACGTTAACGCTTACGTGGCCGGGATACGCCCGGTCATGTCACGGAAATCTGTCTACCGGAATGACCTGCATCGATCAATGCGTCATCTTGACCAAAACACGAAGGTTTTACCAGACAAAAGAAAACGCGCCCGCCGGAGCGAGCGCGTTTAACAATTTCCGGAAAGTTCCTGCCTTAAGCGGCGAGCGCGACTTCACCGCGGATGAGGTCGCCGAGGCGGCGGATGCCCTCGTCGATCATCTTGTCGTTGGCGCAGGAGAAGGAAACGCGCAGCGTGTTTTCGCCCGAGCCATCGGCAAAGAAGGCGCGGCCGGGCACGAAGGCGACCTTGGCGGTCTCGATCGACTTGGCCAAGAGCGCCGCGCCGTCCATGCCCTTCGGTAGCGTCACCCAGACGAACATGCCGCCTTCCGGCTTCGTCCAGGACACGCCTTCGGGCATGTACTTCTCGAGCGCCGCGAGCATGGCGGTACGGCGGTGCTTGTAGACCTTGTGGATCTTCGCCACCTGCTGATCGAAGCCGCGCTCGGCAACGGTGCAGATCGCCATCTGGTTGATGGTCGAGGAATGAAGATCGGCGGCCTGCTTCAGGAGCACCAGCTTGCGGATCACCTTTTCCGAGGCGCAGACCCAGCCGACGCGAAGGCCGGGCGCCAGCGTCTTGGAGAACGAGCCGCAATAGATCGTGCGGGTGCTGTTGATGTCACCCTTCTTGGCGATTTCGAGCGCCAGGATCGGCGGCACCGGCTCGCCGTCATAGCGCAGCGACTGGTAGGCAGCGTCTTCGATGACGGCGATGTCGAGCTCTTCGGCAAGCTGGAGAACGCGCTCGCGGCCTGCCCGGTCGACGGTCTCGCCGGTCGGGTTGGCGAAATCGGCAGACAGATAGGCGAACTTGACGCGGCCGCCAGCTTGGGAAGCTGCCTGGCGGTAGGCTTCCGGCGTGCGGTTGCCGTTCGGGTTCAGCTGGTCATAGGTCGGCTCATAGGCATTGAACGCCTGCAGCGCGCCGAGATAGGTCGGCCAGGTAACGAGCGCCGTGTCGTTCGGCGACAGGAACAGCTTGCCGATATAGTCGAGACCCTGCTGCGACCCTGATGTGATGAAGATGTTGTCGGCGCCGGCGGGGATGCCGATCTTTTCCATCTCCTTGGCGAGCCATTCGCGCAGCGGCTTGTAGCCTTCGCTGACCGAATACTGCAAAGCGGCGCTCACCGCCGGGCCGGAAAAGATCTCCGCATAGGCGTCCTTGAATTCGGCGTCTGGAAACAGCGCAGGATCGGGAATGCCGCCAGCAAACGAGATGATGTCGGGGCGATCGAGCAGTTTCAACAGTTCGCGGATTTCCGAGGCGCGCATCCGGCTCGAGCGCGTCGCGAAGATATGTTCCCAATCCAGCATGGGGTGTTTCCTCAAGAGATTATTGGTGCGGAAGCGGTTCTCCGCTTCCTCCACGTCATTTCAGAGCGCCGTGCGTTACCATGAACGCACACGGGACCTCTACTGCATGTTTCCTTTAATCGTAACCGATCAGAAAAAACATCCAGCCCTTCGAAGCGCTACGGCGACCTTTTCACGCCTGACAGGTCGCGCGTCGCTGTAGTCTTGTCGTTCTAGAACATCTTTCCGCTTCAAGCGATCCCGCTTGAGTGCGGAATGCTCTCGACGGCCACGCGACAGGACCACGGCCGCCAATTTATGTCAATATTATTGACCTAAATTGGCGTGTTTTTCGGCCTTTTCGGGCCGCTGCGCGTTGCGTCAAACGCCTGACGTTACGTGAGTTCGCCCGCATGTCAGGCGGCTCGCCGCAAAACAAGGCGCAACGTAACCGTTACATCCTTGCCGCCTGCACGCCAGCGGCGCACAGTCGCGGCCGACCACCGATTGCCTTTGCCCGAACCTCGATCCCCCACGGCGTATGGAGCAACGTGCCATGAGCAAGCATCCGGTAACCGATCCCGAACACAACGAACCATCTGAGAGCGCCCCGCACCTGAGCGTCAGTCGTCGCGAACTCCTGCTTGGCGGCAGTGCCCTTGCCGCCGCGGCCCTCACCGTCTCGGCCACCGCCGCCAGGGCGCAGCAGTCCACGGCGCCGGCCGCCGGCGGCAAGCCCAACATCCTGATGATCATGGGCGACGATATTGGCTGGTTCAATCCGAGCATCTTCCATCGCGGCATGATGGGCTACCGCACGCCGAACATCGACCGCATCGGCAACGAAGGCGCCATGTTTACCGACTGGTATGGCGAGCAGAGCTGCACCGCCGGCCGCGCCGCCTTCATCACCGGCCAGTCGCCGATCCGCACGGGCCTGACCAAGGTCGGCCTGCCCGGCGCCGATCTCGGCCTGCAGGCCGAAGATCCGACCATTGCCGAATTCCTGAAGGCGCAGGGCTACGCCACCGGCCAGTTCGGCAAGAACCATCTGGGCGACAAGGACGAGTTCCTGCCGACCAACCACGGCTTCGACGAGTTCTTCGGCAACCTCTATCACCTCAACGCCGAGGAGGAGCCGGAAAACCCCGACTACCCGAAGAGCCCGGAATTCCGCAAGCGCTTCGGCCCGCGCGGCGTCATCCACTCCTTTGCCGACGGCCGTGTGGAAGACACCGGGCCTCTCAGCCGCAAGCGCATGGAAACCGTCGATAGCGAGTTCCTGGCAGCCGCGCTCGATTTCATCGACCGCCAGCACAATGCCCAGAAGCCCTGGTTCTGCTACTTCAATTCCACCCGCATGCACGTCAACACCCACCTGAAGCCGGAATCCACGGGCAAGACCGGCAAGGGCGTCTATGCCGACGGCATGGTCGAGCATGACGGCATGGTCGGCGAACTCCTGAAGAAGCTCGACGATCTCGGTCTCGTCGAAAACACCATCGTCGTCTACACCACCGACAATGGCGCCGAGGTGATGACCTGGCCGGATGGCGGCAACACCCCCTTCCGCGGCGAAAAGGCCACCAACTGGGAAGGCGGCTACCGCGTGCCCACCTGCATCCGCTGGCCGGGCGTCATCAAGCCGAACACGATCTACAACGAAATGTTCTCGCATTACGACCTGATCCCGACACTGTGCGCAGCAGCGGGCGAGCCCGACATCGTCGCCAAGTGCAAGGCGGGCTACCAGGCCGGCACCAAGACGTTCAAGGTGCATCTCGACGGCTACAACATGATGCCCTTCTTCCGCGGCGAGGTGAACGACGCACCACGCCGCGAATTCCTCTACTGGAACGATGATGGCGAGCTGGTCGCCGTTCGCATGCAGGACTGGAAGGTGGTCTTCAAGGCGCAGGAAAGCACCGGCATCGGTGTCTGGCGCGACCCGTTCACCAATCTGCGGGCGCCGAAACTCTTCAATCTCAGGGCGGACCCCTTCGAGCGCGGCGATGAATCGATCGAATACGAAAAGTGGTTTTTTGACCGCTCCTTCGTCGTCGTGCCCTCGCAGGCGCTGGTGGCGCAATGGCTGTCGAGCTTCGAGGAGTTCCCGATCCGCCAGAAGCCGGCAAGCTTCAACCTCGATGAGGTCATGACAAAGCTGTCTGCCGGCGGCAAGCAATAGTCGCGGTCGCCGTCTCGCCCCGCAAAGCGCAGTGTTTGCGGGGCGTTTTGATGCCCTCCGTCGCGTTTGCAGGCCACCCGGCCAACCGCTTCCTTTCGCGCGGAATTCCGCTACAGCTTGATGCAAGGACCGCTGCAAGGAAGCGAGATGGCAAACCCCGACGACACCCTCGCCTTTTACCGCGACAACGCCGCCGCCTATGCGGCGCGCGATCGCAAGCCGCCAACCGCGCGACTCGCCGCCTTCATGGAACGGCTGCCATCCGGCGCCGCCGTGCTCGATCTCGGCTGCGGCGGCGGCCATGACAGCCTCGTGATGCTGGGGCACGGCTTCAACGTCACCGCCTGCGACGGCTCGGCGGAACTGGCACGCGAAGCCGAGGCAAGGATCGGCCGGACGGTCGAGGTGGTCCGGTTTCAGGCGATCGACTGGCGTCGGCATTTCGACGGCATCTGGGCGGAAGCGTCGCTGCTGCACGTGCCGCGCGCCGAACTCGCCGACGTGCTCGCACGTGTTTATCGGGCACTGAGACCCGGCGGCTTTCTCCACGCGAGCTTCAAGGCAGGCGAGGCGGAGGGACACGACCGCTTCAAGCGCTACTACAACTATCCTGCTGTGGACTGGCTGCGGGGCTGCTTCAAGGAGGCAGGCTGGCCGGACATCGAGGTTGGCGAGGCCGATGGTGGCGGTTACGACGGCGAGCCGACACGCTGGCTGCACGTGGCGGCAATCCGCCTCACGCCTCGCGGCTGAAGTAGCTCAGGATCAGAAGCGTGCAGATCGCCGCGACGATCAGGGCGTCGAAAAGTGCAAAATGCTCGAAGAACGAGAGCATGGCAGTCCTCCCTTCCAACTAAACCTATGAGAGCACAGATCTTTTATATTTGGAAGAAGAATTCGCCACTATACTGAAGCAACGCGAACATTACGCCATGGTATTGTTGCCATGCAGCAAAATTTATTCGGCATTGCACAATGAGATTTCAGCATTAAGCGCCGACTCGACTTGAACGCGAGGAACGTCGAACAGCTTGATTTCCTTCGCCTCCGCGGGGATCAAGCCTGTTTATCCGCTGCAACCATGATCAATGTCTGGCGTTCGTCCTGCCGGTCCGCGCCCGGTACCATGCAAAGCATCACCCGGCTCTGCCCGCGCCAAACCGATTGACGGCGCTACCGGCAGGTGTAGATATTAGGACTATCGAATAAAGCGACCCACCGTCCGGCGGGCCGATTTTCCAGGGGGTACGCATGTCTGAACTGCAAGCGGGCCAGACGAGCACGAACGCTCGTCACCTTGAAACGATCGGTACCGGCAACCGCAAGACGGGCACGACGCGCCGGCGGGCGCTGCTCGGTGGAGCGGCGGCGATCGCCGTTGCCGCCGGCATGCCCCTTGGCCTTGGTGGGCTCTCGCCCGCCCCGGCCCGCGCCAACGGCACGACACCGCCGAACATCGTCTACATCATTGCCGACGATCTCGGCTGGGCCGATGTCGGCTTCCAAGGCTCCGACATCAGGACACCCAATCTCGACAGGCTCGCCGCAGCCGGCGTGACCTTCGACGCGTTCTACACCCAGCCGATGTGCACGCCGACGCGCGCAGCCTTCCTGACTGGCCGCTACCCTTTGCGTTATGGTCTCCAGACCGGGGTGATCCCCTCGCCCGGTTCCTATGGGCTGGCGCTCGACGAATATCTGCTGCCTCAGCTCATGAAGGACGCCGGCTACCGAACCGCGCTCGTCGGCAAGTGGCATCTCGGCCATGCCAAGGTGGAATATTGGCCGATGCAGCGCGGTTTCGACAGCTTCTACGGTGCACTGGTCGGCGAGATCGACCACTTCAAGCATTCCTCCCATGGCGTGAAGGACTGGTACCGCGGCAACAAGCCACTCGAAGAGACCGGCTTTGACAACAGCCTCTTCGGCGACGAGGCGGTCCGGGTGGTGGAAGGCCATGATGCGTCCGCCCCGCTGTTTCTCTATCTCGCCTTTACCGCCCCGCACACGCCGTTCCAGGCGCCCGAGGATTATCTCGGCCGCTACAAGCACATCGCGGATGAAAACCGCCGCGCCTATGCGGCGATGATCTCCGTGCTTGACGATGGCATCGGCAGGCTGGTGACGGCCCTCGAAAAGCGCGGCATGCGGGACAACACGCTGATCGTCTTTCACAGCGACAATGGCGGCGTGACGAGCTCGCTCTTTGCCGGCGACACCAAGGTCAGCGGCGGATTGCCGGCAAGCAACAGTCCCTACCGTGACGGCAAGGGCACGCTCTACGAAGGCGGCACCCGTGTCGCAGCGCTTGCCAACTGGCCGGAGCGGATCAAGCCGGGCAAGGTCGAGGGCATGATCCATGTCGTCGACATGTACCCGACGCTTGCGGCGATCGCCGGTGCGCCGCTCGGCAAGAACAAGCCGCTCGACGGCATCAACCTCTGGCCGGACTTGAGCGAAGGCAAGCCGTCCGCGCGCAACGACCTCGTCTACAATGTCGATCCGCTGGCGGGCGCCGTGCGCAAGGACAAGTGGAAGCTCGTCTGGAAGGCGGCGCTGCCGTCACGAATCGAGCTGTTCGACCTTGCCGCCGACCCGTCCGAGACCAGGGACCTTTCGGCCGAAAACGCCGACAAGGTGCGCGAGCTTCAGGATTGGATCACCCGGCTTGCCGGAGAGATGACCCCGCCGCTTCTTTTCATGGATGCCGCGCGCCTGACCTTCTACGCGCCGCCGGTCGTTGCCGATCCCGCGACGTTGTTCAGCCTTGGCGACTGATGTTCGCGAAGGCGCCACGAGCGTGTATCGTGCTCGGCCTTCAAACGGATCCTGCTACGGATCGCCCGCTCTCTGGAAGCCGCCCGCAAATGCATAGCCGCGCCTGATCCGGGCGCTCAGCGTCGAATTGTCGATCCAGGCCTGGATCTCGCTTGTCATCGGGCCGAGGAAGACGACTTCCGAAAGGGTGGCAACTTCGTGCAGCGCCGACATTTCGGGCCAACCCATGGCAATGTCATGATGGCCGATCCATGCGGCAGGGCCGCTGTAGTCAATGACCCCGCGCGCCGTGCCCTCCGACGCATTCACGAAGAACCTGCAGGAAAGAACGCCAGGATCGCCTTCGGCTTCGACCCTGCGCGCCAACGCGCCGATCGCGCGCGCAAAATGATCGGGCGGCGCCTTCAACTCATACAGATTGAGGATGGTGAGGCGGTCGTTCGTCAGCATCGGCCTCCCGCTTCCCGAGATCCCAAAACACTCTGTCGCCGGCGAACCGACACCGGCACGGCGGCCAGGCCGGCATGAGAGGCAACGGTTGTGCTGCCAAGTGCCGGTCAGGCGGCCGGCTGGACCGATTTCACGCTGCCCGTGCTATCGACGACGCAGTTGAACTTGCGCCCGCCGGCGTCGAGATCGACGCTGTAGTTGGTCGCATCGAGCGCCCGAGAACTGACCGGCAGGACCTTGGTGCTATCCACATGCGCCGTGCCGGCGACGGCGTTGGCGCAGATCAGTTGCAGGTCGGCCGGCGCCGTCTGCAGGCTGGTGCGGGCCATATCCTCCGGCTTTGGCGCCGACTGGCAGCCGCCGATGACGGCAAGCGCTGCCGCTGCCAGAAGAAAAGCTCTCGAACGCAACATCCCCTCGTTCACCACGTATCCTCCCCTTGCCGACCTCATGTCGGATCCTATGCCTGCCCTGGTTCCTGCAATCGACCGGCCATCCTTGCCCCCAAGGGCAGCCGCTTCGAAATCCTGTCGCTGCCCTCGCGGGCATGTTTGCTTGAGCGCACATGCGTCGATGCCCTGGCCCGAACGCAGCCGACATCAAGCGCCGCGTCAAACACCCTTGTAGAGCGCCGCCCCCTGCATCAGCACGATCACCTTGGCGCCGATCTCGATGCGCGAATGCAAGTCGACGACGTCGTCATTGTTCATGCGGATGCAGCCGGAGGAGACATCGAGCCCGATCGTCCACGGCTCCACCGTGCCGTGGATGCGGTAGATCGTGTCCTGGTCGCCTTCGTAGAGATAGAGCGCGCGGGCGCCGAGCGGATTGTCCGGGCCGCCCGGCATGCCGGCCGCCCATTTGGCGGCATTGGCATCGCGCGCCACCATCTCGGCCGGTGGTGTCCAGGTCGGCCATTCGGCCGTGCGCCCGACCCGCACGATGCCGGCCCAGCCGAAGCCTTCGCGCCCGACGCCGATGCCATAGCGGATCGCCTGGCCACCGGGCTGGACGAGATAGAGAAAGTGCTGGTTGCCGTCGATGATGATCGTTCCCGGCTTTTCCGCCGTGCGGAACGGCACCACCTGGCGGCGGAAGGCCTCCGGCAGCTGGTTGTTGCGGGCGTAGTATTGCCGCGCTTTCTTCTTGTCGTAGTTCACCCATTTCTTGGTGCGGGCGTCATAGATCTGCGTCTGCGCCAGCGCCGCCAGCGGCCCGAGGCAGAGCGCGGCAGCAAGAAGGCCGATGCCGATCCTGCGGCCCTTCTTCTTCGCCGCGCGGTTACCGCGCTCAAGTTTGGTGTCGTCAGATGTACCGGTCATGGCTTGGCCCACCCGTCGATGCGGGCCGCATTGTCCTCGGCCCATTTTTTCGCATAGTCGGCCGGCGTCTGGCGCTCGACCTCCAGCGCATAGCTCATCTTCGTCACTTCCTCGGGCGAGAAGTCCACCTTGTCGAGGAACTTCGCGACATCGGGGTGTTTCTTGCCGAAGGCGGTGGCATAGGCGATCTGGAAATGCCCCGCCTCCCAGGCGGTCGAGGCACTCGATTTGGAGACCCACAGCGGATCGCTCGGCGGCAGGATCTTCCACTTGGCGGCGTCGTGCGGCGGTTCCTCGAGCCTGACGATCTTGTGCAGTTCGAAGACGTGATGCGGCGCGTAGCAGTAAAACACCATCGGCCGCGCGGTCGCGACCGCCGCGTCGACCGCCGCCATCGCCACCTCTTCTTCCGCCTCAAACAGCGTCAGCGTCTCGCCATAGCCGTAGCCCGCCGCCCGCGCCCGCTCGATGCCGGTCGACAGCCATGCCTGAGCACCGATCCACATCTCGCCCTTGCCGTCGCCGTCGGTGTCGAGGATCTTGGTCTTCTCAGGGTCACTGAGATCGGCTGCCGACTTGATCGTCGCTGCCGCCTCGGGCGTCGCGCAAAGCCCCTGCCAGGCCGGCACGCTGCGCTCGGCAAGCTGCCCGACGCCCTTGTCGGTGACATATTTACGCACGACGTCCTCGAAGTTCGGCCGCCAGACTTCCGGCTGGATGTCGACCGTGCCCGCCTCGAAGCCGACAAAGGCATTGAGCGTGCCGTGCTCCTTGACCTCGGCATCGAGCCCGAATTTCCTGGCGATGCTCTCTTTCAGGATATTGGCCGTCGCCTGGCCGGACGGCCAGTTCGGCATGGCGATCACCAGATCGGCGGCCGCAGCCGGCAGGCCCGCGCAAGCGGCAAATGTTGCAGCCAGCACCGCTGGCAAATACCTCGACTTTCCCTTCACAGTCCCCTCCGGCCTCGAGCAATCGATGCGAATGACGTCGTGAATGCGGTATCAGGTATGCGTCCAAGTTCCGGGGCAACGCGAGGTGCGCGCCGCGGTCATTACGGTCAGATGTCTTCTGTTGCGGTGTTCCCTGTGCCGTCGTCCGGCATCTTCGTTCTTGGCTTCCAAGCGTCGTGGCCGGCAGGATGCATAGATCGGCCGCCGCCGTCAACGCCCCAACTACACTGCACGTTGCATGGATCAAGGCCGCCATCGTGGGTCGATGGCGGCCTTGCATCGAAATCTCCTACGTCCCGTCGCTCGACGTGATGGCGGAAGCGAAGGCGGCGATCAGCGCACCGGAAAGGCCGGATTGTCGATCAGATCCGCCTTGCCGGCGGTCCAGAGCGCGATGGTGCCGGGCGCGGCCAGCATCTCGTGCGGGAAGCCGCGGCGGGTGGCGCTGACGGCCTCGAGCCGATCGATCTGGGCATCCGTCAGGGTGAGATCGGCGGCGGCGAGATTGTCGGCCGCCTGCTCCGGCGTGCGCGGACCGATGATCGGCAGCACGCCGCGGGCAGCCGCCCAGGCAATCGCCACCTGCCCCGGCGAGGCACCCGCCTCTTCGGCAACCGCGAGCAGCGCATCAACCGTCGCGACTTTCACCGCATCGCTCTCGGCATGGGTGAGTACGCCGAGCCCCTCGGCCCTGCCCTTCTCGCCGCGCCGATACTTGCCGGTGAGCAGCCCGCCACCGAGCGGCGACCAGCCGACGGCCCCCAGTTGAAAGGCTTCCGCCATCGGCACCAGTTCGCGCTCGGCCGTGCGTTCCACCAGGCTGTATTCGAACTGGACCGCAGAAACCCCCGCCCAGCCGCGGGCCTCAGCCAGCATCGCGGCTGCAGAAACGCGCCAGGCCGGGAAATCGGAAAGGCCGGCATAGAGGATCTTGCCCGAGCGGATGAGGTCGTCGAGGCCACGGGCGATCTCGTCGATCGGCGTCACGCCGTCGGGCATGTGCACCCAGAGCAGATCGATACGGTCGGTATCGAGCCGCTTCAGGCTCGCCTCCACCGACTGGATCATCGCCCGGCGGCTGTTGCCGGTGGCAAGGAGCCCGCTCGTCGGCGCATCCGGCAGCGAGAACTTGGTCGCCACCACCACCTCGTCGCGCTCGGCCTTGACGAACTCGCCGACCAGCGTTTCCGACTGGCCGAACTGGTAGTTGTTGGCCGTGTCGATGAAGTTGCCGCCGGCGGCACGATAGGCGTCATAGATGCGCTTGGCATCCTCGCGCTCGCTGCCATAGCCCCAACCGGTGCCGAAATTGCCCGTGCCCAGCGCCAGCGCCGAAACACGAAGCCCAGTCCGCCCGAAAACCCTGTACCGCATCACCGTCTCCTTGTTTAATGATGACGTTCGTCATCTAATTGCCAAAAGATGACGACCGTCATATAAATTGTCAAGACGAATTCCAGAAAGGTTGAACATGAGGGTTTCCAGGGAGAAGGCGCAGGAAAACCGCGGGCGCATCGTTGCGGCCGCGGCCGCACTCTTTCGCGAGCGCGGCTTCGATGGCGTCGGCGTCGATGCGATCATGGAGAAGGCCGGGCTGACGCACGGCGGATTCTACAAGCATTTCAAGTCGAAGGAGGCGCTGGCGGTCGAGGCGCTGGAAGGCGCGCTTGCCGAGACCTTCGAGGTACAGAAGGCCTTCACCACGCTCAGCGACTATGTCAGCGGCTACCTCTCTCGGGAAAACCGCGATGAGATTGCAGGCGGCTGCGCGATTACCGCCATGAGCGCCGATGCGGCGCGGCGCCAAGACCTGCGCCGCCCTATGGGCGACAATGTCCGCGCCCAGATCGACAGCATCGCCGCCCTGATTTCAACCAGGGACAAGGCGGAAGCCCGCGCGGAAGCGATCGCAGCCCTTGCGACCATGGTCGGGGCGCTGGCGCTTTCTCGCGCCGTCGACGACCCTGCGCTGTCGGACGAGATCCTCGCCACATCGAGAGCAAAGCTCGGCGCATAAGCCCGCTTGATCAGACCCTCGAGAACTGGGCCAACGGCCCCATAGAAGACCAGAGGAAGGCCGAACGCCCTGCACGTTCGGCCCTCCTCCGTCAGGCGGCCCTTGCGTCGGTTGCCCGGCGCCGGTCGCCAATGCCGCGGCTCGAGGCGTCTGTACCCGGTTCGCGCCGCTCGGTGCGGCGGTTAAGCTGGAAGCGGTTGACAAGCTCGGTCAGCCGCTGCGCGCCTTCGGCCAGCCGTACGCTGACATCGGCGGTGCGGTCGACCATGCCGGCGTTTTTCTGCGTCATGGCGTCGATGTCATTCACCGCCACATTGATGTCGCCAAGGCCTGTCGCCTGCTCGGTGGCAGCCGTCGCGATCGCCCCGATCCTGACATCGATCGCCTCGACGTAGTCCTCGATCTCCCTCAGCGCATTGCCGGTATCGCCGACCAGGCGAACGCCTTCGGCAACCTCTGTGACCGAGTTGTGGATGAGTTCCTTGATTTCCTTGGCGGCCTTGGCCGAACGCTGGGCAAGCTCGCGCACCTCCGAGGCAACGACGGCGAAGCCCTTGCCGGCGTCGCCCGCGCGCGCCGCCTCGACCCCGGCGTTCAGCGCCAGGAGATTGGTCTGGAAGGCGATCTCGTCGATCACGCCGATGATCTGGCTGATCTCTTCCGATGCCGCCTTGATGCGCTGCATCGCCGTCACCGCGTCACGCACGACATCGGAGGAGGCATGGGCCGACTGGCGGGCGCTCTGCACCAGGGTCCGTGTCTCCTGGGTGTTTTCCGTGGAGGTGCGCACCGTCACCGTCGCCTGTTCCAGCGCCGCCGAGGTCTGCTCCAGTGCTGCGGCCTGCTGGCGGGTGCGCTCCGACAGATGCTCGGCCGCCCCCTTCATCTCGTGGCTGTTGTCGTTCAGTTCCCGGGTCTGGCTGAGAACGGCTGACAGCGTCTGCTGGAACATGCCGATCGAGGTGTTGAAATCGCGCCTCAAGCTTTCCAGTTCGCCGACGAAGGGCTCGTCCAGCGTCATGCGGATATTGCACTCGGCCAGTCGCCCGAGACCGGCACCGATCTGCCTGACCGCAAGCACGCGGTCGGAGACGTCGAGCGCGAACTTGACCACTTTCGACACCCGTCCGGCATCGTCGAGGATCGGGTTGTAGGACGCCTGAATAAACACCGTGCGTCCGCCCTTGCCGATGCGCATGAACTGGTCGGTGGCAAAACGCCCGGCCGCCAGATCCCGCCAGAACGCGGCATATTCGGGAGAGTGCGCATAATCAGGCGCGCAGAACATCTGATGGTGGCGTCCGACGATCTCGTTGAGCTCATAGCCCATCGTCTTCAGGAAGTTCTCGTTGGCGGTGAGGATCTCGCCCGAGGGCGTGAACTCGATGATCGCCTGGGCGCGCGAGAGCGCATCGATCTTGCCCTGGTCGTCGGCGCTTTTCGCCTTCGTCGCAGTAATGTCGGTCGCGAACTTCACCACCTTGTAGGGTTTGCGGCCCCGGAACACCGGATTGTAGGAGGCCTCGATCCAGATCTCGCGCCCGCCCTTGCCGATCCGCTTGTACTGCTGGCTGTCATATTCGCCGCGCGCAAGCCGCGCCCAGAAATCGGCGTAGGCGGCCGATGCCGCTTCCTGCGGCAGGACGAACATGCGGTGGTGCCGCCCGACGATCTCCTTCAGGTCGTACCCCATGGCCCGGCAGAAATTCTCGTTGGCCGTCAGAATGTTGCCGGCGAGATCGAACTCGATGATCGCCTGCGACCGGTTGATCGCATCGAGCATGGCTTTGGCATCGGATAGGAAAAGAGATGGCAGGCCAGTCATGGGGAGCGGAGCCTCATAGCTAACAATTCGGAAATGGATCCATGCAAATTGTAGCTATTCGTATGATAAATTCCTTAAGCGATCGTTTTCGCTATGGGCGCTTCCCGAACCCGCTTTTGCTCTCAGGCGGCCCCGCTTTCGACCACACGCCACGCCCTGAGATCGCACGCCGCCAACCCGCCTGCTACGGCCATGATCAGAAGCTCGAACGCGAAGGTCCAATGCAGGAGGAAGTTCAGGTACCAGGGTTTGTAGAGTGCGGGCACGTGCACCAGGTTCACCCGCACGTCCGAGAACGGCTGCAGCCAGCTGAGGTCGGCAGCGATCGAATCCATCACCAGATGCGCAAGCACGCTGATGAGGCCGACGCCGACGAGGATCAGATGCCTGCGCCGTCCGCTTGCCCATAGGAAGAATGCCGCGATCGCCGCCACGAGCAGCCAGAAGGCCGGCATGTGCACCCAGTAGTCATGGTGCGGCGACCGCCGCTGGTCGATGAGATAGAAATAGGCGAGATCGAAGTCCGGCAGCACCGAGAAGAGAAGCCCGACCCCGACGATTGCCTTTGCCTGCTCCGGGTGGCGACGGGCAAAGGGGCGGCTCAGCAGATAGCCGGCCGGAAGATGGGCAATGAACAAGGCTGGTCTCCTCCGCGGGCCCGAACTGGGAACACCTGGCACAGGTGCTGGCACGATTAACGGGAACAGCCGAGAAATTTCAACCGATCATGTCGGTTTCGTGGCCGTACGGCCGTGTCTGGCACGTGCCCCCGGAGGTTTTAGCAACACTTTGAATTGGCGCATGATTTTGCCGGGGCGGCGGCGCCACCGCTTGGAGAAACCGGCCATCACTCCTTACAAGCACGTCACCAGTTGCCGGGGTCTGCGGTGTGGTCGGTGTTGGCGAATTCATCCGCCTTGTCGCGGTCAAGCGTCAGCGGTGTTGCGGCCTTCGTCTCGTCCG
The DNA here is from genome assembly GCF_037026475.1 of Ensifer sp. MJa1. Taxonomy (NCBI): domain Bacteria; kingdom Pseudomonadati; phylum Pseudomonadota; class Alphaproteobacteria; order Hyphomicrobiales; family Rhizobiaceae; genus Ensifer; species Ensifer sp. MJa1. Next base: position 136,101 of record NZ_JAKUMO010000001.1, on the reverse strand, counting down.
CCACCGAATAGGTCAGCGGCGCCGGCTCGTTCGCCAGCTGCTGGTACATCAGCAGGGCCGCCTCCTCCGCGCTATCGGCCTCGAACTCCCTGACGACGCTGACGGAAAACTTGCGCATGACCTCAAATCCGCCCCTTGCTGTTTCGATCGGTCCTTGAGCAACGCCGGGAGACAGGCTTCCCGTCGGCCGTTGCGTCAGTTCCAGTGAAATATGAGATGGCGCATCCGCGCCGAACGTCAATGCGGCCGCTCATCAATGCGTCACCGGCCCATCCGCCTTCTTCCAGGCGGCAATGCCGCCTTCGATATGGCAGGCGCTCAGGATGCCGGCGAGCTGTGCAGCTTCCACCGCCATCGCCGATCGTTCGCCATAGGCGCAGTAAAAGACGATGCGTTTTCCCGTCGCTTCCGCCAGTTCGTGCAGCATGCCGCCGGAGGCGATGTTCTCGGCAAGATCGGAATAGGGTGCGTGCAGCGAGCCGGGAATGACCCCGTGTTTTTCCCGCTCCGGCTTTTCCCTGAGGTCCACCAGTGCGATGTTGGCGTGGCCGCAGAGCGCCAGCGCCTCCTTGGCCGAAAGCGCCCAGCCGCGCCGCGCGATCTCGTCCTGGTGCAGGCCGATATGGACATTGGCCGGCACCGCCACGTCCATCATCTTCGGGTTTGGCAGGTTGAGGCTGTTCATCACGTCGACATATTCATCGACCGATTTGACCCTGAGGCGCGGATTGAAGCGTTTCTCCTCGCCGATCGTCGAAACCGTATCGCCCTTGTAGTCATGCGCCGGGTAGACCAGCGTTTCCTCCGGCAATTTCAACAGCTTGTTGAAGATCGAGTCATACTGCTGGCGCGGATCGCCGTTCTGGAAATCCGTGCGTCCGGTGCCGCGGATCAAGAGCGTGTCGCCGGTAAAGACCCGCCGGCCCATGTCACCGCCCATCAGGAACGAATAGGAATCGTCCGTGTGGCCGGGCGTATACATGACGTCGAGGCTCAAGCCTTCGATCGACACCCGGTCGCCCTCCGTCACCCGCATCGAGACGACGTCTGCGGCCGTCTGCTCGCCCATGACGGTGATGCAATGGGTCTGGTCGCGCAGCGCCCCGAGGCCGGTGATGTGATCGGCGTGCAGGTGCGTGTCGACGGCTTTCACCAGCTTCAGATCGAGTTCCCGCACGAGCTGCAGGTAACGCTCGACCTTTTCGAGAACCGGATCGATGATCAGCGCCTCGCCGCCCTGCCGGCTGGCGATCAGATAGGTATAGGTACCGGACACGCTGTCGAACAATTGACGGAAGATCATCGGCGGCTCCCTTGCATCGAGGCGTCATGCAACCGATGGCGGTCCGCCCCTCATCCGCCTGCCGGCACCTTCTCCCCAAACAAGCAGGGCGAAGGGACGTTGCCGCACGCCCGAGTTTCACCTCTCCCGCTGCGAAGAGAAGCAAGTTTGCGCTGCGACCGCTCCAGCTGGGACCTCCAAACGTTGGAGAAGTCAAAATGCCGGTCGGGTGCAACGAGTCTCCTTCTCCCCGCCTGCGGGGAGAAGGTGCCAGCAGGCGGATGAGGGGTTATCCCCTCACCGCGCCAGGGAGGATCCCTCACCCTTTGCCGAATTCCCCGCCTCAGCCCTTCGGCTGCGGCACGATGCGGATATAGGGCTTCGGCGCGTGCCAGCCGTCCGGATAGACCTTGCGGGCGTCGTCGTCGCTGACCGAGCCGGCGATGATGACGTCGTCGCCCTGCTTCCAGTTCACCGGCGTCGCCACCTTGTGCTTGGCCGTCAGCTGCAGCGAGTCGATGACGCGCAGCACCTCGTCGAAGTTGCGGCCAGTGGTCATCGGATAGACGAGGATCAGCTTGATCTTCTTGTCCGGGCCGACGACGAAGACGTTACGAACCGTCTGGTTGTCGGCAGGCGTGCGCTGCGTCGGGTCGCCAGAGACCGGCGCCGGCAGCATGCCGTAGAGCTTCGAGACGGTGTAGTCGACGTCGGCGATCATCGGGAAGTTCGGCGCATGGCCTTGCGTTTCCTCGATATCGGCCGCCCAGCCGGCGTGGCGGTCGAGCGGGTCGACCGAAAGGCCGATGATCTTCACGCCGCGCCGGTCGAATTCCGGCTTGATGCGCGCCATGTAGCCGAGCTCGGTCGTGCACACGGGCGTAAAGTCCTTCGGATGCGAGAACAGCACCGCCCAGGCGTCACCGATCCAGTCGTGAAACCGGATCGTGCCATCGGTCGTTCCAACCTCGAAATCCGGTGCGAGGTCATTGATTGCAAGCGTCACGATACCCTCCAGTTGTGTGTGAGCGCCGCGCCCGCCTGGGCGCGAGGAAACACTCTATTTCTTGGCAGCGCCGTGCGTCCGACAAGGCGCCGAAAGGTCGCCGTAATCCCTTTGTCTTTTTCACCACTTGTTCTCCGGGGCAAACATGCCGGAGAAGAAATCCCCTAGAAAATGAAATACTTACAGCAACCCTTGGACAGCATTCGGACGCTCGGCGTCAAGGCGCGAGGCCCAGTGTGCCACTTTTGCTGGTTAAGGCAACCGGAAAGACGGTGCGTCGCGCGCGGCCACCAACTGTCGGCCGGCGACGCCCGTTTCGCAGCGGCGATCCTAGCTCAAGAGCGCCGCGAAAGTCGTCAGATCGACATTGCCGCCGCTGAGCACGATGCCCACTCTTTGCCCGCCACAGGCAAGCACGCCCTGTAGCACCGCGGCTGCCGCCAGGCAGCCTGTCGGCTCGACGATGATCTTCATGCGCTCGGCAAAAAACCGCATCGTCTCCACCAATTGCTCGTCGCTCACCGTGACGATTTCGGCGACGTCGCGCTTCAGGATCGGAAAATTATGTTGGCCGACATGGTTGGTCAGCGCCCCGTCGGCGATCGACTTCGGCACCGGGATCTGGACGATCTCACCTTTCCTCAGCGACTGCTGGCCGTCATTGCCGGCTTCCGGCTCGACGCCGATGATCCTTGCGCCCGGAGACCGCGCGCGGGCGCTGAGCGCGCAGCCGGCCAGCAGCCCGCCGCCGCCGAGCGGGGTGACGAGCAGGTCGAGCTCGCCCACCTCCTCGATCAGTTCCAGCGCCACGGTGCCCTGCCCGGCGATCACCTCGGGGTGGTCGAAGGGCGGGATCAGCACGGCGCCGCGCTCGCTCGCCAGCCGCGCGCTGATCTCGGCGCGGTCCTCGCTGTAGCGATCGTAGAACACGACGTCGGCGCCATAGCCGCGCGTCGCCGCCACCTTCATTTCCGGCGCGTCCTTCGGCATGACGATCGTGGCGGCAACGCCCTGCAGCCGTGCGGCATAGGCGATCGCCTGGGCGTGATTGCCGGAGGAAAAGGCGACGACGCCGCGCTTCTGGCCGCTTTCCTGCATGGCGGCGATCGCATTATAGGCGCCGCGAAACTTGAAGGCGCCGCCGCGCTGGAGGTTTTCCGCCTTGAAGAACAGCCGCGCGCCGGTGGCGGCATCGGCCGTGCGCGACGTCAGCACCGGTGTGCGGTGCGCCTGGCCGACAATGCGTCTGCGCGCATCCTGGACGTCATCGAATGTCGGAATGCGCAATGCCACGTCTGCTGCCGTCATGAGCCACTCCCTGAGCTTCACGCCCCAGACGCTAATAAACGCGGGCGCACAAGGCAAGGATGTCGCGCGGGGGATCAGCTGTGGCGGTAGTGATCGACCGCAAAGCTGAAGAGTACCTTCAGCATGAACAGGCCCGACGCGGCCGCCATCGCCGGGATCAGGTCAGGCAGAAGCGGCAGCCCGGCAAGACCGATGGCAAGCAAAAGGCCGCCGACGAAGGCCTGCGCCGCATGCCCGGCGAGAAGATTGACAGTGACGGCCGCCGCAATCGTATAGGCCCAGACGGCTATGGGAGCACCGAGGTCCACCCCGAGCAGCAGCGCGACCGCGACCAGGTGCACGTGAATGGCGATGAAGATCCAGCGATTGCGCGGCCGCGCGGCGTAAAACCGATTGGTCGAGGGCGTGAAATTGGCGACGCACCCGGCGGCGATATCAAGGACAAGCACGAGCGCCAGCACCGCCCGCCACCAGGAAAGCGAGACAAGAAGCGGCCAGGCCGAAAAGGCGAAGACCATGGCAACGCCGATGCCAAACAAAAGGATCGCGAGCAGAAAGACCAGCGGCTGCTCCTCGCCGAAAACATCGTGGAGATGGGGATGGATGCGAAGAGATCTCATGAGCGCCACAGTGTCACACCGGATGGTTGATCCATAGGGCCGGATGCAGCCGGAGCGCAAGCGGGTAACGGTAACGCGACGCCGGTTGTGGCCATCGCGGTCGCACCCCGGTTGCCGGCCTTAGCTGGCAACCCTCCTCACGGCTGTCATGATCTCAGCGGCGCTCGGGAACACGCCGAGTTCGTCGGGGCCGAACCGCGCCTCGATCTCGCTCCAGCGGATGATGCCGGCTGCATCGACCAGGAAGTGGCCGACCAGTTGCGTGCCGTGCTCGGCGGAGATTCGCAGATCGGTCTCGTCCGGCTCGAAGCCTTCGCGTGCATTGAGAAGCTCATTGGCCTGCATCGGGTGCGCCGGTTCGGCGAGTTCGCCGGTCGGGTTGATGCGCGCCGCCGCGAAATCGGCCGGTCGCGTCTTGTCGGGCCATCGCGGCGTCTCGGTGCTATCAGGCGGAAGCAGCGCGGCATGTGGCGCGCCGAAATCCCTGTGCGTCTTGCAGTCGGGATCCGCAAGCACCGTGACCGGCGTCGACTGGAAGCGGAAGTAAAGGCGCGCCCGCTCGATCGGGGTGTTGACCACCGCCAGCGTTTCCACACCGACTGCGCGCAGCGCCGGCTCAACGGCGGAAAATTGCCGCATCTGACGCCGGCAGAACGGACAATGCAGGCCGCGAAACAGCCCGATCAGAAACGGTCGGCCGCGAAGGCTCGCAAGCGAAACCGGATCCTCCCGATTGGCGCTCGCAAGTTCGAAGGCAGGCGCGGGTTGTCCCGGCTGCAACGGCTGCACTCTCCGGTTTGCCATCTGTTCCCCCTGTCAACGCCGCTGCGCCGCTCTGTCCCGACCCGAACTTCGCTCCCATCATCGACCGCCCCGATGCAGGACGATGGCGGGGCGCTAGCCACCCTATCACAGGTGGACGGGTGGCCCACGCGGAATGGTGGTCCAGATGGCGTTTTCAGCCGCCGGTGCTAGTCGAGCCATTCGGCTAGCAGCCTTGCGAGCGCTGCGACCCCCTGACCGATCTGCGGCACGTCCAGGCTTGCATAGCCCATGACGGCGCCCGCCCGATCCGGCCTGTGGGCCGCGTCCGCCGCGCTATAGAGCGGCGAGATCGGATAGAGCCCGATGTCGCGTTCCCGGGCTTTTGTGATCAGCGTGCTTTCGTCAGCCTTTTCCAGTTGATTGAACCAGACGGCGACATGCAGCCCGGCATCGGCGCCGGATATGGTGACCCGGTCGCCGAGCTCGGCCGCAAGCGCTGCAAGCAGCGCCTCGCGACGGCGACCATTGCTGCGGCGGCTGCGGCGGATGTGGCGCTCATAGGCGCCGCTCGAAATCATCGCCGCAAGCGCCTCCTGTTCGAGGCTGGGGGAATGGCGGTCGACAAGCTGCTTGGCAGCGGCAAAGGCCCGCTGCAGCGACGGCGGCACAACCAGGTAGCCAAGCCGCAGCATTGGCGACAGGCTCTTGGAAATGGTGCCGAGATAGATGACGTTCTCCGCCTCGGCCATCGTCTGGAGCGGCGGGATCGGCTGGATATCGTAGCGATACTCGCCGTCGTAGTCGTCCTCGATGACATAGGCACCCGTTCGCCTGGCCCAGGACAGAAGCGCCTGCCGGCGCCGCGCCGAAAGCACGCCACCGAGCGGAAACTGGTGAGAAGGCGTGACATAGGCAAGCCGCGCATCGTCAAGGTTATCGAGCAGTTCCGTCCGCAACCCCTCCCCATCGACGGCGATCGCGACGACGTCGGCGCCTGCCGCTGAAAACACCCGCCGCGCCATCACATAGCCCGGATCCTCCATCGCCACCCGGTCGCCGGGATCGACCAGCACGCGTGCGGCAAGGTCCAGCCCCTGCTGCGAGCCGTTGACGATGATGATCTGGCCGGGATCGCAGCGAAGCCCCCGCGCCCGCCAGAGATACGGCTGAAGAGCTGTGCGCAAGGGTAGAGCGCCGCTCGGGTCATCATAGGCCAGCCGGCGCGGCCGTCGCCTGAGCGCCAGGGTGACCGCCTTGCGCCAGGCGGCGTCCGGAAAATCTGCGCCCGACAGATCGCCATAGCGAAAATCGGCAATCAGCCCCGCCGCAACAGGCGGCGCCCAGGCCGGTCCTTCGCCGAGGCTTTGCCCGAACCGCGACAGCCGCGCCTGCGCGACCGGTCTGCGCTCTGCAGCAATCGGCCTTGGCTTTTGCCGCGGACGCGCCGTCTCATCGCCGCCAAGCATCGCCACGCGCGAGCGAGCGCCCTGCCGGCTTTCCAGATATCCCTCGGAAAGGAGTTGCTCGTAGGCCACGGTCACCGTGGTGCGCGAGACGCCGAATTCGGCGGCAAGGGCGCGCGTCGACGGCAAACGGTCTCGGGCCCCATAGGTCCCGTCGAGGATCTGCGCCTTCAGCGCCTGATAGATCCGCCGCGCGGTTCCAACCTTCGCCTCGTCCTCTCCACGCATCAACTGGCCCACTCATTTATGCAGAAACTGGACATTCGCTTTGGTCCAGTTTGCCTCTATCAATCAGCGAGCACAAGGAGCGAGACGATGTATATACCCCCGGCCTTCAAGGAAGAGACGCTGAGCGTGCTGCACGACATCATCGACGCGACATCGCTGTCGACCCTGGTCACGGCGACGGCCGACGGCCTGCTTGCCACCCCGCTGCCACTCCTGCTTGCCCGCGACGAAGGCCCCCATGGCACGCTCTACGGGCACCTTGCCCGCGCCAATCCGCAAGGCTCGATGGCGCCGATCGGCAGCGCCATGGCGATTTTCGCAGGCGCAGATGCCTATATCACCCCTTCCTGGTATGCCTCCAAGCGCGAACACGGAAAGGTCGTCCCGACCTGGAACTATTCGGCCGTGCACGCCTATGGAGACGTCGAGTTCTTCACCGACGAGGATCGGCTGCTCGAGGTCGTCACCCGCCTGACGCAGCGTCACGAGAGCGGCCGCTTCGAACCCTGGCAGGTGAGCGACGCTCCCGCCGCCTTCGTCAAGGCCCAGCTTCGCGGCATCATCGGCCTGCGCCTGCCGATCGAGCGTCTCGACGGCAAGCGCAAGATGAGCCAGAACCGCAGCGCCGAAGACCGGCAGGGTGTTGCCACCGGGCTTGCCGCAAGCCCGCGGGCCGAGGATCGCGCGGTCGCCGAACAGATCCCGGTTTGAGACGAACCTGCCGAAGGCGCGTCCGCTCCCTGCCGGTCCCGACCGCCCATGCCAGCATTACAATTTACCTTCAACTTTTCCGCGCAAGACCCTAAAACGATTCCCGAAATCCATCGGCCTTGAGACGAGGTGCAAACGACATGCCATCGCTCGACATTCTCCTCACCTTCTTCGTCACGACGGCGATCTTCGCCTATATCCCCGGCCCGGCCATGCTTTACGCCGCGGCCCAGACCATGGCGCGCGGCCGGTTTGCCGGCCTGATGGCGTCGCTCGGCATCCATCTCGGCGGCTATGTTCACGTGCTTGCTGCGGCTGCCGGGCTGTCCATCCTGTTTCACGCCGTGCCGACGCTCTATCTCGCGGTGAAGCTTGCCGGTGCCGCCTATCTCGTCTGGCTCGGCTTCACGCTGATGCGCGCCAAGGCAAGCGGTGAAGGGGCAAGCGGCGAAGGCGGCCTGCCGGTGGTCGAGGCGAAATCGGCACGCCGTGCCTTCTTCGAGAGCATCACCGTCGAGGTCTTGAACCCGAAGACCGCGATCTTCTTCGTCGCCTTCCTGCCGCAGTTCACCGATGCCTCCGCCGCCTTTCCGGTCTGGCTGCAGTTCCTCTTGCTCGGCACCGTGGTCAACCTGATGTTTTCGTCCGCCGATCTCGTCTGCGTGTTTCTTGCCGGCGCCGTGGTGTCCCGGATGCGCCAATCGGGCAAGGCGCAGCGGCTGCTGCAACGGGCCGGCGGCACGGTGCTGATCGGCCTTGGCGCCCATCTCGCCTGGCAGCGGACGTGAGGCGACGCACGCGAAATTTCGCCTCCTGAGACCGGTACACCCTGCCTTGCGCCGGCTCAACGTGCAGTTATCATGCTCTCACTGCCATCGGGGGGAGGCGCATGGGAGAAGGCGGCCAACGAATTCGCACGACCGGCGCGGACATGCTTGTCGACACGCTGCTCACAAATGGCGTCGACGTCTGCTTCGCCAATCCCGGCACCTCGGAAATGCATTTCGTCGCCGCCCTTGATCGCAAGCCTGAGATGCGCTGCATCCTCGGCCTCGCCGAAGGCGTCGTCACCGGGGCAGCCGATGGCTATGCGCGCATGACGGGCAGCCCGGCCGCGACCCTGCTCCACACCGGTCCCGGCCTCGCCAACAGCCTTGCCAACCTGCACAATGCGCGCCGCGCCCGCACGCCTGTCATCAACGTCGTCGGCGACCATGCCTCCTACCATCTTGCGCTCGATGCACCGCTGACGAGCGATATCGAAAGCCTCGCCCGCCCGATGTCGAACTGGGTGCGGCGGGCAAAGGATCCCTCGGACGTCGGACCGACGGCAACTGCCGCCTATCGCGCCTCTCTGACGCCGCCGGGCGTTGCCACCATGATCCTGCCTGCGGACGCGTCCTGGGGCGCAGTTTCCACCGACACGCCACCGCAGAAGGTGCTGATCGAAGCGCCGCAGCCCGCAAGCCCGGAAACGATCCGCAAAGTGGCCCGCCTCATCCGTTCGAACCCGGCAGGGGCCGCCATGGTCTTGAGCGGGACTGCGGCCCAGGCCGAGAGCCTCGCCATCGCCGGGCGGATCGCAGCGGCCTGCAATGTCGCGCTTTTCAACGAGGTGCTGGTCGCCCACACCCAGCGCGGCCGCGGGCGGGTGGCGCCGCGCCGCATCCCCTACCCGATCGACATGGCGCTCGAGACGCTCCGCGACGTCAGGGTCCTGATCCTCGTCGGCGCGCCGGAGCCGGTGGCCTTCTTTGCCTATCCGGGAAAGCCCGGACGGCTGGTGCCGGAAGGCTGCGACGTCGTCACCCTTGCCCGCCACGGCGAAGACCTCAAGGCGTCGCTCGAAGCGCTCAGCGACGAACTCGGCATCAGCCCGACCCATCCGCTTCCCGCCGCCGGCACGCCCATGGACGAGGGCGAACCCTCGGGTACGCTGACCGAAGACGCCATCGCCGTCATCTTCTCCAACCGTGCCTACGCCATCCTGCACGCCGAAATGCGCAATGTCGGCGTCGAGGAAATCGGCACCAACGCACGCCGCATGCTGAACCTCGACCAGCCCGCTTTCGACTGGGTGTCGCTTGCCCGCGGCTTCGGCGTCGAGGCGGCCGTCGCCACCTCCTGCGAAGCCTTTGCCGCCCTCTTCGATGCGGCATTGATGCGGCGCGGACCGTTCCTGATCGAGGCGCGACTGGCGTGATCTGAGGTGGCGTCGTCACGCCTGAGTCGGGCACGCATTACGCGCCCGAAATCCAGCCCGAAACGTCGGCTCCACGCACGGAAATCACAGGCTAACAGTCTGATATAAATCGATTTTTCACAAAAATTCACCCGTAAACTTGCGCCTGCGGACTTCTCGCTTATATTAGCGACGCCCTAGGTTCGCGATCTTTTATCTGAGTCGCATTTCAGTTTTGGGCCCCCTTCAACCGGCAACGTTCTTTGCCGGCGGACCAACGAAGGAGACATTTCATGTCCTTTAAGAAAGACCTAACCAAGGCTCCCGGCGCATCCTTGTCTCGCGTCAAAATTGGAGCCGCAATCAAGCGTTCGCGTGAAACCGCCGGCTATTCGGTCGATGACCTTTCGGTCACGACGGGCCTGACGGAAGTCGAAATCTCCAAGATCGAGCTTGGCGCCGATACCGATCCTGCCAAGCTGCAGCGCATAGCCTCCGCATTGCAGGTCTCGCCGCAGACTTTCACTGCCTGAAAGCCAATGCCGGTGCGTCGACCTGAAGCGCATCGTCAACTGACTACCTCTTGAAAAACAGCCCGGCAACGACCGCCGTCGATGCCATCGCCGAAACCCGGCGTTGCCGCATATCCTGGCGCTGGCTCCCCCGCCATCGCGCCCATTCACGCTGCGCGTGAACATTGCCCGACAAACGGTTCTGTTCCGGGTGCTGTCGCCTCGTCGGCGGCAGTGCCCGGCGCGCAAGCCGCAGCCGACAAGCGCTTGCGAACCGGCGGTCGTGGCTCACGAAAGTGCATTCGAAATCCAGGAAAATCGAAGCGACAAAATCCCGAAATATCAGGCCGATAGAGGTATATCTGCGGCTGCTTTCGAACGAATAATTTGATATTCGCATTGAATTTCGAAAAGTATCGTTTATATATCCCCGCATCGAATATTGCTTGTGACCTTTGACGTAGCGCTGTCGCGCGGCCAGATTTCCTCTCAAAGATCGATCATCACCAGAGAGATATTTCTCTGGCAAACTCAACGATTGAAAGGAAATCGTTATGGCTTCAGGCACTGTAAAGTGGTTCAACGGCACCAAGGGCTTTGGCTTCATTCAGCCCGACGACGGCAGCACCGATGTGTTCGTCCATATCTCCGCGGTAGAACGCGCCGGCATGGGCTCGCTCAAGGAAGGTCAGAAGGTGACCTTTGATGTCGTCAGCGACCGCCGGACGGGCAAGAGCTCGGCCGACAATCTCCGGGCGGCATAGTTTGTCATTCGCGCTCCTCTGACCACGGATGTACTGGCAGGGAGCCGCTTGAATGACGGGAAGAGGTCGGGCAAACAACCCGGCCTTTTTGCGTCTTTGGTCCCACGCGTTCTTGCGAACGGGAAGGCTGGAGCAAACGGGTTCTCCGCGCCGGCGGATCCGTGAGGCGCAGCGTTCAAGGCCGCCATCGACCACCCCTGGTACGGCCGCCGGCCAGAACCGGCAGGCACCGGATTGCGAGACCGGACGGTTACGACAGGGCGCCACAGATTAACGAAACTGACAAAGGAGTATGTATTTTGCAGGTACTTGTTAGAGACAACAACGTCGACCAGGCCCTTCGGGTACTGAAGAAGAAGATGCAGAGAGAAGGCCTGTTCCGCGAATTCAAGGCGCGGACCAGCTATGAGAAGCCTTCCGAAAAGCGGGCGCGCGAAAAGGCCGAAGCGGTCCGCCGCCAGCGCAAGCTGGCGCGCAAGAAGCTGCAGCGCGAGGGCCTGCTGCCGGCACCGAAGCGGGCGGCCCGCTGATGCCACTCCGGAAGGCGCGCCAAGCGCCTTCCCGACTGCCCCGCGCTTGAGCTTCGCAGCCATCAGAAAAGACTGTGCGCGCCTCTTGCTCCCCCTAGGCGAGAGCCGATTTAGGGGTAAAATTACCCAGAGAATCAAACGCCTACAACAAGCGCTGCGCGTGCAAAGCAACGCGGCGCTTCGAAGTGACGACTGCACTCCTGTGGCAGCCCCGCTCCTAGCGGCGACATGCCCTTTTCGTGGAGACATGCCATGACGTCCACCCGCAACAACATCTTCAAGCCCGGCAAGGGCTCGGCGAACGAGAAAGCGATCGCCAACGATCAATCGGCGCGCGGCATCGTTGCCGCGGAGAAGCTGGCGCGCGACAAGAAGACCGAAAAGCTCAAAGCGCTGCGCCTCGAACGCGCCGCAGCCGCACCGGCCACGGCTGCAGCAGCAGCGGCCGATAAAAAGTCGGAACACAACTGATTACGGCCATCGTTTCGGTCAGATTCCGCGCTTCATTGCAGCGTAGCACGCCTTCTGTTGCCGGAGACCCTTCGGCCCTTCAGAACATTGTCACTCTGCTTTCGACGGGACGGCCATGGCACTTCACATCGAAACCCCGCTGATTGAATCCGTTCCGCTAAGCCGCGCCTCGGGACGCTCCGTCTGGCTGAAGATGGACGCGCTGCAACCGCCGGGCTCGTTCAAGATCCGCGGCATCGGCGCTGCCTGCGAACACCACGCGAAAAATGGCAAGAGGCGCTTCGTCTCGTCTTCCGGCGGCAATGCCGGCATGGCCGTTGCCTATGCCGGTCGTCGCCTGCAGGTCCCCGTCTCCGTCTTTGTCCCGCAAACGACGACCGAGCGGGCCATTGCGCTCATCCGCCAGGAGGGCGCCGAAGTCATCGTCCACGGAGCGGCCTGGGATGAGGCCCATGTGCGAGCGCTTGCCTCCCTCGATGCCAACACCGCCTTCATCCACCCCTTCGACGATCCGCTTCTTTGGGCAGGGCATGCGACCATGATCGACGAAGTCGTTCGCGCCGGCCTCGCCTTCGACGCGGTCGTGCTCTCGGTCGGCGGCGGCGGGCTGCTTTCGGGCGTCGCCGAAGGCCTGGAGCGCAACGGGCTAGGCGACATTCCGATCGTCGCCGCCGAGACCGAAGGCACGGCGTCCTTTGCCGCATCGTTCAAGGCCGGAGCGCTGGTGGAACTGCGCTCGGTTACCGGGGTTGCCACCTCGCTCGGCGCCCGAAAGGTCTGCGCCCGCGCCTTCGAAATCAGCCAGACGCGGCCGGTCGAATGCGCCGTCGTCAGCGACGCGGTGGCGATCGATGCCTGTAACCGTTTTCTTGACGATCATCGGGTGGTGGTGGAGCCCGCCTGCGGCGCTTCGCTCGCCGTCGCCTACATCCACGCCGAACAGCTGGCGCGCTTCGAGCGCGTGCTGATCATCGCCTGCGGCGGCGCCACGGCGACGGTCGAACGGCTGCAGGCCTGGCAGGGCTGACCAGGCGCGCCGGTCGCGGCCTCACGTCGCCGCTGGGCCATCGCACCGTGCTTGTCATCGCCGCCACCGATCTGCGAGCTTGTCTGCCCGCAGCGACGGGCCCGGTGTTTCCCGCAACAAAGCGCAACCGCCCTTGCCTCCACCCCTCGCAGTCAGCGTTACGCGAACCTATCTGCTGATTAGAACCATAGATTGTTGTCAATCAGCCAGGAAGGCGAGCATGCGCGAGACGTTCCTTCTCATCGTCCGGTGCCTTTGGTGGGTCACGGTCGTCGGTGCGGCAACGACCTTCGGCGCTCTCTACGGCTGGCAAGGTTACGGCTGGGACGGAGCGCTCGGCTACGGCCTGATCGGGCTTGGCGCCGGTTCGACCTTTGCCGCTTTCCCGGGCGCTTGCCTGGACCTGTTCCTAAGCCTTGCGGATATCACCTAGAGCGGACATGCGCACGCCATGAGAAAAGCCGGAGCAATGGCCCCGGCTTCCTTCATTCAACCGTTCGAAAAGGCTTAGTTCTTCGCCTTGTCGACCAGCTTGTTCTTGCCGATCCAGGGCATCATGCCGCGAAGCTTCGCGCCGACTTCCTCGATCTGGTGGGCGTCGTTGACGCGGCGGATGCCCTTGAAGCGGGCCGCACCCGACTTGTACTCCTGCATCCATTCCGAGGTGAACTTGCCGGTCTGGATGTCCTTCAGGACGCGCTTCATCTCAGCCTTGGTTTCTTCGGTGATGATGCGCGGGCCGGTGACGTATTCGCCCCACTCGGCCGTGTTGGAGATCGAGTAGTTCATGTTGGCGATGCCGCCTTCATAGATCAGGTCGACGATCAGCTTCACTTCGTGCAGGCACTCGAAATAGGCCATTTCCGGCGCGTAGCCGCCTTCGACCAGCGTTTCGAAGCCGGCGCGGATCAGCTCGACGAGACCGCCGCACAGAACGACCTGTTCGCCGAAGAGGTCGGTTTCGCACTCTTCCTTGAAGTTGGTTTCGATGATGCCCGAACGGCCGCCGCCGACGCCGCAGGCGTAGGAGAGCGCGAGGTCAAGGGCGTTGCCCGAAGCGTCCTGGTGAACGGCAACGAGGCAGGGAACGCCGCCGCCCTTCTGGTATTCGCCGCGAACCGTGTGGCCCGGGCCCTTCGGCGCGATCATGACGACGTCGAGCGAAGCCTTCGGCTCGATCAGGCCGAAGTGAACGTTGAGGCCGTGGGCGAACGCGATCGCAGCGCCGTCACGGATGTTGCCGGCGATGTCGGCCTTGTAGATTTCGGCCTGCAGTTCGTCCGGGGTTGCCATCATGATGAGGTCGGCCCACTTGGCGGCTTCCGCGACCGAGAGAACCTGGAGACCGTCGGCCTCGACCTTGGCAGCCGTTGCCGAACCCGGCTTCAGCGCGATGCGGATTTCCTTGGCGCCGGAATCCTTCAGGTTCAGCGCATGGGCGCGGCCCTGGCTGCCGTAGCCGACGATGGCGACCTTCTTCGACTTGATCAGGTTGATATCGGCATCACGATCGTAATAGACGCGCATTTTAGTGGTCCTTCCCGTTGTTTTTCAGTTTGTCTCCGCTGCATGGCTTTGTGACCACGCAGCAATTCCTTCTTGCTGCAGCGACCTTTGCGCTTCTTGCGAAGCGCGGCGCTGCCATTCCCAGTGCTGCAGCGACCTTTGCACTTCTTGCGAAGCGCGGCGCTGCAGTTACCTTTTCGTGCCGTAAAGCGCGAGGAAGGCAGAAACCGCCTGCTCCGCCTTGCGGCCAAAACCTTTTTTCATCTCGCCGGCCTCTTCGCCGAGCAGCATCTTCAGATGCCAGTCGGAGACGACAAGGCCATAGAGGGCACCATAGGCCTCGTCGGCGTCGTCAAACGACAAGAGACCCGCCTTGCGCCCGGCCTCGAGCAGTGCTGCCGCGCGGCGGCCGATCTGCCGGCGCCCACGCTCCTGCAGCATGTGCCCGAGCTTGGAGCCGTCGCGGCTCGCCTGGCCGATCGCCAGCCGGTTGAGCGCCAGCGACACATCGCCCGCCAGAACCTCGAGAAGATCCTTGGCAAAGGTGATGAGATGGCCATGCAAGCTCTCGGCATTCAGCGTGCGTGCGGCGACATCCTGCGTGCGCACCTTGCTCGCCTGGAAGCCGATCATCGCCGAGATCAGGCCATCGCGATCCCCGAACCACTTGTAGAGGCTCTCCTTGGAGCAATTGGCCGCACGCGCGATGCCGGCCGTCGTCAGCGCCTTTTCGCCGCCGTCGACGAGAAGCCGCAATGCCTGCTCGAGAACGGCGCCCTGACGTTCCGTCAGCCCCTCCCCGGCATTCGCCTCCCTTATCGCCGCAGTCATCTGCACGTCGCCTCGCCCCCGATCAGTACCGTACGGTACGGTTCGCATTCTTCTAGTGAAGCGTCCTGGAGGCGTCAAGACGATTCTCACAACGGGGCGAAATTTCGGCGGTGACGGCACAGAAGCAGCGCCATAGGCTGCGACCCGAAGGGACAGAGATCGGCTTGCCCTCGTCAAAAGGTTGGTGGCCGGTCGTGGCGCGGCCGATCACCGACCGGTGAAATGGAGCCTAACGGATGCAGGAGCAGCCCCTCGGTATTCTGGTTGGAGGAAGCTCGCATGTCGGCAAATCGACATTCGCCAGAACCTTGGCGAGCACGCGCGGCTGGGAACTGATCTCAACGGACGATCTCGGCCGGCATCCAGGCAGGCCCTGGCCGTCTGTCCGCCCGCAGGTTGCCGAATACTATGCAAGCCTGACCGACGAAACCATCCATTATGCCGTAAGCCGGATTATGCCGCAGGGCCGATCTGCAGGGTGGAAACTCCTCCAATTGCCATGCGGCGGTTCGGCATAGTCAGAGGGATTCAAGGAACGCAAGCAGTTCGTCGTCAGGACGATACCGTCCAGAATGAGTCTCCGATCTGGCGACCTGTGAGACGGCCTTCTCCTTCAAGCGCGCTCAAGGCAAAGCACGGCCGGTGAACATCGGGCCGGCACTCAGGCGGGCACACTCAATCGGTCGTCGCGCGGGTGACACAATTCACAGGCGCAGGCTGTGATTTGCAAGCGCCAGGGTTCGTGAAATCCTGTTCCTGGATTAGGCCGGTTACCAGACCCCACGATAATTGCTCATCCCACGGGACCTCGTACACCCCCTCCTGGCTATGGGCCTTCTCAACCAGCTCGGTTTTGATGCCCATCTCCGAGAGATAAGTTGCGATCTCCTGTTTAGCCTTACGCATCATCCGTTCGGCACGCTTGGCGTCTTTCATGGCCTTGAACGATTTGTTGTCCCTGGAATAGATAACCATGGATCCCTTGTGCAACCCAACCACGTTGCCCGGAGCGTTAAGCCGGACCACCCCACCGCCAAAAAGATAGACGCAGCCCGAAATGCAGTTGATTCCGTCGAATCTGGGGGTTCCAGGGACGAACGGTATCTTTCGGCAGACACTTGGTTTCGCCTGGCATTTGATAGTGTTGGCAAAACCTATTGCGACTGTCAGCTTTTGTTTCCTGATGATCCGGCCGACTTCCAATGCCGCTGGGCGATCCCCACCGTTCGACGCAATCACGATCGGCAAGCGGCGAGATCCAAGCGTCTTGAGCAGTTTCCGCAAGGACGCCGGCGTATCGGGTTCAATGGAGCCTGCAGCGACGATCCACTCCGGGCAGGTGGGCTCACATTCGGGCGAGGAACTTCGCACAATCTGGAAGGTCATCGGACTATCCGGAGCATACGAGGAGGCTAGGGCGCCGGCAAAGGGGGAAGCCGCAATCACGATCGCTAGCAGGAAGGAAAGAAGGTAGCGCATGGTGCCCTTTCTCGGATGGACTTGCAGCCAGGCATTGGCTTCTGAGGCTTCCTCTCGCAGTTTAATGGCATGGTCGCAGTGCTTCAGTCCGGCCACACGCTCTTCTTTCGTAAAGCGGCTCAGCCACCATGCGCTCGGCCTACAATCCCGCTCCAGTGGCCTTTGCCTCATCCCATAGACGCTCATCGGTTCCCCCCCACGCAGCACAACCTAGGCATTTCAGCGTCTCATAATGCAAGTTACAGTCAAGGTTTATTTGGTTTTTACTAAACTGAGGCGTGTGCCATCGTCCGCCTGGGGGATGACATGGGGAAGGTTGTCGACTTCGATCCGCGGAAGCGTCGGCCGCGCCGGCTCTCGCCCCAAGGCGTCCGCGTTCACCAAACACGTCGACATTTCCTCTATGTAGAACCGTCGCGGCTCTCCGCGGCCCCTCTCCCCACCTGCGGGGAGAGGCTTAGGGTGAGGGGCAAAGCCGAGTGGAACCCCACACACACCACCACGCCCAGCCTCTACCTCCACCCCCGCATCGTCTCCTCGATAAACGCCGCCACCGCCGCCACGCTCGGAACCCGCGCCCGCTCCGGGTGCATCATCAGGTAGACCGGGCGCTCGGCTACCGCCTCCGGTTCGTCGACCACCTCGAAACGAGGGTCGCGCAAGCCATTCACCTCCGGCAGCATCAGTTCGGCGCCGAGCGAAAGCGCTGCCTCCATCAGGATCTCCAGCTTGTCGGCGGTCAGCGCCACGCGCGCATCCGGCCGCAGCCGGTCGAGCGCCAGCATCTCCGGCACATGGGCAAGGGCCGGACCGTAGCGGACGATCGGGCAAGGCCCGGCCCCCTGCCCCTTGGGCCGGAACAACCGGAAACGCAGCAGCCCAAGGCTTTTCACCCGCACGCTGTCTTCGCCCGTGCGCGCCATGCGGATGGCGATATCGGCCTCGCGCCGCTCGATGCTCAGCATCTGGTTGTCGGCGACAAGATCAAGGGTGAGGCCCGGATGGCGCTGTTCGAGACGCGCAAGCGCCGGTGCCAGAATGGCGCTAAGCACAAAGCCGATGCTCGTCACCCTGACCTGGCCCTTCAGTTCCGCCGTGGTTCGCAACAGCGTCGCCAGCGACAGCGACGCCTCCTCCGACATTGCCCGCAGTCGGTCGACAACGGGGACAAGCACCGGCGTTGGCGTCAGCCGGCCGTCGATGCGGTCAAACAGCGCCGCCCCGACCCGCCGCTCGAGCGCTGCAAGCCTGCGCGACACCGTCGTCTGGTCGACGCCAAGCGAGCGCGCCGCCTGGCTGAGCGTGCCCCCGCGCACCAGATGGTCAAGCAGTTCGAGATCCGCCCACCCTGCATTCATGCAGATTGTCCTCCGAAAACTTCGGATCACTCTGCGCAAATGCAGCCGATAAGATCAAGCCAATCGACAGTCCGCATCAACAAGCCGGGTCAGGAAGCCCGGCTCGAGAACGACAAGCCCCGCTTCCACAACCGAACTTTCACGAGCCAAGGAGCCCTGCCATGACCGCACACGTTTCGTCCACGCCCGCCGCTACGCTCTTCACCCTGGCGGGCGTCACGCTCACCCCGCCGCCGCTCAGCGCCGCCACGCTGGTGCTGAGCGACTACCAGAACGAATATCTCGCTGGCCCCTTGCGGCTCGTCGAGCCGGAAGCGGCGATCGAAAAGGCGCGCGACCTGCTCACCGCCGCCCGTGCTGCCGGTGCGAAGATCATCCATGTCGCCCACAAGGGGTCTGCCGGCGGCATGTTCGATCGGGCGGCCCACCGCGGCGCGATCGTCGACGCGCTGGCGCCGATTGCGGGCGAAACCATTGTCGAAAAGACCCGGCCCAACGGTTTTTCCGACACGAACCTTGCCGAAGTCGTCGGTCCGGCCGGCACCCCCGTCATCTTCGCCGGCTTCATGACCCACAATTGCGTGTCGTCCACCGCCCGCGCCGCCAAGGACCTCGGCTACGGCATCACGATTGCCGCCGACGCCTGCACCACCCGCGACCTGCCGTCATCATCAGGCACGATCTCCGCCCGCACCCTGCACGAGGCCGAACTTGCCGGCCTTGCCGACCACCACGGCGCCGTCGTCGAGGTCGCCGAACTCGTCGCACCGCGCGGCTGACACGCCATTCCCAAGGGCCGCACAGGGGCGCCGGCACCAACCGGGCGCCCCTTCGCCCCCTCACCTGCCGAGTCCAGGATGACGAAAATATAATGATCTCAATGCTTTTCGTCGGGGCCATTCCATTTTTGACCTACCAAAATGGCATCCGCGATGCCCGATAGGGCGAAGCGATGAACAAGACAAGGAAGACGGCCCGGGCCGAAACGGCGCCGCGCGACGACACGACCCCCAACGTCACCTTCATTCCCGGCGCGGACGCGGAAAGATGCTCTGGTCACTCGTCGCAAACGGGAAACAGGAGTAGAATTACGAAGGCGGGAAAGGGTGTTCCCGTCCACCGAATGAGCCGATAAACGTGGCTTTCGTCACCTCGCCTGAGAGGGTGGGTCATGGGAGAGGACCATGCTGAGCGGCGGCTGGTTGCAATTCTCGCCGTCGACATTGTTGGTTATTCGCGACTTATCGAAGCTAACGAGGCCGGTACGCTTGCCGCGCTGAAGGCGTTGCGCTCCGAAGTCTTCGACCCATTGGTGGCGGAATATCACGGCCGCACAGTGAAGCTCATGGGCGATGGCGCGATCGTGGAATTCGGCTCTGTCGTCGATGCTGTCCTATGCGCCGTGGCCTTGCAAAAAAAGGTTGCCGCACGCCAGGCGGATATCCTGCCCGAACAGCGCCTTCTCTTCCGCATGGGCGTCAATCTCGGCGATGTTGTCGTGGAGGGCGATGATTTGCTGGGCGATGGGGTCAACGTTGCCGCGCGCCTGGAGCAGATATGTGAGTCTGGCGGCGTTTTCATATCCGGTACGGCTTTCGATCATTTGCAAGGCAAGCTCGAACTGCCGCTTGAATTTATCGGCGAGCAGCATGTCAAGAACATCGCGCGCGCCGTACGCACCTATCGCGTGCGCTTCGATGGAAACACCAGGAGTTCGCAGTTCAAGATCCAGCGCCTTCGCAGCTGGGGGCCGCTCGCGGCGGTGGCTCTCGTTCTGCTGGCTGCCTTCCTTGCCATTTGGCTAAGTCAGTGGAAGGCGGGTGCGGAAACGGCATCGATTGCGCGCATGGCACTTCCCCTACCTGACAAGCCGTCAATTGCGGTCCTGCCGTTCGACAATCTCAGTTCCGATCCAGAGCAGGTCTATTTCGCCGACGGCATAACCGAAGATTTGATCACAGACCTTTCAAAACTGCCCACCATCTTCGTTATCGCCCGGAACTCCACCTTCGCCTACAAGGGAAAACCCACCAAGGTGCAGCAGGTGGCCGAAGAACTCGGGGTCCGATATGTGTTGGAAGGCAGTGTGCGTCGCCAGGGGGACCAGGTCCGTATCAACGCACAGCTGATAGACGCGCTCGGCGGCCATCATCTATGGGCGGAACGCTATGACGGCGCGATGAGCGACATCTTTACGCTTCAGGACAAGGTCATCGGCGAGATCGTGTCTGCACTCGCAGTCGAGTTCACAATGGTGGAGCGGGCGCAGTCCGAGCAGGCGGAGACGAGCAGCCCACAGGCTTACGACGCTCTGCTGCAAGGCTGGGATCACCTGCGTGCCGACAGCGAGGATGAAACCCTCAAGGCAATGCCCCTTTTCGAGAAGGCAATCGAGCTTGACCCCGATTACAGCCGCGCGCATGCGGCGCTCGCTTCGGCGAATTGGAGAATTGCTGTTTCCAACTGGGAATCCGCCAATCTTGGCTTCCAGAGGGCTATGGAACGTGTGGATCAGCACCTGGCCTTGGCGATGCGGAAGCCCAATCCGCTCGCCTATGCGATCTCCGCTGAGGTGCTGGCAAGGCAGGGCCAGTATGCGGAAGCCTTTGCCAAGATCAGTCATGCGATGGAACTCGATCCCAACGATCCCGAAAACCACATCAGCAAAGCACGAATTTTGAACGCCACGGGCCGTGCTCCGGAGGCCGAACGCGAAGTGCAACAGGCCATGCGTGTCGACCCACAGTATCCGCCGAGCTATCTCAGGGTTCTTGCGATTTCACAGTTCCACCAGGAGAAATATGCCGACGGGGTAAAGAGCCTGGAACGCCTGGTGACCTGGCAATCCGACGTGGCCGAAGACTATGCCACGCTGGTGTCATGCCTCGGTCACCTCGGACAGACGGATGGCGTTCAGGAAAACATCGAAAAATACAACGCGCTCGTTGTTCCCGCTGGATTCTCGCCACTCACGGTTCAGGAATTGGGATGGTATTGGTACGGCGACATCTTCAACTACGACAGGACCTATCGCGACCGCCTGCAGGAAGGGTTGCGCAAGGCGGGAGTGCCGGAGGGAGCCGGCACGGATATTTCGTATGACGATTACGCCCGCCTGATGAACAAGAGCAACGGGGAATACAACGTCAAGGGAACCACGAAAATAGACGCCCCGACGGCCAAGCGACTGCACGATCGCGGCGTCAAGTTCGTTGATGTGCGCACCACCCTGAGCTTCGATCGCGGGCATGCGCCAGGTGCTATCAACCTGTCGGTTGTCGAGGTTTTGGCGAAAGACACGCTCTCGAAAGCCGTGAGCAAGGATGAGGAAGTGATCTTCTCATGCCATGGTAAGTATTGTGGAGATTCCGCCTACGCATCGGCCAAAGCTTTGGTCTGGGGATTCGAGAATGTCTATCATTTTGCCGGCGGTTTCCCTGCCTGGGAGGACGCGCACTACCCAGTAGAGACCACTCCGGCACATTAGGCGGGTACCGACCCGGATCGCATAGCGTAGCATATGGGCGGCGTGCGTTCCGCTTGTTCGTGCGAACGTGCGCCATGCCCTGTCACCGTTGCACGCTGAACGGCGCCGCCGCAGCACACTCCCCTCGCCGGCCCTGGACACATTACGAAAATATAATGATCTCAATGCTTCTCGTCGGGGTCGTTCGCTTCTATTTTTGACCTATCGAAATGGCATCCGCGATGCCGGATAGGGCGAAGCGATGAACAAGACAATGAAGACGGCCCGGGCCGAAACGGCGCCGCGCGACGATAAGGCCCCCAACGTCACCTTCATTCCCGGCGCGATCAAGCCGGTGAAGCGCAAGCGGAAGAGCCGCTCCTGGCTGTGGGCGCCGGTGGTGCTCGCCGTTGCCGGTGCCGCCTGGTACGGCTGGACCCGCTATGGCGAGGCGCCGGCGGCAACCGCGATGGTGACCGACGTCGTCACCCGCGGCGACATCGAAAACGCCGTCACCGCTGTCGGCACGCTCGATGCGGTCAAATCCGTCGATGCCGGCGCCCAGGTCTCGGGCCAATTGAAGGCGCTGCATGTCGAGATCGGCGACAAGGTCCAGGCCAACCAGCTGATTGCCGAGATCGACCCGGCGACCATCGAAAACCGTATCGAGATCGACCAGGCCGAGCTTGCCAATCTTCAGGCCCAGCTCATTTCCAAGAAGGCACAGCTGGTGCTGAAACAGGCCAATATCGACCGCCAGCGCAATCTCGTCGAAACCAGGAGCGTGGCGCAATCGACGCTCGACCAGGCGATTGCCGATCTTGCCGCGGCCGAGGCCGACGTCAACGCCATCGAGGCGCAAATCCGCAAGCAGCAGGCAACCCTTGCCGGCGACAAGGTCGATCTCGGCTATACCAAGATCTATGCGCCGATGACCGGCACCATCGTCGCCAACCCGGCCAAGGAAGGCCAGACGCTGAACGCCAACCAGACGACGCCAACCATCGTCACCATTGCCGACCTCTCGACCATGACCGTCAAGGCGCAGGTGTCGGAAGCCGACGTCACCAGGCTGAAGGTCGGCATGGACGTCTATTTCACCCTGCTCGGCCAGCCGGGCAAGCGCTTCACCGGCAAGCTCCGGCAGATCCAGCCGATGCCCGACACCGAAAACAACGTCGTGCTCTATTACGCGCTTTTCGACGTGGCCAACCCTGAAGGCGAGTTGATGATGTCGATGAGCGCACAGGTGTTCTTCGTGCAGGCTGCCGCCAAGGACGTGCTGATCGTGCCGAGTGCTGCCCTGAGCTATCCGGCAAGGGAGACAGGGGATGCGACCGGCCACCGAAACGGCCAGGCAGAGGGGGCGCGCGGCGAAAGCCACAAGGCCGAGGTTTCCGTCGTCACCGCTTCCGGCGCGCTTGAAAGGCGCGATGTCGAGGTCGGCATCCGCAACCGCGTCAGCGCCGAAATCAAGAGCGGCCTTGAGGAAGGCGACAAGATCGTCGTCAGCACCGGCTCGGGCACCGCGGGCAGCGCCCGTGACAGCCGCAGCCAGCGCGGCATGCGCATGCCGCCGATGTTCTGACGATCGCTAAGAGAAAGCTTAGAGACCGGCCATGTCCCCGCTGATTTCGCTCAAGAACGTCACCAAGACCTATCGCAACGGCGATCTCGCCGTCGAGGTCCTGCACGGGCTGTCGCTCGACATCGAGGCGGGCGAATTCGTGGCGATCGTCGGCCAGTCCGGCTCCGGCAAGTCAACGCTGATGAACATCCTCGGCTGCCTCGACCAACCGACCGGCGGTGACTACCTGATCGACGGCGAAAGCGTCGCGACGCTGGATACCAATGAGCTGGCAGCGCTGCGCCGCCGCACCTTCGGCTTCGTCTTCCAGAGCTACAACCTCATCCCGACGGCAAGCGCCAAGGAAAATGTCGAGGTGCCGGCCGTCTATGCCGGCATGTCGGCCCGCGACCGGCACGACCGTGCCGAGGCACTGCTGGAGGCGCTGAAGCTCGGGGAGCGGCTCGACCATCGGCCGAGCCAGCTCTCCGGCGGCCAGCAGCAGCGCGTCTCCATTGCCCGTGCGCTGATGAACGGCGGCCGGGTGATCCTGGCGGACGAACCGACCGGCGCGCTCGACAGCCAGAGCGGCTCGGACGTGATGGCGCTGCTTCGCGACATGAACGAACAGGGCCACACGGTCATCGTCATCACCCACTCGCGCGAGGTCGCCGAACAGGCCGACCGGCTGATCGAGATCCATGACGGCCGCATCGTTGCCGACCGCGCCAAGAAGGCCCGCGTGAATGCCGAAGGGGCCGCCGCCCTCGCCCGCCATGTCAGCGAGGGGTCGGCTGCGATCGCCGATGTCACCGAGGCGGTGAAGATGGCGTTCCGGGCGCTCAAGGCCAACCTCTTTCGCACCATCCTCACCCTGCTCGGCATCGTCATCGGCGTCGGCTCCGTCGTCGCGATGCTGGCGATCGGCACCGGCGCGCAGAATTCTGTTCTCAGCCGCATCTCGTCGATGGGCTCGGACCTGCTCGTGGTGCGCCCGAGCATGGCGAATTTCCGCGGCAGTGCCGGGGGAAGCAACGTGACGCTGGTGCCTGCCGACGCGGATGCGATCCTCGAGGTGCCGAACGTCGCCTTCGCCGTGCCGGAATTGACCAGCAACGTCACGCTCCGCCGCGGCAATATCGACTACCAGACGACGGCCAACGGCACCGTGCCGCAGTTCACCACGGCAAAGTCCTGGCAGATGGCCAGGGGCGAGTTCATCAACCAGAACGACATGGACACCTACGCGCCGGTCGCAGTGCTTGGCCAGACGGTGGTGAAGACGCTCTTTCCCGACGGCGACAACCCGATCGGCCAATATGTGCTCGTCAACAAGATCCCGTTCCAAGTGATCGGCGTGATGGCCGAGATGGGCGCCACCTCCTTCGGCAACGACCAGGACGACGTGGTGCTGGTGCCCTTGACGACGGGTAGCATCCGCCTCTTCGGCCAGCGCAATGTGCGCACCATCACCGTGCAGGTGAAGGATGGCTCGGCGATCGACATCACCCAGCAGGCGATCCAGGCGCTGCTCGACCAGCGCCACAAGCGCCAGGACACCCAGATCACCAACATGTCCTCCGTGCGCGAGGCCTTCACCGAGACGTCGAACACGCTGAAACTGTTCCTCGGCTCCGTCGCGGCGATCTCGTTGCTTGTCGGCGGCATCGGGGTGATGAACATCATGCTGGTCTCGGTCAGCGAGCGCACCCGCGAGATCGGCGTGCGCATGGCAACCGGCGCCCGCCAGCGCGATATCCTGCTTCAGTTCATCATCGAGGCGCTCGTCGTCTCGCTGATCGGCGGCACGCTCGGAGTGGTCTTGGGCCTTGGCACCGGCGCGCTCGCCGGCCAGTTCGGCATGCCCGTCTCCTTCACCTTCGGCCCCGTCGCGCTCGCCTTTGCCTGCGCCTTCATGACCGGGCTTGCCTTCGGCTTCCTGCCAGCCCGCAACGCTTCCCGCCTGCAGCCGGCAGTGGCGCTGAGTGCGGATTGAGGGGCGCCAGCGATGGAGCATTTGCAATCACCAAGAATCGCCCGGTCGCATAGAGACATCAACCGTTGCGATAACTCCCTATAAATGCAACAAGAGCGAGCAGTCTATCATCAGATGCATTGAGCACCCGACATGCGACGTGAAAAGCCACTCTACCGAAAAGTGAACAGCCGAACCCACGGAGTGCGTCACGGTAACGGCGGTGATTGGAGATGGTCTCGAAACACCAAGGCGGCCCTACAGGACCTCTCCCAAAACGGTTCAATGCACTCGCACCACCGGCATGGATTGGACTATACGCCACTGTTCCGGTTTCTCCTTTCGCGGGTAGGCAACGATTGGGACGAAACTTACCGCGAAGCCGTCGCTCGGATCGATCACTCTGAGCCCATCTTTTGGTTGGTCGCCCGAAGCGAGGGGGAACGACAGTCGTATGTGCGCCTCGGCGAGAGCTCATACTACAGTGGCCTGTATGTTGATGAGGACGGGCGCCTGGCATTGGTGGACCCGACACTTACTGTCGACGATATGAGGCCAACTTGCAGATGCTGCACACACACCTTCAACGGAGAACGCTTCGCGTAGCGCTATGACGGGAGTTGAGGGCAGGTAGCCGCCGAGCTTCTGCCGGTCGCACAACCTGTGCTCGGTCGGGAAAACAAAGAGAGCGATTTTGCATAACCTCGTCCTTTACAGCGACCAGCTTTTCCCTGAATGCGCGGCGATCGACCGGAGGCTCGCCGATATTCTTGAGGCACGCGGGACCGGCAAGAGGCTCGCCTATGTTGCTTCCGGCCCGGAACCGGACCGCAGCTTCTTCCTCGCCGCCCGCTCCTACTACGGCCGATACGGCCTCGACCTCACCCTCTTCTTCGATCTCGACGAACCGCAGCCCCCGCAAGCCATCGCCGCACTCTTCGCGTCAGACGCCATCCACCTCTCCGGCGGTCATACCGGCGGCTTTCTCGAACGGCTGAAACGCAGCCGCATGCTCCGCCCGCTGCGCGACTGGGCGCTTGCCGGCGGCATGCTGATCGGCGTCAGCGCCGGCGCCATTCTCATGGGGCCGACGATTGCAACCGACGCCCCCTTCATCGGCCTCAAACCCGAAGAGATCACGGATGGCGATGCGCTCGATCTCACGCCCTTCGAGTTCTTCCCGCATCTCAGCGATGACGAAAGCTACCTCCTCACACTTCTCAACTACAGCACGCATGCGGCACGGCCGATCGTCGCCTGCAACGACAGCGACGGTGTCGTGGTGAGCGGCAGAAGGATTGAGTGCTTTGGCAACCCGCTGTGGATCTTCAACGGCGCCGTGTGGACACCGAACGAGATCATACTCGACGGCTTTTCGATAGCGTGGGTTCGGTGAAAACTCCGGCATGCGTGTACCCCCATGTACAAGGCTCGAGATGCCACCGATGCTGGCAACAACTGGAGAGTGAGATTCGCGATGCAAAAAACCCTTTCGGCCTTGTGGAAGCTCTTTGCCGCGTTCCTGTGCGTTGCGACGCCCACCGGTATTGTCCTGATGCTGTCGGCTGAAGACGGGGTCGACTTCCTGGATGTCATCGGCGCGATCCTGTCGGTCCCAGGCGCCATCGGCGTCGTGTGCTACGCTTTCGACAAGACCATGCTACCGGCGGGTTTCTGGCCGCCATTCACCAAAATCCTCGGCCTGTGGACGGCTCTCTGCGTCGTCATTGCAGTCTGGGAGGCAATTGCAATCGCCTTGAACGCGGGGCACTGGAGCGAGTTGATCGCCCTCCTCTTCTTTGTGCCGCTCACTCTCGCCATCACCTACTTCGTGTGGATCGGGGTTCGGCGCTACACGGAGCGCCTGACGGCAAGGCCGGCGACGCCTGCCTGATCGGACGCGTCGCGCCGCTTGCAGCCGTGTGAAAAGGCGCACCGGTCGACACGGCTGGAAGTTACCCTTGCCCGTAGCCGGTCAAAGGAAAAACATGCGGCAATTCAAAGAGCTACGAGGGCCTTTGTGCGCCTGACACCGCGCGCGGCGCGGTCGTTTCCATGAGCATATGCTCGGAGCATCCTCTCTGCCTGGCGTGATTCTGCCAGAATGCAGGATGCTCTACGCCCTGCTCCCAAGCGGCAAACCGGCTCTGCTGGCAGAGTGGAAGCCGGGGCCGATGGGGTCCTTGCGCCATTGACCGCCCTTTGCGGCGTCAACGTCGGCCCGCCGCCCATGGCGCGCTTCCTCGCGCGTGATGCCGAGGTCGACGAGACGTTCGGCATCAAGTTCGCGAAGGTGCCGCATTTGCCAGAACCGCGAATGCGGCGAGGCGACAAGGAAGAGACCGAGTTCCCGGATCATGTCGAACACCCATGTTCTGTTTCCAACCATGACCACAGTTTGCGCCTCGACATTTCATAAAAGAAGATTAGCTTTCGCATTCAAAGCATAAGAGAAACTTTGGTAATGGGCGCCCTCAATCTCGACTATCTCAAGACCTTCGCACTGGTTGCCGAACTCGGCAGTTTCTCGGCCGCCGCCGAACGCCTGGGCCTCACCCAGCCTGCAGTAAGCCTGCAGGTGCGGGCGCTGGAAAAGCAGCTTGGCGTGCGTCTGGTCGAGCGGGTCGGCCGCACGGCGCGGCCGAGTGCCGCCGGAGTGGAATTGCTTGAACACGCCGGCCGCATCGAGGCGGCGACGAGCCTCGCGGTCGAAGCGGTCGCGCGCCATGCGAGAGGCGTGCTCGGCCGCGTGCGCATCGGTACCGGCGCCACGCCTTGCGCCTTCCTGCTGCCGCCGCTGCTCGCCGATCTCAAGCGCCGCTTTCCCGATCTCGACATCACCGTGACGACGGGCAACAGCGCCGACGTCGTGCGCGCGGTCGATGACAACCTTCTTGATATCGGCCTCGTCACGCTTCCCGTGACCGGCCGCATCTTCGATGTCGCGCCGCTTTTCGACGAACGCTTCGTCGCGATCGCCCCTCTGGGAACCGAACTGCCCGAGACGGTGACCGCAAGTACGCTGGCGAAGTATCCGATGATCTTCTACGAACCCGGCGCCAACACCCGGCGCATCACCGATGAGTGGCTGCAATCGGGCGGCACCGACGTCAAGCCGCTCATGTCGTTCGGCAGCGTCGATGCGATCAAGGAAATGGTCGCCGCCGGCCTTGGCGCGGCCCTGGTGCCTGACATTGCGCTGCGCACGGGAGACCGTGAACGGCTTGAGGTGCGGCAGGTGTCGCCACCCTTCTCCCGTCGCTCTGCCCTCGTGCTTCGCCGCGACAAGCGGCTCGATCGCGCGCTGCGCGAGACGCTCGCCGCCTTGAGGACGCTGGCGAACCTGGATGTAGATTAGAGGAGCCAACACCTGGAAGGACGCAGGTGGGCTCCCCGCAAGCGTTAGAGATGCCGCACTTCGGCCGGGGCCTCACCCCAGTTGTCGTCAAGCCCGTCGCGACAGGTCACGGGTGCAGCCATCAGCTCATCGATGTCGACATCGTCGAGGCAGGTCACGTTGATGTTGTAGTAGGTATGGTTGCTCATGTTCGGCGCGTCGATGCGCTCGAACGGCCGCACGCCGCAATGGCTGCAGAAAAAATGATGCGCGACCGCGTTGCGACCGCGATAGTCCGTCAGCGCCTCTTCGCCGGCGACCAGCCGGAAGGCTTCGGGCCTTATCGCCACGCACCAGAGTCGCATCTTCACGCAGATCGTGCAATTGCATTTTTCCGTGCCGGCGCTGATGTCGAGATCCGCCTCGATGCGCACCGCGCCGCAATGGCAGCTCCCCTTGTATGTCCTCAGCATCCCTTCCTCCCGCCCTTCGTCGCGCCGGACTATGCCAGCGGCACCACCGATTGAAAATCGGCAACGTGCAACCAGCGATCGGAAATCGGGTGGGCGCTCCCCCCTGCCGGCAGTAGTCAGGGCGCCTCAACCAATGAGGAGTGAACCCATGCCCATGTTGCAAGATAAGATCGCCATCGTCACCGGCGCCTCGTCCGGCATCGGCCGCGCGATCGCCGAACTGTTCGCCGCCGAAGGTGCGAAAATCGTTCTCAACGCCCGCAGCGAATCACCGCTCAAAGCGGTCGTCGAGGCGATCCGGGCTGAGGGTGGCGAAGCGATTGCCGTCAACGGCGATGTCACCGAGGAACAAACGCATATCCGGCTGGTGGAAACCGCTGTCAGCCGGTTCGGCGGGCTCGACATTGCCGTCAACAATGCCGGCGCTGTCCACGCCATGAAGCCGATTGCCGAAATCACCGCTGCCGAATGGCAGCAATCGCTTGCCACCAACCTCACCTCCGCCTTCCTTGGCGCGCGCCACCAGATCCCGGCCATGCTTGCCCGCGGCGTCGGGTCGCTGGTCTTCACCTCCACCTTCGTCGGCACCAGCGTCGGCATTCCCGGCATGGCTGCCTATGGCGCCCCCAAGGCTGGACTGATGGGGCTGGTCAAGGGCATTACCGCCGACTACGGCGCCATGGGCATCCGCGCCAACGCGCTCCTTCCGGGCGGCGTCGACACGCCGGCAGCCGGCAGCAAGGAAAACAAGGAATGGGCCGCAGGCCTGCACGCGATGAAGCGCATCGCCCAGCCGGAAGAAATCGCCCAGGCCGCCCTCTTCCTGTCGGGCCCGATGGCAAGCTTCGTGTCGGGTGCGGCCCTCTTTGCCGATGGCGGCAATGCCGCGGTGAAGTGACGATGGCCGAAGCGCCGGGGCCAAGGACCCCGGCGCGAACTGCAAGCGCCGCAACAGCCGTCATCTCTGGTCGTCGCCGTGCCTTCCGGCAACCGCCTCACACCGGTATCTCCGTCGTCTCCTTGCCAGTGCGGATCACGAATGCGGTGTAATAGCGCGCGACGTTGCTCTCGTCCTTGAAGAGCCGCTCGGTCAATGCATCGAGCTCGTCCATGTCCTTCAGCCGCAGCATCAAAATTGCGTCGGCCTCGCCACTGACGCTGTAAGCCTGGACCACCGCCGGCTCCTTGGCCGCCATGTCGAGAAAGCGGCGCACATATTGTTCGCCGTGGCGCTCGAGTTCGATGGTGATGATCGCCTTCATGGTTCGGCCGGCCTTGGTTGGATTGAGCACGGCAACGATCCGGTCGATGACGCCCGCCTCATGAAGCCGCCTGATGCGGCGCAGGCAGCTGGACGGCGATAGGCCGACTTCGGCGGCAAGCTCGGCATTGGTGCGCGAGGCGTCCGCCTGCAAAAGCTTCAGCAGTTTTCTGTCGATCTTGTCCACGCGCACCTCCATTGCAGCACTCTGCAATTTTATTGCACAGAAGTGGATATTTTGACCACAACTGCGAAGGGCCTCGCGCTAGTCCTTGGACAACAAACCCAAGGAGAGACCGCCATGACCGTTCTGATCATCCTCTACCGCAAGACGCTCGCCACCCTCGAAGTCTATCTCGACCTGGTGCGCATCATCGTTCCCGTCACCATCGTCACCCATGTGCTGCAGGAGCTCGGCGTGATCCGCGCGGTGGCACCCGCCTTCGAGCCAGTGATGACGTTGATCGGCCTGCCGCCCGAGCTTGCCTTTGCCTGGCTCACCGGCCTGCTGGTCGGCATCTGGGGCGCGGTCGTCGTCGTCTTCGCGCTGGTGCCGGTCTCCGAGCTTTCGACCGCCGACATGACGGTGTTTTCGGCGCTGATGCTCGTCGCCCACGCCATCCCGATCGAGCAACGCATCATCCAGAAGGCGGGTCCGAGTTTCCTCGTCACGGCCGCGATCAGGATCGGCGGTGGCCTGGTCTTTGCCGCCCTCATGCATCAGGCCTTCGCCTTCACCGGGTGGCTTGCCACGCCGCTCGCCCCCGCCTGGATCCCGGTCAACGAGGGCTCCGGCTGGCTCGCCTTCGCCTTCAGCACGCTGAAGACACTTTTGACCATGCTCGTCGTGCTGCTCGCCTTGAGCTGGACGATCGAGATCCTGAAGCTCGTCGGCATCCTTGGCTGGCTGAACCGGGGCATGGCACCGCTGTTTCGCCTGGCCGGCGTCAAGACCGAAACCGTGCCCTTTGCCGCCGTCGGCGTACTCTTGGGGATCTCTTACGGCGGCGCGCTTTTGATCCGTGAAGCACGTGAGGCCAATGTCGAGCCGCGCCAGGTCTTCCTTGCCTGCGTCTTCATGGGCTTCGGCCACAGCCTCATCGAGGACACGCTGGTCGTCGTTGCGCTCGGTGCGGATTTCACCAGCGTCTTTTTCGGCCGGCTGGTCTTTGCCATCGCTGCGACAGCCATTGTCGCCCGGGTGGTAGTCTCGGCGCCGGACGCCGTGTTCTTCCGCTCCTTCTTCCGCAAGGATGGTAGCGAACCTGCGCTGTCTGAGGCGTAATGGCAGAGGGTCGCCGCGGTTTACTCCGCGGCGACTTCGGCGAGCGCCACCGGCACCCGCCCGAAGGCGGCGCGGTAGGCGGCGGGTGTGGTTGAAAGCTGCTGGCGGAAATGGTGGCGCAGCGTCTGGGTCGAGCCGAAGCCGGAGGCTTCCGCCACCTGCTCCATGCCGAATGCTGTTTCCTCCAGCAATTGCCGGGCGCGCGACAGCCGCTCGGTCAAGAGCCAGCGCGCCGGCGTCGTGCCGGTTGCCGCCTCGAAGCGGCGCAGGAAGGTGCGCTCGCTCATGCCGGCGGCCCTGGCGAGAGCCGCGATCGAGAAATCCTCGCCCAGCCGTTCGCGCATCCGGTCGAGCAAGGGTCCGAGCCTTGCGCTCTCGTGCACGTCGGGCACCGCCCGCTCGATGAACTGCGCCTGCCCACCATCGCGATGTGGCGGCACGACGAGCCGGCGGGCGACGCGGTTGGCTGCCTCGCTGCCGAAATCGCGGCGGATCAGATGCAGGCAAAGGTCGATGCCGGCGGCACTGCCGGCCGAGGTCAGCACCTGCCCGCCATCGACGTACAGCACATCCGGCACGACCTCGATGTCAGGGTAAAGCGCCCCAAGCTTGTCGGTATAGCGCCAATGGGTCGTCGCCCGCCGCCCTGAAAGCAGCCCTGCTGCCGCCAGCACGAAGACGCCGGAGCAGATGGAAAGCACCCGTGCACCGCGCTGATGCGCCTGCCGCAGCGCCTGGCACACCGCCTCGGGCACCGGTTGGTCGGCGCCGCGCCAGCCGGGCACGATGATCGTGCCGGCTTCTCCCAAAAGCTCGATGCCGCCGTCGGCA
This sequence comes from Ensifer sp. MJa1, assembly GCF_037026475.1. NCBI lineage: Bacteria > Pseudomonadati > Pseudomonadota > Alphaproteobacteria > Hyphomicrobiales > Rhizobiaceae > Ensifer > Ensifer sp. MJa1. Next base: position 103,863 of record NZ_JAKUMO010000001.1, on the reverse strand, counting down.
ACAATCCGCACGCCCCCGGTTGCCCTGAGCTCCCCCGGGTCCACCGAGGCAACGGCGAACCGGTACCAGCCCTCGCCCATTTCCGGGCGCGGCAGGCCGAACATCTCGACGGCGACGCCGAATTCGAAGGTGCAGAGCCCGTCATAGGCAAGCGCCACGACGAGCGGATTTGGGAGCGGTTGAGCAGCGGGAAACGACTTTGGCATGATCTTGAGCATATATGGCAATATTGCCAACTGCCAGCCCTGATCGCGGGCTGCTACACATCTCCTCGCCAACACGCCAAACCCGAGGAGAGCCCGATGAGCTACGTCACCGAAACCCCAGCCGCCTCACCCGAGATCGCCGTTGCCCATTTCGCCAGGCGCTTGAGCGTCGAGACCGATTGCGCCGATGTCGCCCATGCGCTGAAGAGCGGCGAACAGGATTTCGTGCTCCTGCACGTGGTCGGCTCGGACGCGGCCTATGCCCGCCGCCACGTCCCGGGCGCGATCCACTTGCCGCACCGCCAGATCAGCGCCGAGCGCATGGCCGAATGGGCCGAAGGTACCCTGTTCGTCGTCTACTGCGCCGGTCCGCATTGCAACGGCGCCGACCAGGCGGCGCTCAAGCTTGCCCGCCTCGGCCGGCCGGTGAAGCTCATGATCGGCGGCATCACCGGCTGGGAAGATGAAGGCTTCGCCTTCGCCACTGGTGCTGCTCCGGGCGAAGCACAGGCCTTGCTCGCCGCATAAAGACGGCGCTAGCGTGCACGCGGGGCCGGCCCCTGCCGGCCCTTTGTAACCCGCTTCTAACCGGTAACCCCTTTGCACGAGATCTCGAGATGCCCGCATCACCCCTGACGGTCCGCCCCTTCGAACGTCGCGACGTGACCGAGGTGCTGAGGCTGATGCGCGGCCTCGCAGTCTTCGAAGGTTACATAGAGAAATTTTCCGTGACCGAAACGGACCTCATAAATCATGGTCTCGGCGAGGCCCCGCGCTTCGGCGTTCTGGTCGCCGATCTCGACGGTCGCGTGGTCGGCATCGCCGTGCACTATGTCATTCCCTGGACCTATGACCTGAAGCCGACGCTCGTGCTGAAGGAACTTTTCGTTGACGAAACAGCCCGTTCGTCAGGGGCAGGCGCCGCCTTGGTCGCGGCGCTGAAGCGTCATGCCGAGAAGATCGGGGCACCGCGCATCAACTGGACGGTGCTTGCAACCAACGAAGCAGCCAAGCGTTTTTACCGCCGCGAAGGCGGCAATCATGATGCAATTTGGGAGCCCTGGACAATGCCGGTCGGATGACCGCAAAAGCTCAAGGTCACCTCACGCTACGGCACCCAATCCAGGCCTACCCCCCGCAAGCAACGCTCTACTCCCCGCGGGCAGGGTGGCTCGCACCCGCTCCTAACCCCAATTGACTACACAAATCCCTCTTAAATTTAATTGATTTCGAACTCCGCTTTTGCCAGAATGTTACCTGTAATTGCACATCGCACACATGCAATCCCCGGAAGAGTAAGTGTGTTCGCGTTTTTATTGCCGTGCAGTTGCTTTATTTATTTGGTTGCGCGCTTGAGCTTCCGTTCCCCGCGGAGACTCAATTCATTAAGCAAGAAATAGAAATGAAAAGGCCCTGACCGGTTCGGTTCAGGGCCTTTTCTTTCCTGTCTTCACGCCATGCCCGGCGCCCGCTTAGTGCCCGCCAAGCACCAGCGTCTGCACCGGCAGCATCAGCGCCTGTATGCGCAGGATGGCGGCGTGGACGAGACCGACGGCATCGACCCCGTGCAGATAGGCCCATTCCAGCGTGCTGATGCCGGGCCTGTCCAGTTGGTCGTGGTTGCTGGTATAGGCATTGGCGATGCAACTGCTGCCGGGCGGAACATCGTCGAGCACGCCGGGGTAAAGCGGCTCCATAAAGACAGTCAGGGTGCCGGGCTGGGAGATCTGCGTGACGTCGACCAACTGGTCGCTCGCCCGCACCTGGCCCGAGGCAATTACCTCCTGTACCTCGGTGACGACGAGCGGGATGATGGTGAAGGGTTTGCCGACGCAGGTCGCCTCGCCGATCATGCCCACCTTCATCACCTGCGCCTCGATCTGCCCGAAGCCGGCCACCAGCCGTGCGCGGCCCGCATCTTCCGGCACCAGAACGCCGGCCGGCCTGAGCAGCGGGTTGACAACTTCGCCGACCCTGAGCGTGAACTGCTGCACCGTGCCGGAGACACCGGCGCGAACCGTGGTCTTGTCGATGTCGATCTCGGCCTGTTTCAGGGCCGCTTCGGCGCTGGCCTTCTGCGAAGGCAGAAGCGACTGCAGCTTGGTCTCCAGCGTCTGCTTGTTGGACTGGGCAGCCGTCAGCGCCCCCTTGCGCCCTTCGAGCGCCACCTGCCGGCGTTCGATCTCGCGACGGGCAACGACATTGGGGTTGAGCCGGTTCAGCTCGACCTGCGTATCGTATTCGTCCTGCGCCTGCTGGACGGCGGCCTGCGCCTGGACGATCGCGCCGTCCGCGGCAACGAGCTCGGTGCGGGAGACGGCCATCTCGGCATCGACCTCGGCAATCTGCCGGCGGGCGACCTCGGCGGCCGCTTCCTCCTCGCTGCTGTCAAGTTTGAACAGCGGGTCGCCAGCCTTCACCTTCTCAAAGACGGTGGCATAAATCTCCGAAACCCGCCCGCCGGACTCCGGCAGGATCGCCACGGTGCGGAACGCCGCCGTGACATTCTTCGTCGACGGGTGGAAATAGAAGATCAGCGTGATCAGCGAGAGCGTCAACACGATGCAGGCGGTAATGCCCCAGCGCAGTTCGAACCAGACCGAATAGATCGTGATCTCGCGTCCAATCCGCTTTCCCTGGCCGTAACGACGGAAGAGATAGTCAGGCAGGATGGTCAGCATCGAGCAAAGGATAAACTCGAACATGGCTTATGCCTTCCCTTCCGTCGACGAATGAGCGGGTGACGCGTGGCCGGGTAATGCCCGCGGCAACGGGTGCGGCAGCGGCTCGATCTCTGCCGGCTCCGCCTCCCTCGTCTCCGCACCGCCAGGCTGATCCACCACCTTGCCGGCAATTTTCTCCAGCGATCCGGCGATCGACGAAAGCGGCGAGGAGAAATCCGGCAGGTCGATCAGCGCCAGAAGCAAGGCTGCGCCCCACAGAATGTTGTTGTGGGTAAGCAGCGACAGGAGCGCCAGAACCGCCACCAGCTCAAGCTGGATCTTGTTGGTCTTGTGCGCCATGACCTCCGGCAAGGAGTGCAGCCGCAGATAGAGCGTACCGAGCGCGAAGATCGCCACGATCAGGAAGATGGCAACGGCAGTGAGCAGCCAGTCGGACTGCCCCGGAGCAGTGATAAAGCCAGGCAGATGATGGACGGCAGCGGGATGGATAGCTTCGGACATTAAGCCTCCGCAATACGGACTGGACCATAGGAATCACACATTAGCACACCCCCAAAAAACGAAAACAAATCCTTGCACGTCAACCGCAACTTGACCTTGCGGGAACGCGCGCCTTATCAAATCAACGCGCTAGCGCCTTGAAGTGGCTGTGGTTTCGAGCAGGATCTCAACCGGAGTGCTGTTCCTGCGGTAACGGCAGCCGATGCCCACTCGCCCTATCGCGCGCGACAGGCCCGCCGCTTGCCGCCTATTGCTTTCAAAGGAGGCCGCCATGGCCCAGAACATCTATGACAAACCGGAATTCTTCGAGGGCTACAGCCAGCTCGGACGTTCCGTCCACGGCCTTGCCGGTGCTGCCGAATGGCCGGCGATTCGCGCCCTCCTGCCAAACCTTGATGGACAGCGTGTGGTTGATCTCGGTTGCGGCTTCGGCTGGTTTGCGCGCTATGCCCGCGACGCCGGTGCCGCCCATGTGCTCGGGCTCGATCTGTCGGAAAAGATGATCGCCCGCGCCAGGGCCGATACATCAGATCCGGCGATCGACTATCAGATCGCCGATCTCGACCAGTTGGAACTGCCTGCGGCAAGCTTCGACTTCGCCTATAGCTCGCTCGCCTTCCACTATGTCGAGGACTTCGCCCGGCTCGTCGGCACCATTCACCGGGCGCTCGTGCCCGGCGCCCATTTCGTCTTCACCATCGAGCACCCGATCTACATGGCCTCGCACAATCCCGGCTGGCGGATCACCGATGGCGAACGCACCTGGCCGGTTGACCACTATTCAGCCGAAGGCCCGCGCACGACGGACTGGCTCGCCAAGGGCGTGATCAAGCACCACCGCACCATCGGCACGACGCTGAACACGCTGATGGCAACAGGCTTCACGATCCGCCACGTCGAGGAATGGTGCCCGACGGAAGCGCAGATCGCCGAGGCCCCGGCGCTTGCAGAAGAAGTCGACCGCCCGATGATCCTGATCGTCAAGGTGCAGAGGTAGCTCAAGCGGCTCATGTACCAACTGGTGTTCACGCTGCCTAACAATCCATGAGTGAGCTTTTGGGGCAAGCGGGAACCCCAACCTCCGTCATCCTCGCCCTTGTGGCGGGGAAGTGAGCGACCCCACGTCCGTCGGGTCGAAAGGGCGTTTCGTTGCTGCCGTCGCTCTTGCTGATCAGAGTTTTGGATAACCGAGCTGACGGAAGCTCATGCATGCGCCGGCATGATCTACTCACCCCTTTTCCTTCAGCGTCTCCTTCTGGGTGATCAGCCGGGCGCTGTGCTGGCCGCTGAGATAAGTCCAGAACCAGCTCCAGGCGACAGCAAAGCGGCTGCGGGTGCCGATCAGGAAGTAGATGTGGGCGATGCCCCAGATCCACCAGGCAAGCGCGCCCTTGAGCTTGAAGCGGCCGAAATCGATGATGGCGGCGCGCCGGCCGATGGTGGCAAGGCTGCCCTGGTGGCGGTAGCGGAAGTCTTCGGGCGGCAGCTTACCGGCAAGCCGGGCGCGGATCACCTTGGCGACATAGGCGCCCTGCTGCTTGGCGGCGGGCGCTATGCCCGGCACCGGCTTGCCACCGTCATAGGTAACCGCAGCCGTGTCGCCGATGACAAAGACATCAGGGTGACCGGGCGCCGTCAGATCGGCGTTGACGACCGCCCGGCCGGCGCGGTCGGCGGTAATGTCGAGCCAGCTTGCGGCGGGCGACGCCTGCACGCCGGCCGCCCAGACGAGCGTGCGGCTGGCGACGAATTCATCGCCGATCATGACGCCCTCTTGCGTGCACGATGTCACCGGCGTGCCGGTGCGGACCTCGACGCCGAGGCGCTCGAGCTCCTTGACCGCATAGGCCGAGAGATCCTCGCTGAAGGCGGCAAGAATGCGTGGTCCCGCCTCCACCAGGATCACCCGCGCCTGCCGCGTGTCGATGCGGCGGAATTCGTCGGGAAGTGTCTGATGCGCCATTTCCGCGATGATGCCGGCAAGCTCCACGCCGGTCGGGCCGGCGCCGATGACGGTAAAGGTCAGGAGCGCATCGCGCGCGGCCGGATCGTCTTCCAGCTCGGCCTGCTCGAACGCGAGCAGCACCCGGCGGCGGATCGTCGTCGCATCTTCAAGTGTCTTCAGGCCGGGGGCAAACGGCTCCCATTCGTCATGGCCGAAATAGGCATGCGTGGCGCCCGTCGCCAGCACCAGCGTGTCATAGGTGATGCGGCTGCCGTCCTTCAGTGCCACGGTCTTGCCGGCCTCATCGACATCCGTCACCTCGCCAAGCAGCGTCGTCACCTCGGGCCGGTCGCGCCAGAGACTGCGGATCGGCCAGGCGATCTCAGAGGTCGCGATCAGCGTCGTTGCGACCTGGTAGAGCAAGGGCTGGAAGAGATGGTGATTGCGCCGGTCGATGAGGGTGATGCGAACCGGGGCGCCCGCCAGTTCCTTGACGAGCTGCAAGCCGCCGAAACCGCCGCCGACGACCACAACGTGATGCCTGTCCTGCATGCTTTTCTCCAGTCGGATCCCCAACTGGCCTTCCGTTTGGACATGTCACAACATTGGCGTTGTACCGGCCAAGAACAAGCGCAGGCACCTCATGCCTCCCTTGCAAAAAGTCAAGAACGGCCCGCCGGGGCGGCGGCAAGGCATGGTTTCCGTCAGCGTTCGCCGGGTGTGAGATGCCGGATACGCGCCACATGTGCCCGGATCTCTTCCGCGCTGAAGGGCGAATGGCGGCGCACATCGCTTGGCCGGTCAAAACCGAGACCCAGGCGCTTTTCCGGTCGCCACGATCGCATCGGCCGGATGGGTCGCGGTGCGAAGCCGCCGCCGCAGGTCGGGCAGACATTGTGAAGCACGGTTTCCACGCAACTGGCGCAATAGGTGCACTCATAGCTGCAGATGCGCGCATCCGCCGATTGGGGCGGCAGGTCACAGTCGCACAGTTCGCAATTGGGTCTGAGTTCAAGCATGGTCGGCTCCTGTGGGCTGCGAGAAAGCTGCGTCCTTGCTCCCACGAAAGGCCGATGGCATAAATGACAATATGCCCTCGTTTTACGCCAAAGCACCGAAACGTCCGCGAACCATCGCGATCGTGCTCTTCGACCGGACGAAACTGATCGACGTGACCGGCCCCTTGCAGGTCTTCAACGACGCCCGCTCGCTCGCGGGATCGCCGGCCTACGCCATCGCGCTCATCTCCGAGACCGGCGGCCCCGTCGTCACCGACACCGGCGTCGCGCTGGAAACACTTCCGTTCTCCCAGTGCATGTCTGCCCCGCCCGACACCCTGCTGGTTTCTGGCGGGCAAAGCGCGCTGCAGGCGGCGACATCCGGGGCGCTCCTGGACTTTCTCGCCGGCATGGCCGGACAATGCCGGCGGCTCGGCTCGATCTGCCTCGGCGCCTTCATCCTGGCCCGCGGCGGGCATCTCGATGGCCGGCGGGCAACCACCCATTGGGAAGATTGCGCGCAGTTGCGCGCGGAATTTCCGGCGATCGACGTCCGCGAGGATTCGATCTTCGAGGAGGATGGCGGCATCTGGACCTCGGCCGGCGTCACGGCCGGCATCGACATGGCGCTTGCCATGGTCGAAGAGGATCTCGGCCGCGACGAGGCGCTCAGGCTCGCCCGCTCGCTCGTGCTCTATGTCAAGCGGACCGGTGGCCAGCGCCAGTTCAGCGCCGCGCTCGATCAGCAGATCAGAAGCAGGGGCGACCGCTTCGACGCACTGGTCACGGCCATTCGCTCCAATCTTGCCGCGGACCTCTCCGTGCCTCGACTGGCGGACATGGCGCATATGAGCGAGCGAAATTTCTCCCGTCTCTTTACCGAGACGATGGGCGCAAGCCCGGCACAGTTCATCGAGGAGATGCGCGTCGATGCGGCCTGCGATGCCTTTCAGCGTGGCGACGTCTCGGTTTCCGGCGCACCTCTCCTCTTCGGTTTCGGCAATCCCGAGCGCATGCGCCGCGCCTTTCAACGGCGGAAAGGCATCTCGCCCTCTGACTATGAGGCCCGCTTTGGTCCCCGCCCGCCGATGACGACCAGCTGACGGGCGTCCGCCGCCTGGCGGAGCTGAACTCCCGGACAACTTTACTCCGGGCGATGGCGCAAGATGACCAAACACCTCGTCACCATCAACCACGCGAACCATAGGACAAGGGCACCAACTACGATACCGATCCCCCAGAAGATCGGTCCGCCCCGCATAACGACATAGGTGTACCCGCCGACAAAGGGCCGCAAGGCGACAGGCAGCGTCATGACGTCGGCCGCAGAAACCTTATAGAGTCTCCAGTGCAATACCCCGGAAACGGCAAGTGCGATTAAAAAACGAAACAATATCAATACCTCAGGCCCCGATGCACGCTATTGATGGGCACACACTGTTCAAACTTCCTTACGCCACCACTGCGGGGTGCCCTGCCGGACTGGAAGGTTCGATGAGGCAACGACAGACCTTGCGGCAGGCCCGCCTCACACCGCGTAATCGACCGGCACCGCCGTGCCGCTCTTCAGGATCTCCATCGAGATCGAGGCGGAGACGTCGAAAAGCTCGACCTTGCGCACGATCTGCTTGTAAACCACGTCGTAGTGCTCGACGCGCGGCAGCACGACCTTGACGATATAGTCGTAGTTGCCGGTCAGCCGGTGCGCCTCGACGATCTCGGGGATATCGCTGATCGCCCGGCGGAAGGTCTCGATCCACTCGTCGGAATGATGCGCGGTCTTGATCAGCGCAAAGACCGTGGTCGGCACGCCCATGCGCTCGCGGTCGAGCACGACGATGCGGCGGGCAATATAACCGGCCTCCTCCAGCCGCTGGATGCGGCGCGAGCAGGCCGAAAGCGAGAGGTTCACCCGCTCGGCCAGTTCGCCGACCGCCACGCTGCCATCCTGCTGCAGCAGCGCCAACAGCTTCCTGTCCCTATCGTCAAGCACGCCGATCCCTCCCACCCAACGTTATACTCACGCGAAACATTTGCACATTCTTCCATATTTGTACAAATCATTCGCGCCAAGCGCCGTTTTCGCCACCAACAAAGCGAACCATTCCGGGAGCCGAGGCTGCATAGTTCTTGCCATCGAACAACGGCCGCGGCGGACGCGGCAACAGCGGGCAGAAGAGGAATGGTTATGCGCAAGATCGGTCTTATCGGCGGCATGAGCTTTGAAAGCTCGGCAGTCTATTATCGCATGGTCAACGAGGCCGTTCGCGAACACCTCGGTGCGCTGCATTCGGCCGAGGTGCTGCTGCATTCCGTCGACTTCCAGTCGATCGTCGACCTGCAGAAGGCCGGCCGCTGGGAGGATGCCGCCAAGCGGCTTTCCGATGTCGCCCGCGGCCTCTAAGCCGCCGGCGCCGACTGCGTGCTGATCTGTACCAACACCATGCACCTGATAGCAGACGCCGTTCAGGCGGCCATCAACGTGCCCCTCATCAACATCATCGACGAGACCGCCGCGCGCCTCAAGGCCGCCGGCAGCCGCAAGCCGCTGCTGCTTGCCACCCGCTACACCATGGAGCACGGCTTTTATGCCGAGCGCATGAAGAGCCATGGCATCGACATCATGGTACCGGATGCCGACGGTCGCACGCTCGTCCACAACGTCATCTTCGACGAATTGTGCGCCGGCAAGGTCCTGCGCTCCTCCCGCCGGGCGCTGATCGACCTCATCGACAAGGCCGAGGCCGAAGGCGCCGACGCCGTCATCCTCGGCTGCACCGAGATCTGCCTGACCCTCGACCCGCGCGCGCTGCCGCTCAGGGGCTTCGATTCCACTGCGATCCACGCCGACGCTGCGGTCGAGTTTGCGCTGGAGGGGTGCAGCCTGGCACGGGCGGCGTAAGCCCCCGCTGTCCGTTACCCGAACCGGGCAATCCGCTGACAGTGGGGCGTTTCACGCGCATTGGACTGTCCTGACACCGGCGCTATAGTCTTGCGACCACGCGCATCACTCAGCCGATCGAGGTGTCAGGAAACAATGCCATCAACCTTCGTCGCCAAGGGTGCGCAGGCTTATGAGGCCAGCATGGGGCGCTGGAGCCGAAGGCTCGCCACGCCATTCCTCGATTTTTCGGGCGTGCCACCCCGCGGTCGCGTGCTGGACGCAGGATGCGGAACCGGCAGCCTGACGCTGGCGCTGGCCGCCCTCCCGCAACTCGAAGCGATCGAGGCGCTGGACTTCGAGCAATCCTTCGTGGAGGCCCTGCGCTCCCGCACCACCGATGCGAGGATCAGCGTTCGGCAGGGCGATGTCTGTGCCCTGCCCTACGAAGACTGGGTGTTCGACGGCGCCTATTCACTCCTGGTCCTGCATTTTGTGTCCGATGCAGACCGGGCCGTGCGCGAAATGCGACGCGTTCTGCGGCCGGGGGCGATCGGCGCGGCGGCGGTTTGGTCCCACGATGGCATGCCGAGCTGGCGCCTGTTCTGGGAAACGGTCCTCGCAGTTGAGCCGGAAGCGGCCGGCAATGGCGTGCCATCCGGCAGGCGGCCACTGACAGCGGACGGCGAGTTGCGTGAGGTTTTCGAGCGTGCCGGCTTCACGGGCGTGACCGAAACGATGCTGACGATCACCATGGATTACGCCAACTTCGACGACTTCTGGCGTCCGAAGGTCTACGGGCAAGGAACCTTCGCTGCCTTCTTTGACGCCTTGCCCCAGGCGCGGCGCGATCGCCTTTGCGACGCGTTGCGAGCGGCCTATCTGCGCGGCAGCCACGACGACGGTCCTCGTGGCTTTGCGAGCCTTGCCTGGGCGGTTCGCGGCACCAATGACGCTTGATGGGTTGCCTGCCTTGCTGACGGTGCGAACGACAGCGCAACGCCATCGGCAAGTCATTCCGTTCGCGAAAGCGGCCGCAGAAAGATGCGCTCGTAGCTGATGAATGGCGGATCGTTCGCATAACGCGCATTCGCCGCAATACCATCCGGATCCACGGCCACTTCACGGCGATAGCTGAGATAGGTCGCCTCATCCGGAAAGGTGAAGAGCGCAACGGCGATGTCGCCACCGCCATCTTCCGCCAGCCCCGGAAAGCTGGAAGCAACGCCTTCAGGCTTGTCACGCGGCAGAAAATAGCCGTGATGCACCCCGCCGTGGCGCTCGACGAGCGTCACCCAGGTTTGGGCATAGGCTTCGAACTCCGCCATGCGGTCTGGCTCGATCCGGTAGCGTATTTCGCAGGTAACGGGACCATTTCGCATTCAGCTCTTGTCTCCTTGCCACGCAGATCTCGGCCCGCGCAAGCCGATGCAATTGCCCCAGGGATCGCGGACCTGGCACATCCACAACCCCTCCTGGACCGCCATCGGCCCGCGATAGAGCAAGGCACCGAGCGCTTCGAAATGCGCAAGCGATCGATCGAGGTCCTCGACCGACCAGTAGACAACCGAACCTGCCGCACCGCTTGCCACCTTTGCGTCGGCGCGCACGATTTCGAGATCGACCGTACCGACCTTGAGATAGGCAAAATCGAATTCCTCGAGCCGCACACGCTCGCCCGAGGGGAAAGCGCGCGCGTACCAGGCAAGCCCCGCTTCCACATCCGCGACATGCACCAGAATTGCCGTCACGCCGTTGGTCATCTCACGCTCCACGTTTCCCGCTGGCAACCCTGCCATCGGCAACCTCCTTACAGGATTCGCCTGATGTTCCGGCCGAAAACCGCCCCTGGCCGGCACGGCTCAAAACAACTCGCACCTGTCTTGAAAATTGCACAATTTCCCCTCATGCGTGTACGACAAGTCAGCTCGTCATCGCCTTCCAGGAATCGACCCATGCAATTGCCGCATCGCATGCTTGCCAACGTCATGTCCCTTTGCCTTTGCGCGCCGTTGCTTGCCGCCTGCGGCCCGACCTACGACACCGATGATCCGGATTATGCCTATTTCGCCGGCCTGTTCGATGCTGCGCGAAAGGCGGAGCAGGTGGCAGACATGGAGCGCCTCAACGGCGGCGACTGGAAGACGGCCTGCATCTTCGGTGGCTATGTGCATCCGATCGAAGAAATGGAGAAGCTCGGCGCGACCGTTGCCGAAACCGACCGTCAACGCATGCAGGATGCGAAGGACAGTGGTTTCAGGCTGTTCGAAGTCGAGGAATTCGAGATGATGGTTGCCTATATCGACCAGGCCAACAGGGCGCATTTCATCCACTTCGAAGGCGGCATCGGCTCGGATGGGCAACACTACCAGAGCTGCGTCACCCGGCCGGAAACCAGGATTACCCTGGACGGCTCCGCAACCACGGGATGAGATTGGCTATCCCTCATGCCGGTTCTTCGGCGTCTGCCGTCAGAGCCCCGCTCGGCTGAGACCGGCCGCAGACACGCACCGCGTGCCAGTCGCATTCGGCAAGGCCCGCCGAAGCAAAGGGATCGACGAGCGTGCCCGAGACGATCGAGGCGAGCAGCGCCTGCATCGGCGGCATGCGCGCGACCGTTGCGACCAGCCGGTCGCGCAGCCAGGCAAGGACTGCCGAGTCCGACTGATAGAAGGGCGTGAAGATGAGCGACAGAAGCTGGAAGAGCTGGACGTGGCTGCGTCGCGCCCTTGCATAGGCGACGAGCGCCGCATCGAGATCCGCGGCCGTGTCCAGCGCATGTGCCAGCGCTGCCGCGTCGATGAGCGCCATGTTCGCCCCCTGCCCGAGCTGCGGGCTGGTCGAATGGGCGGCGTCGCCGATAAAGGCGATGCGGCCTGAAACCGGCGGACGCATCGTGCGGTGCGCGTAGCGCGCCAGCGCCAGTTGCTCCCAGTCGTCGATTTGCGCGAGCAGCGGTCCGCATTCCGGCCAATAGTCGAGGAGCACGCCCTTCCAGCGGCCAAGCCCCGCCCGGCGCACCTCGTCGGCATCGGCCGTCTTGAGGCTCCAGAAGAAGGCGACGCGATCTTTTTCGCCCGCCCTCGCCTTGCCGGCCGGCAGGATGCCGATCATCACCTTGGCCCGGTCGTAGCGCTGCACCAGGGCATTGCCGTCATGCGGCACGCCATCACTGTCGAGCGTCGCCCAGAAGGCGCCATAGGCCAGTTCGCGCGTCTTTGGCGCCACGGCAGAGCCGGCGGAGAGGGCTGACCGCGCCCCGCTGGCATCGATCACCAGGTCGTAGGCGCCCGCCTCATGCCCCTCGGCATCGTAAAGCACGGCCTTGCCACCCGCCATTGCGACAGTGGAAAGCGTAACGCCGGTGCGAATGGGCAAGCCCGCCGCGACCACGGCGTCATGGAGCGTGTTGAACAGCGCCGCCCGCTGCACCCCGAGACCGAAACGACCGCCGGCAAGCGCATCGTAGCGTACGTCAAGCACCGTGCGGCCGGATCTGGCATCGGCGCCATAGAGCCGGTCGATCCGGCTGCCGAGCGCAAGCATCGGCTGCAACAGGCCAAGGGTGCTCAGCACCGAAAGGCCGGTCGGCTGCAGCATCAGCCCGGAACCAACCGGCGAAGCCTCATCGAAGCGCTCGAGGATCTCCACCCGATGGCCCCGCGGTGACAGCATCAGCGCCACCGCCAAGCCCGCCGGACCGGCGCCTGCTATGCCTATATTGAGTGTTTTCATGGCCCCTCGACATGGCGCGCAATCGACGCACCGGCTTATCGTATGTTGGCAAACTATAGGGAAAATCAAAGTGCTAGGGCAAGCTTCAGGCACCGGGACATGGCGTCGCGTAGGAGGCGCTTACGTGGCGTGATGTAAATGTCCTAGCGGTACACGACCGCCCCTCATCCGCCTGTCAGCACCTTCTCCCCGCAAGCGGGGCGAAGGAACGTCGCGGCTCCCGCTCGCCAAAGCCTGACCCCAATCACCATGTGCTTTGATCTGAAAGGGTGCCACGGCCAGCGAGAGAGTGGCGGACCTCGTCCCCTCTCCCCGCCCGCGGCGAGAGAGTTAGTCCTCGGGTTGAACCCGAGGAGAGCGGTAAACCACGACCAGTCGAGCGTGCACCACACGACCGAGTAGCCGAACAGGTACACGGCCACCTCCGAAGAGATCCGTGGGCGGTGTTACGCCTCCGCGTCGTAAACCTCGCGCGCCGCCCGAATGGCCTGGTGGTTTTCCACCGACCAGTCGACGAAATGCTTGAGCAGGCCGAGCAGCGAACGGCCAAGCTCGGTGAGGCTGTATTCCACGCTTGGCGGCTGCGTCGGAAAGACAGTGCGGTGGAGGTAGCCATCGCGCTGGAGGTCGCGCAGCGTCTGGGTCAGCATGCGCTGGGAAATGTCCGGGATCAGGCGGCGAAGCTGCGAGAAGCGCAACGGGCCGTCGGCGAGCGACAGGATCATCAGCGAGTTCCACTTGCCGCCGATATTGTCCATGACGTCGCGCACCGGGCAATTCTCCATATCCATGGGAATGCCGCAGACCATTGCGACGCGCTTGCCCTTCACCTCACCGGTCAGCTTGTTCATCGTCGGTACCCTTTTTGTAACCTCAGCAGAAAAAACTGCCTCCTTTACAGCCCTATAGCGATTACGAGATAAGAGCAAGTCTCAAAAAGAGACCATGTGCCGACGCATCTCCCAGGCGGGCGCAGCAAGGGCGGGATGAGGAAAGGTGCAGCCGACGTCCGGCTGTCCCCCTGATCTCCATCAGAGAGGAAAAGGAAAAGACATGTCCGATACATTGCTCGTCACCGGCGCCACCGGAAAGCTCGGCCAGCTCGTGCTCGATGCGCTGCTTGCCTCCGGCGTCCAACCCGCACGGATCATTGCCACCAGCCGCGACACCGCCAAGCTCTCCAACTATACGGACAAGGGCGTTCAGGCGCGCGTCGCCGACTTCGACGTCCCGGCCTCGCTCGACACCGCCTTTGCCGGCGCCGACCGGATCCTGATCATCTCCACCGACGCGCTAGATCAGCCGGGCAAGCGCCTGAAGCAGCATCTCGCCGCCGTCGCGGCAGCCAAGAAGGCCGCGCCCAAGCACATCCTCTACACCTCGATGCCGAACCCCGAGACCTCGGTCATTCCCTTTGCGCCTGACCACCTCGGCACGGAGAACGCCATCAAGGCCACGGGCATCCCCTACACCATCCTGCGCAACGGCTGGTACATGGAGAACCTGTTCATGGCGCTGCCGCATGCACTTCAGACCGGCCAATGGTATTCCGCCTCGGGCGAAGGCCGCCTCGCCCACATCGCCCGCATCGATGCCGCCAAGGCTGCCGCAGCGGCGCTTGCCTCCGATACGAACGAAAGCCGTACCTACACGCTGACCGGCGGCGAACAGCGCTCGACCGACGAGATCGCAAGCCTGGTCGAAAAGGCAACCGGCAAGCCGCTCGAAGTGGTGCACATTTCCGACGAGGCCCTTGCCGGCGGCCTGAAGGGCGCCGGCCTTCCCGACTTCCTGATCCCGATCGTCGTCTCGTTCGACGCCAACACCCGCGGGGGCCACATCAACCTGGTGACCAACGATGTGACGGCGTTGACGGGTGCGGCACCGGTGAAGCTCGGCACCTTCCTGGAAGCGAGCAAGTCGGCCCTGCTCGGCTGATTGAAGGCGGCCGCGGGCCCGGCCGTTGCGCCGGGCTCGCGGCAGCAAATGGAGGCGACGTCGACGGCGCCACGCGCAGCTGCGCGCGCCTTGGGGATTGGTGTTCGCCACAATTTTGTTCTTGTTTTGTTCTTAATTATGCGCTATGCGTTCTTCTGGTTATACCACCGGAAAAGGGGAACATGAATGAGCGCTTATGTGACCGTGGGTGCCTTGGATTGCACCCTGTCGAATGCCTTCTACGACGCGGTGCTTGCGACAATCGGATGGAGCAAGCACGTAGAGTTTCCAGACTGGCGCGCCTATTCCGAAGGCGGAGCGGGCAAAGGTTTCGTCCTGTGGGTCTGCAAGCCTTTCGACGGCGAACCGGCCAGCGCCGGAAATGGTTCCATGGTCGGGTTCATGGTTGGATCCCATGCCGAAGTGGATGCCTTCCACGGTGCCGCCATGGCCAATGGCGGGACGGACGAAGGCGCTCCCGGCCCGCGCCCGCATTATGGGCCCGACTGGTATGCCGCCTATATGCGCGACCCCTCGGGAAACAAGATTTCGGTTGTCTGCAACGGCTAGCGTTGCGCACAGTCGAAGGTTCGAAACCGGGAAAATCGGGCATCTCTGGTCAGGCGTCGGAAAAACCTCTGCGTCCCGTCGATAAGAGCTTTGCCACCGGCTACCGCACCGCCTCTATTGGCGTGGCATCGGCCCGCAGTGCAATCTGCGAGAGAACCAGCGCGCTGACGCCGGCAATGAAGAAGCCGGCCGACAGGTTGAGCGTCGTTCCATCATAAAAGGCGCCCATGGCGACCGCAAACAGGGTGGCGGCAAGGCTTGAGCCGGAGGCGATCAACGACGCGCCGAGACCGGCCACCTGCCCAAGCGAGCGCATGGCCATGGCGTTGAGGTTGCCGAAGAGCACGCCGATGGCAAAGAAGGCGGCAAAGCCGAGGACCATCAAGAGGGTCAGCGGCGGCCGCCCGTCAAACGCGATCGATGCCAGGAGCATGGCGAGACCGGCCGCCGCCAGCCCGACAAAGCCATGGCGCGCCATCGCCTCCGCGCCGAAGCGCTGGACCAGCTTGGCATTGAGAAACGAGGCAAGGCCGATGCCGGCCGCCAGCATGGCAAAATACAAGGGGAAGGTCTGGCCGATGCCATAGGCATCGAAGAAGAGATCAGCGGCGGTGCTGAGATAGAGCAGCTGGGCGCCGAACACGAGGCCGGTCGCAACGATCAACAGCACCACGCGCCGGTTTGAAAGCACGCGCCGCCCGTTCAGAAAGAGAAGCCGCGGGCGAAAGGCAATGCGCTTGTCCAAGGGCAAGGTTTCCGGTTGCCGCAGCACCAGCCACAGCCCGAGAAGGCCCGCCACCGCGAGATAGACCGCAAAGACGCTGCGCCAGCCGCCGACGGCGATGACCCCCTGTGCCAGGCTCGGCGCCAGCATCGGCACGAGAATGAACAGCGTGAACATGAAGGACATGACGCGGGCCATCGCATCGCCCTCGAACTGGTCGCGGATCATCGCCCGCGTCGCGATCTTCGGCCCCGAGACCCCCACCCCCTGCAGGAAGCGGCCGAGGATCACCAACTCGAGCGAGCCGGCGAGCATGGCGATCACCGTTCCGATCCCGTAGACGCCAAGGCCGAGAACCAGCGCCCTCTTTCTGCCCATCGCGTCGGAGAGCGGCCCGAGCAAAAGCTCGCCAAAGGCCATGCCGAAGATGAAGAGCGAAATGACATGCTGGGTCGACAGCGGCGGTGTCACGCCGACATCGGCGCCGATCTGGCGCAGGCCCGGCAACAATGCGTCGATGCTGATGGAGGTGAGTGAGGTTAGAAGCGCGTAGAGAACGATGCGCTCACGAAAACTGATGTCAGGTCTCATGGATCAAGGGTCAGGTGGGAGATGTCTGAAAGACCGACGACGGCCCTGTTTTTGAAGAAGTCGTCCTGGCTGAGATGCGTGATGCTGCCGGGTTTCGCCGGGAAGCTCAAGAAACCCGTTGCCTCGATCGGAACCTTCATCCAGGCGGCAATCACCAGCGTCAGCGTGAAGCCGTGGGTCACGATGATCTGCGTCTTGCAGGCGCGCGCGACGATCGCCTCGACACAAGGGAAAACGCGCATGGCGACATCACGACGGGTCTCTGCGCCCTCGATGCCACAAGCATGGTCCAGCCGATCGTGGTCCGGCGCCGGGACATAGCGGGCGTCGAGCCAGGCCTGCGGCCTGCCGCCGGCAACGCCGTAGCTGATCTCGCGCAGGGCTGCGGTCTCGATCACCGGCCGCGATAGCTGGCTGGCGATGATATCAGCCGTCTGCGCGGCGCGTTTGAGATCCGAGCTGTGGATCTCCACGTCGCGCCCGCTAACCAGGACCGCCAGCCGTTCAGCCGTCGCCTGAGCATCCCGCCTGCCGCGGGCCGTCAGGCCCGTGTCGTACCAGCCGCCGACCTTGCCTTCCAGGTGATGGACGGCTTCCGCATGGGTAACGACGAAGAGGTCCTGCATGGTGTCGCTCGGGCGTGGCAGAGGCGAAACGCGCCTCAAACCTCCTGCCCGCAGGCGCGGCGGAAGCGGCGCACGGTCTCGGCCATGCCGTATTCCAGCGCATCCGCCGTCAGCCCGTGGCCGATCGACACTTCGGCGAGATCGGGAATGTGCTTTGCGAGCAGCGGCAGGTTGGCAACCGTCAGGTCGTGGCCGGCATTGACCTCGAGGCCGAGCTCAACGGCGATCGCCGCCGTGCGGCCAAGCTCTCCGGCGATCTTCTCGGCCTTTGCCGGGTCGTCAAAGCAGCCGCCATAGGGGCCGGTATAGAGCTCGATGCGATCGGCGCCGGTTTCCTTGGCGATCAGCAGCGCTTCCCTGTCCTCGTCGCCATCGGCAAAGAGCGACACGCGAAAACCCTTCTTCTTCAACCGGCCGACGACATTGCCGAGCAGATTGTGGTTCTTGCGAAAATCCCAGCCATGGTCGGAGGTCGCCTGCGCCGGATCATCGGGCACCAGCGTCACCTGCTCCGGCCGGTGCATTTCCACCAGGCCGAGGAACTCATCGTTCGGATAGCCTTCCATGTTGAATTCCGTCTCCGGAAACGCCCCGTCGATCAGGTCGCGGATCGGCTGCAGGTCGCTGAAGCGGACATGGCGCTGGTCGGGACGCGGGTGCACGGTAAGCCCGGCCGCCCCCGCCTCGAGCGCAATGCGCCCGAGCGCCGTGACGGAGGGCCAGGGCAGATCGCGGCGGTTGCGCAGCATTGCGACGGCATTCAGATTGACGGACAGTTTTGCAGGCATGTCTGAACTTTCCAGGGCGGGCCCCAAAGACGGGCAATGTGGATGCAATGTTCTAGGGCGCCGTGCGTTCATTCGAACGCACAAAGGACGCCCTAGCACTTTGATACTAGAGCATCTTTCTGCCCTCAAGTGATACCACTCGAAGGCAGGATGCTCTAGCGCAATATTGCCAAAACCAAAAACGGTTTGAGGTCGATTATGCAGCAATTCCAAGGATGTCGAGCGGGAGCGATGCGGCGATTGCGCGCGGTTCGTTTGCCCGCCTTGCCTTGACCAAATCTTGACAATCGGCCCCTCTAATATGCGAGACAACTCAAGCAGGAATGGCAGCGCAACCGCCGCGCGCCACCCGGTGATGGCCCGCCGCTACGATCTGTCACAGGGGAAAGGACGCAATCTTTACGTTTATTTCAGGAAAAACTCAAACTTGGCGTCCACTACACCTGACAACCACCATAATTGGGCTTAACTTTCCGAATCAGATCGAATGGCATGAGCCCGCGCCACGATCGCTTTCATAGAATCTCAGTTCACATGACCTTGGAGCAAACACCGATGACGACGGTCGAAAGACCCTGCGACGAGACGATACGACGGACCCTCCGTCGCGTCATCGAGAGCAAGTCTTTCGCGCGGTCCGAGCGTCTCAGAGCCTTCCTCGCCTATGTCGTCGAGAAGGAGATGGCCGGCGAAGGCCATCAGCTCAAGGGTTACTCGATCGCCATCGACGTCTTCGAGCGGCCGCAGGCCTTCAACGCCGACAGCGATCCGCTGGTGCGCGTGCATGCCGGCAAGCTGCGCAAGCTGCTCAAGGCATTCTACGAGGGCGACGGCGCCGAGGACGAATGGCGCATAGCCATTCCCAAGGGTACTTATGTTCCGGAGTACCGCCGCGTGCTTGCGGAAGAGAGCCTGCCGACGGCCGGATCGGCCCGCCAGCCGAAGCCTGCCAAGCGCCGCTTTGCCGGCCACCGGCCCGCATGGCCGCCTGCCCCCTTGTCCTCGCCGCTCTCGGTGCTGACGGTCCTGCCATTGCTGCTCTTTGCACCAATGCCGTCGCAGGAAATGACGCTGGATCTCGATGCGCAGGCAAAGCTCTTCAACGCGCGCCACGCAACCGAACGGGTGTTGCCCTCGGTCAACGTGACCATCGCCGGCACCGACACTGAGGACGCCAAGGCCTTCGCCACCGCACTTCGGCTGGCCGCGCAGCGTCACAAGACGCTGGCCCGTGCCACCGATGGCGACACCGGCCGGCCGGTCTCGCGCAATTCGGCCCTGTCGTTTACCGTGCAGGTCACCTGGTACGACGCGCCGGCACCGGGCATCCGTGTCACGCTCTCGCACGATGGCGAGAATGTGCCGCTGCGCCAGGACTTCATCACCCGGCAGCGGCTTGAGAGCGAGCCGGACCTGTTGTTTGAAAGCATGTCGCTCGCCTCGGAACTGTTTTCGCTCGACGGCGAAATCTACGAGCATGCCCGCGAAGAGCAGATCGAAAGCCCGCTGATGGGCTGCATGGCCGCGACCCAGCGCTATCGCAAGCAGCTCACCCGCGACACCTTCGAGAGCGCCTGGTCCTGCCAGCAGAAACTGTCGCCTTTGCGCGGCGACGAACCGCTCTTTATCCTCAGCGCCAACAGCCCTCTCAAGGTCATCGGCCACTGAAAAGCGGGCGCGCCACCGGTGCGCGTACCCGCAGCCACCCTGCAATATTAAAGACTAGTCATATATGCGATTCGCGTATACGGTTGCACGCATGCGTTGGGAATGGATGCCTGGTTGCTCGTCAGGCAAGCATCTTTGGTCCTCAGTAAACCGCGCGTCCCGCGCGGGATGCCCCAGCCGAGCAGCAGGCATGGTCGTTCACGGTCGACGAGTGCCTCACCGCGCGGACTTGTCTGCGCGCCTTTGAGTGTGCCCGGCGATCGCTCCTTCCGGACGTGGAATGCACTCGCCTTGGGTCGGTCTCGATTCAAGTTCAATATGCGCAAAATCAAAGTTGCAGACCGCGCCGGACGGGCGCGCAACTGTAGACGGGGACAATCGATATGCCGCGAGACCATTGGAAATACGAGGGCGTGCTGGCTACCTCGGACCGCGCCGGCTTTCTGCCCAACCTGCCGCTTCCCCACCACGATCCCTCAACCCCGCTTGCCATTGCCGACATGGCCGACGCTTTCGGCGTTACCCACCGCACCTTGCACTTCTACGAGGAAAAGGGCCTGCTGACGGCAGCCCGCATGGGGCCGATGCGGGTCTATGGCGAGGAACACATCCGTCGCATGGCCGTGATCAACGCCTGCCGCGAAATCGACATGCCGATTGCCGCCATCCTGGAACTCTTGACCAGCCTTGCCGGCACGGAAGACCAGGCGGACGCCGACCGGCTGTTTCGCGAAGCGCTCTTGGCACGGCGCCGGGAGCTTGCCGCCCAGCAGGCGAACCTGCGCCGCCAGATGCAGCGCATCACCGAACTGCTCGAGGCAAGTGACGGTGGTGATGCACTTGGCGACGAGGATGGCCATGTCCACCTGTCGCCGATCGAAAGCGAGTGCCTCACCTTCATGGCCGAAGGCTATCCCGCCTCGCGCATCGCCGGCGTGATGGAGATGGATGTGGCAGCGGCGCTCACCCTTGAAGCCGGCATCATCCGCAAGTTCGGTGCCAGCAACCGCTTCCAGGCAATCGCCAAGGCCGTGCTATCAGGCATGATCACAGCGGAGTAACAGGGCGGCCCGGCACGCGCCGGGCTGGCTCTTGCCCCCGATCCCCTGCCCGTCACGCACAAGACGCCGTGGTCTCTCCAGATCGTTGGAGCCACCGACGGCATCGGTGGTTTGCGCGCAATTCGCGCCGGACCGCCGATCATGCTATGTCTTCGTCGCCACGCCCGTGCTACGAGGCGGCAAATCAAAGTGCGACGGCGCCCTTGGTGCGCCCTCAAGGTCGCATGGCGCTCAAGCACAATACGGATGAGATACCCCGATGCTTCCCTGGATAGAGCTAGACCGCGCAACCATCCCCGGCGACGGTGACGAACTGCGCCTGAAGCAGCGCGGCCAGGAATTTTCGATCATGCTCGGCTCGACCGAACTGATGAACAGCCGGCTGAGCGGCTCTGAAGAGGCCTTGGCGACGCTCGCCTATGAGCGCATCGCCGGCGCCAGGAACATCAGCATGCTGATCGGTGGCCTCGGCATGGGCTTTACCTTGCGCGCCGCCCTTGGCGTCGTGCCCGCGGATGCCCGGGTGGTCGTCGCCGAGCTCGTGCCCGCCGTCGTCGACTGGGCGCGCGGGCCGATGGCGGACCTGCACAAGGGCACGCTCGACGATCCCCGCGTCGATATCCATGTCGGCGATGTCGGCGCGCTGATCCGCTCGAAGAAGGCGGCCTATGACGCCATCCTGCTTGACGTCGACAATGGCCCCGACGGCCTGACCCGCCCCTCCAATGACAGCCTCTACAACCATGCCGGCCTTCGTTCCGCCCAGGCGGCGCTGCGGCCCGGCGGCGTGCTCGCCGTCTGGTCATCGGCACCCGACAGCGCGTTTACGCGACGTTTGCGCGAAATCGGCTTTGCCACCGACGAGGTGAAGGTGCGCGCCAACGGCAAGCGCGGCGGTGCCCGTCACGTGCTGTGGATGGCGACAAGAAGGTAGAGCTCAGTTTTGCGGCCTGCCCTTTTTGCCGGCTCCCGGTGCCGCAACCGTCAGCCCTTTTTGAACGCTCGGCTCGAGACCGAGATCGGGTTGCCCGACGGATCCTTGGCGTTGGCAAATTGGTAGCCATCGGCCTGGTGGACGGGTCCGAACGCCAGATCTGAGGCAGCGCAGTTTGCACGGAAGGCTTCGACGTCGCTGATGTCGAAGACAAGCTTGACCAGCGACTGGCCGCGTTTCTGTCCCTTGGACGCCGGATGGATCATCAGGCTGACGCCGCCATCTGCCGGGATCAGCTCGACGATGCGGTCGCCCACGTTCCGCGATGCCCGAAAGCCGAAATGCCGCTCATAGAAGCGTATGGTCGCCTCGACGTCGTGGGCATAGAGGATGACCCTGCTGATCGGCACCTTCCGCACTCTCCCCTGGGTTCGCTTCGCCTATTGAGCCGGTTTCAGGCCAAGAACGTGCGGCCACACAGCGTGTTGCTGCAACCGTTGCGTGCCCAATGGGACGCGCGGGCGGCGGCACGTCAGCGCACGATCGTCAGCCGTTCTGCCGCCCGAGTGATGGCGGTATAGAGCCAGCGCTCGCGGGTGTCGCGGAAGGCCCAGCTTTCATCAAACAGCACCACATTGTTCCACTGCGAGCCCTGCGCCTTGTGCACCGTCAGCGCATAGCCGTAGTCGAACTCGTCGTAGCGCTTGCGCGTCTGCCAGGGGATCTCGCCCTCGACATCCTCGAAGGCCGCCTTGAGCAGCTTGATCTTGGCCGCGCCGCGATCCATGTCGTCGTCCTCAGGGCGGATCATCAGGTTGATGCCCGGCTTCACCGTCTCTTTCGACGAACTCATCACCTGCCACAGCGAACCGTTGAGCAGGCCCTTGGCCGGGTCGTTCCTGAGGCACACGAGCTTGTCGCCGGATTGCGGATACTCGCTGGTGAAGCCTTTCAGTTCACGCAGACGCTGGTTGTAGCGACGGCGGGTCTTGTTGGTGCCGACCAGCACCTGGTCGGCCTCCAGCACCAGCTCCTGGTTCACCTGCCCGCGACCGATCACATGCGTGGTGCCGTAGTCGCCATGCATGATCTCCTTGCCCTCGCGCACCTGCATGGCGAGCTGGATGATCGGATTGTCACGCGCCTGGCGATGGATGTCGGTCAGCAGGTAATCCGGCTCCTGGTTGGTAAAGTAGCCGCCACCCGAGACCGGCGGCAGCTGGCCGGGATCGCCAAGCACCAGGATCGGCGTGCCGAAGCTCATCAGGTCCTTGCCGAGCGCCTCGTCGACCATCGAGCATTCGTCGACGATGATCAGAGCCGCTTTCGCCACCGGGCTCTGGCGGTTGATCGAAAACATCGGCGCGATCGAGGTCTTGCCGGTTTCCTCGTCGGAAACCTCCTCTTCGCCGCGCGGGCGGTAGATCAGCGAGTGGATGGTCTTGGCGTTGCTCGCCCCCTTGGAGCGCAGCACCTGCGCGGCCTTGCCGGTGAAGGCGGCAAACAGTACATCGCCGTCCACATGCTCGGCAAAATAGCGAGCAAGCGTCGTCTTGCCGGTACCGGCATAGCCGAACAGCCGGAAGAGCGGCGAGCGACCCTCTTTCAGCCATTGCGAAACGGCCTTCAGGGCCTCGTCCTGTTGCGGTGCGAACTGCATGGGGCTGAGTGTCAGGATTCGGGCGGCGCACGCAAGCCCGGATTTGCGGGCACGCCGGCGCCCGTGCGGCGCGCAGTTGCGCGAGAAGGCGAAATTTCCACACCAAATCAGAGCATTGAGCCAAGGCGGCCAGCAGCAGGCCGCTGCCTGTGTTCAGCGATTTGTTCACGTTTTTTTCTCATGAAACGGCATCACAGGCACAGAAGCGGCGCAAGTTCGCCTGCGGCAGGGCCGCAAGCAGCGTCAGCATCCAGAAATCCGCTAGCCGATCGTGTGGCGCTTTCTGGCCCTGCCCCTTGAATGCGACGCCGGATTGTTGCTAACGAGCGGGACGCGACGGCGCCTCGATCTCCTCACGGCGAAGACCGTCGCTCTCTCCCGACCCGGCGTGCCGGCAATTGCCGACACCCTTTCGGGGCCATGCCCGGAGAATGCCCGTGAAGACCGACAAGCCCGAAGCCGCGCCCACTCCGGACAAGGTCGGCATGGGAAGGCTGGCACCGTGGCTGCAATGGTCTATGCTGACGGCGGTTTCCGTCGTCTTCGCCGCCATCTTCGAATTCATTGGCCTGCCCGCCGGCCTCTTGATGGGGCCGATGGTTGCGGCGGTGCTGGTCGGCATGAACGGCGGCTCGATCCGCCTGCCCCGCCAGCTTTTCTTCTGCGTGCAGTTCATCCTGGCGATGATGATTGCCGGTGCCATGACCCCCGGCATGCTTTCCACCTTCTCCGGCAACTGGCCGCTGTTTCTTGCCGTCATTCTCTCGGTCATCGCCGTCAGCACCTTCTGCGGCTGGGTGATCACACGCATGCGCATCCTGCCCGGCACCACGGCGATCTGGGGTTCGTCAGCCGGCGCTGCCTCCACCATGCTGTTGATGGCCGACGCCTATGGCGCCGATGCCCGTCTCGTTGCCTTCATGCAGTATCTGCGCGTCATCTTCGTTGCCAGCACCGCAACGGTCGTGGCGCACATGTGGGTCACCGGGGCCGAGGCCGAGCAGAGCACGCACTGGTTCGCCCCGATCGATGGCCTTCTCTTCCTGGAGACCATCGCCGTCGGGCTTTGCGCCGCCCTTGCCGGCCGCTTCCTGCGCGTGCCCGCCGGCGCCTTCCTGTTGCCCTTCCTCGTCGGCGCCATGCTCAATGTCACCGGCGTCATGACCACGGTACTGCCGCAATGGCTGCTGGCACTCTGTTTCGCGGCTCTCGGCTGGAACATCGGCCTTGGCTTCACCCGCCAGATTCTCATCCACGCGCGGCGCGCGCTGGTGCCGACGATCGTCTCGATCATCGTGCTGATCTCCTTTTCCGGGCTGCTGGCGCTGCTCCTGATCAAGGTCGTCGGCATCGATCCGCTGACCGCCTATCTTGCCACCAGCCCCGGCGGGCTCGATTCGATCGCCGTCATCGCGGCGTCGAGCAATGTCGATCTCTCCTTCGTCATGGCGCTGCAGACCGCTCGCCTGCTGATCATCACCATGATCGGCCCGTCGCTCGCCCGCTTCGTCGCCGATCGGGCCTGAGACCGGGCAACATGCCCGTTTGAACGCAAGGAGATGCCAGCAGCAAGGGAAGCCGCCGGACGCATGTCCGCGGCCAGCCGGCTGCAGCGGCCATGCCCGATTATGTGCCTGGGAGCTTTCGCCGCGCCGCTGGCGGGCTCTGCGGTTGTTCCATCACCGCCTCAACGGAATATCTGGCCAGCAGTTGATGGGCCATGGCAAGCCCGCTACGGCTGTTCGGATCAGTCTGGTTTTCCCGACACCATTGCTCGTGCTGTTGCCGAATGACGTCCAGATCAGAGGTTGTGAACAACTTCTGCATTTTCACACCACCCTTACCGTTGAAAAAGTAATATTATCACAACCCAAGGATACGAGCGCCCGTCAAAACGACGGGGTTTCGCATTTTACCAACGACGCGTTGGCCTTCTTTGCACTGAAGCAGGCTCTTGATCCGACGGGCCACCTCTCGACGCAGCCCCGGATGTTCTGGCGAAATGGGTCGTATCAGGTGGCCGCGGGCAGCACCCGGAAGCCTGCCAACGCCGTGATCACCGCCTCCTTGACCAGCCGAACCCGCCGCAGTTCCGCAGATTGCCCGTGCACGAGCAGCCAGAGATCCGATGTCAGCGGCGGCACTTGCTCGAGCAGAGGAACGAACCCGGCCGCCTCGGCGGCAAAGTCCGGCAGTACCGCAAGACCGAGACCGCTTTTCACCGCCGCCATCTGCCCGCCGAAGGAGGAAAAGCGCATTGCCGGGCGTAGGCCGGGGCACAGCGCATCGAGCCATGTCACCATGACCAGGTAGCTCAGATCCTCACTCCAGCCGATCAGCCGATGATGGTGAAGATCGGCGGCACTTTCCGGCATGCCGTGGCGAGCGACGTAATCAGGCGCGGCATAGAGACCGAAGCGCGTAGAGCCAAGCCTGCGCTGACGATAATTGCCCTGTTGCGGCCGTACCAGCCGCACGACGATATCGGCCTCTTCACCGACAAGCCTTACCGGACGCACGCTCGAGTGCATTTCGAGACGAATTTCAGGATGGTTTTCAAGGAAGCCCGCGAGCCCCGGCAGCAGAACCTGCTGCCCGAGCAGTTCCGGCACGTCGACGCGCACCGGACCGGCCAGATCGCTGTCCTTTTCCAGTGCCGCACGCTCGAACACGCGCATCTGGGCTTCGGCCCGTTCGGCCGGCGCCAGCAACTCCTCACCGGCGGGCGTCAGGTCATAGCCGTCGCGGTGCGCACGAAAGAGCTTGACCTGCAAGGCCGCCTCCAGCGCCTCGATCCGCCGGGACACGGTGGATGGGCTGACGCCGAGCCGGCCGGAAGCGGCACTGAGCGAGCGCGCGTTGGCAACAGCCAGAAAGAACTTCAGATCGTTCCAGTCCATTTTTCGCTTTCCATTTCTGGAATACCGGATTGCGGAAAGGTTTCTCGACAGCCGGGCAAAAGCAAGACAATTTTGCCCATGCCCGGCAAGACGAAGCCATGATGCCAATGGTTGATCCGGGCCATAATTGTCTTCTTTTTTCACCTTGGGAGCGCCGATCGAATGGCGTGGAAAGCGAGGGTTGTCCCGATGATCATTCAAGCCTGCATCAACGGCGCGCGGCCGTTGGACTTCCACCCGCTCCTTCCTGTGACGATCGATGTGATGGCGCGCGATTGTGCGGCCGTGGTCGCCGCCGGCGCTGCGGAGCTGCACGTGCATCCCCGCGGCCCGGACGGGAAGGAAAGTCTTACCGCCGTAGACTTTACCGTAGCCGCGATCCGGCGCGCCTGCCCCGGAACCCTGGTCGGCGTCTCGACCGGCGCCTGGATCGAGGGCGACCCGGACAGAACACGAAAGGCCATCGGCGAGTGGCGTGTGCTGCCGGACTATGCGTCCGTGAACCTTTCGGAAAGCGATGCGCCTGCCGTCATGCGATTGCTGCATGACAAAGGCGTCGGCATCGAAGCGGGACTGGCTTCCCGCGCCGATGCGCAACGGTTCGTCAGCCTCAACGACCATGACCGCGTGCTTCGCGTACTGATCGAGCTCGACCACGAACAGGGCTTCCCGCTGGCCCGCGATACTTACGACGGAATTGCCGACGTCCTGAGGCGCGCCGATGTCAGGCGCCCCATTCTCCTGCATGGTTTGGACGGCACCGTCTGGCCATTTGTCGAACTGGCGCGCGAACAGCTCTACTCGACGCGCGTCGGCCTTGAGGACGGAAAACACCTGCCCGATGGCACGATCGCGCGCGACAATGCCGCACTCGTCGCGGCGGCCGTCGAGATCTTCCGCCGCCCGACCGGCGCAGCGCCGCAATGACCCGAGTATCAACTCAGCCCTGTCCGTCAATGGCTTTCCGTTTTTAGAAAACGAGATGCCGCAAGGCATCGCTGTCTTGCCAAAAGACCAGACCAATCGCGCCCATCAGCGAGAAAGAGAAAACACGATGACGACCGAGATCCAGGCCTTTCGATTTTCCGAGTTCGGCACATCCGACGTGCTTGATTTCGAAAGCCTACCCCTTCCCGGCCCGGCCCCGGGAGAGATCCAGATCCGCCATCTCGCGATTGGCATCAACTACATCGACATCTATCACCGCAGCGGTGTCGCGCCCGTCAGCTTGCCAAGTGGCGTCGGCGTCGAAGCTGTTGGCATCGTCACTGCGCTCGGTGAGGGCGTCACGGGCTTTGCCGTCGGCGAACGCGTCGCCTATGTCGGCGGCCCGCCCGGTGCCTATGCCACGCACCGCAACCTGCCCGCAGCCCGAGCGCTGGCATTGCCGGAGGAACTGGACAGCCGGGAAGTCGCGGCCCTCGTCTTCAAGGGGCTGACCGTCGAGTATCTGATCCACCGCTGCTTTCAGCTAAAGCGCGGCGACACCGTGCTCTTCCACGCGGCCGCCGGCGGCGTCGGTTCGATCGCCTGCCAATGGCTCGCCGCCATCGGCGCAACGGTCATCGGCACGGTCAGCTCCCCCGCCAAGGCCGAGATCGCCAGGTCAAACGGCTGCCATCACACCATCGTTTACACGGAAAAGGCCTTCCAGGCTGAGGTCGCCGAGATCACCGGCGGCAGGGGTGTCGATGTCGTCTATGATTCCGTCGGCGCCGAAACCTTCGAAAGGTCGCTCGACTGCCTGCGCCCGCGCGGCACGCTCGTCTCCTTCGGCGCCGCCTCCGGACCGGTGCCGCCGCTGGACGTCTCCTCGCTCGCGGCGAAGGGCTCGCTCTATGTGACCCGACCCTCGATCGCGCACTACACCGCAGATCGCAAGGAGTACGAAACGGCGGCGCAAAATTTGTTCACGGCGATTTCGGCGCGTGTAGTGCGCGCTTCCGGCATCACCACCTACCCGCTTTCCGAAGCCCGCAGGGCACACCAGGATCTCGAGGCCCGCCGCACGACCGGCTCCGTCGTTCTGCTGCCCTGAAGGAATGAGCCCGAGCAAGCGATTGTCTCTGCGCCGAACCGCCGCGAACTGTTGCGGGTCGGCGCTTCCGCGCGTCCTGCACCGCTCGAAAAGGGGCTAGCGAGTACCTGCAAGTTCTCCTGGAATAAATCCGGCAGTCGCCGTGTCTTACGGTTGGACCTGCAGCAAGCGGCTCTCGCGGGACCAGGGCGAGGAGGCATTCGCCCGGCTCCCGCATTCAAAACCATCTTGAGGCCAAAGCATCTTGAGCCCAAACCATCTTGAGGAAGGACAACAGCCATGAGAACGTTTCCATTGACGATCGCCATGCTCCTTGCCGCCAGCGCAACGGCCTTTGCCGCTCCGCCGGTCAAGGAAGTCGAGTCGGCCAAGGGCAAGGTGCTCGCCGCAGAAAACGGCATGACGCTCTACACCTACAAGGACGACCATGGTGGCACGTCCTCGTGCTATGACAATTGCGCCAAGAACTGGCCGCCGTTCTTTGCGGAAGCCAGCGCCAAGGCCGACGGCGCCTACACCCTCGTCGATCGCAAGGATGGCAAGAAGCAATGGGCCAAGGACGGCATGCCGCTCTATTTCTTCATCAAGGACAAGAAGATGGGAGATATCACCGGTGACGGCGTGAAGGGCGAATGGGATGTCGCAAAGCCGTAACGGCGACACAGGAGATGCGGCGGCCGAAAGCCCCGCATCCGACCGTTTCGAAGAGGATGTGCTGGCACTGGTGCCGGCGCTGAGGCGCTATGCGCGCAGCCTCGTGCGCTCGGACCCGGACGGCGAGGACCTGTTGCAGGATTGCGTGGAGAAGGTGCTCGCGCGCCGCGCGCAATGGCGCGGCGTCAACCTGCGCGCCTGGGCCTTCACCATCATGACCAATCTGGGCCGCAACCGGCACCGCTACCTCGCCATCCATCCGCAGGTGGCGCTCGATGAGGATCTGGGGCTCGTGGCGGAAAGCCGCGAAAGCGACCCGCTGGCCCGCTCGAGGCTCGAGCGCGCCCTGAACGGCCTTTCGATGGAAAACCGCTCGGTGCTGATGCTGGTGGTGATCGAAGGTTATCGCTACCAGGACGTGGCCGAGATGCTCGATGTTCCGATCGGCACCGTCATGTCGCGGCTCTCGCGGGCGCGCCACCAGCTTGCCGAGGCAATGAAGGACGACAATGTGATCAGCATGCGGAGACCGAAATGACGGATGACACCAACGCCGTCTCCGAAGAGGAACTGCACGCCTATGTCGATGGCTTCCTGAGCCCCTCCGACCTGGCGCGGATCGAGCTGTGGCTCGAAAAGAACCCCGCGCGCGCCGAAGAGGTCAGGCAATGGCAGGCCCAGGCAGTGGAGCTTCGCGCGCTCTTTTCAGGTTATGCCCGAAGCGACGCCCGTGATCGCAAGCTGCTTTCGACCAGTGGCCGCAGCGACGCGCAGCAGGCAGATACGGCCAGCGCCAGCCGGACGGCCAGGGGATTTGCCGCAAGGACTGCCGGGCGGATCGCCGCCGGCCTCATGCTGTTTGCAGCTGGCGCGCTCACCGGACTTTATGCGCCTGCCCTCCTGTCCCCCGGTCGCGAGATCCAGCGGATCGAAACGGCCGAGAGCCTGCCGCGACAGGCACACTCGGCCTTCCTCGTCTATGCGAGCGAGGTGCGCCACGCCGTCGAGGTCGACGCCAGTGAGCAAAACCATCTCGCCACCTGGCTGGGCAAGCGCCTCGACCACGCGCTGACGATCCCCGATCTTTCAACCCTCGGCTTCTCGCTGGTCGGCGGAAGGCTGCTCCCGGTCAACGGCAAGGCGGGCGCGATGTTCATGTATGAGGACGGAACCGGCCGACGGCTGACCGTGCTTCTCGGCCGCAATGACGACAACCGCGAAACCAGCTTCCGTATCGATGCGAGCGACGGAGTGGAAACATTCTACTGGATCGATGGTCCGCTCGGCTACGCCGTCACCGGCGAAGTGCCGCGCGAGCTTTTGCAGCAGGTCGCCGACGAGTGCTACCGCCAGTTCGAGAAGACAGGCGAGACGAAGAGCTGACGACGGCCGGGCTCTGGCCAGCACCGAACGCCCGCAAACCGTCACCGTTCAAGGCACGGCCTCACCCGCTTGCGCCCTGCCCGCGCAGATAGGCTAAGAACATGTCGGCCATCGCCTCCGCATAGACCTCGATTTCGCCATCGGTGCGAGGCGTTGACGAAAAGTCCTTCCCGACCGCGGTCAGCGTCGTCATCACCAGGTCACCGGCAAGGTGAAGTGTTTGCCGGTTCCGATCGTCCGCTCCTCGTCACCTCCGGTCTTGCAGGCTTGCCGCGCGGCGCGACCGAAGCGGATCGTCCCAACCCGGTCGTCCCCCGCAAGTGCGAAGCGACTGCCCGTGCTCTTGCCGCGCGCGGCGTGCATGCGGCAACCGTCCGGCTTGCGCCCTTGGTTCATGGTCTGGGCGATCACGGCTTCATCCCCATCCTCGTGCGCCTGGCGCGCCAGACGGGTGTCTCGGCCTGTCTCGAGGACGGCGAAAATTGCTGGTCTGGTGTCTACCGCCATGATGCCGCGCGGATCTATCGCCTGGCGCTCGAAACCGGCACGACCGAAAGCGTCTGCCACGCCGTCGCAGACGAAGCGGTGCCGTTCAGGCGGATCGCCGAGATCATCGGTCACCACCTCGGCCTGCCGCTCGAATCCCGCTCTCGGGAACACTTCGGCTGGTTTGCCAGCATGGCGGGCGGCACCATGGCCGCCTCGAGCGCACGCACCCGCGCTTTGCTCGGCTGGAAACCTTGTGGTCCCGACCTGCTCTCCGATCTCAACCAACCAGCCTACTACGCCACCTGAAAGGCGCGTCCAGGCCGATGAGATCTCAGAAGCTGAACCGGACCTCCGATCGCAACAGCAGCCATTGAAGGCCTTATATTCCAAACCGCTTGTATACGATGACAGGGGGCGTAATCTTGTTCCATCCGGTCCACGGGCTGGGCCCGTCTGTGGCACGCCCGATCCTGTGGTGCGGGTCAAAATGGTGGGTATGGGCAATGTTCACGCTTCTCGCTGTCGTCGCGCGGGTGGGTTTGACGCGCGCCTTCCTGATCCTTTCTTCCGTCGGCCTCGCAAGCCTTGCGCCCGGCAACTCTCCGGCTCAGGAGCGCGCGCCCGGCTACCGCACCTGGACGGGCGATTTCGATGGCATGCGGGAACGCCGCCTGATCCGCATTCTCGTCCCCTTCAGCAAGACGATCTATTTCATCGACCGCGGCGAGCAGTTGGGGGCGGCCGTGGAGACCGGCAATGCCCTCGCAGACGAGCTCAACAAGGGCCAGAAGAAGGAGATCGACAAGATCAAGGTCGTCTATGTGCCAACCAGCCGGGATCAGTTGCTCCCGGCCCTGGCGGAGGGGCGCGGCGATATCGTCGCCGCCAATCTGACGATCACGCCCGCGCGCAAGGAGGTCGTCGACTTTACCGATCCTCTGGCAACCGGCGTCAAGGAAATACTGGTGACCGGTCCTTCGGCCCAGCCCATCGCAAAGCTTGACGACCTTGGCGGCAAGACGGTGTTCGCGCGGCAGAGCAGCAGCTACTTCGAACACCTCGGCGCGCTGAATGCCCGCCTGAAGGCATCCGGAAAGACCGGTATCGATCTTCGGCCGATCGACGAGAATCTCGAAGACGAGGACCTCATGGAAATGGTCAATGCCGGCCTTATTCCCTGGTGCGTCGTCGATGATCACAAGGCACGCATATGGGCGCGCGTTTTCGATCGCATCGTCCTCAATGAGGACGTCACGATTGCCGAGGAAGGCGAGATCGCCTGGGCGATCCGCAAGGGCAGCCCGAAGCTCGCGGCAACCCTGAATGCCTTCGTCAAGACCCACAAGGTCGGAACCACCTTCGGCAACATTCTGAAGAAGCGCTACTACCAGAACGAAAAGATGGTGCGCGCTGCCTACGAACGCTCCGAGCTTGAAAAGTACCGCACGCTGCGCGGCTTCTTCGAGACGCATGCCGCAACCTACGACTTCAATATGCTGTTGCTTGCCGCGCAGGGCTATCAGGAGTCACAACTCGACCAGAGCAAGCGCAGCCCGCGCGGCGCCGTCGGCATCATGCAATTGCTGCCGACAACGGCGGCCGACAAATCGATCGCCATCCGCGACGTGGATAAGAACGCCGATCGCAACATCGAAGCTGGCGCCAAATACATGCGCTATCTGATCAACACTTATCTCGACGAGCCGGGCCTCGATCCGCTCAACCGGACACTGCTCGCATTTGCCGCCTACAATGCCGGCCCCGGAAACCTGCGCAAGATCCGCCGCACCACCATTGAGATGGGGCTCGATCCCAACATCTGGTTCGGTAACGTCGAAAACGGGGCAGCAAGAGTGATCGGCCGCGAGACCGTGCAGTATGTCGGCAACATCTACAAATACTATGTCGCCTACGCGCTCTTCAGCGATCTCGAAGCGCGCCGGGCTGAAAGCGCCGCGCAGCCAGCGCAATGATGCGGGGTGACTGCGGCGCGCAGGGTTCGGGCATGCCCTTGTCGGCCAGATGGCTCCGTTCGAGCGAAATGGCCCGTGCCCTACCTCAGCGGATCATTCTCGATCACGATCGGCTTGCCATGCGGCGTCGCCTCTGCCGCACGCTGCCAGCTCGCCGTCAGCTTTTCCAGTTCGGTGCCCGAGGCGAGTGAGAGCTCGGTGACGAGGCGCGAAAGTGCGGCCACCCAGCAATCGTAATAGTCGCTGGCATCCGCCTTGCGGCCGGGCTTGTAGAGCTCGGCCGATAGCGCTTCTGCCCATTCCGGCCAGGAGAACACGCCCTTTTCGTGCAGGCGCACCGTCATGGCAAAGGCTGCCGCCTGCCAGGGCTCGGCAAAGACCGGATCGCCCTCCGGCGATTTCGGCAACTCGGCCGAAGCAACGAGCGGTGACGTCACCTTACACGTGCTCAAGATAACTCTCCCAGGCATCGATCGAGACCGTCAGCGTCGGGTCGGCGCCCTCGCCCCAGATCTCGGCCCCGTCGAAGACGACACTGTACACCCATTGCGGATTTTCGCCGCGACCATGGGCGTTGTCGTCGGGGAAGACGAAGGAGCCTTGCACCGCCTCCACCCGGCCGAGCTTGGCGCGGGCATAGCGCGGCAGCCGCGTGTGCGTTTCCGGATTGAAGTTCTTGGTCTTCACCTGGTCACCGACGGCAAAGCGTGGCGCCGTCTCGGCGGGCCGGTCGCAGGGGCCGCCCTTGGCAAGCACGCCCGCCACCATCTCGGCCTTCAAGACCCGTTTCGGCGAAGCCCCCGGCTCCAGCATGTGGCCACCATCGAGTTCCGCTTGCGTGACGAAGCCGTGGCGCTGCAAGAGTTTCTCCAGCGCCCGCGTCCAGATCTCGTAATAGCTCGCCGATAAATAGGTTGCTGGCGGCAGGCTCTCGCGCGCATGCCGGCTCTCGTCGATCGTCCAGGCGCCGAAGGCGCCGCAGGAGAGTGTGACGCCAAGCGCCCGCTTCTCCCATTCGCCGTGAAAACAGGGCTCGTCCTTTTCCGGCGCCACCGGGCCGAGGCCATGGGCGCCGCCGAGATCGTGCGGGCCGTTCATCGGAGCGTCTCCCCGGCAAGGGCCAGGCCCGTACCGATCATGGCGTCACGCGTCACCAGTGCCGCCAGTTCCTCCTCGCTGAAATCTTCGGTCCCGGCCGGGCGCTCGGGGATGACCAGATAGCGCAGCTCGGCAGTCGAATCCCAGACGCGGATTCGCGTCGTCTCGGGAAGCGTCAGGCCGAACTCGGCCAGCACGCCGCGCGGATCGATGACGGCGCGCGAGCGGTAAGGCGGCGCCTTGTACCAGACCGGCGGCAGGCCGAGCACCGACCAGGGATAACAGGAGCAAAGCGTGCAGACGACGAGATTATGGGTGTCGGCGGTGTTGAACACCGCGCGCATGTGCTCTCCCTGCCGTCCCGTATAGCCGAGGCTCGCAATCGCCTCCGTCGCGTCGCGCCTCAGCCAGTCGGCGAAATCAGGATCCACCCAGGCCTTGGCAACAACGCGTGCACCGTTGCGCGGGCCGATCTTCGTCTCGTAGGTCTCGACGATCGCATCAATCGCCGCCGGGTCGATCAGCCCCTTCTCCGTCAGCACCGTCTCCAGCGCCTTCACCCGCGCTTCCATGTCGGTGAAATGGTTGTCGTGGTGATGGTCGTGATGGTCGTGATCGTGGTGATCATGAGGGTGGTGGTGGTCAGTCATATGCGTGGCTCCTCGCAGCGGCTCACCCCTTCGATGCGCTCGGCGCTGCCTCCTCACTCAGGCGATAGTGGTAACTGATGAGGGCCGGAATCGAAATCGATTTCATCGGCCACCGGCGCTCAGAATTGTCACCATGACAAATCGGACGCGTAGCGAAGACGAGGCCGCGCCTCGCCGCTTCGACGACAATTGCGCGCACCCGGCTAAACCATGGCGACACTGGATGCCGCTGCACGCAACCACCGCTATTCTGGCGGCATGAAGATACTGATTCTCGGCGCCACAGGCTTCATCGGCTCGGCCGTCTTCGATCGACTTGTAGCGGACGGCCACGCGGTGACCGGCCTTGGCCGCCATGTTGCCCGCGCCCGGCTGAAACGGCCGCAGGCGCAATGGCTTGTCGCCGACCTCGCCCGGATGCGCGCGGAAAGCGACTGGCGGTCGCTCATCGAAAGCCATGACGTCATCGTCAACTGCGCCGGCGCGCTGCAGGATGGTATGGCCGACGATGTCGCCGCCCTGCAGGAGGCGGCGATGCTGGCCCTCTACAAGGCGGCCAAGCCAAGCCCCATCCGCATCGTCCAGATCTCCGCCCCTCAAGGTGGCGCCGGCAGCGACAGCGCCTTTCTTGCCACCAAGTTCCGCGCCGACAAGGCGCTCGCGGAAAGCGGCGTTGAGCATGTCATCCTGCGTCCGGCGCTGGTGCTCGGACGCAATGCCCATGGTGGCTCCGCCCTCTTGAGGGCACTCTCGGCCCTGCCCTTCGCTATCCCTCTCGTTCACGCCGAGGCCCGCGTCGAGACCGTTACCCTCAACGATGTCGCCGAAGCCGTGAGTGCTGCCGCATCCGGTCTCCTGCCCAATGGAAGCGACCTCACGCTCGGCCACCCACAACCGCAAACGCTTGCCGAACTCGTCGCGCTGCACCGCCAATGGCTTGGCCTGCCGCCCGCCCCAATCGTGCGTCTGCCGGCGTTCTTCGCCGCGCCCGTCGGATTTGCTGCCGATATCGCCGGAAGGCTCGGCTGGCGCTCGCC
Source organism: Ensifer sp. MJa1 (assembly GCF_037026475.1). NCBI lineage: Bacteria > Pseudomonadati > Pseudomonadota > Alphaproteobacteria > Hyphomicrobiales > Rhizobiaceae > Ensifer > Ensifer sp. MJa1. The sequence goes on along the minus strand of NZ_JAKUMO010000001.1, from coordinate 68,131 downwards.
GCTGCGCTCGACCGCCCTTGCCGTCATGGCCGGTGGCGTCTCGGCGACAAATGCGGCTCGCGCGCCTGGACCCTTCTCGTCCGCCCACCAGGGCCTTTCGGCCAATCCATCCGGCGTGCAGGATCTCTGGTTCGCGCGGCTCTACGTCCTGAAGCCGGTATTGATCACCGGTCTTTCGCTCTTCTGGTTGCTGTCGGGGATCATTCCGTTCTTTTCGTTCGAGGAGGCAAGGCAGCATTTCCTGCGGTTCCTCGCCGACGGTCCGGCAACGGTGCTGATGCTTGCCACCTGCCTTGCCGATATCGCGCTCGGCATCGCCGTGCTCGTCCGCCCCTTCGCGCGGCGCGCATTGCTCGGCATGCTCGGCCTGACCGCCGCCTATCTCGCCTCCGCCACGGCCATCGAACCCGAACTGTGGGGCGACCCGCTCGGACCGCTCGTCAAGGTCCTGCCGTCGCTGCTTGCCACGCTCGCGACCCTCGCCATTCTGGATGAACGCTGATGCCTCAGGAAGAACTGCTGCGCCTTGCCCATGTGATCGGCGCCGCCGTGCTCTTCGGCACAGGTGCTGGCATCGCCTTCTTCATGGTGATGGCCAGGCGGACGCGCGATGCGCGGCTGATCGCCCATGTTGCCGGGACGGTGGTCATCGCCGATACGCTCTTCACCGCCACTGCCGTGGTGATCCAGCCGATCACCGGCTATCTGCTGGCCACCGGCATCGGCTGGTCGCTGGGCGAAGGCTGGATCGCGCTGTCGCTGATCCTCTACGTGGTCACCGGCCTCTTCTGGCTGCCGGTCGTCTGGATCCAGCTGCGGCTTCGCGACCTCGCCCGGCTTGCAACCGCAAACGACGCACCCCTGCCACAAGAGTTCGATCGGCTCTATGCCATCTGGTTTGCCTGCGGCTTCCCGGCCTTCCTTGCCGTCACCGGCATCTTCTGGTTGATGCTGGTGAAGCCGCAGTTCCAGCTATTTTAGCATCGGCCAGAGGCTGACGACGAGCAGCACGGCCATGGTGATGTTGAACCGTTTCAGCCGCGACGGCTCCGACAGCCATTGCCTTAGCGCCGAGCCGAAGCCGGCCCAGGTGGAAACGCTCGGCACGTTGACCAGCGCAAAGACGAGACCGACGACAAGCACGCTGAAGAGGTAGCTGTCGCTGCTGGTATAGGTGGCCATGGCTGAAACCGCCATGACCCAGGCCTTGGGGTTGACCCACTGGAAGGCGGCAGCAGCAAGGAACGTCATCGGCTTGGCGCCAGCCTTGCCCTCACCCAGCGAGCGCGACGTGCCGATCTTCCAGGCGATCCAGACGAGATAGGCGCCGCCGGCGAACTTCAGCGCCGTATAGAGCAGCGGCACGGAATGAAGCAGCGCGCCAAGGCCGAAGCCGACGGCGATCAGAAGCACGAAGAAACCGACGCCGATGCCGAGCATGTGCGGGACGGTGCGAAAGAAACCGAAGTTCACGCCCGATGCAAACAGCATCATGTTGTTCGGTCCCGGCGTGATCGATGTGGTGAATGCAAACAAAAACAATGCCAGAAGCGTATCGGCCTGCATGGCTTCCTCCCTTGCAATTAGGTCAGCATAGTTGACCTATTCGCGAGATTCAGCCGCGAAGTTGTCATGGTGACAACTTCACGCTGTGCGCTCAAGCAATAGCTTTCCAATTGCTGAGACAGTTTGCGCTGACATTGCTGTCGAAACGGACTTTGCATGCACTAGATTGGCAAGGAGCAAGCCCAGAGATTTGAGCAAGAGGCAGACGATGCACGATCCGATTCCGACGACGACACTTCGAAGTGGCCGCAAGGTCCCCGTTCTTGGCCAGGGCACCTGGCGCATGGGCGATGCGGCGGCCCGCAAGGCCGACGAAGTGAAGAGCCTGCAGATCGGCCTCGATCTCGGCATGACGCTGATCGACACGGCCGAGATGTACGGCAACGGCGCTTCCGAGCGCGTCGTCGGCGAAGCGGTGCGCGGCCGGCGCGACGAGGCCTTCATCGTCAGCAAGGTGCTGCCGTCGAACGCCAGCCGGATGGGCACAGAGGCCGCCTGCGAGCGCAGCCTGAAGCACCTCGGTGTCGACCATATCGATCTCTATCTCCTGCACTGGCGCGGCGGTTATCCGCTGGCGGAAACGGTCGTCGCTTTCGAGGCGTTGAAGAAGGCGGGCAAGATCGGCACCTGGGGCGTGTCCAACTTCGACGTCGACGACATGGAGGAACTGCTGGGCGTACCCGACGGAAAAAACGTTGCCGTCAACCAGGTGCTCTACAACCTCTCGCGCCGCGGCATCGAGTTCGACCTTTTGCCCTGGTGCCAGAGCCGCGGCATCGCCATCATGGCCTATTCGCCGCTTGACGAGGGCCGGCTGCTGCGCAACCCCGATCTCGTCCACATCGCCAAGGCGCACCAGGCAACGCCGGCCCAGACGGCGCTCGCCTTCCTGAAGACCCGCCCCGGCGTCATCTCGATCCCGAAGACCGGCTCGGCCGACCGCGCCCGCGAGAACCGCGATGCGATGGACCTGCAGTTGACCGCCGAAAACCTCGCCGACCTCGACCGCGCCTTCCCGCCGCCGAAGCGCAAACGCTCGCTGGAGATGATCTGAGGTGGCGTCTCGTCCGCCGGTGAGAAAAGCCCCTCATCCGGCCTGCCGGCCACCCTCTCCCCGCCCTGCGGGGAGAGGGTTAGTCCTCGGGTTAAACCCGAGGAGAGGGGCAGCCAAGCATAGTGCCTGGCGTGAGGGCTAACAGGCATGAAGCGTGAGAACTGGACACGCATGGCGCGCTAGGTGGCGAGCCGCGCGCGAATTTCAGGTTGTGCAGCAAATGCCTACAGTCACGCCCCCTTCGCGACCACGCCTCATCGCGCTAGCCGCAGACATCAGCCAGAGGCGCCCTTGATCTCCACCACGACCTTGCCCTTGGCGCGACCCGTTTCCAGATAGTCAAAGGCCGCGGCGACATCCTTGAAGGGAAACACCCGGTCGATGATGGGCCTGATCGTCCCGGCATCGATGAGACCGGCGAGCTCGGCAAGCTCGGCACCATCAGGATGCATGAAGAGATAGCGGTAGGAGACGCCATGTTTGCGGGCGACGGCGCGGATTTTGTACGACGCAAACCAGAAAAGCGTGCTGAGCAACAGGCCGCGGCCGAGATCCTTTCGCGCCGTTTCCGGCTCGGGCATGCCGGCGATCGAAACCACCTTGCCGCCGCGCTTGACGACGGCGAACGTCTTTAGAAGCGTTTCGCCGCCCAGCAGATCGAAGGCGGCGTCCATGTTGCGCAGATGCTCTTCGAACCGCGCCTTCGTATAGTCGATCACCACGTCGGCACCGAGGCCCTCGACCAGCGCGCGGCCCCGCGGAGACGCCGTCGTCGTCACCTCCGCGCCCAGCCACTTCGCCAGCTGGATGGCGAAGGTGCCGACACCGCCCGCACCGCCGGGGATGAAGACCCGGCTGCCCCGGCCAAGATGAAGCTCGTCACGCAGCGCCTGCAAGGCGGTAAGGCCGGCAAGCGGCACGCCGGCTGCGGTGTTGAAATCGATCGATGCCGGCATCTTCGCCTGGAATTTTTCGGGCACGACGGCAAATTCGGCGAGAGCCCCCATGGCGCCCTTCGGCATGCGGGCAAAGACCCGGTCCCCCGGCTTGAACGAGGTGACGCCTTCGCCGAGCGCCTCGACCACGCCCGAGAGCTCATTGCCCATGACCGCCGGCAGCGGATAGCGCTGGACGACCTTGAGCATGCCTTCGCGCGTCTTGTAGTCGACCGGATTGAGGCCGGCCGCATGCACGCGCACAAGCACCTCACCGCGCGCCGGCCGCGGACGCGGCACCTCACGCAGCTCGGCAGCGTCAGGCCCACCGTATCGCGTCAACACAAAAGCCAGCATCGTCGTCGCGCTCATCCGGCACCTGATATCTTGCACAATTCCTTGCGGAATTAGTCGGCGAGAAATGGTGACGAAGTCAACGGGGCGTCGCGTCCCCCGGTGATGGCCTGCCCCTCATCCGGCCTGCCAGCCACCTTCTCCCCGCTCGCGGGGAGAAGGAAACGCGTGGCGGCCGCCCGGCACCAATGCACATGGCATTGGTCGAAATCTTGGTTTTCGGAGTGTGGGAAGGTGAGCCACATTCGGCGCCAGTCCCCTCTCCCCGCCTGCGGGGAGAGGGCCAGTCCTCGGGTTAAACCCGAGGAGAGGGGCTGTCCGCCTCTAAAACACCAGGGCATCGCACCTGAAGCGCACGGAGCCCGCCGTCGTGACGGCAAGCGCCGGCACAAAGCGAAAGGGGCGGCCTTGTGAGCCGCACCTCCTTAATAATCACATGCCCTGGGGCCCGCGGTTCATCGCCGCGATGCCGGTGCGGCAGACTTCGATGAGGCCGAGCGGCTTCATGATGGCGATGAACTGCTCGATCTTCGACGGCTTGCCGGTGATCTCGAAGACGAAGTGATCGATGTTGGCGTCGATGACCGAGGCGCGGAAGGCGTCGGCAAGGCGGAGCGCCTCGACCCGGTGGTCGCCCGAGCCGTGCACCTTGACGAGCGCGAGTTCGCGCTCGACCGGGCGGTCGTGACCGAGGGAGCCGGCGCGCACCGTCAGGTCGACGACGCGGTGAACAGGCACCAGCCGCTCCAGCTGGTTCTTGATCTGGTCGAGCACGTGCGGCGTGCCGCGCGTCACGATGGTGATGCGCGACAGGTGCGCCTCGTGTTCGGTTTCGGAAACCGTGAGGCTTTCGATGTTGTAGCCGCGGCCCGAGAACAGGCCGATGACGCGGGCAAGGACGCCCGGCTCGTTGTCGACGAGGACCGATAGCGTGTGGGTCTCGGCGAGCTCGGTCTCCTTGGCGATGAAGTAGGCGGAGCCGGTCGGTTGAAGGTGTGCGTTCATGTCGATTGGTTCCTCTACCTGTCTCAGACCAGCTGACGGCCCTTGGCGTCGATCGCGTTGGCGACCGCTTCGTCCGTGGCTTCGTCGGGCAACAGCATCTCGTTATGGGCCTTGCCCGAGGGGATCATCGGGAAGCAGTTGGCAAGGTTGGCAACGCGGCAGTCGAAGATAACAGGCGCCGGCGTGTCGATCATCTGGCGGATCGCAGCGTCGAGTTCACCAGGCTTGTCGCAGCGAATGCCGACGCCGCCATAGGCTTCGGCCAGCTTGACGAAGTCAGGCATGGCTTCCGTGTAGGAATGCGACAGGCGGTTACCGTGGAGCAGCTGCTGCCACTGGCGCACCATGCCCATGTACTGGTTGTTGAGGATGAAGATCTTGACCGGCAGGCCGTACTGGACCGCGCAGGACATTTCCTGGATGCACATCTGGATCGAGGCGTCGCCGGCGATATCGATGACCAGGCTGTTGGGATGGGCAACCTGCGCGCCGATCGCGGCGGGGAAGCCGTAGCCCATGGTGCCGAGGCCGCCCGAGGTCATCCAGCGGTTCGGCTGTTCGAAGCCGAAGAACTGGGCTGCCCACATCTGGTGCTGGCCGACTTCCGTCGTGATGTAGGTGTCGCGGTCCTTGCTGAGCTCATAGAGCCGCTGGATCGCGTATTGCGGCATGATGACGTCATCGTTCGGCGTATAGGCGAGCGAGTTGCGGGCGCGCCACTTAGTGATCGTCTCCCACCAGTCGGAGAGACGCGCCTTGTCGGCGGTCTTGGAAGCGGCCCGCCACAGGCGGACCATGTCTTCCAGAACCGTGCCGACATCGCCGAGGATCGGCACGTCGACGCGAACGTTCTTGTTGATCGACGACGGGTCGATGTCGATGTGGATCTTCTTGGAATTCGGCGAAAACGCGTTGAGGCGGCCGGTGATGCGGTCGTCGAAGCGGGCGCCGATGCAGACCATGACGTCGCAGTCATGCATCGCCATGTTGGCCTCATAGGTGCCGTGCATGCCGAGCATGCCGAGCCAGGCCTTGCCGGATGCCGGATAGGCGCCGAGACCCATCAAGGTCGAGGTGATCGGGAAGCCGGTGAGCTCGACCAGCTCGCGCAGCAGATGCGAGGCTTCCGGACCGGAATTGATGACGCCGCCGCCGGAATAGATGATCGGCTGGCGCGCGTTGCGCATCAGCTCGACCGCTTCCTCGATCTTCTTCAGGTCGCCCTGCTTCTTCGGCTGGTAGCTCTTCTGGGTCGGGACGGCGGACGGCGGCGTATAGGTGCCGGTCGCGAACTGGATGTCCTTCGGAATATCGACGACAACCGGACCCGGGCGGCCGGACTGGGCGACGCGAAAGGCCTCATGGATGATGCGGGCGAGATCGTTGACGTCCTTGACCAGCCAGTTGTGCTTGGTGCACGGGCGGGTGATGCCGACGGTGTCGCATTCCTGGAAGGCGTCCGAGCCGATCAGCGAGGTCGGAACCTGGCCGGAGATGCAGACGAGCGGGATCGAATCCATCAGCGCGTCCTGCAGCGGGGTGACCGCATTGGTGGCGCCGGGGCCTGACGTGACCAGCATGACGCCGACCTTGCCGGTGGAGCGGGCATACCCTTCGGCCATGTGGCCGGCGCCCTGCTCGTGGCGAACGAGGATATGCTGGATGTCGTCCTGCTGGTGGATTTCGTCATAGATCGGAAGCACGGCGCCGCCCGGATAGCCGAAGATATGCTCGACGCCGTTGTCTCTCAGAGCCTGGAGAACGATCTCCGCGCCTGTCATCTGGTTTTCTGTACCGCTCATTGACTTGCTTCCGTCCCTTTTCCCAGTTGGGTGCTTAGCTTGTTTGAAGGCATAAAAAAAGGCCCCGTCAGGAGCCTCGTTCAGCGCATGGGTGGCTACCGCCGGATGGTTACACCATCCTGCCCATGCGCCGCCCCACCACAAGAATAACCGCAAAATTTTTCATGGGCCGAGTTGATAACCACAAATGCCCAAGGCGTCAACGGCTTTTAGTTACACGATCGGGCTTCCGCGCGGAACAATGTTGCGCGGGATCGAAACGCGTGCCCCCGGCAACAGTCGTCAAAGCCATGCGGCCCAAGGTCTGGCGACAACGGCGCGCCGCCGCGCGTCTGCCGAAGCGCCAGGGCAGTCTGAGCCTGGCTTGACGGCGACGTCGCTTGGGGCTACCTCCACTGCGGGCTTCAGATCCCCGCCGCTCGCAGACGTCTTCGTCCCGGTGAAATCTGACATCTGACGATATCCTTCGCCCCGAGCGCATTTCGTGTGGCAGGCAATGCGAGCCCCTCCTCTTCCTGATCGAAATGCGATGACTAGGAGCGCGAGATGTCTGAAGACACCGCCAGAGAGAATGCATTCCTGACTGCGCCGCTCGGCGCGATCTTCGCCAGGACGGCGCTGCCGATCATCTTCGTGATGAGCATGAGCGGGCTGCTGACCGTCGTCGACGCCATCATGCTCGGCCTTTATGTCGGCACCGACGCCGTCGGCGCCGTGACCACGGTCTTCCCAATCTTCATCCTCACCGTGGCGCTGTCGACGCTTGTCGCCGGCGGCATGGCGAGCCTGCTTGCCCGCCATCTTGGCGCCCGCCGTTTTGCCGAGGCACGCAGCATCTTTGCCGGCGCGCATCTCCTGGCGCTGGCGATTGCAGCCGGACTGATCCTGCTCTTTGCCGCCTTCGGCGAGCAACTGGTGCTGACGCTTGCCAACGGCCCGGGCCCGCTTGCGCGGATGGCCAAAGGCTATATCGCCATCCTCATCGTCTGCTCGCCCGTCCAGCTCCTGCTGGCGATCCATTCGGATGCGCTGCGCTGCGAGGGGCGCACCGGCCTGATGGCGGGCCTCAGCCTCATGGTGTCGCTTGCAAACATCGCGCTCAACTATGTGCTGATCGCGCCCTTCGGCATGGGCGTCGCCGGCTCCGCGGCCGCAACCGTGCTCGCACAGGCGCTGGCGCTCGCCCTCATCGTTCTTTTCCGCCTTGCAGGCCGCACCGAGCTTCGCCTTGCGGCAATCTTCCGGCACAATCCGCTCGCCGGTTGGAAGGGCATGGTTGCGCTCGGAAGTCCCCAGAGCCTCGGCTTCCTCGGCATGGCGCTCGTCTCCGTCACGGTCATGGCGGCGCTGCAAAAGACGGCGACGGCAAGCTACGACACCACGGTGGCTGCCTATGGCATCATCACCCGCATCATGACCTTCGCGCTTCTCCCGCTGCTGGGGCTGAGCCAAGCAATGCATGCGATCGTCGGAAACAACATCGGCGCGGGCCTCAAGGATCGGGCAGACCGGGCCCTGCGCTTCGCGCTCTTGCTGGCCCTTGCCTATTGCCTCGCCGTCGAGGTGGTGCTTGCCGGCCTTGCCCGGCCGATCGCCGCGGTCTTCGTCGGCGATGAGCCTGTCATCGCCGACGTCGCACGCATCATGCCCGTGATGGTCGCAATGTACCTCGTCTCCGGCCCGCTGATCGTGCTTGGCAGCTATTTCCAGGCGATCGGCGATGCCGGGCGGGCGGCAATCCTAGGGCTTTCCAAGCCCTACCTCTTCACCATGCCGCTCATCGCGCTCTATGCGTCGCGCTTCGGCGAACGCGGCATCTGGTTCGCGACGCCGACGGCGGAGGCGCTGCTGCTCGTCGTCGCGATGCTGGTGCTGTGGCAGGCATCGCGGCAACGGGCCGTTGCAGGCCGGGCATCGTAATGGAAACACGATCGACCCCTGATGGGGTCGATCGGCTTGCGCGGCCGAAATGGCTAGGCCGTAGCGGCGAGCGCCGGATAATCGACGTAGCCCTTCCGGGTGCCGCCGAAATAGGTCATGCGGTCGGCCTCGTTCATCGGCGCATCGGTCTTCAGCCGATCGATGAAATCCGGATTGGCCAGCACCATCTGCCCGTAGGCTTCGAGGTCGGCGAGCCCGGACGAAAGATCGGAGCCGATTTCGTCACGTCCGCGACCGGGCCTGTTGAGGATCAACGGCTGTGTCCAAAGCTTGCGGATCGAAGCGAGCAGCGCCTCGTCGCCCGTATGCATGATGTGCAGATAGGCAAGACCGAGCCTGTCGAGCTCGGCCACCAGATAGCGGTAAAGGTCGGGCCCCTCCGCACCCTCATCGATGCCCCACATCGCAAGGCCCGGGGAGAGGCGAATGGCGGTGCGGTCGGCGCCAATTTCGTCGGCAATGGCTGTCGCCACCTCGATCGCAAACCGCGCCCGGTTCTCGATCGGCCCACCATAGTCGTCGGTCCGGCTGTTGGCGCTCGGTGCCAGGAACTGATGGACCAGATAGGCGTTGGCGCCGTGGATCTCGATGCCGTCGGCATCGGCCTCGATGGCGCGACGGGCCGCATGGCGGAAGTCGGCGACGGTCTGGCGTATTTCCTCCGTCGTCAGCGCCCGCGGCGTCGGAATGTCCAGCATGCCCTTGGCCGTGAACATGCCACCTCCGGGCGCGATCGCCGACGGCGCAACGCCCTGGCGATGATGCGGCGTGTTGTCCGGATGAGACATGCGCCCGGCATGCATCAGCTGGATAAAGATGCGGCCGCCCTTCTCATGCACGGCAGAGGTGATCGTCTTCCAGCCGGCGACATGCGCATCGGTGTAGATGCCGGGCGTGGTGAGATAACCCTGGCCGTCGTCGGAAGGCTGCGTGCCTTCGGTCACGATCAGGCCGACGCTCGCGCGCTGGGCGTAGTATTCGGCGGCAAGCGGACCCGGCGTGCCATCGAATTCAGCGCGGCTGCGGGTCATGGGCGCCATGGCCAGCCGGTTGGCAAGCGTGTAGCGGCCGACGCGGACGGGATTGAACAGCAGGCTCATCAGGATCTCCTTTGGGCATTCCAAACGTTCAAACCCTTGTCCACTATTCCGCCATTGGGATAAATTGGGTCATTCGGAAATTACCGTTCCATCTATGGAGCAATGCGATGACCCATCTGAACGACATGGCGCTGTTCGTCGAAGTGGCGAAAGCCAGAAGCTTCCGCAAAGCCGCAGATGTCGTCGGCATGCCAAACTCCACCCTGTCGCGTCGCATCAGCGCGCTGGAAAAGGCAATCGGGCTGAGATTGCTTCACCGTACGACACGCAAGATCGAGCTCACCGAAGCGGGGGCGCTCTATTTCGAGCGCAGCAAGCGCATCGTCGACGAAGCGCGGTTGGCCCACGAGCAGCTCGGCGCCATGCTGGACCAGCCGAGCGGCCTGTTGCGCGTCTCCATGCCGGTCGACTTCGCGACCATCTACCTGACGCCGCTGATCGCCGAATTCGCCCGGCTTTATCCCGGCATCACCTTCGATTTCGACCTGACGCCGCGGCGCGTCGATCTGGTGACGGAGCCCTTCGACGTGGTGATCCGCGCCGGCGAACTGCAGGATTCGCGCCTGATCGCCCGCCTGCTTGGCCGTCATTCGCGCTATCTTTATGCGTCCCCCGCCTATCTCAAGGCCTTCGGAGAGCCACGCGATCCGGCGGAACTCGCCAAACGGGATTGCATCTGCATGCCGCGCGCAAGCGACTGGACGCTGCATGGGGAGAGCGGCAGCAAGATCGAGATTGCCGTCGGCGGCCGCTTCACGGTCAACAATGTCGGGATGATGTGTGCGCTCGCGGTGAACGGCCAGGGGATTGCCATGCTGGCCGAGCGCATCGTTTCAGGCGACGTCGCCGAGGGCAGGCTGATACGGGTGCTGCCGCAATGGCAGGGCACGTCCGTTGCAATCCACGCCATCACCGAAACACGGCTGCTGCCGGCCAAGACCCAGCGTTTCATCGAGTTCCTGCAGGAGCATATGGGCAGGACCTAGCCCCCGCCCGCCTCCCCAGCGCTTGGCGAGATTATCTTCCGGGCACCATGAGAACACGCTAAAGTATCCGTGACAGGCGGAGAACGGGATGGTGAACGAGCGCGTCGAGCGACGACTTGCGGTCATCATGGCGACCGATGTCGTCGGCTTTTCCCGCATGGCGGAAGCCGACGAGATCCGCACGCTCGGCACGATGAAACGGCTGCAGGCTTCCATTTTGTCGCCTGAAATCACCGGTCGCGGCGGGCGTGTCGTCAAGCTCATGGGCGACGGGTCGCTGGTGGCCTTCAACTCGGCGGTCGAAGCGGTGGATTGTGCCATCGCGCTGCAGCAGGCGCTGGCGTCCGACCAGCACCAACAGCCGCCCGATGACCGCTTTCTGCTGCGCATCGGCATCAACCTCGCCGATGTCGTCGTCGAGGGCGACGACCTGCTCGGCGACGGCGTCAATGTCGCCGCGCGCCTGCAGGCTTCGGCCGCGCCTGGCGGCATCTGCATCGCCGATGCGGTCCACCGGCAACTTGGCGCCAAGAACATCAAGACCTTTCTCGACGGCGGCGAAATCAACCTGAAGAACATCCTGCGCCCCGTCCATGTCTGGCACTGGGCCGAGGCCCCGGCGATCGGCCCCTCTGCGTCGCAGATCGCAGCGCGCACGTCGATTGCGGTGCTCCCGTTCGAAAATCTCAACGGCGCGCCCGATCAGGACTTTTTCAGCGACGGCATCACCGAGGACATCATCGGCGGGCTCGCCCGCTTTCGCTCGCTCGCCGTCACCGCTGCAAGCTCCTCCTTCAGCTTTCGCGGCAAGACCACGGACATCAGCGAGATCGGCCGCAAGCTCGGGGTCACCTATCTCGTCGAGGGCAACGTGCGCCGCGCCGGTGCGCGCATCCGCATTTCCGCCCGATTGATCGAGGCCGCGAGTGGCGCCCATCTCTGGTCGGATCACTACGACCGCGACCTGACCGACATTTTCGCCGTGCAGGACGAGGTGACCCGGACGATCGTCTCCCTGCTCGTCGGTCAGATCGAGAGCGCCGACCTGCGCCAGGCGCTGCGCAAGCCGGCAACGAGCCTTGCGGCCTACGAGTATTTTCTGCGCGGCCAGATGCACATGCGCGGCTACGCCCCCGACGACAACCGGCTGGCCCACGCGATGTTTAAGGAAGCCGTCGACCGTGACCCGCATTTTGCGCTCGCCCACAGCTACCTGGCTCTCTCCGACCTGGCCCGGCATGGCTACGGCAACGCCCCGCCGGAAATCCTCGACGAAGCCCTGGCGATCGCCCGCAAGGCGGTCGCGCTCGATGAAAGCGAAGGCGGCTGCCAGCGCCTGCTGGCGCTTGTTCATGTCAATCGCCGGGAGTTCGATCTCGCCGAGCGCCACTATCGCCGCGCCTATCTCATCAATCCCAACGATGCCAATACGCTGGTGCAGATGGGCGGGCTTTATGCCCGGCGCGGCAATCTTGCCGAGGCGATGGAGTGGATCGACGAGGGTTTCCGGCTGAACCCCTTTCCGCCGCCCTGGTACAGCGCGACGCTCGGCAACGCGCTCTATATCCTCGGCCGCTTTGACGAGGCGGCAGCCGCCCTCAAGGAACTGCCCAATCCGGGGGCCTTCACGCTCGCCCGGCTGGTTGCCTGCCATGCCCAGTCCGGCAATACGGCCGCCGTCGAGAAGATCAGGCGCCAACTCCTGCAGCTAAAGCCCGATTTCTCGACCGAGGATTTCGTCCAGCATGGACTGTTGCTCGAGCAGGACGAGCTTCGCGATCTCTTTCGCCAGGGACTGCTGAAGGCGGGGCTCCCCGCTTGACGTCTGCCTTCGCCACAGCCGCTCGTTGTCTGAACCGCGAAAACCCGAGCAGCGGCGGCATGATGAAGCCGCGTCCGTCGTAGACCTCCAGTCGTTCCACGGTGCAGTGGGCGGATACGTCGTTGATATGCGCATCCGACATCTGCCAGTGGCTGAGCACGTCCCCGGAATTGCGATAAAGCTGAATGCTCACCGCCTGCATCGCCTTCTCGTCGATGAAGGCCTGCACCATCAGCCGCGGCGCGTGGTCTTCGACGAAGGCAATCGCGCGCGCCACGGCTTCACGAAACGCGTCGAGATGGCCTGGGGTGGTGATCGTCATCAGGTTTCGCAAAAGCAGCTGCTCGCTCATGCGTCCTCCATGCGGTTGCTCCCTGGAGCGGATTCGAACCGGGAAACCGACGCTCGGTGCGTCATCATGGAGGTGTGTAGGACCTCAACCGATCTTGAGGTCAAGCCGCATCGAAGCCCCAAAGTTTTTACGGGTCGGCGCCCACGCATGCACCTCGCATTAACACTTGCCGTGGAAGATTAGCATTGCTGCATGAAGCAGCTTCCAAACAAAGGCAATGATATGCTTGACCTCTCCGTGCTCACACCACTGCTTCTCAGTTTCGGCGCGATCTACCTGTTCTTCCGCTGGGTCGTGTTCGACATGAACGCCCCGAAATAGCCCCAAGCATCCCAGTCTGCCTCCGTGCAGGCCTGCGATCCATGCGGAGCGCACGGAGGCTTCCCCAACGCGTTGGCCCTATTCGCCGCCTCCTATTCGTTGACAAGGCGGGCGACGAGATCGCCAAGCACGCGCTCCAGCGCGGCGTCGTGATCCTTGCCGAGGGCTTGAAGCCCCACCACCTGGCGCATGATCTGCACTCCGGCGACGAGCGACATCAAAAGCCCCGCGCGCTGAGCGGCATCCGGGCCTGAAAGGGCCTCTGTCACGTTCTTCTGGTGGTGGCTTTCCACCACCTTTCGCGCGATCTCGACCGCGCGCTCATTGGAAATCGACCGGAGCATGATCAGGAAGCCGTCGAGCGCGGTTGCCTCCGGTTCCGTCACCTTCAAGAGCGCCTTGCTCATGCGGGCCGCCCTGTCCTTCGCAAGGGCCGACCTGACGGATGATGACGGCTGGGCCGAAGCGGTAAGCGGCTGTACCTACGTGCTGCATGTCGCCTCGCCGCTCGGCGTCGCCACCGGCAGCGGTCGCGACGCCTATGTGCGCCCCGCGCGCGAAGGCACGCTGCGGGTACTGTCTGCTGCCGTCGATGCCGGTGTGCGCCGCGTGGTGATGACCTCGGCTGCGGCGACGACGCGACCGCCGCTTGCCTCCGGCCTTGTCAGCGACGAGACCCGCTGGACCGACCCGGACGACCCGCAATTCGACAATTACCGCGTGTCGAAGATCCTCGCCGAGCGCGCCGCCTGGGCGTTCATGGCGGGCAAGCAGACGGAACTGGCGACCGTGCTGCCCGGCGCCGTCTTCGGTCCGGTGCTTGCGGCGGACAATCTCGGCTCCGTCCGGATCATCGGCGATCTTGTCGCCGGGCGTCCCCGCTTCCTGCCGCGCCTCGGCTTCTGGGTGGTGGACGTGCGCGATCTCGCCGATCTGCACGTGACCGCCATGATCGCGCCTGAAGCCGCCGGCGAGCGTTTCATCGCCGCCGGCGACTTCCAGTGGATGGGGGATATCGCCGCCACGCTGCGCACGGGCCTTGGCCCGGACGGTCGAAAGGTGCCGACGCGACGGTTGCCGACAACGCTGGTGCGACTGCTGGCACCGCTAAGCGCCGATTTGAAGCCGCTGGCACCGCTTCTTGGCCGCAAGTTTGCGCTGACATCGGAAAAAGCGCGGCGCGTGCTCGGCTTTGCGCCCCGGCCGGTGAGCACGACCGTTATCGATTGCGCCCGCAGCCTGATTGCGGCCGGCGGGCGCTGAGGTTCTCGGCCAGCCTTAGGGCTGCACCTGCGGCGGCAGCAGAAACAGCGTCATGGCGAAGATCACATAGACGGTGAGCGCCAGGACGCCCATGTACCAGGCGGAGCGCCCGCCGTTGGAAAGCAGCGTCGCGGCCATGGTCGCGACCAGCATCATCACGACGGCGCCCGGCCAGAACTGCAGGTCCATCGGCTGCGGCCCGAGCACGTAGCTGAGCAGCACCAGCAGCGGCGCGACGAAAAGCGCGATCTGCACGGCACTTCCAAGCGCGATGCCAACGCTCAAATCCAGCCTGTCCTTGCGCGCGGCGGAAAACGCCGTCGCCATTTCGGCCGCAGCACCAACCAGCGCCACCACCACGAACCCGACAAAGGCGGGCGTCATGCCGAGCTCTTCGGCTGCCACCTGCACCGAGCCGACGAAGACCTCGCTGACGAGCGCGACGAGCACGGTGACGACCAAAAGCACGCCGATACCGGTGGCCAACGGCCAGTGCGCTTCCTCCCCACCATGCTCGGCCCCGGCAGAGACAAAGAGTTCGCTATGGGTCCGGAGCGAAAACAGCATCCAGAGCCCATAGGTGACAATCAGGACGACCGAGAGGCCGGCGCTCAGTTGCTGGGTGAAGGCCGTCTGCGGCTGGCCGTCGGCGGCACCGATCAATGAGGGCACGAGTACGGCGACCGTCGCCATGAACAGAAGGCTCGCCAGGAAGCGCGCGTTCACCCGGTTGAACTCCTGCAGATGAAAACGGAGCCCACCCAGGAGAAACGAGCCGCCAAGCATGAACAGCGTATTGGTGACGATGGCGCCGGCGATCGAGGCCTTGACCAGAAGATATTGCCCGGCGGCAAGCGCCATCAGCGCGATGACGAGTTCCGTCAGGTTGCCGAGCGTGGCGTTGAGCAGTGCCCCGACCGTGTCGCCGGTGCGCGCCGCCACCGCCTCCGTCGCCTGGCTCAACAGTGCGGCCAGCGGCACGATCGCCGCAACCGACAAGAGAAAGAGCAAGGTATGCGCTTCCGGCCAGATGTGTTCGCCGGCAATGGCGATGGGCACGAAGATCAGCAGCCATAAAATGGGCGTCCGGATGATCGTGGCAATCGCACCGCTCATGGCTTCCCCCTCGCCCGTTGAGCATCCTCGGCCAGCGACACCTCTCACGGTCATTTGAACGCCGATGCTTGGCCTATGGTTGAATTATCCCGCGTCGGGCCCCGATCCGCATTGACTTTCGTCAAGTCGAACGGCGCCGTTTTCTCTCGCCTGGAACCAGGATCAAACCCGCTGGATCAGCGCCCGCCCGATCGGCTTCGGTGCTTCGCCGCTCAAGACCAGCGACGTCGTCACCGCCCCATAGCGCGCAATCGTGTCGACGATCGTCTCGAGTTCGCCGGGCGTCGGCACCAGCACCTTGAGGAGAAAGCAGTCCTCCCCCGTCAGCCGCAGCACCTCGATCACCTGCGGCATCTCGGAGAACTGCTTGAGGCAGGCGCGGATATGTTCGTGCGTCGTCTTCAGCCGGATCACCGCCATCATGCCAAGGCCGAGGCTCGCCGCGTCGATGCGCGCGCCATAGCCCGAGATGATGCCGCGCTCCTCCAGCCGCTTGACCCGTTCCGAGGTCGCCGGCTGCGACAGGCCGATGCGCCGGCCCAGTTCCGAAATCGCGATGCGCCCGTCCTCCTGCAGCACCTCGATGATGGCGATGTCGGTCGGGTCGATCGGGGAACGGTCGATGCGGGCAATTGCCATGTCTCACCTTTAATCCATCGGCAAACGGGTGCGTTTGCCGATGATTGCGCATTCCAGCTTCCAGCGGAAGCTGTCACTCTCGCGGAAATCGAAGATGAGAGGAAAGCATGAGCGAAATCATCATCCTGCCCGGCATCGGCGGCTCCGGCGAGACTCATTGGCAGACCCACTGGGAGCGTCATTACCCGCACGCTCGACGCTTCCAGCCGGAGAACTGGGACCGACCGGACCGTGCCGACTGGATAGCAGCACTCGACCGCGCCGTTGCCGAAACGGAGGCACCACCCCTGCTTGTCGCCCACAGCCTCGCCTGCCTGCTCGTCGCGCATTGGCAGAGGGTTTCCGCCCGCCTCGTCGCCGGCGCCTTCATGGTCGCCGTTCCAGACCCGGGCTCGCATGCTTTTCCGCTTGAGGCGGCAAGCTTTGCAGGCGTGCCTGAAGAAGCATTCCGCTTCCCCTCCCTCATGATCGCAAGCTCTGATGATCCCTATGGCAGCCTCGCCTATGGGCGGCTGCGAGCGGCCCAATGGGGCAGCCGCATCATCGAAGTCGGCGCGCTCGGGCACATCAACGGCAAGAGCGGGCTTGGCGATTGGCCGGCAGGACGTGCTCTCTTCCAGTCATTTGCCATGGAGGCAGTCTGTCCAAAGGCGGCGCCCGGCGAGTAAGGTTTGGCGCAATCCCATTTCGTGACACACTCTCCTTTGCGGCAACGCCAGGAAACCACTTGTTAAATCCCTTGGGCTAACATGAGTAGCGGTATTGCCGGGGTTTGTGCGTTGCTGAACAATGAACTTCATTCCTCGATCCGTGCCGGAGAGCAGGATCGCCGTGATGGCCTGAAACGAGGCAACCGGTTCCTCGGACGGGTGGTCGCGTGCAACGGCTCGCGCGCCACGGTCGCCGCGGTCGCCGAAAACGGCGAAACGTCACTCACCGAACTCTGGTCCGTCGGGCGGCTGATCTCGATCTCGGTCGGCAGGAACCGCGTCGTGGCGCTGGTCTATTCCATGCAGACCGCCTCCAGCGAATGGGGCGAGGAAACCAGCAACGTCTTTCGCATCGAAGTCGAGCTGATGGGCGAAGTCAACGTCGGCCCCGATGGACGCGAGACGTTTTCTGCCGGTATCAGCCAGTATCCCTATCTCGGCGCGCTCGTGCACCGCATTCGCGCGGCCGACCTTGCCCGCATCTACGATTCCGGCCGCAACGACAGTTGCATCATTGGAAAGCTCACGCAGGACGAGAGCCTCGACGCGACCATCCATGTTCCCTCGATGCTGGCCAAGCACTTCGCCATCGTCGGCACGACCGGTGTCGGCAAGTCGACCGCAGTCACGCTGCTGCTCAACAAGGCGATCGCCTCGGATCCGAAGCTGCGCGTACTGATCCTCGACCCGCACAACGAATTTGCCGCCGCCTTCCCGGAGCTTGCGGTCGTCATCGACACCGACACGCTCGACCTGCCCTTCTGGTTCTTCCGCCTCGATGAATTCGCCGAGGTGATCTTCCGCGGCCGCCCGGCACCGCCGGACGAGCTCGACATGCTGCGCGACATCATTCCCGAAGCGAAGAAGGCCTTCCGGGGTGGCGAATCCGGCCTGATGCGGCGCCAGACGGAGAAAAGCTCGATCACCGCCGATACGCCGGTGCCCTACCGCATCGCCGACCTTCTGGCGCTGATCGACGAACGTATCGGCCGGCTCGAGGGCCGCAACGAGAAACCGCACCTGCGCTCGCTGAAGGTCAAGATCGTCTCGGCGATCAACGATCCGCGCTACCATTTCATGTTCTCCTCGAACACGATCACCGACACGATCCAGGACACGATCGCCAAGATCTTCCGCATCCCCGGCGACGGAAAGCCGATCGCCACCTTCGAGCTTGCCGGCATTCCCTCGGAAGTCGTCAATTCCGTCGCTTCTGTGCTCTGCCGCATGGCCTTCGAAATCGGCCTGTGGAGCAATGGCGGCATCCATATGCTTGTCGTGTGCGAAGAGGCGCACCGCTACGTGCCGGCCGATCCCTCGCTCGGCTTCCTGCCGACCCGCCAGGCGATCGCCCGCATCGCCAAGGAGGGCCGCAAATACGGCGTCTCGCTCGGCGTCATTACCCAGCGCCCCGGCGAGCTTGACCCGACGATCCTGTCCCAGTGCTCGACGGTCTTTGCCATGCGCCTTGCCAACGACCGCGACCAGGAAATCATCCGCTCGGCCATTCCGAACTCCTCGACCTCGACCACCAGCTTCATCTCCTCGATCGGCAATGGCGAAGCGATCGCCTTCGGCGAGGCCGTCGCGGTGCCGATGCGCATGCGTTTCAACCGCATAGCCGAGGAGCGCCTGCCGCGCGCCCACGGCATCGTCGACCGGATCGACGAGGATGCACCGCCGACTGTCGATCTCAGATCGATCGTCAGCCGCATGCGGTCGATCAGCGGGCCGGATATTTCCGGCTTCCAGCAGAGCTACATGGCGGCAACGACCGGCAGCGAAGAGCGTCTCTGGGACAGCGAACTCGGAGCCACATCTGCAGGCGAGACGGAGCATGGCTTCGCCGACGCGGCGCTTGCCACAGAGCCCTATCGCCCGGACATGCTGCCACGCAGCACCATTTCCGCCAATCCGGAACTCGAACGCTTCAACCAGATCCGCCAGCAGTTGCTGAATGAAAAGCCCGCAGCCGCGGACCCGGCGCCCCGCTACGGATCATTTGCAGCATCTGCCGGCCAGGCGCCGTCTGGCACCACCAGCGATAGGCCGCGCGAAGGGTCGCTGCGTGAGAGCCTGTTGAAGCGCCCGCTCGGCAGCATCATTCGCAAGCCCTAGACGTGTCGCGCAAAGGTGCGCGGCGGGCTTGCGATAATGACGGGCAGCAAATGCGCTTTCGCCCTTGGTGTCCCGCAACGGAACCTTTGCGCGACCATGTCGTTGAAGGACCTGGAGCAGCCGGCTTGAAGGTGAAGTCGCTTGAAAGCAGGAAGATGCTCTTCAATCAAAGTGCTCCAGCGCCGCGCGTCTTTTAAGACGCGCTAAGGACGCTGTAACACTTTAAAGCTGCTGCATAACCTTACCCTTAGATCGATCCCGATCTAAGGAATTATGCAGTAGGACGCCCCTTGTGCGTTCGTGTCGGCGCAAGGCGCTATAGTCCCTGTGAGTATCCATCGGGCAGGCCCGCCAGTTTGGCCGCAAGCCCGCATGTGGAGGCCGGCATGGTCACAAGCGTTACCCCTTTCCTGATGTTCCAGAACGGCGTGGCCGAGCTCGCCATGGCGTTCTACGTTTCGCTGTTCCCGAATGCCGAGGTGCTGGAAGTCGAACGCTATGGACCGGGCGAACAGGGGCCGGACGGCAGCGTCAAGGTTGCCTTGTTCAGACTCGGGGATCAGCGTGTCAAATGCATCGACAGCCCGGTCCGGCACGCCTTCGATTTCACCCCATCCTTCTCCTTCTTCGTCGAATGCCAGAGCGAAGACGAGCTCATCAGCCTGGCAACACCGCTGGCCGAAGGCGGCATGGTGCTGATGCCGCTCGACAATTACGGCTTCAGCCAGCGCTTTACCTGGGTGAGCGATCGCTTCGGCGTGTCCTGGCAGCTCAATCTCGCCCAATGAGACCAAGCGACCGCATCGACGGCGGCGTCCCTCAGAGTGCGGCTGCGGCGTTTTCGATGCGCATCCAGCTCTCGTCGAGCTGGTTGCGGAACCAGGTCATCTGCCGCTTGGCATATTGCCGCGTGGCCGCCGACGCGGTCTCGATCACCTCGGCCTTGCCGATCTCGCCCTTGAGCAGGGATGCGATCTGGCTGACGCCAATTGCCTTCATCACCGGCATCTCCGCCGGCAGGTCGAGCGCCAGCAAGGCCTCGACCTCCCCGATCGCGCCGCCTGCAAGCATCATCTCGAAGCGGCGGTTGATGCGCTCGTGCAGCAGCTTGCGCTGCGGCAGCACCACATACTTCTGCGACCGGTCGGGGTCGACGATGACGGGGCCGCTCTGTTTTTGAAAGAAGCGGATCGGCCTGCCGGTCGCCTCGACCACTTCGAGCGCCCGCACGATCCGCTGACCGTCGCCGGCCCTAAGCGTCGCCGCCGTCTCCGGATCCGACGTTTCGAGCTCCCGATAAAGACCCTCCGGCCCTTCCAGCTTCAGCCGCTCGCGCAGCCGCTCGCGGATGGCAGCAGGAATTTCGGGCATATCGGAAAGTCCGCCCGTCAGCGCCTTGAAATAGAGCCCGGTGCCGCCGACGAAAACCGGCAAGCGCCCTTCCGTCTTCAGCCGCGCGACGAGCGCCTCTGCCTCGCGGACCCAGGCGCCGGTGGAATAGGCCGATGCCGCCGGAACATGGCCGTAAAGACAGTGCTCGATGCCGGCCATGTCCGCTTCATCCGGCCGCGCCGTCAACAGCCGCAGCGTATCGTAGACCTGCATGCTGTCGGCATTGACCACCACGCCGCCATGGCGCCGCGCCAGTTCGACGGCAAGCGCAGACTTGCCGCTGGCGGTCGGCCCGGTTATCAGGATCGCGTCGCTCTCGGTATCAAGGTTGTTGTCCATGGCTCTCGTTGCCACGCTTATCGCCAATCCGTCAAATCCTGTTCTGACGCCAGCCCTCGCGGAAGCCGCCGCCGATGCCGTCAAGGCATCCGGCCTCTACTGGCTGGCCGACGGCATCGCCTGTGATATCGCACTCACCGACGGCACCGATCCGGATGCCGCCGAAGCGCTGCTGCGTGGCCAGATCGGCAACGCGCCGGTTGATGTCGCCGTCCAGGACGCCGAAAGCCGCCGCAAGAAGCTTCTGATCGCCGACATGGATTCGACCATGATCGGCCAGGAATGCATCGACGAACTGGCCGCCGAAGTCGGCCTCAAGGACAAGGTGGCGGACATCACCGCCCGCGCCATGAACGGCGAGATCGCCTTCGAGCCGGCCCTGATCGAGCGCGTCGCACTGTTGAAGGGCCTGCGGCTTGGCGTCGTCGACGAGGTGATCGCCAAGCGCATCACCCTCACCCCGGGCGGGCAGCAACTGATCGCGACGATGAAGAGCAAGGGCCACTATACCGCGCTTGTCTCCGGTGGCTTCACCGTCTTTACCGGCCCGATCGCCGGCATGCTCGGCTTTGACGAGAACCGCGCCAACACGCTTCTTGCCGAAGGCGGTATCCTCACCGGCGAGGTCGCTATGCCCATTCTCGGCAAGCAGGCCAAGGTGGATGCGCTTCTCGACATCGCCGGCCGCCTCGGCATCTCGACGGCAGAATCCATGGCCGTCGGCGATGGCGCCAACGATCTCGGCATGATCCAGCTTGCCGGCACCGGCGTGGCACTGCATGCCAAGCCCGTGGTTGCCGAGCAGGCCAAGGTCCGCATCGACCATGGCGATCTCACCGCCCTTCTCTATCTGCAGGGCTATCGCAAGACGGACTTCGTCGGATGATCATCTCTGAGACCGAGCGGCTGCGCATCCGGGCCTGGAAGGAAAGCGACCGTGATCTCTTCTTTGCGATCAACAGCGATCCCAAGGTGATGGAGTTCTTTCCCTTCCGCCGCAGCCGCGCGGAATCCGACGCACTCTTCGAGCGCGTCGGCCGCGGCATCGCCGAAACCGGCCTGGGCTTCTTCGCGATTGCGCTGAAGGGCGATGACCGACCGATGGGTTTCTGTGGCCTCGCGCTCACGGATCTGGAACCGCACTTCCCGAATGGTACCGTCGAGATCGGCTGGCGGCTTTCGACCTCCTATTGGGGCAAGGGCTACATCACGGAAGCGGCCCTGGCACTGCTACGCTACGGGTTCGAGAAAAAGGGCTTGAGTGAGATCGTCTCCTTCGCCGTCGCCGCCAACACCCGCTCGACGGCGGTCATGCAGCGTATCGGCATGCACCGCGACGCCAGCCGCGACTTCGATCACCCCCGCGTTTCGGCCGATTACCCGGCGCTGGTGCGCCACGTGCTTTATTGCATCAGCGTCGAGCAATGGCGGGCGCAGCGCGCAGCGGACGCGATCTGACGCGTCTCCAGTCGTTGGCCGTCCCGCTTCCGCGCATTAAGTGAGGCGCCCAACCATCGACGTGGTGACGGAAAGCCCCTCATCCGCCTGCCGGCACCTTCTCCCCGCGCGCGGGGAGAAGGACGCAAGAAGCGAGCTTGCCGACGATGGCGACATCTTACAGGCCCGGTTTCCCTCACCGCACGACTGGCCGTTACATCCGCGGCATGTTCGGCATCTGGACCGGGCAGCGCCAGCGCTCCCAGCGGCTCTCTTCCTGCCTGCGGGGAGAGATGTCCGGCAGGACAGTGAGGGGCAGGTACCAACGCCTGAGCGTGCCTACCGCCCCGCCCCCGGATAGCTGCGTTCGATCCAACCAACAAATGCCCGCGCTGCATCCGTGAGCGCCTCGAAGCGTCGGGTCACAAGAAAGAAAGTTCCATAGGGCACCGAAACATCGAAGGGCTGGATCAGTCTTCCGGCATCGATGTCGTCGCGTGCATGGTCTCGATCGATCAGGCCGACGCCGCTGCCCCTCACCGTCGCCTGCAGCACCATCGAGCCATCGGCAAAGATCGCGCCGCGCTCCAGCCTGATGGGTGCGGCACCCGCGGCTGCGAACCATTGCTCCCAGAGCTGGCGGTTATCCTCGTGCAACAGCGCGTGCTGCAGCAGGTCTTCGGGCAGGTCGAGCGGTCGCCCGGCGGCAGCCAGTGCCGGCGCGATCACCGGGATCATCTCGACCTTGGCCAGCGGCCGCACTTCCACCCGCGGCCAGCGATCGGTGGTCAGGCTGTGGCGGATGGCGATGTCGGCCTCGCCTGCGCGAAACTCGGAAAGCCGCGGGTCGGCGTCGATCACCAGGTCGATCTCCGGGTGTTCCTCCTGAAACGCCAGCAGATGCGGCACCAGCCAGCATCCGGCAAAGGACGGCTCGGCGCTCACCTTCAGCGTCTGCGTGAGCCGATGTCCTGACAGCGCGTCAAGTCCCTCGCTGACCATGTCGAAGGCCGCGGTCAGCGTGCCGAGTAACGCCCGCCCGTCGGCCGTGAGCCGGACGCTCCTGTGATGCCGTTCGAACAGCGGTTGGCCAATCAGGTCCTCGAGTTCGCGCACCTGCCGGCTGATCGCGGCCTGCGACACGAACAGTTCCGCAGCCGCCAGCGTAAAACTCTCCAGCCGCCCGGCCGCCTCGAAACTCCGCAATGCTGTCAGAGGCAGGCGACCGCGCTTCATGCATAACCTCAAGTTATCCGAAGGCGACTGTAAACTCGTTTGAGGGATGCCGGCAAGTGCGGTGAAATGCTAGAGCATCCCGTTTTCAAGTGGATCCACTGAAAGCGGGGAAGATGCTCTGGAATCAAAGTGCTGGAGCGTCCTTTTGCGTTCATGTGAACGCACGGCGCTCCAGTCAGAAAGGAGATGCGGCCATGCTTGTGATCATCGAAATCCTGTTCGAAGCCCTGCGGCTGGCGACCTTCCAGCCGGCGCGCAAGTCGCCTCGCCCGGATCCCGCGCATGTCAGCGGCGACTGCTAAGATTGCCGAATTGCAGAGTTCGCCCTCCCAAGCTTCTCCCTCGCACACTGCCGGATTTCGCCCCTCACGCTAACTCTCCCCGTCAGCGGGGAGAGGGAACGCACACGGCCGCTCAACCTGCTTTAGGAGCTTCGAGAGCGGAGAAGCGGAGAAGCGGAGAAGCGGAGAAGCGTCCGTGGCGAAAACGGAGGGGTGCGACAACGTCTGTTCTCCCCACCTGTAGGGAGAAGGTGCCGGCAGGCGGATGACGGCCACCCCTCACCGCGCGAATTTTCGGTGCAATTGAAGATGGCAGCGACGCTGAATCAAAAGCTGAAGAACCGGAATCGACTTTTCAGCCGAATGAGCGATGCATCTGAAACGATTCCGGAAATCCCATTATGCACCAGTGCGCTGCAGCACACCGCAGATGCCGCAGCCACACGTCGTGGCGGAACTCCTACTCCACCCTCACCGTCACGAAGCGCAGTTCGCCGGTCTTGTTGGAAAGCATCAGCAGCGCATTGCGACGGCCGCTGGACTTCAGTTCCTCCACCCGGTCGGCAACGTCGTCGGGCGTGTCCATGGCTTCCTGCCCCACCTCGACAATCACGTCGCCAGGTTCAACCCGTCGTTCCGCAGCGGCGGAGTTCGGCGCAACCTCGGTGATGACGACGCCGTCCACATCCTCGGCGATTCCGTATTTCTTGCGGGTTTCTTCATTGAGCGTCGTCAGCTTCATGCCAAGGATGAGATCCGTTGCCGGCAGCGGCGCGGCCTCGGGCTTGTCCGATTTCTGCCCCTCGTCGGTGGTTGCCGCCGCAGGCGCGCTTGCGAGTTCACCGTCCTCAAGGCGTCCGAGCGTCACCTTGACGGTCTGCTCCTTGCCGTCGCGGATCACCACCACGTCGACCGCCTTGCCGACGGGGCTTTCGGCAACGGCGCGCGGCAAATCGCGCATTTCCGTGACATCGCGGCCGTCGAACTTGACGATCACGTCGCCCGCCTTGATTTCGCCGTTGGCAATGGGACCGCCCTCGATGATGCCGGAGACCAGTGCGCCCCGCGGCGCGGCCATCTTCAGGCTCTCGGCGATGTCGTCGGTCACCGGCTGGATACGCACGCCGAGCCAGCCGCGCCGGGTCTCGCCGAAGTCCTTCAGTTGCAGCACCACGTTGGCGGCAAGCTCCGTCGGCACCGAGAAGCCGATACCGATCGACCCGCCGGAGGGCGAGATAATTGCGGTGTTGATGCCGATCACCTCGCCCTGCATGTTGAACAGCGGCCCGCCGGAATTGCCGCGGTTGATCGCCGCATCCGTCTGGATGAAGTTGTCATAGGGGCCGGCATTGATGTTGCGGCCGCGCGCCGAGATGATGCCGACGGACACCGAACCGCCAAGGCCGAACGGGTTGCCGATCGCCATCACCCAGTCGCCGATGCGCATCTTGCGGGAATCGCCGAACGAAACGGCCTTCAGCGGCGCCTTCGGCTCCACCTTCAGCACCGCAAGATCGGTCTTGGTATCCTTGCCGATCAGCTTGGCCTTGAGCTTCGTGCCATTGGCGAAGTTGACTTCGATATCGTCGGCGCCTTCGATCACGTGATTGTTGGTGACGATGATGCCCGAGGGATCGATGACGAAGCCGGACCCGAGCGAATCGACCGTGCGCTGGCGGTTACCGCCCTGGCCGCCCTGCCCCTTGAAGAACTCGTCGAAATAAGGCTGGTAGGGCGAGCCCTCCGGCACCTGCGGCGCCGGCGCGTCGTCGTCGTTCTTGACCTTCTGCGAGGTCGCGATGTTGACGACGGCATCAAGCAGACCGGCAGCAAGATCGGCGACGGAAGCAGGTCCGTTCGTCGGCGGACGGAGGGCGGTGTTCTGGGCGAGCGCCGGACTTGCGAAGGCGAGCGCTCCCGTGAGCGCAAGGACCCCCACGGAGACGCCGAGCGAGTGAACTCGGGATTTCGATCGCGTGGACAATTCGCTTAAGCTCCTCTGGCTGATTACCGCGGGCGGCCGCCTGCGCGACCGCTCATTTCCTGCGCTGTGGCATCCCGGCATCCGCCAAGCGGCCCCGAGCGCCATAGCGCTTTGATTCCCCGCATGATTTGCCCGCGGACCGGATCAGTCCAGACGATTATGCGGCAGGTGTCGCCAACGCAATCCGCAGACCGCGCGACGTCCGATTTTCCCCTGAAGATAAGGCGGAATTCGGAAGCGTCCACACACGATTTTCTGATCTGGAGCGCAAGAGGGCAAGAGGCCTGATGACGTCGACCAGGGGCCCTTGAGATCAGGCCCGGCCGGTCAGGTGGTCAGTTCGTGACCGTGCTCTTTCAGCGCACGCACCGCCTTGTCCAGGTCGGAGCCGGCAACGAAGATATAGTCGGTGCTGAAGGTGGAATTGGCAAAGATGCCGACGCCTGCGGCCGAAAGCGGCTCAAGCACGGAAGCAAGTACTCCAGGCACGTCGAAGGCAAAGTGCTGTTCGATGCGGAAGCAGCGCCAGCCGAGCGAACTCTGGACACTGGACGGCACGCGGGCGGCGCGGCAGACCAGTGTCATCTCCTCGCGCGAGCTCGACACGGTCCAGAAGCCCGGCCCCGGCAGCCATTCCGGGAGGCTGGAGCCGATGTTGAGGCGGGTGATGGCGTATTCGGCATCGACCAGCCGGATCAGCAGTTTATGTGGCATTTCGCATTATCCTCGAAGCAACCATACAAGTCCGACCCCGGCAGCCACGGAAATGAGCCCCGCCAGTCGAAGCTGATGCTCGGGGACATACGGCAAACGCTTCGCCATTTCCACCAAAACCAAAGGGGCCAGTGCGTACACCAGCCCCTCGATGATCAGGAAGAAAGCAAATCCCGTCAGAAAGTCTGACATTGCCCGCCTAGTTCCCGGTTGTTGCCTGCGGTGCCGCGTCTGCCGGCGCGGTGCCTTCGGAATCGTTGAAGTAACGGAAGAATTCCGAATGCGGCGACAGCACCAGCGTCGTGTCCGAGCTGCCGATCGACTGGGTATAGGCCGCCATCGAGCGGTAGAATTCGAAGAACTTCGGATCGCGCGCAAATGCGTCGGCAAAGGTCTTCGTCCGTTCGGCTTCGCCCTCGCCTCGCAGGATTTCCGAATCGCGGTTGGCGTCGGCGACGATCTCGACGACCTGGCGGTCGGCAATCGCGCGGCGGCGCTGGCCTTCTTCGTTACCGCGGGCGCGGATCAGTTCGGCTTCCGCCAGACGCTCGGCCTTCATGCGGTCGTAGGTCTGCTGCGAGACTTCCTGTGTCAGGTCGGTGCGGCGGATGCGGACATCCTCGATGTTGAGGCCGAGCGACTCGGCGTCTGCCTTAAGGTCGGTGCGCACTTCGCGCATCATCGATGCACGCTCGTCCGAGAGCGCCGCCTCGAAGCCGCGAAGACCGTAGACGCGACGCAGCGAGGCGTCGAGACGGGTCCGGAGACGCGATTCCGCTGCGTCCCGGTCACCCGAGACGGTTTCGCGGAAGCGGCGGGGATCGGCGATCTTGTAGACGACGAAGGCGTCGACTTCATAGAACTTGCCGCCGGAGACCTGGACGCGGATGTTGTCGAGATCGAAGCGTAGCGCCTGGTCCTCGACATACTGCACGCGGTCAGCGTCCATGAAGGCGAACGGCAGCTTGAAGTACAGACCCGGCTCGGTCTTGACGTCCTTGATCTGGCCGAAGCGCACGACGATTGCCTGCTGGCGCTCGTTGACGACGAAGACCGAGGAATAGATGCCGACGAAGACCACGGCGAGCAGGATCAGGATGACGGAGGTACGATTGTTGATCACTGTGCTGCTCCCGACACTGCTGCGGCACCCGACGACGTGGCCGGACGACCGATTTCATTGAGCGGCAGATAGGGCAGAACGCCCTGGCCGTTCTTCTCGTCGAGGATGACCTTCTTCGACTTGCCGAGAACGCCCTGCATCGTTTCGAGATAGAGACGCTTGCGGGTGACGTCCGGCGCCTTGGAATATTCGTCATAGACCGAGATGAAGCGCTGCGCCTCACCCTGGGCTTCCTTGACGACGCGGTCCTTGTAGGCGGCCGCCTCTTCGCGGATCTGCGCGCCCTGACCACGGGCCTTACCCAGAACCTGGTTGGCGTACTGGTTGGCTTCCTCGACGAAGCGGTCTTCGTCCTGCTCGGCGCGCTGCACTTCGTCGAACGCATCGGCCACTTCGCGCGGCGGTGCTGCGTCCTCGATCGCAACCGTGTTGACGGAAACGCCGGTGCCATAGGTGTCCATGGTCGCCTGGATCGTGCTCTTCACGTCGGCAGCGATCGCCTGACGGTTGTCACGGAAGATGTCCTGTGCCGGACGGCGGCCGACCACTTCGCGCATGGCGCTTTCTGCGACCCGCTGCAGCGTGTCGGACGGGTTCTCGACATTGAAGAGGTAGGCCTTCGGATCGGTGACCGAGTAGAGCACCGAGAACTGCACGTTGACGATGTTCTGGTCGCCCGAGAGCATCAGGCCCGAATTGGACTGACCACCAGTGCGCCCGCCAATGTTTTGCTGCTGCTCCGTCACCTTGACGATCTCGACGGTTTCGAGCGGCCAGAAGTGATAGTGCAGGCCCGGCATCGAGATCTCGTCCTTCGGCTTGCCGAAGCGCATCTCGACGCCACGCTCGTCCGGCTGAACCGTATAGATCGAATTGATCAGGACGAAGCCGACGATCAAAAGGCCGATGATCGCAAAGATGCCGCCGTTGAAGCCGCCGGGAACGACGTTCTTAAGCTGGTCCTGGCCACGACGGATGATCTCTTCCAGATCCGGCGGGCCGCCCTTGCCGCCGCCGCGCGGCCGGTTCGGCCCCTGGCCCCAGGGCCCCCCCTGATTGCCACCGCCGCCGCCCCACGGGCCGCCGCCGCCATTCTGATTGCTCCAGGGCATCAAAACCTCTCTTTTGAAAACTTCCCACGCTGAACGGCCGCGCCACCGCACGGTCGTTCATGATGTGAAACCGTTATAGGTATCCCCTGCACCGCTTTCAACGCGATACGCCCGAGTTCACCGTAAATGGTTCAAAATAGTTGACGATCCGCTGCGTCAGGCTGTCGCACGTCGCCTGAAGGTGACGAAATGCATGCCGTGGCTGTCCCTTTCGCCTTGCGGCAGGTCTTCCTCGAACACCTTCTCGAAGACTTGCGGGTCGATATCCGGGAAACGCGTATCGCCCTCCACCTCCGCCTGAACCTCGGTCACATGCAGGATGTCGGCAAGCGCGATTGCCTGGCGATAGATCTCGCCGCCACCGATGACGCAGATCTCATCCGCCCCGGCTACCGCCGCCTCGCGGTTCGCAAGCGCGATCGCCGCATCGAGCGAGGGCACGACGCTTGCCCCTTCGGCGACGAAATCGGCATTGCGGGTGATGACGATGTTGGCGCGGCCGGGCAACGGTCGGCCGAGCGAGGCCCAGGTCTTGCGACCCATGATCACGGGCTTGCCGATCGTCAGTGCCTTGAAGCGCTTGAGGTCGGTGGAAAGCCGCCAGGGCAGATCACCGTCACGGCCGATGACGCCGTTGGCGGCGACCGCCACGACGATCGATATCCTAGGGGCGGCGCTTTTCGTATCAGTCATGAAATCCATCCGGTTTGCTGTCGATTTCCCGCGCCCGGTCATAGGCCGCCCGGTCCGTCACCACGCGGATGTAGCGATCGACCACCGTGCTCTCGGGCAGGATCTTGCGCATCCATTGCAGCGCACTTGCCAGAAGCAGGTCGGCGGCGCTCATCGTTTCTCCGAGCAGGAAGGTCTGGCGCGTGAGCACGTCGATCACGTGGGCGCACATTTCGCTGTAGAGCCGCGCCTGCGCCGGGTTGTTGATCGTCGCGCCGGAGATATGGGCAAGCGCCGTCGGCTCGATCACGCCGGCATAATAGGCAAGCCAGGAGAGATAGGCGCCACGCTCCTTGTGGCCGGGTGGCCGGCCGAGGCTGCAATCGGGATAGAGGTCGGTCAGATATTGCACGACGGCCGCCGACTCCCAGACCAACGCGCCATTGTGCAGGAGTGCGGGCACCTGCTTGTGCGGATGCGGATTGTTGTCGTCAGGCGCGCCCGAGCCATCCCAGCGGCGGATCGAGACGTAGCGGATCTCGTATTCGGCGCCCAGCTCCTCAAGCAGCCAGACGATGCGCGACGAGCGTGACCGTGGCGCATGGATGAGCGTGAGCATCGATACCTCCCTTGGGCGACAGCCCTCCCCGGCCGGCCCATGCGTTGACCGTCGCCCTTGGTCGGCCTCGGCGACGAAACCTCCCGCCGCGTCCCGCTCCAAGGGACTGCGCGCCACAGGCACGGAAACGAAACCAGGAATGCGGGCCTGGCCCGCCGCAGTGCCAGTATGTCAGACGGCGATCGGCGCCTTGATGGTTGAATCAGCTTCGTAGCCGACGAGCGTAAAGTCTTCGAACCGGAAGGAAAACAGGTCCTTCACGTCAGGATTGATCTCCATCCGCGGCAGCGCCTTCGGGGTGCGCGTCAGCTGCAGCCGGGCCTGTTCGAAATGGTTGTGATAGATATGCGCGTCCCCGAGCGTGTGGACGAAATCACCGAGCTTCAGGCCGGTTACCTGCGCCACCATCATCGTCAAGAGCGCATAGGAGGCAATGTTGAAGGGCACGCCGAGGAAGATGTCGGCCGAGCGCTGGTAGAGCTGGCAGGAAAGCTTGCCGTCGGCGACATAGAACTGGAACAGGCAATGGCACGGCGGCAGCGCCATCTCGTCGACCAGAGCCGGGTTCCACGCAGAAACGATGTGACGACGCGAGTTCGGGTTGGTTTTGAGGCTCTCGACGAGCCCCTCGATCTGGTCGATGTGGCGTCCGTCCGGCGCCGGCCAGGAGCGCCACTGGTAGCCGTAGACCGGACCGAGGTCGCCGTTGTCGTCGGCCCACTCGTCCCAGATGGTGACGCCGTTGTCCTTGAGATAGGCAATGTTGGTATCGCCCTTGAGGAACCAGAGCAGCTCGTGAATGATCGAGCGCAGATGCAGCTTCTTGGTGGTCAGCACCGGGAAGCCTTCGGAAAGGTCGAAGCGCATCTGGTGGCCGAAGACCGAGCGCGTGCCGGTTCCCGTCCGGTCGCCCCGGTCGGTGCCGTTCTTCATCACATGGTCGAGTAGGTCGAGATATTGCTGCATGGTCTGGCGCCGCCGATTCGTATCGTGCCAAATTTAGGGTGAAGCCGGCGGCGAACCAATGACCAGCGGATGATTTTCCCGCGATATTCGCGGTCATCCCGGAAGAAATGAGGAAGTGCACGCCTTTCACCCAGGCGCCCGGGCCTGTCGCTCCGGCTGCCGACCTAGAGCGTCTGCAGCTTTCCGAGATTTTTCGCCACCAGATAGTAGAAGGTCACGCGGGATTTCGAACGGTCGGCAGACATGGCATTGACCGTGGCGGCGATCGCCGCATCGGCATCCGCTCCGACGACGCCGAGCTTCTTTTCGCACCACTTTTCCCTGACGCGTTCGAGTTCCTTCGGATCGGTGGCAGACACCAGCGAGGAATCCTTGTTGCGCAGCGCAATGCCAAGATGGCGCACGATCTTGTTCACAACGGCTTCGTCGGCGCCGCTGTCATATTTCTGCACATCTGCGAGATAGTCAGTCATGATGCCTCCACCTTACGCTTGCTTTCGAAACTGCCGCGGATTTCGCCAATCGCGTGCAGGAGCGGGAGTTTTTCACGGCTGCCTGGCAAGTCAAGGCTTTTGGGACAAAGTCATATATCCGACATATCCCCCTTTTCTTGGGCCCCGGAAAGACCTATATGAACGGTGCCGTCTTCGGGCGGCTATGGCAATAAACGGGCGATGAAATAAACCCATTGGACCCGGGGGCGGTACCCGGCGCCTCCACCAAAAACCGATCCCTGGCGATCGGCTTTTGATGGGGGCGAAATAGGATCGACAAGGGCGTAAAGATCGACTTTTTGCTCGGCATTGTACCACCGTTATCGGGCTAAACTTATAGTTGCAAACGACAACTATGCTGAAGCACGTCTCGCTGCTTAATCGCGGTGCGACACTTCAAATCAAGTCCTTCCGGGTAGCACCGTAAGGCGGGGTCCGAAGGCACCTGGCAACAGAAGCCTTCACCTTCTCCCCCGCCTCGAAATGGTCTATAGATGCTTGAATAATTGACTCGTCTAATCCAGATGGGCAATGAGAAGCCTACGCAGACAGTAAGCCAAGCAAGACAGTAAGATCGAGTTCGAGGAAAGACGGGACGCTCATGGGCCAGGACCACATCCGCTACGACATTCTGGCACAGGACGCACTTCGCAGCGTCATCCGCAAGGTCTTGACGGAGGTCGCAACGACGGGACACCTGCCGGGCGAGCACCACTTCTTCATCACCTTCCTGACCGGCGCGCCGGGCGTGCGCATCTCGCAGCACCTCAAGGCAAAATACCCGGAGCAGATGACCATCGTCGTCCAGCACCAGTTCTGGGAACTGAAGGTTTCCGAGACCGGCTTTGAGATCGGCCTCTCCTTCTCCGATACGCCAGAGCGCCTGGTGATCCCGTTCAACGCCATCCGCGGCTTCTATGATCCTTCGGTCAATTTCGAACTGGAGTTCGACGTGTCGGCCGGCGAGGAGGAAGAACTCGAATCGGCCGAGATCACCGCCTATCCCGTTCCGGAAGAAAACGGCGAGGCTGCCGCCAAGGAAGACAAGCCCGCCGAGCCGAAGAACGGCGGCGGCTCTGTCGTCTCGCTCGATTCCTTCCGCAAGAAGAATTGATCGAACCACTGGCTGCCGGTGTGCTTTGGTCCTAGCCGATCAGGGGACAACGGCATGCAGCCACCCCAAAGTGCTACGGCGACCATTTTAGCGTTCACAAGGGCGCGCGGCGCCGAAGGAGCCTCGGATCATGACCGGCGACGTCGTCAACCTGCGCCAGTTCCGCAAACGCCGTGAGCGCGTGGAAAAGGAAAAGCAGGCCGAGCAGAACCGCATTTCCTTCGGCCGAACCAAGGCCGAAAAATCCCTGACGAAGGCGTTGAACGACAAGGCGGACCGTAGCCTCGACCAGGGGCGATTGGAACGGTCCGCCAAGGATGAGGGCGACGGCGGCACAGAGTGAGCCGCCCTCCCCAACCGGAAAAAGCGATTCCGCGGCAAGGGTTTGCGACAGGATCCCGAATCGACTTGCCAAGCGCTTGAATCAATCTGCGAGCGGATGAGGAATGAGTGTGCGGTTTTCCGCCCGCATCCGCTCTCACTTGTGAGAAACGATCGCGATGATCCGCAAGCACTCCGCCACCCTGCACGGGCACAGAACGAGCTTCTCGCTCGAGGATGCCTTCTGGCAGGAACTGAAGGCCATCGCCACGGCACGGTCGATGCCGCTTGCCCAGCTCATCGCCGAGATCGACGACCAGCGCACGCCCGACAGCAATCTCTCCTCGGCGCTCAGGGTCTACGTGCTCGAATGGCTGAAGTCGGGATCTGCGCCACAGGCATCGACCGATGAAGGCTGACGGACGGGCCCCCGGCCCGCTGGCCGGCTCACTACAAGAAATCGCCTAGCGTGCGCTGCGCCACTGTGTGGCTCCTGCAACAGCCGTTCCGGTTCTGCTCGCCGCGTTGCCTGCGCGCTGTCGAAAACGATTGTTTTCGGAACAACTTATATAAAGATGCGCGTATCGAGGGTGGCAAACCTGAGTCGCCACCACTCACTGCGGGAGGCGTATCATGAGTATCTCGACGCGTATCGGTTTTGCGGCCTGCTTGAGCCTGGTGTCCTGCCTTTCGGCCAATGCGGCCGATATCACTCCGTTGATGGCGCCGGCAGCGCCGGTTGAAGAAACCGAAAGCGGCTGGCAATTCGCCGTAGCCCCCTATTTCTGGATGGCAGGGCTTTCCGGCGATACCAAGCAGTTCGGCCTGCCGACCGTGCATATCGACTCCGACTTCAGCGACATCTGGGACAATCTCGATTTTGCCGCCATGGCGATCGCCGAAGCGCGCAAGGACAAGTTCAGCTTCTATACCGACCTCATCTACACCAAGCTTTCCGGCGACGGCAAAGCGCGCGGTATCTTCACCGACAGTGTCGAAGTGGAATCGGAAACCTTCGCCGGCCTATTGGCCGCCGGCTACACCGTGCTCGAAGACCAGAACTCCTATCTCGACATTGTCGGCGGCGTGAAGATCTGGTCGGTCGACACCACCATTTCCTTTCATGGCGGCCCGCTTGACGGCGTCAGCCGCGACGACGGCAAGACCTGGGTCGACGGCATGGTCGGCTTGCGCGGCGCCTACTACCTGACGCCGGAAATCTATCTGACGGCCTGGGGCCTCGTCGGTGCCGGTGGCGCCGATATCGACTGGGACACCGCATTGGGCATCGGCTATCGTTTCAACGACACGGTTTCAGCAGTGCTTGGCTATCGCGCGCTCGGCGTCAACTACGACAACGACGGCTTCATTTTCGACGCCGTCCAGCAGGGCCCGATCCTCGGCGTTTCCATCCGCTTCTGAGCACAGACGGCACGCTCCTGCGACTTCCTTGAACGATGGAACCCGGCCCGGCAGGCCGGGTTTTTCATGAGCCGGGGGTACGGTCTTGGTCGTTGCCGGCAACCGGCGCGCGTGGACGGGCTACTGCACCGTGACGTCGGGCAATACGTCGAAGTCGAGCTTTTGACCGGGTGCGCCACCGGTGCTGCCGCCCTCGACGCCATCGACCCCCGTCTGTGGTGATGTCGGTTGCTGTTCCTGGCCGGCGCCGCGCACGCGTGCCTGGCCTTCCAGCGCCCGCCGATCCGCCTCGGCCTTACGCTCCGCTTCAGCCTTGCGCTCGGCTTCCGCACGCGCATCGGCCTCGGCCTTCAGCCGAGCGGCTTCGGCGGCGGCTGCCGCACGCTTGCGTTCTTCGGCAACCGTGCGGCGCTTCTCCAGTTCCCGCGCCTCGGCCTTTGCCCTGTAGAGCGCCACCTCACGGCGAAGCCGCTGCTTCTCCAGGACATTGGCCTGCAGGATCTCGACCCGCCGCCGCTCACGCTCGAAGGCGCGCAGCGACAGGAAATTGGCAAGATCGGCAACGTCGAGGCTGACGCCGGGCGCCTCAAGCAGGCCGGCATAGCCGATATGCACCCGCGGCTCGGCGCCGGCGATCGCTTCTTCCCCCGGCCGGAAGGTGAGGTCGATGCCGGCATCGATACGGCCGGCAGAAAGATCGAGCGAGGCTCCACCGCTGAAGACCGCATTGCCATCGCCGGCCGTGACGTTCTGGGCGCGCAGCACGCCGCCCGCGATGCTGAAGGGTACCTTCACCACGCCAATGACCGATTGGCCGGCAAACACCGCCGCATCCGCGGCATCGCGGATCGTATCCGGCGAGATCTGCGTCTTCATCGTATCGGCTGCCGTCAGGAGTTGCGGCAGTGCCGCGCTATTGACGCCGTTCAGCGTCACGCCGTTGAAGGTCGCCGTGCCCGAGCCGCTTGCCGACTGCGCCATCGCCTCAGGCGTGGCGCCCGATGCCTCGAGCGCAACCGAGAGATCAAAAGTGCCGGTGGCGACCGCTGCGCCAGCATGCGTCCAGCCGGCCTGGGTCATGTCGCCGCCCTTGAGGTCCAGCCGCGAGCGCAGGAAGCCCGAGCCGTTGGCGTTGCCGATCTGCACCCGTCCGTTCAGCTTGCCGCCCAGCCAGTCGCCGGTCGCATCGGAAAGCGACAGCTCGTCGCCCTTCCACTCCAGCTTTCCGGCGAAGCCCGAGATCGCGCCGTAGAGGCCGGGCCAGAACTTGCCGGCCTGGATATCGAGCACCACGTTGAGGCCGGTCCAGGCCGGTTGCGCCAGTGCGGCCTTCGAAAATGAACCATCCGTCGCGTTCTCGACCGGCCCGAGGATCGCTTCGCCGAGCCAG
The DNA here is from genome assembly GCF_037026475.1 of Ensifer sp. MJa1. NCBI lineage: Bacteria > Pseudomonadati > Pseudomonadota > Alphaproteobacteria > Hyphomicrobiales > Rhizobiaceae > Ensifer > Ensifer sp. MJa1. The sequence goes on along the minus strand of NZ_JAKUMO010000001.1, from coordinate 32,431 downwards.
GCGAGGTCCAGCGTGTCGAGGGTGAGCTGGCCGGTGGCAGCGCCCGGCGTCTTGCGGTCGATCGTCAGCGCACCGGTGAAAGCGTTGCGGTCCGCCTTGCCTTCGACCGCCGTCAACGCCACCGCCTCCGGCGTCGTGGCAATGTCGGCCGAAAGCGTCAGCGGCAGGCCACTGCCCATCTGCGGCGGCGCCACGCCCTGCAACAGCAGATAGGGCTCCAGATCCTGCGTCTGCAGCGTTACCTTGGCCTGTCCTTCAAGGAAGTGGTCGCGGGAAAGGTCGACGCTGCCCTTGGCGGCAAGCGACGTCTTTTCGGTGGTGAAGGTCACCGTGCCGTTGGCCTTCGGCCCGTCGGTGCTTTGCAACTTGATCGACAGGATACCGTTGGCATCCGCATCGAAAGGCAGCGGATCGAAACCGGCCTGGCCGAACAGCAGGCGCGTCTCCGGGTTCTCGAGCGTCGCCTCCAGCAGCATTGCCTTGCCGGTCAGCGCCTGGGCAATGTCCGGCGCCTGGTAGCTGGCGGCGATCTTGGTGCCGTTGGCGGTACCGAAGATGCCGAAGGTCGCCGGCGCATTGCCCTCCTTGTTGCCGGCCGTCAGCGTCACGTCGAAGGCGGCGTCGCTATAATAGGGACCGGCCCGCATCAGTTGCCGAAGTGCCGGGTGATCGACGGCGTGACGGCCGATCATGTCCAGGAACGGCGTGAGGTTCTTGGCGGCCAGTTTCATCTTGGCCGAGACGACGGGCTTTTCCAGATCGCCGCTGGCCCGGCCGGAAAAGGCGAGTTGCGCGCCGGCGAGCGAGCCGATCGCCACGCGCTCGGCCTGGAGCTGGCCGTTCTTCAGCGTCAGCACCGCCTGCACGTCCTCGGCCTCTTCGCCGAAGGCCGAAAACTCGTCGGCCGAAAGATCTGCGGCAATCGCGTGCTGCAGCAAGGTTGCGGTGGACGCATCGCCGGCCACCAGCCCCGTCAGAGCCTGCAGCGCCTCGTAGTCGATGCGGTTGCCCTTGAGCTGCAGGGTGATGTTGGGCTGCTGTTCGGCAAAGGACTGCCGCTCGAGCCTGCCCTTGAGGCTCGCGTCGCCGACGGCAAGCTCGAGGTCCTCGAACTGCTGCAACGTCTCGGTCAGGTTCACTTTGGCCGAAAAGCCTGCCGTCTTCAGCTTGCGGATCGCCGGATCGACCGAGCCTGCCAGCCAGTTTGCAAGACCCGAGGGCTGGTTGGAGGCAAGCAGCAGATCGCCGCGGAAGATCCTTTGTCCCTTCAGGTTCAGCCGGCCCGTGGCCTCGAGCTGGGTCCGTCCCGGCAGCAGTGCCACGACATTGTCGATCACCCAGCCGGCGCCGTCGGGTTGCACGTCGATGCGCACGTCGCGCACCGTCGTATCGCCAACGACGATTGCCGGCAGTTTCAGGCTGGCGCGGCCGGGCACCTGCGGAATGGGAATCTCGGCGGCAATCGCCAGCATGGCCTCCAGCCGCTGACGCAGGGAGACCGCCGGGTCGCGGCCGGTCTTGACGTTGCGGTTCGGGCCGATGCGACTGACATCGATCTGCTGGCCATCGGCAATCAGCAGGAACTTCTGGTCCTTGCCGGTATCGAGCGTCGCCTCGCCGGTCACCACATAGGGATCGTCGGACGGGCCGATCTCGAAACGATAGTCCGGAACGCGGATGCTCTCGTTGGTAAGCTGGAAGTCACCGTTGATGCGCAGCGGCGCGCGTTCGCCGTCCTTGTCCTCGCTCTGCGGCCGGTTCTCCGTCAGCGTGAAGCGGCCGCTATAGACCGGCTTGAAGTCGACGATCTTCAACGCCCCGTCGGTCTCGACGCCGAAGGGCCGCTTGTCCGGCGTTACCCGCGCCTTGAGGCTGAGTGCGCCCTCTTCGTCGACCTCGTTGCTTGTGAGCGAGAAGCTGCCGCCCTCGCCGTCGAGCGCGGCGCGCCCCTCCACCTTCCAGGGGCCGGCGAGCGACCGGGCCGAAACGTCGGCGGAAAGCCCGCTCACGCGCCGGGTCCGGCCGGTCTGTTCGTCGACGAATTCGATCTGCCCGTTGCTGATCTCGACGTTTTCGAGCACGACGGTCTTGGCGGGGATCGACGCCCGGCGGCCACGCGCCCAGTCGAGCGTACCGTCAGGCAGGAGCCGGACCTTGGCCTTCGGTCGGTCGAGGCGCATATCGAAGATCAACGCTTCGCCGCTCAGGAACGGCGCAAGCTCGGCGCTCATCGAAAATTTCGCCACCTGGATCAGCGGCTCGCCGTCTTCGCTGGCGCCGACACGCACATCGTTGAGCGTCACGGTCGGAAACGGGATCAGCCGTGCATCGACGCTGCCGTGAACGACGACGGGCTTGCCCATGATGCGCCCCGCCTCGCGTTCGAACTCCTTGCGAAAGTCCGTCCAGTCAATGAACCACGGAGCGATCAGCGCCGCAAAAAGCGCAACGACCACAAGTCCACCGACGGCAAGCAGAATTCGCGAAAGCACCGTGCTTACATTCCCATCCAGTTCATCGGCCCCCAAAGGCGCCGCACATCGCTTGTGAGTGCCGCGGCCGGCGCTCACTCACAGCGCGGCGCATCCGTTCGGCTCGCGCGCTGTGATTTTCATCATAATTCATCGGGGGTCGATTCCGACATTGGAACTATGCACTACCACACTTTGGCGCCGGCGCATTGCCCCAAAAAATGCAACGCGCCCGGCGTCCCTTCTCCTGCCCGATCTCAGGAGAAAATCTTGCCGGGATTGAAAATGTTGTCCGGATCAACCCCGCGTTTGATCTGGCGCATCAGGTCGAGCGCATCGCCAAGCTCGGCCTCAAGGAACGGCATCTTGCCCTGGCCGATGCCGTGTTCGCCGGTGCAGGTTCCGTCCATGGCCAATGCCCGGGCGTTCAGCCGCTCGACGAAGGCCTCGGCGCGCGCGACGTCGGCGGGATCCTTGTCGTCGAACAGCAGGCCGACATGGAAGTTGCCGTCACCGGCATGGCCGACGATTGGCGCCGTCAATCCATGCGCGGCGCTGTCTTCCTGCGTCGCTGTCACGCAATCGGCCAGCCGCGAGATCGGCACGCAGACGTCGGTCGACAGAATGGCCGCGCCGGGGATCAGGCTCTTTTGCGCCCAGTAGGCATTGTGCCGCGCCTTCCACAGCCGCGCCCGCTCTTCCGGGTTGGTCGTCCACTGGAAACCGCTCGATCCGAACTCGGCCGCGATTTCGCCGAAGTGGCGCGACTGCAGCTCGACGGTCTCGGCACTGCCGTGGAATTCGACGAAGAGCGTCGGCGTCTCTTCGTAGGAAAGGCCGGAATAGGCGTTGCAGGCCCTGATCTGCACCGCATCGAGCAGCTCGATACGCGCAACGGGAATGCCCGACTGGATGGTGAGGATCACCGCATTGCAGGCATCGGCAATCGTCGGGAACGGGCAGACGCCGCCCGAGATCACCTCGGGAATGCCCTGAAGCCTAAGCGTGATCGAGGTGATGATGCCAAGCGTGCCTTCGGCACCGACGAAAAGCCGGGTGAGATCGTAGCCGGCAGACGACTTGCGCGCCCGGTGCGCGGTGCGGATCTCGCGGCCATCGGCCGTCACCACGGTCAGGCCAAGCACATTGTCCTTCATCGTGCCGTAGCGCACCGCATTGGTGCCCGACGCCCGGGTCGAGGCCATGCCGCCGATCGAGGCATTGGCGCCAGGATCGATCGGGAAGAACAGGCCGGTGTCGCGCAGATAGGTGTTGAGCTCTTCGCGGGTAATGCCCGGCTCCACCCGGCAGTCGAGATCCTCGGCATTGACCTCGAGCACCCTGTTCATGCGGGAAAGATCGACCGAGATGCCGCCATGGGGCGCGTTGACATGGCCTTCGAGCGACGAGCCGGTGCCGAACGGGATCAGCGGCACCTTGTTGCGCGCCGCGATCTGAACGATCTCGCGCACATCATCGGAGCTTTCGGCAAACACCACGCCGTCGGGCAGCTGCGCCGGAATATAGGTGGTGGTGTGGGCATGCTGGGCACGGATCGCCTCGCCGGTCTGGAACCGGTCACCAAAGCGGGCGGAAAGCTCCGCCTTCGCGGCCGTTATGCCTGCCTCGTTTCTCGCGCCAGTCCTGATTGCCTTCAACGCCACGGCAAACGCCCTTCCTCTCGCATCTGCGCTCCCACAGGGCAAGCGCCCGGGAAGCACAGTCATTTCAAGGCGCTACTGTGCAAATCGGAATCACTTTGTCCAGACGCTCGCGCACTTCTTCAGAAAAAGGTAGCGCAGGAAAACGCCTGACGTGAGACCGGAGTGTCACAAGAGCGCGCTTCATGCCGTTTCGACCGGTGGCGTGACGCCCTACGGGCCGGTTCCCCGCCATTTGCCGATGCCACGTATGAGGGCGCGGCGGCAGAATGCACCTGCCGCTTTTCCGGAGTTGGATTATCATGGCGGCATGAAAGGAAGGAGTGGCGAATGTTAGGCCTTCTCGCTTTGCTCACCGCGTCGGTCTTTTTCGGCGCCGCGATCTACATCACCTGGGCCGAACAGCCGGCAAGGCTTCACCTCGATCATCGCGCCGCACTTCTACAGTGGGTTCCGTCCTACCGCCGCGGCTTCGAGATGCAGGCGACGCTGGCGGTGGTCTCGGGGCTGCTCGGCGATGCCGCCTGGGGTGAGACCGGGCACGTGCTCTGGGGCCTGGGCGCGGCCATCATCATCATGAACTGGCCCTACACGCTGCTTTTCATCATGCCGGTCAACCGCCAGTTGGAGGCAACGCGACCGGACGACGCCGGCGACGAAAGCCGCGAACTGCTGAGGCTCTGGGGCAGGCTTCACGCCGGGCGCAGCGCGCTCGGCGGGCTGGCGGCAGCGATCTTTCTCGTTGCCGCCTGGCTTGAACTGTAGCGGACCGCTGACGGTCTGCGCGGGATCAGCGCACCTCCAGTGCCGCCTCGGCCGCTTCCATTTCCTCGTGCAGCTTGCGCTCCTCGTCGGCATGCGGCTTCGTAAAGCGGGCAATGACGAGATAGGCGACCGGCGTCAGGTAGAGCGTGACGATCACCGCCAGCCCCAGGCCGCCGACGAGCACCCAGCCGAGCGCGATGCGCGCTTCGGCACCGGCACCGCTTGCCAGCACCAGCGGCACCGCGCCGACGATGGTGGCGATCATCGTCATCATCACCGGCCTCAGCCGGATGTTCGCAGCGTTCTCGATTGCCGTGCGCACGTCCTGGCCACGATCGCGCAGCTGGTTGGCGAATTCGACGATCAGGATGCCGTTCTTGGCCATGATGCCGACGAGCATCACGAGCCCGATCTGGCTGTAGATGTTGAGCGTGTTGCCGGTCATGATCATCGCAAACACCGCGCAGGCAAGCCCCAGCGGCACCGTCGACATGATGATGAGGCCGCTGACGAAGCTTTCGAACTGGGCGGCCAGCACCAGGAAGATGATCACAAGCGCAAAGCCGAAGGTCACGAACAGGCCATTGGCGTTTTCGTTGAGCGTCGCGGCTTCGGCGAGCGGCATGATGCGCGATCCCGGCGGCAAGAGCGGCTCGGCCATCTGCTCGACCATCGTCAGCGCCTCGCCAAGAGCCAGGTCGGACTTGAGGCCGGCCGAAAGCGACACGGCGCGAAGCTGCGATTCCCGCGAAAGCTGCGGCGCCACGGCCCGCTCCTCGACGCTCGCGATCGTCGACATCGGCACCATCTTGCCATCGCCGGCCTTGAGGAAGATGTTCTGCAGGTCGGTCGGGTCGTTGACCGGGTTGGTCGAGGACAGGAGCTTCACCGGGTAGGACTCGCCGTCAACATAGACGTCGACGACGCTGTTGCCGTCGAGCATCGCCTGCAGCGCCCAGGCAAGGCCGCCGATATCGACGCCCATGTCGGAGGCGCGCTCGCGGTCGATGGTGATCGAAAGCTGCGCCTGGTTGGCCTCGTAGTTGAGGCGGACGTTCTCGAATCGGCCGCTATCCTCCATCTGGCGCACCAGCTTGGCGGCTGCATCGCCGAGCTTGTTGTAGTCGTTGCCGACCAGCGCCACCTGCAGGCCGCTGCCGGCGCCGCGAATACCCAAGCTGTTCGGCTGGATCGCAAAGACACGCACCGACGGGATGCGCTGCGTCACCCTGTTGATGTCGGCAACGATCTCCTGCTGGCTGCGCTCGCGCTTGTCCCAGGGCGCCAAGGTCAGCACCATGAAGCCGCTATTGGCCGAGCCGCCCTGCCCCGAGATCGAGAAGATATTGTCGATCTCGCCGGATTTGACGAAGGGCTGCAGGCCGTCCTCGATGCGACGCATCTGCGCCTGGGCATAGTCGAGCGACACACCCTGCGGCGCGTTGATGCGCATCATCACAGCCGAGCGGTCCTCGCTCGGCGTCAGCTCCGATTTCAGCGTCAGGAAGCCGGCAGCCCCCATGGCGGTGAAGAAGCCGGCAACGACGAAGACGATCAGTGGCGAATTCAGGCAGGCGCGTAGCGTCACCCGATAGAAGCCGGCCGCCCGCGCCCCCAGCCGCGCCATCGGCCCCGGCACGGAATGCGTCTCTTTTGTCAACATGCGCGAGGCAAGCATCGGGCAGAGCGTCAGCGACACGAAGGACGAAAGCAGGATCGAGAAGGCGAGCACGAAACCGAACTCGCGGAAGAGGCCGCCCGTCTGCCCCGGCAGGAACGACAGCGGCACGAACACGGCGGCAAGCGTGGCCGTTGTCGCCAGCACCGCGAAGAACACTTCGAGCGTGCCGTGCACGGCTGCCGCCCGCGGGCCGAGACCTTCGGCCCGCCTTCGCACGATGTTTTCGAGCACCACGATGGCGTCGTCGACCACGAGGCCTGTCGCAAGCACGATGGCAAGCAGCGTCAGGATATTGATCGAGAAGCCGGCAAGATAGATCGCCGCCACCGTACCGATCAGCGCGATCGGCATGGTGATCGTCGGGATCAGCGTCGCCCGCCAGTCGAGCAGGAACATGTAGATGACCAGCGTCACGATGAAGACCGCGACGATCAGCGCGATCTCCACCTCGTGGATCGCACCGTTGATGAAGACGGCATCGTCGCTGGTGATCCTAAGCTGCGTGCCTTCAGGCAGGATCTGCGTCTGGATCGTGTCGACGACCTTGCGCACGCCTTCGGAAATATCGACCGTGTTGGATTGTGCCTGGCGGATGATGCCAAGGCCGATGCCCTGGCGACCGTTGGAGCGCAGCGCCGTCGTGCCAGTATCCGGCCCGAGCGTCACCGTGCCGATATCGCGCAGCCGCACATTGTTGACGAGGATCAGGTTCTCGAACTGCTCCGGTGTCTGCAGGTCGGCGGTGGCGCGCACGGAAATGTCCTGGCTGGCGCTGGTGAGCGAGCCGGCGGGAACGTCATAGGAGGCGTTGGCAAGGGCGGTGCGCAGATTGGCGACCGTCACCCCGCGCCCGGCGAGCTTCGCCTGGTCGAGATCGATGCGGAAGATCTTCTCCTGGTCGCCATAGACGGCAACGTCGGCAACCCCTTCGACGGCGGCCAGCCGGTCGCTGATCTCGTTTTCGACGAGCAGCGTCATGTCTTCCATCGACATGGTGTCGGAGGTGAGCGCCAGCCGCATGATCGGCTGGCTGTCGGCATCGGCCTTGACGATGCTCGGCTCGTCGACATTGTCGGGCAACTGGTTGCGCACCCGGCCAAGCGCATCGCGGATGTCGTTGGAAGCCTGGCCGATATCGGTGGTGTCGGAGAACTGCAGCGTCACGCGGCTGCGGCCGAAGGAGGAGGTCGACGAGATGTCGCGGATGCCCTGGACGCGCGAAACGGCCCCTTCGACCACCGAGGTCACCTCGCGGTCCATCGTCTCGGGCGCTGCACCATCGAGCGTGGTGGTGACCGAAATGACGGGCTGGTCGACCTGCGGCAGCTCGCGGATCTCGATGCCGTTCCAGGCGGCAAGGCCGGCAACGACGATCAGTGTGTTGACGACGAGCGCGAAGATCGGGCGGCGAATGAAGAGTGCGGTAAATCCGGTCTTGCCGCGCTCACGGGCGGACGCCTTCTCGCCGCCGCTGCCGTGGCCGCTACCGTGGCTGTCGCCGCCGCTCACTTGGTTTCCTCCGCAACCTTCTGCGTCGCTTCCTGATTGCGCTCGCGCCCGGCGATGCGCACCTCGCCGCCGTCGCGCAGCCGCTGAACGCCTTCGGTGACGACTTCGTCGCCTTCGGAAAGTGCTGCATCGACCAGCACCTTGTCGGGATTGCGCTGGATGATCTTGACCGGCACCTTCTCGCTTCTGTCGCCGGAAACGCGCCAGATATAGGAGCCTTCCGAGCTCCACTGGATCGCCAGCGGATCGACGGTCGGATAGGTGTCGCCGTCAAACGCCATGGTGACAGAGAAGGACATGCCGGCCCTGAGCGTATCCTCGGGGTTTTCGAGCCGTGCACGCACGCGCAGCGTCCGGCTTGCCTGGTCGAGACGGTTGTCGATCGCGTGGATTACGCCTTCGAGCTGGTTGCCCGGCTGGGCAATGGCAAAGGCGGTGACCGGCTGGCCGACGGTGATCTTGTTGGCGAAGCGCTCCGGCACCCAGAAATCGACGAGGATTTCCGAGCGGTCGTCGACAACGGCGATCGGCGTCGTGGTGGTGACATAGTCGCCGACATTGACGGTGATGATGCCGACGATGCCCTTGGAGGGTGCCACGATATCGCGGCGCTTGAGGTCGAGCTCGGCGGTCTTCAAGGCGAGCTCCGCCGTCTGCATCGCGATCTCCGCATCCCGCACCTCGACGGCCGTCACCGCCCGCGCGGTGCTCAAGTTGCGGTAGCGCTCGACCTTTTCGCGGGCGCTGTCGCGCGTCAGCCGCGCCTGGTCGGCGGCAATTTTCTGGTCGTCGCTGTCGAGCCGGGCAATCACCTGCCCCTCAGCCACCCGGTCGCCCGAGCGAACCAGGATCTCGGTGAGGTTGCCGGTCGCCGTCGGCGTGACGCTGACGGAATGAATCGCCTCGCCATTGCCAATCGCGTTCAGCCGGTCATTGACGACCGATGTGCCTGATGGACGCACCATGACGAGAATGGCGTTGTTGCCACCCTGGCCGCGGCCATTGCCGCGCTCGCCGCCCTGCCCACCGCCTGAAGTCGGCTTGGACAAGGCATCGATCAGCGGGTGCGAAACGCCGATGGCGGCAAGCGTTTCACCGGCGCCGGGCACGAACCGCACCCAGACGGTTGCGCCCACGAGAAGCACAGCGGCGCTCACCGCAAGCTGTTTCCAAACCCGCATTCAAGTCTCCGAATAAGCATAAAACACGCCCCAGCGCGGCGCGGCCGGCGGTTCGTTCCGATTGCGCGGAGTATCCCTGTTCGCACCCGCCGGGGCAATGACCGAATGCCATCATTACGCAATTGTAATAAAAGCGATTTTGGTGGCGGCATGATGACGTGTTTCTACAGACTTCGGGCAGTGCGCACTTCCCATAGCATTTCACTAGACAATCACCGTTTACAGCCGCGAGGACTGCGCTATCTTGCAACCACCGGCTACAACGTCCGGCCGGTTTCGGCCTGGTTTTCAGGCGCCTTGCGGAGGAGAAAACGCGATGTGCGACGCCTGTGTGATGGAAACGGTCAAGGCGCGCATGCTGTCGCGCCGCGGCTTCTTCAAAGCCGCCGCGGTCGGGACCGCTGGTCTTGCCGTGACAAGCGTCGGTGCAGCGCCGCAGGCCCTCGCCCAAGGGCATTCGAGCGTGACCGACCTGACGCACGAGCTGCATGAAGACTTCCCGACCTTCTTCGGCCAGCAGCAGTTCTTCCGCGAGGAGAAATTCAACTACGCCAAGGACAAGTTCAACATGTTCGAGCTCAGGGTGAACGAACACACCGGCACCCATGTCGACGCGCCGCTGCACTTTTCCGCCGACGGTCTCTCGGTCGCCGAACTGCCGGTGGAAAAACTCGTCGTTCCGCTCGTCATCGTCGATATCCGAAAGAAGGCAGCAGCCGACGCCGATGCCCAGGTGACGCCCGATGACATCAAGGCCTGGGTCGCCGCCAATGGCGAGATTCCGGAAAACGCCTGCGTCGCCATGCTCTCGGGCTGGGGCGCGCATATGGGCACGGACAAGTTCCGCAACGTCGATAGCGGCGGCAAGCTGCATTTCCCCGGCTTTCATGTGGAAGCGGCGAAATATCTGCTTCAGGAGAGCAAGGCCGCCGGCATCGCCGTCGACACGCTGTCGCTCGACTATGGCCCCTCGCCCGATTTCGCCACCCATTATGCCTGGCTGCCGGAGGGCCGCTGGGGGCTGGAAGCGGCCGCCAATCTCGACAAGCTGCCGATGAAGGGCGCAACGCTCGTGCTCGGTGCCCCGAAGCATCGTGGCGGCACCGGCGGCCCGGCCCGCGTCTTCGCGCTTGTTTGAACCATGTTCTTCAATCCGGCGGCGCAGAGCCGCCGGCAACACCCTGCAGGAACTCCATGAGCACCGTCACTTCGCCTGAGAACCCGGAATCCGATCCACGCGTGAAAGCCGTGTTCGACGACATCCGTGCCACCCGCAAGTCCGATTTCATCAACAATATGTGGCTGTGGCTCGCCTTCGACCCGGAGCTTTTGGAGCAGACCTGGCGGGACGTCAAAGCCGTGATGGCAACGCCCTCGGCGCTCGATCCGCTGGTCAAGGAGATGCTCTACATCGCCGTCTCCGTCACCAACGGCTGCGGCTACTGCGCCCATTCCCATACGGCAGCGGCAAAGGCCAAGGGCATGAGCGATGCCGAGCATGCGGATCTCATGCGGGTGATCTCGCTTGCCGCCCGCACCAACCAGCTGGCAACGGCCTTGCAGGTGCCCGTCGACCCCGTCTTCGATAAATCGGCCGGGTGAAAGCATGTCGCGCAAAAGTGTGCAGCGGTTTTGCGATAACGACATGCGACAAACGAAACAGCCCCAAGAATAAGCGGTCTCGAAATCGCCTGTCTTTCCACAGGCTTGGTGCGTCCGGCGCAGAAAACGGAATAAAAGAAGAACATCCTTTCTGGCCTTTCGCGACCGAATCACTACATTGAGCCGCATGATGAGTGGTTTCGACGACATTCCTTTCTTCGACGAGGAGCCGGCGCCGCGCAAGCAGCAGCCCGCCCCCGGAGGTGTTCCTGCTGCCGGCGGCATCGCCGCACGCGCGATGGCGGCGCGCGATCGCGCCCAGCCGCGCCCGGATTATCTCTCCGGTCTCAACCCGGAGCAGTCGGAAGCGGTCGAAACCCTCGATGGCCCGGTGCTCGTTCTTGCCGGTGCCGGCACCGGCAAGACCCGGGTGCTGACGACCCGCATCGCCCATATCCTTTCCACCGGCCGCGCCTTCCCCTCGCAGATCCTGGCGGTGACATTTACCAACAAGGCGGCGCGCGAGATGAAGGAGCGCATCGGCGTGCTCGTCGGCCATGCGGTCGAGGGCATGCCCTGGCTCGGCACCTTCCACTCGATCGGCGTCAAGCTTCTGCGCCGCCATGCCGAGCTTGTGGGCCTGCGCTCCGATTTCACCATTCTCGACACCGACGACGTGGTGAGGCTGATCAAGCAGCTCATCCAGGCCGAAGGCATCGACGACAAGCGCTGGCCGGCCAAGCAGTTCGCCGGCATGATCGACGGCTGGAAGAACAAGGGCCTCGACCCTGCCCAGATCCCCGAGGGCGACGCCCGCGCCTTTGCCAACGGCAAGGGCCGCGAACTCTACGCCGCCTACCAGAACCGGCTGTTGACGCTGAACGCCTGCGACTTCGGCGACCTGCTGCTGCATCCGATCCGCATCTTCCGCATGCATGCTGACGTGCTGAAGGACTATCACGACAAGTTCCGTTACATCCTCGTCGACGAGTACCAGGACACCAACACGGCGCAGTACATGTGGCTGCGGCTTCTGGCCCAGCGCTCCCGGCCATCAACCGCCGCCACCAATCCGGGCGCAGCCCGGCAAGGCCAAGCGGCCGCCGCGCCTGATGGCGCGCCCCCGCGGAGCGAGCCGCGCAGCGGCGACAGCGTGAGCGCAAACAAACAGCAGCAGATCAATATCTGCTGCGTAGGCGACGACGACCAGTCGATCTATGGCTGGCGCGGTGCGGAAGTGGACAACATCCTGCGCTTCGAAAAGGATTTCCCGGGCGCCAAGGTCATCAAGCTCGAGCGCAACTATCGCTCGACCGAACATATCCTGGGTGCTGCCGGCCATCTGATCGCCCACAACGAAGGCCGCCTCGGCAAGACGCTCTTTACCGACCGCACCGATCCGGATGACGAAAAGGTGCAGGTGCATGCCGCCTGGGATAGCGAAGAGGAAGCCCGCGCCGTCGGCGAGGAAATCGAGCAGCTCCAGCGCCAGAAGCACAATCTGAACGACATGGCGATCCTGGTGCGCGCCTCGTTCCAGATGCGCGAGTTCGAAGACCGCTTCGTCACGCTTGGCCTCAACTACCGCGTCATCGGCGGCCCGCGCTTCTACGAGCGCCTCGAAATCCGCGATGCCATGGCCTATTTCCGCCTCGTCTGCCAGCCGGCCGATGACTTGGCTTTCGAGCGCATCATCAACACGCCGAAGCGCGGCCTCGGCGACACCACCGTGCGCACGCTGCACGACTATGCCCGCGCCCGCGACATTCCGATGCTGGCGGCAGCCTCCGAGATCATCGAGACCGACGAGCTGAAGCCGAAGGCGCGCAAGGCGCTCTTCGACGTCGTCACCGATTTCCGCCGCTGGCAGACCCTGCTTGAAACCACCGTTCACACCGAACTTGCCGAGCAAATCCTTGAGGAAAGCGGCTACACCGACATGTGGAAGTCCGACAAGTCGGCCGAAGCCCCCGGGCGGCTCGAAAACCTCAAGGAACTCATCCGCTCGATGGAAGCCTTCGAGAGCCTGCGCGGCTTCCTCGAGCACGTCGCCCTGGTCATGGACGCCGAGCAGAACGAGAACCTCGACGCCGTCTCGATCATGACGCTGCACTCGGCCAAGGGCCTGGAGTTCGACATCGTTTTCCTGCCCGGCTGGGAGGAAGGCCTCTTCCCGCATCAGCGCGCGCTCGACGAGGGCGGCCGCTCCGGTCTCGAGGAAGAGCGCCGCCTTGCCTATGTTGGCATCACCCGCGCCAAGCACCGCTGCCACATCTGGTTCGTCTCCAACCGCCGCATCCATGGCCTCTGGCAGTCGACCATGCCGTCGCGCTTCCTCGAGGAGCTGCCGCTCGCCCATGTCGACGTCGCCGAGAACGAGCAGTCCTATGGCGGCTATGGTCGTGGCGGCTACGGCCAGTCACGCTTCGACAAGGCCGATCCGTTCCAGAACAGCTATTCGACTCCCGGCTGGAAGCGCGCCCAGCAGCACCGTTCCGACGCCACCCGCGACAACTGGGGTACCCGCTCCGGCCACGCGGTCGAGCGCATCGGCTACGGCGAAAGCGGCCCGCGCGGCCGCACCATCGACGGCGAGCTGGTGGCGAAATCGACGGCCACCGAACCCTCGCGCTTTTCCGTCGGCGACCGCGTCTTCCACATGAAGTTCGGCAACGGCAACATCGCGGCAATAGAAGGCAACAAGCTCACCATCGACTTCGACCGCGCCGGCCAGAAGCGCGTGTTGGACGGGTTTGTCGAGAAGGCGTGAGCAATGTTCTCTCAGGACGATCTCGTCAAGAAATATGTCCTTGGTGCGTGGTTCCTGAAAATTCGGCTGATCAGTTGCCGTAGGCAGCTGTGGGCGAGCGAGACCTCACTTATCCATCTCGAGAACGCCGCTCTTCAGCTTCGAAAAGTCTGCGAGATGATCTCGTACTTGTGCATTGCGGCTGCTGCTATCGAAGAGAAGGACTTTTCGATTCCGCGACAGGGCTTCAAAGTTGGCGCTACCTTCAAACATCTGAAGCGCACGAACAAACTTGTGTTTCCGCAATTTGCCAGTCTCACGCCAAACGAAGACGCTGGCTGCAAAACAGACTGGCATTTAGACGTAGCGCCGCATAATGCCGACGACGTGGAAAGAGTCGAACTAATCCATGAGCTTACTCACCGCGTGCTTCATGAATTCTCACCTTTCCGTCCCTTTCCCGTCCCCGCAGACGCGCCAGCTTCCATTCGAGCTGATCTGAACGCTCTACGAAGTGATCATCAGTGGCTGTGGAACAGGTTTTGGCAACACGCTGTTACTATTAAGGATACAATCTTCTTTGTTAGCCTCGGAGATCCATCGGACAGCAGCGGCCCGCATGTGATGAAGCATGTCTCGTTACTTCCTGGAAACGTCGAAATCGCATTCGATCCAGAGTATTTGGCCGATTTCACCGGTCCGGTAGATTGGGCTCAGTTCGACAATTAGGCGTTTTTGCGACTTGACGAATTTTGCCAATCCAGCTCAAACCACCTTCCGATACACCAGAAACCCCGACTTTTCCGCCACCTTGTCGTAGAGCGTCATCGCCGTCTCGTTGGTCTCGTGCGTCATCCAGTAGACACGCGGTGCACCGACGGCGCGTGCCGCCTCGTAGACGCCCGCGATCAGCGCCCGCCCGACACCCTTGCCGCGCGCTTGCGCATTGGTGAAGAGGTCCTGCAGGTAGCAGTTCGGCTGGATCATCGTCGTGCTGCGGTGGAAGAGATAGTGGGTCAGCCCGATCAACTGCCCCTCGCTTTCCGCCACCAGCGCATGCACAGGCTCGTAGGCATCGAAGAAGCGCGACCAGGTCATGGCGGTGATTGCGGGATCGAGTGCGGTTGCGCCCGAGCGTCCGTAAAAGGCGTTGTAACCATCCCAGAGCGGCAGCCATTGCTCATAGTCGGTCCTGGCAAGCGGGCGAATGTTAAGGGCGTCGGTCATGTTGGCTCCTGCTCGATGGCGGCCGATTTGGCTTTGCCGGCAGCATCCCGGATAAAAGCGCAAAGCGCATCTTTGAGACTGACTTTTCCCCTACAAATTGAGAATATTACACGCTTCTGAAATGACCGTTGGGATGTTCAACGACCGAGGGCGGGCGATGAGATGTCTTGGACAAGCACGACACGCTGGCTGGCGGAACTGGGCCTGACGCAGACAAATGAGGCTGATCGCCAGGGAATACTGGTGGCAAACCTGGCGGCAGCGGTCATTGCCGTTTCCTCGGTCGCCTTCGCCGTCATCTATGCGCTGCACCAGCAGCCGAGCCTGCGGATTCTGGTGGTCTGCAATGTCCTTTTGGCGGCAGCCGCGATGATGACGCCGCTCTTGCACCGGTTCGGCAAGATTACCTCGGCGCTTTGGGAATTTACCATCTGCGCCGTGGCGCTCTCGATCGTCAGCGTGCAGATCGGCGGGAATTCGGGCGCCCTGTTCAACCTGCTCGGCGTCACGCCCGTTGCCTTCGCCATTCTGGGCCTTCAGCACTGGAAGCTGGTCGCCAGCCTCGGCCTCCTCTCCGCCATCATCATTGTCGTCGGCGTTGCCGTCTTTCCCGACCCGCGGCCCGGCGTCTATCACGACGAAAGCTTCCTGCTGCTGATCACCACCTCCACCATCTTCACCGTCACGCTTTTGATGTTCGCCACCATGCACTACGCCCTGTCGCTGGCGCGCGAGGCCCAGATGCGGCTGAGCAACCTCATGCTGTCGATCATGCCGGCGGAAATCGTCGAGAAGCTGCACAGCGACGACCATGCCGCGACCGTGAAGAAATTCGACATGGCGACCGTGCTGCTCATCGATATCATCCAGTTCGTGAGGCTCTCCAACGAGATCGGCCCGGAGCGGACGGTAGCGCTGCTGGATGAATTCTTCTCGGCCCTTGATGCGGCCTCGGCCCGCTTCGGCGTCGAGAAGATCAAGACCATCGGCGATGCCTACCTGGCGGCCGCAGGCGTGCCGAGCGCCCATCCCAATGGCGTCGAAGCCGCTGCCGCCTTCGGTTTCACCGCCTTCGACATCGCCGATCATGTCGGGAGAACACATGGCGTCGCCCTTGGCCTCAGGATCGGCATGGCCTCAGGCGCGGTGACGGCCGGCGTGCTCGGCCGCACCCGCTATGCCTATGACATCTGGGGCGCGCCCGTGAACCTTGCAGCGCGGCTCGAAGCGATCGGTGAGGCCGGATGCATCGTCACGACCCGCGAGGTCAAGACGGCACTCGAGGGCAAGTTCGCCTTCGAGGAAGGCGAACTTGCCGATATCAAGGGCTTTGGCAACACCGAGACCTGGCGGATGGTCCAGCGCCGCGAGCGATAGAGGGGCGCACGGCGCGCAAGCGACCGCGTCCGGCCCACGGTGCAGTTGCGCCGGGTCGCCGGGCCCTGCGCGTCCACCAGCGCGGGATCTCTCAGCCTCTGGCCATCGCTGCCGTGATCGCGTGAACGTCGGTCATGACCGCATCACCCATGAAGACGATATTTTCCATCGCGCGCTCGCCGGCCTCGTGGTGCCCTGCCCCGCAAGCATCGCGCACGACGACGGGCACGAGGCCGAGGTCGGTCGCATGCCGCACCGTCGGGTCGATGCCGATCTCGGTGGCGATGCCGCAGATGGCAAAGGAGGTGAGCCCGAGATCGCGCAGGATCATCGCGAGCGGCGTGCCCTCGAAGGCGGAAAACGTGATCTTGTCGAGGATCGCCTCATCCGCGCGTGGTGCAAGCTCCGGCACCAGTTCGAAGCCCGGCGTTCCGCGCAGGAACCAGGGGTGCACCGCATCCGGATCGTCGGTACGCTGCCAGGCCATCGCCTGGCGCATCTGGAAGGCGCCCATCAGCGGCTTCGGCATCGACAGGTGCCTGAGGAAGATCACCGGGAAGCCGCCTTTTCGCGCCGCCTCCAGCACCTTCAGCACTTCAGAAAGGATCGCCGGGCCGTTCTTGACCTGGTTGGTGATGCCCACCTGCATGTCATAGACAATGAGTGCCATCCGGTCCGGGCGGCAGAAGTCTTCAAGCGTCTTTCCGATTTCCAGTTTCAGAGCCATTGCCTCTCCTCCGGTCGCCTCCTCCGGCAACCGCTCCCGCAACATCGCGCGCCGGGAATGTGGCGCGCGATGTTGACGGTTTCAACAAGGCACGGCCCCTTCGCACAACTATTCGGGGATGAGCTGCCGGACACAACAACTTTCCGGCCGATGTCGGCGCCACAATCGCTCAAGGGGGACTATTGCGCTGCCATGCCTTCTCCATCAGCGCGATCACCTCCTCGTCGCTCGTCTGCTCGAAGTCGCGGTAGTGCAGCCCGACGGCACGGAAGTTGAAGGGGGTCGCAAGACAGATGATGCGGTCGACGGCGCCGCGGAGTTCCGCAAGCTCGCTTTTCGGCGCCACCGGAACTGCTAGCAGCAGACGGCGGGCGCCCATGCGGCTGAGCGCCTTGATCGCCGCACGAACGGTTCCGCCCGTGGCAATGCCGTCGTCGACGAGGATGACGTCGCGATCCCTAGGCGACGTCCAGGCGCGATCGCCGAAATAGAGGGCCCGGCGACGCAGGATCTCGGCGTGCTGGCGTTCGGTCTCGGCCTTGACGTAGCCCTCGGGCGGCCGCACCAGCCGGACCGCCTGCGGGTTCAGCACCAGTTCCGGTTCCTCGCCATCGACCAGTGCGCCAAGTCCGAACTCCTTTTGTCCGGGCGCCCCGATCTTGCGCACGATCAGGATCTCGAGCGGCGCGCCAATATGCATCGCGATCTCGTAGCCAACCGGCACGCCACCGCGCGGCAGCGCCATGACGAGAGGATCCGTGAGGTCCTCACTTTCGATCGCTCTGGCGAGCTGACGCCCGGCATCCGCCCGATCCTCGAAAAGCCATGTTCCCGTAAACACCTCGTTCCTCCCGCTCGCGCTGCCGGCCCAGTTTCAGGGCGATCCGTGCAGAAATATGGCTCGGCCCTCAATGACCGCAGCCGGCGCCTAGCGGTTGCCCCTGCGGCGCTGTGAACAACCGTGCCAATCTGGCCAATCGCTAAAATTGCAGCCGATTTCGCCGACTTTCGTTAAGGCGCCGTCGCTACCAATTGCGCTTGCATATCTGGCTGTGACGCAAGCCGCCTTTGTTGACTTTAGCACGACAGGCCGTTTCGAAATGAGCTTTCTCCCTGCCATATCGATCATTGCCCTCCTGGCGATGCTGCCGGTGCTGATTTCGCTGCGCGCCTCGATGGTTGAGGGGGGCACGGAATTTGCCGTCGCCTGCGCCATCGCCGGCGTGGCCATGCTGTTTCTGATGCTCTCCGAACTGCCGGCGCTTCGGCCGCTTTCACTGATCGGCATCGCCTTCCTCGCCGGTGCCTGCCTGTTCGTGCTTTCAGGCTTTCGCCGCGCGCTCGGCGTCGTGGAGCCCCTGTCGACCCCTCTCGTCACGTCCGCTTGCCTTGTTGCCGTCGTGCTGACGGTCGCGGTCCTCGGCGCCAACAGCACCACCTTGCATGCGCTATCGGCCGTCGGCATTACAGCCGCCTTCGTCCTGATCATCGCCGTCTGTTCCCAGCACCGCCGACAGCTGCCCGGCCCTGTCGAACGCCTTTGCACCATTGCCTGCGTGGCGCTCGGCTGTTCGGCACTGATCGCCGTTACCGCGCTGTCGTCCGTGACGCACGTATCCGCGTCCGCGCCGCTGGCGCCGGTCGCCTGGGATTTCGCCTGCGCGGCCATGGACTACTTTTATTTGCCGGCGCTGTTTCTCGGCGTGATCCTGATGATCCAGAACCGGGTCATCACCGATCTCAAGAGTGCGATCGCCCGCGACGAGCTGACCGGCGTATTGTCGCGTCGCGCCTTGCTCGATCTTGGCCAGCGCGCGCTCACCAACAGCCAGGCGCGGCGACAACCGGTCGCCTTCCTGCTGCTCGATCTCGATTATTTCAAGCAGATCAACGACCGCTATGGCCACGCGGTCGGCGATGCGGCCCTTGGTCATTTTGCCGGCACCGTCAGCGCCTGTCTTGCCGGGCGCGGCACGCTCGGGCGCATCGGCGGTGAAGAATTCGGGATCGTCCTTTCCAATCACAATGAAGACGCCGCCTTTGCGCTCGCCGAAGAGATCGGCCGCACGGTCCGCGACACGCCGATCGGTCGCTTCGATCGCCCGATCCGGTTGACGGTCAGCATCGGCCTTGCCGAAGCCGCACCCGGCGACACGATCAGCGACGTGATGATCCGCGCCGACATGGCACTTTACGATGCCAAGGCCGACGGGCGCGACCGCTGCACGATTGCCGGCCGCTTCCAGCCGGACGCCAGTTCCCGGGCGCTTGCCGGTGCGGCCGCGCAACTGCGCGCCGCCGACAGTCGCACCGCAGAGCCACGCCTGCTGCGCGGCACCGGCTAGACCGTCGACACGACCGCATCCCTCGCAACAGTCGCCTTCTAACAGTCGCCTTGTAAAGCGGTTCGCCGAACCTATGTGAACGGGACTGTCGCCCTGTGCGTTCCTTCAGCCAGACCCGACGGAAGGGTAACGCTCACCATCTTACGAGGCGACAGCGAGCTCGCGCCAGACGGCGCACAACGCCCGCAGGAGGATATACATGCTGCCTTCGTTTCGTGCCTTCGTCCTTGCCGGTTTCGCAGGGTTTGCCGCCCTCACGGTTGCCACCCTGCCGGCCCGCGCCGATACCGTCGGTGAAGTCGGGGTCGATTGGCTCGGCAACGACATCATGATCGACGCCGTCAGCGACCCGAAGGTCAAGGGCGTCACCTGCCACGTCACCTATTTCGACCGCAGCGTCATCGACCGGCTGAAGAACGGCAACTGGTTTGAGGATCCGTCGAACAATTCGATCGCCTGCCGCCAGACCGGGCCGATCGAAATCGGCGATATCGAGCTTTCCAAGGAAGGCGAGGAAGTCTTTCGCGCCGGGCTGTCGCTTGTCTGGAAGAACCTTTTGGTCACGCGCATCTATGACCGCAAGAACGATACCCTGATCTATCTCGCGCATTCGCGCGAACTGACCGACGGATCGGCCAAGATGTCGATTGCCACCGTCCCGCTCTACGGACAGTCGATCGTATGGCAGAACGGAAAGCCGCAATAAGGCGGCCGCAGATCTGCTTTGCTGAACGAATGTGCTGGACGATCGGGCCGAACGGTCGGGCGAACCGCTGGCCGCACCACTGGCTTGAAGCGCCCGCCCTTCTGCGGGCGCTTCGCAAACCTGACCTGAGCGAAACGGGGGACTGCCGTCAGTCCCACGCTGCACGCCGCTCGAAATCACCCTCGCCTGCTGCAGGTGTCCATTGATCGTCGCCGATCAAGGGACAAATACATGCAGAAACTCAATGTGCCAAAGCGTCCTTCATGCGTTCAAATGAACGCTCAGCGCTCTAGTAGGAACTCGGCGGGACAATGCCCTGGTAGTAGTCGCCGTCACCGCCCTGGTAACCACCGTAGGGCTGGCGATCGCGATAGACCGGGGTCGGCGTCACGGTTCTGTTGATGCTGCCCGTCGACATCGTGTCAACCGGCGCTGTGGAATTGCGCATCATCGGCATTGCCCGGTGGTTCTGCGTTCCGGGAGGATTGTTGGGATCGATGCCCTGATAGTAGCTGTCGGCCAGAGCCGGCCCAGCCATCAGCATCGTTACGGAGAGCGTGGCGATGAGTTTCCTTACAGAGATTGTCATAGGTTCAACTCCTGTTGTTGGGACCAGGCACACGGCCTCCGTTCGGGCGCCCGGCAACAACGCTAAATTAGTACAAGTATTCCCACTGACCACATGACGTTTTGTCACAATGGCATCGCCCAAGCGTGAAATTCATTGCGGAAGTTTAACTTGACCCCCGGGTTCCACTACCTGGGCGAATGACGGTAGTTGTGTGCCAAAACGCAAAGACGCCCCGGCACGCTAACCGGGGCGTCTTTGAAATCGCTGTCCTGATCGGGATCAGGCGGCGTGGGCCAGCTCGTCGGCGATGACCGTGTCGAGGTTGAGGAAGCACACCATGGTCTTCTCCAGCGCGACGATGCCGCGGCAGAAGGCGCGTTGCGCTTCCGGAATGATCTCCGGCGCCGGCTGCAGCGCTTCGCTCTTGATCGTCATCATGTCGGAAACCTGTTCGACCAGCAGGCCAACCAGCTTGCCGGCGATGTCGGTGACGATGATCGCCGAGCGCTCGGACGGCTCGGTCATCTTCATGCCGAGGCGGGCGGCCATGTCGATGACCGGGATCACCGCACCGCGCAGGTTGATGAGGCCAAGCACGTAAGGAGGCGTGTGCGGCATCGGGGTGACCGGCGCCCAGCCGCGAATTTCGCGGATCGCCATGATGTCGATGCAGAATTCCTGGTCGCCCAAGTGGAACGACACGATTTCGAGATAGGCACCGGACTGCTTGATTGCGTTGCTCATGATCAGAATTCTTCCCAGTTCTCACCGGAGGCCGTCGTCGACGGCACGGAGCCCGGTTTGTTGCCGAATGCGCCCGCAAGCTTGCCCATCAGGGCCTTGGCGGGAGATGGAGTAGGAAACGAGGCCATTTTGGCGGAGCCGATCTTGCGCAGCGGCACCGGCTCGCTGGTGCCGGTGGCAGCCGGGCGCTGACCGACGGCCGGGCGCTGGGCGCTCGTTGCCGACGAGGGTCTTGCCTGCATGGACGTGATGGGTTTTGCAACAGACGGCACCGGCGTGGGCGCCGACGTGTGCATCGCGCGCTGCATGCCGTGGCCTTCGCGGAACTGGCCGACAAGCCCGGTCAGGCGCTCGGCGTCCTGCGCCAGCGTGTGGCTGGAGGCGTTGGTCTGCTCGACCATGGCGGCGTTCTGCTGCGTCATCTGGTCAAGCTGGCCGACAGCGGTGCTGATTTCACCAAGCCCGGTCGATTGCTCGCGCGCCGCCATGACGATCGAGGTCATGTGTTCGTTGATACGGGCGACGTCGGCGCCGATGCGACCGAGCGCCTCCCCCGTCGCCTGGACCAGCTTGACGCCGCTGCCGACTTCGGTGCCGGAGCGGCTGACCAGCGCCTTGATGTCCTTGGCGGCACCGGCAGCGCGCTGCGCCAGCTCGCGCACTTCCTGCGCCACGACGGCAAAGCCCTTGCCGGCTTCGCCCGCCCGCGCCGCCTCGACACCGGCGTTCAGCGCCAGGAGGTTGGTCTGGAAAGCGATCTCGTCGATGACGTTGATGATCTTGCCGATTTCGTTGGAGGCGCCTTCGATCCGCGCCATGGCAGCGATCGCCTCGCCGACGATGCGGCCGGACTCTTCCGCATTGGTGCGGGTCTCGTCGACCATGCGGCTCGCCTCTTCGGCGCGCTGCGTCGCGGTACGCACCGTCACGGTGATTTCGTCGAGCGCGGCCGAAGTCTGCTCCAGTGAGGCGGCCTGCCGCTCGGTGCGGCGGGCGAGATCGTCTGCGGCCGAGCGCATCTGGCGGCCGTTCGATTCGATCGAAAGGGCGTTCTCTTTGACGCTCGAAAGCACCACGCGCAGCCGCTCGACCGTCTGGTTGAAGTTCTGCCGGAGCTGATCGAGATTGCCGTCGAACGGCCGGTCGATCGCCACCGCAAGGTCGCCGTCGGCAAGCTGGGTCAGGGCGCGGCCGAGGCTGTCGGTCGCCGCCTGGATGCGGCGCACCACCTCCTCGCGCTCGCTCTGCTGCTGTTCCCGTTCCTTCTCGATCTCGCGGCGGCTGTGGGCAGCACTCTGCTCGAGCGATTGCTTTTCGATCGCCGCCAGGCGGAAGAGGTCGACGGAGCGCGCCATCGCGCCGATTTCGTCGCCGCGGTCGAGCGCTTCGATCTTGGTCGTCAGGTCGCCGTTCTGGATCCGCTGCATGCCGTTGCGCAGATTGAGGATCCCGGCGCGAAGCGTGCTGCCGTGGAACCAGAGAAGATAGAGCAGCGTCGCCATGGCGAGCAGTCCGGCCGCCACCTGAAGCTGAAAGGCATGGTCGGACACGGCGCGCGCCTCGGCAACGCGCGTCTGCACCAACCCGGTTGCTGCTTCAGAAAGTGTCGTCAGCGCCGTTGCCACCCGTTCGCCGGCGCCATCGATCGCGTCGTCGATCTTGCCGAAGTCGTCGGCCGAAGCCTTGCCCTCGATCAGCGTCTTCAGGTCCGTGCCGATCGCCTGACGCAGTTCGGCGACATCGGCGTCAAAGGTAAAGAGCGCGTCGCTGCGGCCAAGCAGGGTCGCGAGCACCTTGATGTCGGCCGATTTCGTTTCGAGCAGCTTCAGGAGCTGCGCGATGCTGGCCGCGCGTGCCGGCTGGATCGCCCCCTCGTCGCGGTCGATGATGCTGTCCATCGCGTTGAGCACGAGATTGGTGGTCGCCAACCGCACCTCGTCGACGCTCGTCAGGCCATTCTGCGCCGCGATCGCCCCTTGCAGGGCGTTGCTGGCCTCAATGCCCTGATACCAGCCGACCCCGAGCACGGAGCCGAAACCGACGAAAGCGGCACCGGCAAGCGTCGCCAGCCGTTGGCTCACGGAAAGATTGCGCTTCAGGGGGGTAGATGTGGCAGTCATAGGGAGTCCATGGTCACGGATCCGCCTGAAGCGGGATCCTCCTACGATCGATGCGGAAAGCCGGGGCCGGTCGAACCGGATGACCTCATGTCATGTCGAGGTGCGAACACTCTCCCCGCGTGGAAAAACACTGGCAAACAGACCTTAAGCATTCGCTAAGGCGGGCGCCTTATCCCCAGGGGACACGGTTATTTGCGTATTTTCGCATATGCGCTGCAAGCGCCGGTTTTCCCGGCATTTGCGGGCACAATCCATCAGAGCACCCGGGGTGCATTGCCAATTCATCCATCCTCCGACGGAAGCGCTCCCGCGGTCTCATCAAGAACGGGCCGCTTCCCCTCACCGGCCGACCTGCTATGATGGCGCCATGAATACCAAGACGCAGCGCTCGATCCGCCTCCCTCTTGTCGCGACCATCGCCGCCGCGATCGCCATTGTGCTGTTGCTTGCCTTCCGCGGCTGGATGGAGAACGGCGCCGAAATGTTCCTGGCGCTCGCCCAGTCCGGTCTTTCGTGGTGTTTCTGAAGCAACATTCGCCCACCCTTCACCACAACTGATTTGCCCGCCCGCTTTGGAAAAGTGGCCGCGATGAAACGGCATTGAGTTGGCCGCCGCGGCTCCGCGAGTCTCCTTCTCCCCGTCAAAACGGGGAGAAGGTGGCCGGCAGGCCGGATGAGGGGCAACCGGCGGCGACCACCTTCCCACAACCTGCGGCAATTGTCCCATTTGCGCGGTCTCCGTGAAGGCGGTATCAAGGCCCGATCAACCGGACACGGCCGTTGGGCCCCAACAAAATCGGTAACACGCATGAAAACCATCCGCATCGTCCTTTGGGCCGCCGTCGTCGTCATGGCCGGCATTCTGGGCTGGCTGACCTATGAGATGACGCAATCCAAGCAGCAGGCCGCCTCCGGTCCCTTCGGCGTGCCGTTCACGCTCGTCGCCCAGGACGGCAAGGAGATTACCGAGAAGGCCTTCACCGGCAAGCCGACCGCGCTGTTCTTCGGCTTTACCCATTGCCCGGAAGTCTGCCCGACGACGCTGTTCGAACTGAACGGCTGGCTGGAAAAGGTCGACCCGGAAGGCAACAAGCTGCAGGCCTATTTCATCACCGTCGATCCCGAGCGTGACACTCCGGAGATCCTCGGCCAGTACGTTTCCAACGTCTCCAAGCGCATCACCGGCATTTCCGGCCCGGCCGACAAGGTGATGGAGATGGTGAAGGGCTTCCGCGTCTACGCCAAGAAGGTGCCGGTCGATCCAGCCAAGCCCGATGGCGACTACACCATGGACCACAGCGCCTCGGTGTTCCTGCTCGATGCCGACGGCAAGTTCTCAGGCACGATCGCCTACGAGGAGAACCCGGAAACGGCAGTCCAGAAGCTGGAAAACCTCACCAAGGGCTGAGACGACCAGTTCCCCCCGCGAAAGATGCAGTTGCAAGCGCCGGCCCTGTCCGGCGCTTTGCTTTATGGAGCAATCGTGATAGCGCACAGCACACGATTGCCACCGCCCCACGCGCCGCCTCCATGGCACGGCGCGATGCGAGGTGGTCGGATGTGCCAGCCCGAAGGACAGAGCCTTGAGCGAGATCAGACTTTTCGTCACCACCACCGAGAAGCAGGCGGAAGCCGTGCTCGACCGCATGAGCGAGGTCTTCGGCGAAGAGGACTTTGCCATCGGCACGACGGAAGTCGACGAGAAGCGCGACGTCTGGGAAGCCTCGATCTACATGATGACGGTCGACGAGGAGAGCGTGAACGCGCGGCTGAGCGAAGCGCTGGCAGGCGATTTCTCCCATCTTCCGATCGAACGCGAAGTTCTGCCGGACATCGACTGGATCGCCAAGTCGCTCGAAGGCCTGGCGCCGGTGCGCGCCGGCCGCTTCGTCGTGCACGGCTCGCACGACCGTGACAAGGTCAAGACCGGCGAGATCGCCATCGAGATCGATGCCGGCCAGGCTTTCGGCACCGGTCATCACGGCACCACCGCCGGCTGCCTCGAGGTGCTCGCCTCGGTCGCCCGCACCCGCACCATTCGCAAGGTGCTCGACCTCGGCACCGGCAGCGGCGTCTTGGCGATCGCCGCCTGGAAGCTCATGCACGTGCCGGTGCTTGCCACCGACATCGACCCGATCGCTACCCGCGTCGCCCGGGATAACGCCCGGGTGAACGGCGTCGTCACCGGCATGACCTTTGCCACCGCGCCCGGCTTTCATTCGACAGCGTTTAGCACCAACGGTCCCTTCGACCTCATCATCGCCAACATCCTCGCCCGGCCTCTGATGAAGATGGCGCCGCAACTCGTCGCCAACCTCGCCCCCGGCGGCTCGGTGATCCTGTCAGGCATTCTCGCCGAACAGCGCTGGAAGGTGCTCGCCCATTACAACGGCCAGCACCTGCGCCACGTGCGCACCATCTGGCGCAACGGCTGGGTGACGATCCATCTGGAGAAGTGAGGCGCGGGCGCGGATGTTTGGGGCTGCCCCTCATCCGCCTGCCGGCACCTTCTCCCCCGCAAGTGGGGCGAAGGGACGCGCAGCATCCGTGCTGTCCACACATCAAGCTCCCATTCGTCATTGCCACCTCTAGGAGCGCTCCCGGCCGACAACCAACGTCAGCGCATGGCGGCCGCGGTCGGGCACGTCCCCTCGCCCCGCCTGCGGGGAGAGGGTTAGTCCTCGGGTTAAACCCGAGGAGAGGGGCGCTTTCCAGGCGCAGCGCGGGTACCGCCACCTTCACCAAGCAAAGCCGGAAAAAACGAAAAGGCCGCCACGTCCATCATGACGGGCGGCCTTTCGAAACAAAGGCGATGCCAATGGCATCGCCTGCTGGCTGGCTTGTGGCCAACCATGCCCGCGAGCCTGAGGAGGAGGAGCGCTCGAGCGGGCGTCTACCGTTCCGAAGCTGACCACCCTTGAGGGAGGAGGAGAACAGAATGATCAACTATTCTCGGAACTGCAGGCTTTTGAACCACCGGATGTTCGTCCGTGTTCGTTGAGCGGGCTTATAAACCATTATTCCGATAGAGAAAGGGACTTCTTAGCATGGGTGCCATGCACTGGGCGCATATGTATGATCAATGGGCAATTGCTCCTAAATGTGCGCACAACCTGAAGCGTTGCAAGAGCGGTGGGCGACGCGCCCCCGCAGGATATCGCCTCTTTCCCGCCACGGGCCATTTCCGCTAACATGGCGCCACATCTTTCCCGCGGTTTGCCGCTCACTCTACCGGAATTCCCCCATGTTTCAGTCTTTCGAAGTCACCTCCACGCCGCAATTTGGCAAGGAGCGCACCGAAGCCCTGCGCGCGTCCTTCGCAGCGCTTAGCATCGATGGCTTTCTCGTGCCGCGCGCCGACGAATTCCAGGGCGAATACGTGCCCGCCTCCTCCGAGCGGCTTTCCTGGCTGACGGGCTTTACCGGTTCGGCCGGTGTCGCGCTCATCACGCAACGTGAAGCGGTCGTTTTCGTCGACGGACGTTACGTCACGCAGCTGAAGGAACAGGTGGATGGTAGCGTCTTTACCGGCGGCGACCTCATCGGCGAGCCGCCGCATCTCTGGCTGGAAAATCATGGCTCCAAGGGCTTCAAGCTCGGCATCGATCCGTGGCTGCACTCAGGCGCGGAAGTGCGGCGGCTGGAAAAGGCGCTCGCCACCATCGGCGGCGCGCTCGTCTTCCTCGACCACAACCCGCTCGACAGGATCTGGGCGAACCGGCCGGCCGCCCCGCTCGGCAAGGTAACGATCCAGCCGATCGAGCATGCCGGCGAACTTGCCAAGGACAAGATCGCGACGATCGCCGCCGGCCTCGGCAAGGCGGGCGCTTCGGCCGTCGTCTTGACCGACCCCTCCTCCGTCGCCTGGACCTTCAACATCCGCGGGTCCGACGTGCCGCATACGCCGCATCCGCTCGCTCGCGCCATCATCCACGCCGACGGCCGCGCCGAGCTCTTCCTCGACAAGCGCAAGACCGGTATCGAGCAGGAAGCCTATCTCACCCAGATCGCCGACATCGTCGCGCCGTCGACCTTTGACGATCGTCTGCGCGCACTCGGTGCTGCCGGCGCCGCGGTCATGCTCGATCCGGATCTCGCATCCTTCGCCATTTCCGAGCTGATCCGCTCCAAGGGCGGCAAGGTTGTCGAAGCCGTCGATCCCGCCCGCCTGCCGCGCGCCCAGAAGAACAAGGCCGAAATCGAAGGCTCGACCCGCGCCCACCTGCAGGATGGCGCCGCCATGGTCGAGTTCCTCGCCTGGCTCGACCGCCAGCAGCCCGGCACCGTCACCGAGATCGCCGCGACGAACCAGCTTGAGGCCGCCCGCGCCACCGTCGGCGAGCGCATGCAGAACCCGCTGAAGGACATCTCCTTCGACACGATTTCGGGCGCCGGCGCCCATGCGGCGATCATGCACTACCGCGTGACCACGGCCACCGACCAGCCGATCGAAGCGGGCACCATGTTCCTGATCGATTCCGGCGCCCAATACATCAACGGCACCACCGACATCACCCGCACGGTCGCAATCGGCGCCGTGCCCGAAGAGCAGAAGCGCTTCTTCACCCTCGTCCTCAAGGGCATGATCGCGATCAGCCTCGCGCGCTTCCCCAAGGGTTCGCGCGGTGTCGATCTTGATCCGCTCGCCCGCATCGCGCTCTGGAAGGCAGGCGCCGACTATGCCCACGGCACCGGCCACGGCGTCGGCTCCTACCTCTCGGTGCATGAAGGCCCGCAGCGCATCGCAAGGCTTTCGACGCAGGAGCTGCTGCCCGGCATGATCCTCTCCAACGAGCCCGGCTACTACCGCCCGGGCGCCTTCGGCATCCGCATCGAGAACCTGATTGTGGTGCAGGCGGCAGAGATGGTTGCCGGTGGCGACCTGCCGATGCTCGGCTTCGACACGCTGACCTTCTGCCCGATCGACCGCCGCCTGGTGCTGCCGGCGCTTCTGACCGACGAGGAGCTCGGCTGGCTCAATGCCTACCACGCCGAGACGCGCGAAAAGCTCCTGCCGCTGCTGGCCAGCGACGACACCCGCAACTGGCTGAAGGCCGCAACGGAAGCGCTTTCACGCTGAGTCATGCTTTCTGCTGGGCTCCTGCTGTCGTGGGAGCCCAGACAAATAGGCGTCACGCAGCCGCTAGCGTGCTGCGCCCTCTCTTGCCAGACCTTGGCCTCCGGAAATGCCGGATTCTCGTTTAGATGCCCAGAAGCTTCTTCGCTTCGCCGAGTGTCGCCTCTGAACCGGCGTGGTCGCCAGCCTGGTGCTGCGCCTCACCCTTGGCGCGCAGTTCCTTGACCTTCGCCATGTCGGCATCGGACAAGGACGCGGTCTGCATGGCCGCGTCGATCGCGGTCATCATCGTCGGGCACTGATTGGCAAAGGCCGCGGCCGGCGCGAGCGCCAGCAACAGGACAATCGATAATCTGGTCAACATGATCGCTCCTCCACCGCCGGGAGGCTGCGCGTTGCAGCATCGCGCGCCCTATGGCGCGCGGCTTCGTCCTGCCTCACCGGCAACGAAGGGATGATAATCCAGGATGCATGCGCCGCCAATCGCAACCGGCAACGCAAGCCCTGCCCCGAAGACGTCGACGCAGCGTCGCTTGCGGATGACCTACATCAACACGTGCCGGATGAACATCACCACCGCCCAGCCGATGACGAGCATGCGCAGCGTCGAGAGGTTGAGGCCGAGCGCAATGGTGAAGGCGACGAACATGGCGATGGTCACGTCGAGCCCGCCATAGACGAAGGCGGGTGCGACCAGCGTCGTCAAAACCGCTGCAGGCACGGCGTTGAGCGCCGCCTCCAGCCGCGGCGGGATCTCCTTCATCTGGGTGATGAGGATGTAGCCGCCGACGCGCGTGAGAAAAGTCGCAACCGCCGCCGCGATGATCAGGTAGATGAGGTTGAGGTGTTGCGGATCCATGCTCACGCCTCCTTCTCGATGCCGGTGGGTGCGGGCGCCTGATTGCTCGGCGGCAGGCAGGCGGCAAGCACGATGCCGGCAAGCGCGCCGATGCTCACATGCCAGGGCGAACCGACGAAATGCATGCCGGCGACCGACGCAAGCCCCGAGACGGTGACGATCGGCAGGAACCGGTCACGCTTGCGGAAGCCCATGACCAGCCCCATGAAATAGACCGGCAGGAGCACGTCGAGGCCGATCGCCTTGGGATCGCCGATCAGCTGGCCGAAGATCGCACCGGCAAGCGTGTTGATGATCCAGGGAATGTAGATGATGAGCGCAAAGCCGAGATACCAGGAGAAGGTGATCGGCAGGCCGCGCTCGCCGCGCTTCTCGGTTTCGGCATATTGCGGATCGACCAAGAGGAAGAAAGCCAGGAACTTCTGCCCGGGGGTGAAGTGCCGGACATATTTGGCAATCGAGGCCGAATAGAGCACGTGACGGAAGTTGACCGCAAAGACCGAAAGCACCACCAGCCAGGGCTGGACGTGATTGCCGAAGAGCTCGATGCCGACCATCTGGCTGGCACCGGCATAGACGGTCGCGCTCATGAACACCGCATCGGCAATGGTAAAGCCGTTATCAACAGCAAGTGCCCCGAAGAGCGCGCCGAAGGGTGACGCTGCCAGCATGATGGGAAAGCCGCCGCGCACACCCTCCCAGAAATCGTCTTTTGTCATGGAAACCTCCGCCGGCCGCGGCATATGCGCGTTCAGCCGGTGCCGGACTGATAGGCGCTTGCGCCCCCGGCAACAATTCAATTGCGCTGATACAATGATTGAATTTTATGATGCCTCGGCGAACGAGGCTTGAACAAAAGGCGCACCGATCAAGAAACCGGTGCGTATTGCATCAAGATCCTGGAGGTCCCTGCGGACTGCCGCCGCTCACTTCTTGACCTGGAACGTGTGCTCGATGCCCGGGAAGCTACGCGCCTTCACCTCGGCGGCATAGTCCTCGGCGGCCTTCGAGATCGCCGGCGCAAGCTCGGCGAAGTGCTTGACGAAGCGCGGCTTGAAGTCGTTGAAGAGCCCGAGCATGTCGTCGGAGACGAGGATCTGGCCGTCGCAGGCAGGCGACGCGCCAATGCCGATCGTCGGCGACCTCAGTTCCGCGGTGATCTCGCGGGCAACCGGCTCGACCGTGCCCTCGATGACGATGGCAAAGGCGCCGGCATCGTCGATCGCCTTGGCGTCGCGGCGGATCTTTGCCACTTCCTTGTCGTTGCGGCCGACCGAGCGGTAGCCACCGGTCGTGTTGACGAGTTGCGGCATCAGCCCGACGTGACCCAGAACCGGGATACCGCGGCTGACGAGGAATTCGACCGTCTCGGCCATTTCCGCGCCGCCCTCGAGCTTCACCGCGCTGCAGCCGGTTTCCTTCAGGATCCGCGCGGCACTGCGAAACGCCTGCTCCTTCGATTCCTGATAGGAGCCGAAGGGCATGTCGATGACGACGCAGGCCTGCTGC
Organism: Ensifer sp. MJa1; assembly: GCF_037026475.1. Taxonomy (NCBI): domain Bacteria; kingdom Pseudomonadati; phylum Pseudomonadota; class Alphaproteobacteria; order Hyphomicrobiales; family Rhizobiaceae; genus Ensifer; species Ensifer sp. MJa1. Next base: position 1,550 of record NZ_JAKUMO010000001.1, on the reverse strand, counting down.
GAGCCGCGCATGACCGCCTGACCGTGGGCAATCATCATCTCGAGCGTCACGCCGACCGTGGTGTCGAGACCGTAAAGCACCATGCCGACGGAATCGCCGACGAGCAGGAAATCCACATGCGGATCGAGCAGCCTTGCGATCGGCGTCGTATAGGCCGTGAGGCTGACGATCGGCCGCTCGCCTTTGAGCGCTTCTATGTTGGCGGGGCTGAGGCGGCGCTTCTGTGACTGCACGCTCATGTCAGGCAACCTTTGCAAAGGACGCGGATTTCGGGGCGATCACGCGGTTGTCGAGCAGCTTCGTCGTGCCGAAGCGGACGAAGAGCAGCAGCAGCACCGGCCGCTCGCCAATCGTTTCGATCGTTTCCAGTGTCTCGGGATCGCGCAAGGCGACGACCTCGGGCTTGGCCAGCGGCTCGCTTTCCAGAAACGCGGTGACGGCCTTTTCAAGCGCTGCCACGTCGCTGACGCCGGAAGCGACCAGCCGCGTGGCCTCCTCCAACGCCTTCGGCACGATCGCCGCGGCGCGACGCTCGTCGACCGTCAGGTAGACATTGCGCGACGAGCAGGCGAGCCCATCGGCCTCGCGCACCGTCGGCACGCCGATCACCGTCACCGGCTGGGCGAGGTCTTCCACCATGCGGCGGATGATCTGCAGCTGCTGGAAATCCTTCTCGCCGAAATAGGCGCGATCGGGCTGGACGATGTTGAAGAGCTTGGTGACGACAGTGGCAACGCCGGCGAAATGGCCGGGGCGAACCGAGCCTTCGAGCTCGCTGCCAAGCGTCGGCACGTCGACCACCGTTTCCATCGGCCGCGGATACATGTCGACAACGCCGGGGGCGAACAGATAGTCCACGTCCCCCGCTTCGAGCATCGCCTGGTCACGGGCGAGATCACGCGGATATTTGGAGAGGTCTTCGTTGGCGCCGAACTGCAGCGGGTTGACGAAGATGCTGGCGACGACGACGTCGTTTTCCTCACCTGCACGGCGCATCAGCTCCATGTGGCCGACATGCAGGTAGCCCATGGTCGGCACGAAACCGACCGTCTTGCCTGCCCGCCGATCTTCGGCAAGGGCTGAACGCAACTCGGCAATCGTGGTGAACGTCTTCATGTCCGGACCCTCCAATCCGCGCCGGCGCCCTGCCCTTTGAGCGATGCTGGCGCGATGCCCTCGAGGACAGCGACGACCTGCTCCGCGAAACGGCATTTGCACAAAATTCGGCTGCAATCCTCTATCTTGTGCAGCGCAAAAAAACAATCGGATTGATGACGGGTTGATGACACTGTGCGGTGCTTGACTTCCTTGAGCCGCCTGTCACGGTAATTGACCGACACGGCCACAACTCACACTGGAGACCATGATGAAAACCTCGCTGCGCCTGCTAGGCATCATGATCCCGACACTGGCTTTTGTCGGCGCCGCGGAAGCGAAGATCCCGCTCGTCAACGCCACCTGCCCCGGCAAGATCTAGGGTCAGGACTTCGGTAACGGGGCCGTCTGAGTCAAGTAAAGCAAGTCGACCGCAGTAGCGCAGTCATGCTGCC